>NZ_JBEZUP010000001.1:0-579739 GCF_040636485.1 Streptomyces sp. NPDC038707
GCGGACGGCCCGGCGGCCGTGCCGGTCAGGCTGGACCTGGCCGGCCTGCGGGGCTCGGACGAGGTACCGGCACTCCTGCGCAACCTCGTCCGCACTCCGGTCCGCCGTGCGGCGGCCACCGCGCCGAACGGCGGCGGGATCGTCGCGGCACTCGCAGCGGCCGCGCCCGCCGAGCGGCCGGAGCTGGTGCTCGACCTGATCCGCGGGCACGCCGCCGCCGTCCTCGGGCACGGTGGCGCGGCAGAGCTCTCCCCGCACCGGCGGTTCCAGGACCTCGGGTTCGACTCGCTGATCGCCGTCGAGTTCCGCAACCGCCTCGGTGAGGCCATCGGTCAGCGGCTCCCCGCGGCACTGCTGTTCGACTATCCGACACCGGCCGAGCTGGTCGACCATCTGCTGCCCAGGCTGGTCGCCGACGAACCGACGGGACCGGCGGCGCTGCTGGCGGACCTGGACCGGCTGGAGCGCGCGCTGGACGAGACCACGGTGGACGACGAGCGGCTGCATCGGCAGATCGCCGGCCGGCTGGACGTGCTCCGCAGCAGGTGGGCGGCAGATCAGCAGGAAGAGGACGGCTTCGACGTCGAGTCGGCCACCGACGATGACATGTTCCGCATGCTCGACGACGAGCTGGGTCTGAACTAGGAAGGTGTCTCGGTGACGGGTGCCTGGTCGGGCAGCCGTCGGCGGTGGGAGCCGGGCGTGATCGCCCGGCTCCCACCGCCCGAACGCTCGGATTCGTCCCGTCCGTCGGTCCACGGCTCGGTGAGGATGTGGCGCATGGGCGCATGGGTGCGCCCGGCTGTTCAGCCGGTCATGGCAGCTATGCCGGCCGTTCCGGTGTGTCGCGCCGGAAGACCTCGAGGAGGCCGCGTCAGGCGGCCGGTGGCCGCCATCGTCCTGTCTCCGCAGCGGGAGGCGGCGGCCGTACCGACTCCGTAGCAGAAGCCGGTGGCCGTTTCGGCAGCTCCCCAAGAGGCCGAGGAGGGGTTCGACGACGGATCCCCGACGGGTGCGGGCGGCTCCGCCGGGCTTGGCCCACAGCTGACAGCGATGGCGCCTGCATCCAGGCGTACGACGGCCAAGCCGCTGCACGGCCTCGCGATGGCCTCGCAGCAGTATCCGGCGTCGCCGAGCAGGCCCCGTCCCCGCTCCGTGGACGCGTGACAAGGACGCCACGTCGTGGGCGAGCACATGGCCCGGAAACGGCAGCCTGCTCGTCACCGACGGCGGCGTCCTTCGTCGTCCGCGCGCGCGTGGCAACGGGCCTTGCCGGCGGCCTCGGCCTCGGTTCGCGCGGGCGGCCCGCAGCTCTGCGAGCCGCTTCTCCCGCCGCTCCGGCACGGCCGGCATGCCGGTGGCCATGCCGCAGCGTTACGCGGGTCGGCCACCATGGACATGCCGGGGCCGCTGCCGCACACGCCGTGCGGCAGCGGCCCCACGGCGACTACCTGATGGCGGGTCCCTTGGAGGCGGCGGACAGCGTGGCCGCCAACTCGGCGTTCACCTCGGCCTGGTGCGCGGCCAGGTAGAAGTGGCCGCCGGGGAATGTGCGGATGCGGAAGGCGGCGGTGGAGTGCTCGCGCCACCGGTCGGCCTCCGCGACGGTTGTCTTCGGGTCGCCTTCGCCCACCAGCACCGTGATCGGGCAGTCGACCGTGCGGTCCGGCACGGCCTGGTAGGTCTCGATGACCCGGTAGTCGCTGCGCACCGCCGGCAAGGTCATCCTCAGGATCTCTTCGTCGCCCAGTAGGTCCGCCCGGGTGCCGTTGAGCTGCCGCAACTCGTCCAGCAGGCCATTGTCGTCGCGCAGGTGCACCTGCTCGTCCCGGTGCGTGGCGGGCGCGCGCCGGCCGGACGCCACGATCGCTCGGGGCGAGGCCGGGGTGTCAGCGAGTGAGAGGGCCGTCTCGAACGCGAGTACCGCGCCCATGCTGTGTCCGAAGTAGACAGTGGGCAAGGGCCTTTCCTGCTCGAGGATCGGCGCGATGTGACCGACGTACTCTGCGACGCTGCGCACCAGCGGCTCACGTCTGCGGTCCTGGCGGCCGGGGTACTGGAGGACCACGACGTCGGTGGCGGCGGCGTGGGCCATCGCGACGGGGTGGTAGAAACTCGCCGAGCCGCCCGCATGGGGGAAACAGACGAGCCGCACACGGGCACTGGCGTTGGGCCGGAAGCGGCGCAGCCAGCGCTCTGCGTCGGTGCCGGGTATGGGCATGAGGTCTCCTCGGGGCAGTCGTCAGAGACGAGTACGTCCCCTTCCTGACTGGAAATTCCCCAGTCCCGATGAGTAACCGTGCCGATTCCCAGTGATGCACTAGGGTGCCCCGACTTCCGTTGACACCGCGGACTTGCGGCTGTGAATGTCACCTCCAAGGACTGCTCCCGCGAAAACTCACTGGACGTAGCGGTCGTCCTTTCCCGTGGCGACGTAAGGGGATTTCGTGTCCAAACGTGCTCTTATCACTGGGGTCACCGGCCAGGACGGCTCGTACCTCGCAGAACACCTGCTGGCGCAGGGCTACCAGGTATGGGGCCTGATGCGAGGGCAGGCCAACCCGCGAAAGTCACGGATCAGCCGCCTCGTATCCGATCTGTCCTTGGTGGACGGTGACCTCATGGACCAGGCCAGCCTGGTCTCGGCGCTGGACCGCATCCAGCCCGACGAGGTGTACAACCTCGGTGCCGTCTCGTTCGTGCCGATGTCGTGGCAGCAGCCGGAACTGGTGACGGAAATCAACGGCGCCGGCGTGCTGCGCATGCTGGAGGCCATTCGCATGGTGAGTGGACTGAACACGTCCAGGTCGACCCGATCCGGTGGGATCCGGTTCTACCAGGCTTCGTCCTCGGAGATGTTCGGCAAGGTCGCGGAGACTCCACAGAGTGAGTCGACGCAGTTCCACCCCCGTAGCCCGTACGGGGTGGCCAAGGCCTATGGCCACTTCATCACGCGTAACTACCGTGAGTCGTTCGACATGTACGGGGTCTCCGGAATCCTGTTCAATCACGAGTCCCCGCGCCGCGGTGCCGAGTTCGTGACCAGGAAGATCTCACTGGCCGTCGCGCAGATCAAGCTGGGAATGCAGGACAGACTGGCGCTGGGCAACCTCGACGCGGTGCGTGACTGGGGCTTCGCCGGTGACTACGTCAAGGCGATGCACCTGATGCTCCAGCAGGACGAGCCGGGAGACTACGTGATCGGGACCGGTGTGATGCACTCGGTCCGCGACGCGGTACGCATCGCCTTCGACGCCGTGGGCCTCAACTGGGAGGACCACGTCGTGGTCGACCCGTCGCTGGTCCGCCCGGCCGAGGTGGAGACGCTGTGCGCCGACTCCAGCATGGCCCGGGCCGCGCTGGACTGGGCACCCACGGTGAAGTTCGAGGAACTGATGCAGATGATGGTCGAGTCGGACCTGCAGCAGGCATCGCGGACGCGCGACTACGGCGAGCTGCTGGCGGCCGCCGACAGCTGGTGACACCGCGACCGGGACGTTGTCCGGCCCCGGCCTCCGCACGCGGATGGAGAAGTCGTGGCCGGCGGAGCGGGGCGCGGAGGGCGGGCCCGCCGGATGATCGACAAGGTACTGCCGCAGCACTGCATGCGCATGCGGTCCGGACACGGCACGATGGGCACCCGCGAGTACGCTGGACCCGGCTTGGTGTCCGGGCGGGCGACGTCCCCGGCGGACACCCGGACGGCGCCGGCGTCCTGGTCGTCCGCCCGGGACCGCCGCACCGGCTTGCCCTCCCCTTCCCCTGCCGGCTGTCCGGCGACGTCACTCCCGCCCGGCTCGTGGACGTGACCGGCCGCCGCCGGCGGCGGATCGAGGGGACCTTCCAGCACGGCAGACCATGATCGGCCTGGCCGGGGGCCAAGTGACGCGCTGGGAACACCTGCATGCGCCGGTCACGGTTCTCCCCGCTCACCGCCGCCGTGCTCGCACCCACAGCCGCTGCCACGACCACAGCGGAATCTGCCCGATCGGCCGGCGCCCGGCTCGTCCTGCTGACCTGCCTCGAACTCGTCCAGCTCACGGCGCCTTGTTCTCGCACCACCTGCCCGGCCGTCCGCGACACGGAACACGTCCGCGCTGGACGGCCTGACGCCGCTGCCGTCAAGCCGTCACGCAACCCTGCCACCAGCGCCGGCACGTAGTCCAGGACCGGCAGCCACGGCCCGGAAATACAGCTGCCGCGCCCGACAGCATGGGATCAGCACGCGATCACTGATCCGCCGCAAGAACAGGCCAATGACTCCGGAGAACGTGATGCCAGTAACTCAAGCGCTGATCCTGGCCGGCGGCCAGGCGACCAGGATGCGACCGTATACGGACGATGCGCCCAAGGCCATGGTTCCCGTGGCGGGTGCGCCGATCGTCGGCTACCAGCTGCTGTGGCTCGCCGAGCACGGCGTCAAACACGTCATGATCAGCGGCGGCTACAAGCACGAGATGATCCAGGACTACGTGGGCGACGGCTCCCGGTTCGGCGTCACCGTGGGCTACGCCATCGAGGACCAGCCTCTGGGCCGTGGCGGCGGTCTCAAGTATGCGGCCGAGCGACTGCCCGAAGACGGCCCCTTCTTCGTCCTCAACGGCGACGTCATCTGCACCGACTCCCTCGCGGGCCTGAGTCGGTACCACACGCATCAGGGCGGGGCCGTCACGGTCGCCCTGTCCCCGTACCGGTCCAACTGGGGAGTGGCCGACCTGGACAACGACCGCATCCGCGGCTTCGTCCAGTCCCCACGGTTGCCCTACTGGATCAACGCAGGCATCTACGTCTTCGAACCCCACGTTGTCGGGCTCTTGCCGGACAAGGGCGACCATGAGGACAGCACGTTCCCGCAGCTGGCCATCGAGGGCGCCCTGATCGGTTACCGGCTCTCGAGCTACTGGCGTGGCATCGACACCGTGAAGGACGTACTCGAAGCCAGCAAGGAGATCAAGGGCGCGGGTCTTCTCGTACCGGAGGAGTTCCGCACCACCGGCATCGACATCTGAGACACCCCGGTTTTTGCAGGTCAGAGGTATGGTCACCCTGTGAGGCGGACCTGCCCCATCCTGGGCTCGCTGACCAGTGGGGGCACCTGACCTGACGTCAGGTAAGTCAGCAACTGATCAGCATCAGACCTCGGACATCGCGAGAGGGCTGCCCGAGCAGCGGCTTGGTGTGGGGCGCCACCCTCAGAGAGCAGCGATGTTCCTCACAGTCTTCGAGTCAGGCGCGGGCCAGTTGTAGAGTGATAGCGCCCTTGACCTGCACAAAGCAGGCAGGGAGCCGTCATACAGGAGTCCAAAGTGCTGCGTACTCTGTTCAAGTCCAAGATCCACCGTGCCACCGTCACCCAGGCCGACCTGCACTACGTGGGATCCGTGACCATCGACGCCGATCTGCTCGACGCCGCCGATCTGCTGCCCGGGGAACTGGTGCACATCGTCGACGTCACCAACGGCGCGCGGCTGGAGACGTACGTCATCGAGGGGGAGCGCGGGTCCGGGGTCGTCGGGATCAACGGGGCGGCGGCCCATCTCGTCCACCCCGGTGATCTGGTGATCATCATCAGCTACGCTCAGGTCACCGATGCGGAGGCCCGTGAGCTGCGGCCCCGGGTCGTACATGTCGACGCCGGCAACCGGATCGTGTCCCTCGGCGCCGACCCGTCCGAGCCGGTGCCCGGGTCGGACCAGCAGCGCAGCCCGCAGGCCGTAGGGGCCTGACCGGCTGACCTATGGACCAGGAGCGTGCGAGGCCATGAGCGAGATCCAGATCCGTGACGACCGGGCGGCGGGCCGGCTGGAGGCCGTCGACGGTGGTGAGGTGGCCGGCCGCATCGAGTACTTCGTGCTGGAGTCGCCCGCGCGCGCCCTCGTCCCCGTCCACACGATCGTCGAGCCCGCCCACGAGGGCAAGGGCATCGCCGGATCGCTCGCCCGCGAGCTGTACGCCCTCGCCGAGCGCGAGGGCGTCCCGGTGGCCCCGCTGTGCCCCTACGTCGTCAAGTGGGCCGAGCGCCACCCCGAGGTCGCCCCGCCGGCCGACCCCGGGCTCCTGTCGGCCGCCAAGGACTGGCTGCGCGCCCACCCCGGGCGGTTCTGAACCCGAAGGGCGCGAGACGGCCCGAAGGGCCGGCGTCGCGCGCTGACCCGGTCGGTGCTGCCCTCGGGTGAGTGGCCGCGCGGGCACCGGGTAGGCGGGGAAGTAGTCCAGAGGCGACGTCCCGTGACAGCCCGGAGGGCACGATGACCCACTCGCATCCCGACCCGGTCCCGCCCGGCCCGGCACCGGGTCCGGGCCCGACCCCGACCCCGACCCCGCCGGATCCCTATCCCACGCCGGTCCCGCCGCCGGAGCCGGTCCCCCAGCCGACCCCGCCGCCGGGCCCCGGTCCCACACCGCCACCGGCGCCGCCCCACCCGGGTCCGCCGGGGCCGTCACCGTCTCCCGTACCGCCGGGCCCGGAACCGGCGCCGAACCCCGAACCGGGCCCTCCCCTCACCGCACCTGAGCACCGTGCCGGGGAGAACGGGCCGGGCATGACCCCCCACACAGCCGCGAACACATAGCCGCGAACACATGCCGTGACCCGGTTCGGCGGCTCCGCGCCCCCCAGGGAACTACCCGGGGCAGCTCCCGGGGGGCACGGGGGAATCCGCCCGCCTACGCCGACACCTCGCCGCGATCCCCGCCCCACAGCGTGTGGAACGCGCCCTCGCGGTCCACCCTGCGGTACGTGTGCGCGCCGAAGAAGTCCCGCTGGCCCTGGGTCAGCGCCGCGGGCAGGCGCGGGGAGCGCAGGCCGTCGTAGTACGCCAGGGCCGCCGCGAAGCCGGGCGTCGGAACTCCGTGCCGTACCGCCGCGATCTGGACCTCCCGCCAGTCGTCCTGCGCCTCGGCGATCTCGCGGGCGAACGTCTCGTCCGACAGCAGGCTCGGCAGGTCGGGCCGGGCGTCGTAGGCCGCGCGGATGCGGTCCAGGAACGCGGCGCGGATGATGCAGCCGCCCCGCCAGATGGCGGCCACCGCGCCGAGGTCGATGTCCCAGCCGTACTCCTCGCTGCCCGCCGCGATCTCGTGGAAGCCCTGCGTGTACGACACGATCTTCGACGCGTACAGCGCCTGCTCCACCCGGTCCGCGAAGGCGGCGGCCTCCGCCTCGCCCAGCGCGGACGGCTTCGGCCCGGCCAGGTCCCGCGAGGCGGCCCGCAGCGCCGCGTGCCCGGACAGGGAGCGGGCGAAGACCGCCTCGGCGATGCCGGACACCGGGACGCCCAGGTCCAGCGCGATCTGCACGGTCCAGCGGCCGGTGCCCTTCTGCTCGGCCTGGTCCACCACCACGTCCACGAACGGCCGGCCGGTGGCCGCGTCCACGTGGGACAGCACCTCCGCGGTGATCTCGATCAGGTAGGAGTCCAGCCGGCCCGTGTTCCAGGTGCGGAAGATGTCCGCGATCCGCGCGGGGGAGTACCCGGCGACATCCCGCAGCAGCTGGTACGCCTCCCCGATCAGCTGCATGTCGGCGTACTCGATGCCGTTGTGGACCATCTTCACGAAGTGCCCGGCACCGTCCGGACCCACGTGCGTCACGCACGGCGCCCCGTCGGCGGCCTTCGCGGAGATCTTCTCCAGCATCGGCCCCAGCGACTCGTACGACTCCGCCGAGCCGCCCGGCATGATGCTCGGCCCGTGCAGCGCGCCCTCCTCGCCGCCGGAGATGCCCGCGCCGACGAAGTGGATGCCCCGCTCGCGCAGCTCCCGCTCCCGGCGCCGGGTGTCCGCGAAGTGCGCGTTGCCCCCGTCGATGATCATGTCACCGGGCTCCAGCAGCGGGGCGAACTCCTGGATCACCGCATCCGTCGGCTCGCCCGCCTTGACCATGACGACCAGCCGGCGCGGACGCTCCAGCGCCGCCACGAACTCCTCGGCGGTCTCGGCCGCGACGAAGTCGCCCTCCTGCCCGAACTCCTCCACCAGCGCCTTGGTCCGCGACACCGTACGGTTGTGCACGGCGACCGTGTAGCCATTGCGTGCGAAGTTCCGTGCGAGGTTGCGGCCCATCACCGCGAGGCCCGTGACACCGATCTGCGCTGAAGTGCTCATACCGCCTGCTCTCTCGTTGCCTCATGACTACGGTTCCGTCAGTACGGACCCGTGCCCATCCTGACGTGCCACGACGGCGAACGCCTATGCGACCCGCCCCACACCGGTACGCGGCGGGAGTGCCGTCCGCATCGGTCACCGGCCGCCGCCCGGCCCGACCAGGGTCTGTTCCAGGCCACTTGACCCGTGCGGCAGGCCGATTCCCCGTCTTGTCATGGTCAGTTCGCGGCGCTTACCTTTGCCCCTCCTGACGCATGCCGAGGGGAATTCGGACATGGCCGTACGCGGCCGGCACCGCCGGTACCAGCCGAACAGGATCAACCGCGCCTCACTCACCGTCACGGTGAGCGGCGCCGGCCTCGCGATCCCGCTGGTCGCGGCCGGTACCGCGCACGCGGCCGACGCGGCCACCTGGAACAAGGTCGCCGCCTGCGAGTCCAGCGGCAACTGGAGCGTCAACACCGGCAACGGCTACTACGGCGGACTGCAGTTCACCCAGTCCACCTGGGAGGCGTACGGCGGCACCCGCTACGCGCCGCGCGCCGACCTGGCCACCCGGGCGGAACAGATCACCGTCGCCGAGCAGGTCCTGGACGGGCAGGGACCCGGTGCCTGGCCGGCGTGCTCGCCGCGCGCCGGGCTGACCCGGGGCGGCGGGGCGGCGGACGCGCACACCGACTCCGCGGCCGTCCGCCCGGCGCGGGCCGGCGCGCGGCCGGCCTCCTCCGTCAGCGACGTACGGCCGCAGACCACCCCGCAGTCCCGCGCGGGCCGGGCCGAGATGTACACCGTGGTGCACGGCGACACCCTCTCCGGCATCGCCGGCGAGCAGCGGGTGCCGGGCGGCTGGCGGGCGCTGTACGCGGGCAACCGGGCCACGATCGGCACCGATCCCGACCTGATCATGCCGGGGCAGCGGCTCAGCCTGGACGGCACCCACACCAGGACCGCACCCCCCAAGGCGCCCAAGTCCCCGAAGCGCAAAGCCCCTTCGGAGCACCCCGGCACGCACCACGCCCCGCCCCCGGCCCACCACGCGCGCGTCGCCCCGGTGACCGCGTCCGTCGGCACCGGCTACCACGTGGCCGGCTCGCACTGGTCGAAGGGCTATCACACCGGCGTCGACTTCCTCGTGCCGACCGGCACCTCCGTGCGGGCGGTGGCGGCCGGCCGGGTGGTGGCCGCGGGCTGGGGCGGATCGTACGGCTACCAGGTGGTGCTGCGGCACGCCGACGGCCGCTACACCCAGTACGCCCATCTGTCCGCCATCTCCGTACGGACCGGTCAGGGCGTCACCGCTGGCCAGCGCATCGGCCGCTCCGGCTCCACGGGCAACGTCACGGGCCCGCACCTGCACTTCGAGGTGCGGACGGGGCCCGGCTTCGGCTCGGACGTCGACCCGCTGGCCTACCTCCGGGCCGGCGGCGTCAGCATCTGACGCGGACACGGGGCCGGCGGCAGCGCGACCGGCGCCGGCAGCGTGACCGGCACGTGGAAGCGTACGGACAGCGGGATGCACGGCAGCGGGGGCGCGGCATCGGCCGACGCGGTGTGCGGCGGCGGGGGCGCGGTGTCGGCCGGCGGGGCGGTGCCGTCGCCCTCCGTCCCGGTCCCGCTCCCGGTCTGCGACCCGGCCGCCTCGGCACCGCTCCCGGCGCCGGAACCGGCACGTCCGGCTCCCCGCGTTCCGGCCCCGCTCGCGGAGCGCCCGGCCCGGTCCGCTCCGGTCCGCACGGCCGGGTCCACCCCGGTGTCCGCCGCCCCGCGCTGCCGTGGCACACCGGGCCGCGCCTTGCGGGCCACGGGCGCCGGGCCCGCGGCGTCCGGCAGCGCCTGCGCGCAGGGCGGCCCGGCCGGAGGCACGGCCGCGACAGGCGGCGCGGAAGCGGCCGCGGACGCCGCCGGAACAGCCGGCGAGGCAGCGGCCGGGGCGGTCGGCACAGTCGTCGGGGAAGCGGTCGGCGCCGTCCGCGACGGGGCGTCCGGCTCGGCTTCCGCCGGGGCTTTTCCGAGGGCCCGCGCGGCCCCCGCGTTCTCCAGCCGCTCCGTCGTCAGCATGATCAGGCCGCCCGCCGCCACCACTCCGCAGCCCAGGGCGAGCACGGTGCCCAGGGTGCCGTGGCGGAACGTCTCGCCGAACATCAGCACGCCGACCGCGGCGGCCAGCACCGGATTGACCACCGTCAGCGTGGCCAGCGGCGCGGCGAGGCCGCCGTGCCGGTAGGACAGCTGGGACAGCAGGACGCCGGCGACCGAGAACGCGACGATCACCCCGAGCGACGGCAGGGCGCCCAGGTCGATGCCGTGGGTCCAGTCCACCGCCACGGTCTTGGTGAACACCGAGGACATGCCGAAGGCGACGCCGGAGGCGGTGGCGAGCAGCACGCTGCGGACCGCCGGATGCCGGCGTGCGGTGAGCGCGGCGAAGGCCAGGGCCGCCACCGCCGCGCCGGTGACCAGCGCGACGGCCAGGCGCTGCCCGGCGGCGAGGGAGTGCGTGGCGTTGGAGCCGACCAGGGACAGCAGACCGGCGAGGCCGGCCGTGGCCATGAGGGCCCCGCGCCAGGCCCTCGTCCCGGCCCGGCGGCCGACGCACAGCGCCGCCATGGGCAGGGCGAAGACGATGGTCAGCGCGCCGAGCGGCTGGACCAGGCTGAGCGGCCCGCAGGCAAGGGCGACGACGTGCAGCGCGCCGCCGAGGCCGTTGAGCGCGAGCGCCCCCCACCAGCCCGGCCGGTGCAGCGGGACGCTGTCGGCGGAGGTCACCGCCACCTGCTCCTGCGCGATCGCTCCGCCCGCGTAGGCGAGGGCGGAGACGACCGACAGGAGCACGGACAACGCCAGGGCGCTCATCGGCGTCTCCTCTGGGGGGAGTGGCTGTCCCGGGCCCGTGTGCGATCGGCTTCCATGGCCGACACTCTGCCCGCCCGGGATCTCCCCGTCGTCGTCCCTGAGCGCAATGCCTCCTACTGCTTTTGGAGTACGCCGGCACTCCGGTCGTACCTTGGCAGGCTGACGCCGGCCGGGCACCCGGCGCACCACCCCGGCAACGGGCCTGGTAGGACTGCCTGTTGTGCTTCTCGACCCCGCTCTCGCCGCGCTGCGCCCGCTCGGTGGCTTCTTCGTCCTCCGCACCCTGTCCGGCCCGCCCGGCGACGCGGACCCGAGGCGGCTGCCGGCCCTCGCGGACGGGTACGCGGAGGGAACACCGTACGAGCGGGACCCGGTGGCCGCGCGGGTCGCCGTGGTGGGGGAGCGGCTGCGGACCGCCGAGCCGCGGGTGGCCGCCTCCCTCGCCCAGCAGGGGCTGGCCGCCCGGCTGTGGTCGGCGGCCCTGGGCTGTGCGGTGCTGTACGGCCGGCTGCCCGACCTGGACGCGCGCCTGCTGCGCTGGGACGTACGCGCCACCGCCCCCGACGACCTGTGGCTCACCGAGGTACGCCCCCTGCCCGGGGACGCGGCCGCGCTCGCCGGCACCGTACTGCACGGCCATCTGGAGCCCCTGACGGCGGCGCTGCGGGCCCGCCACGGCGTGGCGGCGGGCCTGTTGTGGGGCAACGCGGGCTCCGCGCTGGCCGCGACCGCCCGGGAACTCGGCCGCTGGGCCCGCGCGCACGGCCGGGGCGATGTGGCCGCCCGTACCCGCGCCCTCACCGGTGAGCTGTTCGCCCACCCCTTGCTCGACGCCACCGGTGTGCGCACCGGCTCGTCCTTCCGGCGCCGCAGCTGCTGCCTGTACTACCGGGTGCCCGGCGGCGGACTCTGCGGCGACTGCTGTCACTCCCGCCGCCCGGGCTGACCTCCCCGCGACCCCGGCGCCCGGAACAGCGCCCCCCGTCCACGAGCGCCCCTCAGTGCGACGCGTTCCACGCCATGCACCCGGAATGCCCGGGTTCGCGCCCTCGGGCCCTCAGGATGCAGGCAACGATGTCCAAGCAGGGGAGGTCATCCACATGACAGGGACCCGGCGTACGCGCTGGTGCACGGCCGGGGTGCTGGTGGCGTCCGCGCTGCTCGCCGCCTCCGTCACCCCCGCCGCACCGGCCGCGGAACGGGCCGGCGGCCGCCTCACCGAGCTGGTGAACCCGTTCATCGGCAGCCGGAACGAGGGCAACACCTTCCCCGGCGCGGCCGTGCCCTTCGGCATGGTGCAGCTCTCCCCGGACACCGGGCACAGCACCGGCTACGACTACGCGCAGAACCGCATCCGCGGGTTCTCCCTGGTGCACCTCTCGGGCGTCGGCTGCCGCATCGGCGGCGACCTGCCCGTGCTGCCCACCACGGGCGAGGTCACCCGCACGGACTACGCGCAGTACGCGGCGGCCTTCTCGCACGACGACGAGGAGGCGAGCCCCGGCTACTACCGTGTCGGCCTCGGCTCCGGCATCCGGGCCGAGCTGACCGCCACCGCCCGCACCGGCGTGCAGCGCTACACCTTCCCGGCCACCCGGAAGGCCAACGTCCTGCTGAACGCGGCCCAGGCGCTGCACAAACCGGTGCGCAGCGCGGTGGAGATCCTGGACGACCGCACCGTGCGCACCGAGATCACCGGCCACGGCTTCTGCCGGGACACCGGCCCCTACACCGTCCACACGATCACCCGCTTCAGCCGGCCCTTCACCGCCTACGGCACCTGGGACGGCCGCACCGTCACCCCCGGCGCCCGCACCGGACCCGGCGGCGCCTACCTCCGCTTCGACACCACCCGCAACCGCACGGTCGAGGCGACCACCGCGCTGTCGTACGTGGACGCGCCCGGCGCCGCGGCCAACCTGCGCGCCGAGGGCGGCCGGTCCTTCGACGCCGTACGCCGCGGGGCCCGTGACGAGTGGGAGCGCCGGCTGGCCGCCGTCCGGGTGCGGGGCGGCACGCCCGCGCTGCGCCGGACCTTCTACTCCTCGCTCTACCGCTCGTACCTCGCGCCCAACGTCGGCGGCGACGCCGACGGCCGCTACCTCGGCTGGGACCGCCGTGTCCACCGCGCCCGCGGGTTCACCTACTACCAGAACTGGTCGCTGTGGGACACCTACCGCACCCAGGCCCAGCTGCTCGCCCTGCTCGCGCCGCGCGAGGCCCGGGACATGGCCCGGTCGGTGGTCGCGGTCGACGAGGACGGCGGCTGGCTGCCCAAGTGGGGGTACGGTCCGGTCGAGACCAACATCATGACCGGTGACCCGGTCACCCCCTTCCTGACCACCGCCTACCACTCCGGCCTGCTGAAGGGCTTCGAGGAGCGGGCCTACCGGGCGCTGCGCAAGAATGCCGACGGGGTACCGCCGGCCGCGTACCCGGGCGTCGGCCGGGAGGCCAACGCCGAGTACATCGCCAAGGGTTTCGCCCCCTACGTCAAGGGGCGCCCGTACGCCAAGGCGGGCGACTCCGACTACCACTACGGTGCCTCGGTCACCCTGGAGTACGCGCTCGCCGACGCCATGCTGGCCCAGATGGCCCGCGGACTCGGGCACCACGAGGACGCCGCCCGCTACGCCGCCCGATCGCGCAACTACCGCAACATCTTCGACCCCGCCACCGGCTTCTTCCGCGCCCGGGACGCCTCCGGCGCCTTCGCAGGCCCGCCCGACCCGGCCCGCGGCACCGGCTTCCACGAGGGCACGGCCTGGCAGTACCAGTGGCTCGTCCCGCAGGACGTGCCCGGCCTGGTCGGCCTGATCGGCGGCAGCCGCGCGGCCGACGCCCGCCTCGACGCCTTCTTCGCCTACGACCGGCTGCTCGCCGACCCGGAGAAGACCGCGCGCGAGGTGTGGGTGCACGGCGACCCGTACGCCTACTACAACGCCAGCGTCTACAACCCGATGAACGAGCCGGACCTCATCGCGCCCTACACCTACCTGTCCACCGGCTGGCCCTGGAAGACCACGGACGTGGTGCACGCGGCGCTGACCCTGTTCACCGACAGCCCCGAGGGCCTGACCGGCAACGACGACCTCGGCACCATGTCCGCCTGGCACGTGCTGTCGGCCATCGGGCTGTTCCCGGTCCAGCCCGGCTACGGCACCTGGGGCCTGACCACCCCGGTGTTCGACCGGGTCGACATGGCGCTGGACCGCCGCTACTGGCCGAGCGGCAGGCTGACCGTGACCGCGCCCGGCACCTCGGCCACCGACCGCTACATCCAGGCCGTACGCGCCGACGGGACCCCGCACGGCCGGACCTGGCTGACCACCCGCGCGCTGCGCACCCTGCGCTCGCTCGCCTTCACCGTCGGCCCGCGCCCGTCGGCGTGGGGCACCTCACCCGAAGCGGCACCGCCGGTCCTGAGGTGACCGTGACGCACCGTCGTTCCACCCGTCGCCGACGCGTGAGGCACGCCCGTGACTCCCGATCTGCTCGCCCCCCTCGACCTGGCCTTCTGGAACATGGAGACCGACCGGCACCCGATGCACCTCGGCGCACTCGGCGTCTTCGGCGCGCACTCGCCGACCGCCGGGGCGCACGCCGCCGACCTGCTCGCCGCGCGCGCCGCCGCCGTACCCGGTCTGCGCCTGCGCATCCGCGACCTGTGGCAGCCGCTCGCCTTCGGCGCCGCCGCCCGGGAGACCGACCCGCACTTCGACCCCCTCGACCACGTCCGGCTGCACGCCCCCGCCGACGACTTCCACGCGGCCGCCGGCCGGCTCATGGAACGCCCGCTGGAGCGCGGCCGGCCGCCGTGGGAGGCGCATGTGCTGCCCGGAGCCGACGGGGTGTCCTTCGCGGTGCTCTTCAAGTTCCACCACGCCCTCGCCGACGGGCTGCGCGCGCTGAAGCTCGCCGCCGGTGTCCTGGACCCCGTCGGCCTGCCCGGGCACGCGCCCCGCGCCGTCGAGCCGCCGCGCGGCCCGCTGCCCGACGCGCGCCGGCTGCCCGCCCGGGTCCCCGGGCTGGCCCGGGGCGTGCTCACCGACCTGGGCCGGGCCCTGGACATCGGCGCCTCGCTGGCCCGGTCCACCCTCGGCATGCGCCCGTGCGCCGCGCTCGCCTGCGCCCCCAGCGGCACCCGCCGCGTCGCCGGGGCCGTCCTCGACATCGACGACGTGCACCGGGTGCGCAAGAGCGCCGGCGGCACGGTCAACGACGTCCTCGTCGCCGTCGTCGCCGGGGCCCTGCGCCGCTGGCTGGACGAGCGCGGCGACGGCAGCGAGGGCGTGGCCCCTCGCGCCCTGATCCCCGTCTCCCGGCGCCGGCCGCACGCCGCGCAGCCGCAGGGCAACCGGCTCTCGGGGTATCTGACACCGCTCCCGGTGCACGAGAGCGACCCGCTCGGCCGGCTGCGCACCGTGCGCACCGCGATGGTCCGCAACAAGGACGCGGGGCCCGACCGGGGCGCCGGTGCGGTGGCCCTGCTCGCCGATCACGTACCGGCCCTCGGCCACCGGCTCGGCGGTCCGCTGGTCGGCCAGGCGGCCCGGCTGTGGTTCGACATCCTGGTCACCAGCGTGCCGCTGCCCGGCCCCGGGCTCCGGCTCGGCGGCCAGGAGCTGACCGAGGTGTACCCGCTGGCCCCGCTCGCCCCCGGCCAGGCGCTGGCGGTCGCGATCTCCACCTACCGCGGGCGCGTGCACTTCGGGCTCGTCGCCGACGCGCGGGCCGTGCCGGACCTGGACCGGCTGGCGCGCGCGGTGCCGGAGGAGGCGGCGGCCCTGCTGTCCGTCTGCGACCACTGAGCGCCGGGCCCCGGCCGCCTCCGGGACCGGCTCGGCGCCGGCCGGTCCAGGGGCACGGCTCGTGCGGCCCGGTGCGGACCGGATCCCCCAGCCGCCTCTGTGGCCGATCTCACCGCACCGGCTGGACCGACCGCTGTCGCAGGGGGCGGGCGGGCCCGGTGCGGGGGCGGTCGCCGGTGAGCCGCGGGTGCCGAACCGGCGGCGGTTTGGCCCACCGGCCCGGCGCTCCGTAAAATTCGCTGTTCGACAGCGGGCGCGAGTCGGAGCGCCGCTCGGGTGACCAGGGAAACGGCAACGCGATGACGGTGACAGAGGACGGCTCGGCGTCCATGGACGAGATGGTCTACGGGCCCGGTATCGACCCGGAGCGGCTCGCCGTCTGCCTGAGCGTGCTGGAGGAACTGGACCAGCTCGACGTCGACCACCCCGACGCGATCAAGGTGCGCCGGGCCACCTCGCACATCTACCGCGTGGTCAAGCAGCGCCGCCGCCAGGAACGCCGGGCCGCCAAGACCGCCCACGACCGCGCCGTCACCGAGGCCACCGCCACCGGCTCGGCCGAGCGCATCGACGACGAGACCGAGGGCATCCTGCCGTCCTCGAAGGTCGAGGCGGGCAGGATCGCGGGCATACTCCAGCGCCCGCGCTCCTGCTACACCTGCAAGTCCCGGTACGTGGAAGTCGACTACTTCTACCACCAGCTCTGTCCCGACTGCGCCGATGTCAACCGCGCCAAGCGGGACGTCCGCGCCGACCTCACCGGCAAGCGCGCCCTGCTCACCGGCGGCCGGGCCAAGATCGGTATGTACATCGCGCTGCGGCTGCTGCGCGACGGCGCGCACACCACCGTCACGACCCGGTTCCCGAAGGACGCCATCCGCCGCTTCAAGGCGATGGAGGACTCGGCGGACTGGCTGCACCGGCTGGAGGTCGTCGGCATCGACCTGCGCGACCCCGCCCAGGCCGTCGCGCTGGCCGACCGGGTCGCCGAGGCGGGCCCGCTGGACATCCTGATCAACAACGCCACGCAGACCGTGCGCCGCCTGCCCTCCGCCTACGCCGCGCTGGTCGACGGGGAGAGCGCCCCGCTGCCCGCCGGCGAACTGCCCGCCCACCACGTCATCGGCGCCTTCAACTCCGGCGCGGTCGACGGCCTGGCCGCGCTGCCCGTCGGCACCAGCGGGCTGGACGCGCAGAAGGTGGCCGACCTCGCGCTCGTCGCGGGCAACGCCAGCGTCGCCCGGCACCTCGACGGCACGGCCATCGACGCGGGCGGCCTGCTCCCCGACGTCGTCGACACCAACACCTGGGTGCAGACCATCGACCAGATCTCCCCGGTCGAGCTGCTGGAGACCCAGCTGTGCAACTACACGGCGCCGTTCATCCTGATCAGCAAGCTCCGCCCGGCGATGGCCGAGGCCGCGCGGCAGGCGGCGAGCGGGCGGGCGTACATCGTGAACGTCTCGGCCATGGAAGGCGTGTTCAGCCGTGGCTACAAGGGCGCGGGCCATCCGAACACCAACGCCGCCAAGGCCGCGATGAACATGGTGACGCGGACCAGCGCCCAGGAGATGTTCGAGTCCGACCGGATCCTGATGACCTCGGTGGACACCGGCTGGATCACCGACGAGCGCCCCCACTACGAGAAGCTGCGCCTCGCCGAGGCCGGCTTCCACGCCCCGCTCGACCTGGTCGACGGCGCCGCCCGCGTGTATGACCCGGTCGTGCGCGGCGAGGCGGGCGAGGACCTGTACGGCGTCTTCCTGAAGGACTACGCACCGGGCAAGTGGTAAGCGCGGGGCGGGTGCTGGCCGGGAGCTCCCCGGCCGGCCGCCAGCAGTTCCAGCACGGTGCGCCAGTCCTCCAGCACGCCCGCGTCGAAGGCGGCCGCGCGGCTCTCCTCCTCGGCCTGGCGCAGCCGCAGCACATCGTCGTCGGCCGGGTCCGCGTCCGCGCGGACCAGCCGGGACACCCGTTCCCCGAGCAGGGAGCGCACCGCCTCGGCCGCGCTCCCGGCCCGGGCCGCCTCGTCGCCCGGGCACAGCACCGGCCCGATGCCCCGCACCAGGGCCGCCACCTGGAGCTCCTTGTCGGCGGGGCGGCCGCGGCGCAGCAGCGCGGCGGCCCGCAGCGCGTGCCGGTGCCGGCCGGCGTACAGCAGGTCCATCAGCTCCTCGACGCTGCGCAGCTCCATGCGTCAGTCCTTCCGCGAGACAGCCGTTGCCGCGTCAGCAGATCATGTCCGGTTTGCCGCCCGGCCAACGGCACTTGAACTGCGCCGGGTCGGTCAACTGCCCCCAACTTATTTCGAAGAGACGTTCGCTCATATCCGCCGTACGGGTGATTTCGGGCATCGCACGAGTGAGCATCTTATGGGAAAAGGCCCCATATTGGGGGCTATTGGGTGGCCGCGCGAAGCACAGTGGTTACACCTTATTTGCATTCCCTATCGAGCGGATGTCCGCTCATTTGGTTAGTCTGGGAGTCGGCGGACAACAGTACGGGGTCTCACCCACACCCACCGTCCGTCCTGGGGCGCGCCGGTCCACATCGGCCTGCTCCGGCAGCGGAGAACCGGCGCCACCGCGTCCGAACCTGGCCTTCCACCCAGACCCGAGCGGGCGTCCAGCGCCGTGACGCAGACTGTCCGGTATGCCCCGAGGGTGACCCGACACATAAGGAGTGCGCGGTGACACCGGAGAAGACGAATCGCGAACAGCGCCCCGAGGAACGCACGGAGCGCAGGGGCCGCCGGCCCGGAGAACTCGGCAGCCTCGAGGTGTGGGCCCGCTCCGCCCCGATCCGCCTCGCCGGATACGAGGACGACCTGGCCGAGCCGCACATCCTGCCGAGCGTGGACTGACCCTCCCGGCCCCTCGCGACCGCCGCCCGCATGGGCGTGCGTGACAGACTCACGCCCATGCTGATCAGAGAAGCCACGGCCGCGGACTGGCCGCGGATCTGGCCCTTCTGGCACCGGATCGTCGCCGCCGCCGAGACCTACACCTGGGATCCCCGCACCTCGGAGGAAGGGGCCCGCGCGCTGTGGATGAGCCCGGCCAAGCGGGTCTACGCCGCCGAGGACGCGAGTGGAACCGTGGTCGGCTCCGCCTACCTCACCCCCAACTACGGCGGACCGGCCGCCCGCGTGGCCAACGCCGGCTTCATGGTCGACCCCGATCACGCCGGCCGCGGCACCGGCCGGGCCCTCGCCCTCCATGTGCTGGCCGAGGCACGGGTCCACGGCTACCGCGCGATGGTCTTCAACGCCGTGGTCGAGACGAACCCCGCCGTCGCCCTGTGGACATCCCTCGGCTTCACGGTCCTCGGCACCGTCCCGGAGGCGTTCGAGCACCCACGCCACGGCAGGGTGGGGTTGCACATCATGTACCGGGCACTGGACTAGGTCCTGCCGTCACACTCCCGCCGTCCGCCGCCAGGGGAGCAGCTCCTCCAACTCCCCGGCCACGCCCAGCAGTACGGGTTCGGTGCCCGGCCGGCCCACCAGCTGTACGGCGCAGGGCGCGCCCGAGGGCAGCGTGCCCACCGGCACGGACATCGCCGGCCAGCCGGTCAGGTTCCACGGCGGAGTGAACGGCGAGCAGGCGGAGTTGGCCAGGACGTTGCGCAGCCAGCCGCGCTCGTGCCACGGCCCGGCCTGCGGGGAGCGGCGGGCCAGGGCCGGGGTGAGCAGCACGTCGTACTCGGTGAAGAACGGCGTCAGCCGGGCGCGCAGCCGCTCCCGGGCGGCCCCGGTGCGCACCGTGCGCGTGAACCGGCGGCCCACGGCCGCGTGCACCCGGGTCCGGCGGGCCAGCCGGGCCGGGTCCAGGCCCGCCGCGTCCGCCGCCGTCCCGGCCGTCCAGTGCTGGAGCGCGGTCACCCCGAGGGAGAGCGGATACGGCGGTTCCGCCCGCCGCACCCGGTGCCCCGACCGCGCCAGCGCCCCGGCCGCCCGCCGCACCGCGTTCGTGTACGGTCGGCTCACCGGCACCCCGGCGACCGGGCTGCGCAGCCCGACGGCGATCCGCAACGGGCCCCGCTCCTCCCGCCGTGCGAACTCCGCGCCGGCGAGGACGCCCAGCGCCAGCCGCAGATCCTCCACCGTCGTGGCCAGCGGCCCGTTCTCCGCCATGCCGAACCAGTCGCCGTGGCCGATCCCGGCCGGCACCACCCCGGGCCCCGGCTTCAGCGTGACCAGGCCGCAGTTCGCGGCCGGGATGCGCAGCGAGCCCATCCCGTCGTTGCCGAGCGCCAGCGGCACCAGCCCCGCGGCCACCGCCGCCGCGCTGCCACCGGAGGAGCCGCCCGCCGTGCGCGACGGATCCCACGGATTGCGGGCGATGCCGTACGGGCCCTCCGTGCTGCCGAAGACACACAGTTCCGGCACGTTCGTCAGGCCGGCCACCACCGCGCCCGCCGCACGCAGCCGGGCCACCGTCACATGGTCCTCGGCGGACGGGCCGTCCGAGGTGGCGGCGGAGCCGTTGCGGCACGACTCCCCGCGCACGGCCAGGTTGTCCTTGACCGCCACCGGCACGCCCGCGAGCGGCAGTCCGGCCAGGTCGGCCCGGGCGGCCACCTCGTCGGCCTCGGCGAGCGCCGCCCGCGCCCGGACCGTCCGGAACGCCCCGGTCCGGCCGTCCAGCCGCTCGATCCGCGCCAGGTGTTCGGCCACCACCTCCCGGGGCGTGACCCGCTTCTCGCGGACGGCGGCGGCGATCTCGGCGGCACTGCGGCCTGCCCAGCTGCTCACGGACGCTCCTCGGCTCGTCGACGGCTGCGCGCCCCCTCGGTTACCCATGGGTATGAAGGCGCGTAGAGAGAACTGTGCACCGCCGGGCCCGCCACGTCGAGGGGCCGTCGGCCCGGGTCGTCCCACCGGCCGGCCAGGAGGGCAGGAGCCGACCGGTCAGGAGGGCAGGAGCCGACCGGTCAGGGGGTCGCGCGGCGACCGGTCAGGGGGCCGGGCCGGCACCCGTGCCGCGGCTCGCGGTGCCGAGGCGTGGCGGGTCCCTCCGCGCCGGGCCCGTGCTGGCCCGCACGAGCAGCCGCGGCACCGGCACCCGTACCGTCCGGGCCGGGCCGCCGTCCAGCAGCGCGAGCAGCTCCCGCGCCGCCGTCGACCCGAACTCCACACTGTCCCGGGACAGCGCCGACAGCCACGGTGTGACCATGCGGCACAGGGCCGAGTCCTCCCACGCCACCACCGACAGATCGGCCGGCACCGAGAAGCCCAGCTCCGCCGCGGCGGCGAGACCGGCCACGGCCATCACATCCGTGTCGTAGACCAGGGCCGTCGGGGGAGCGGGGCCGCGCAGGACCCGGCGGGTGACGGCGGCGGCCTCGGCGTCGGAGTAGTCGGTCGTCACCGACTCCACCTCGGCGAGCCCCCGCCGCTCCGCCTCGGCGCGCAGCGTCCGGATCCGGCGCTGGGTGTGCGCGAGGCCCGGCAGGCCGGCGACATGGACGATCCGGCGATGGCCCAGCGCGGTCAACTCGCCCACCAGCGACGCCATCGCGCCCGCGTCGTCCGCCCACACTGTGGACAGTCCGGAGTGCCGCTCGTCCGGGGCGCCGCCGATCACCACGGCGGGCAGGGCGAGTTCGTCCAGCAGACCGGGGCGGGGATCGTCGGCGCGCGGATCCACGACCAGGACGCCGTCCACCCGGTGCTCGGCCCACCAGCGCCGGTACACCGCGCACTCGCCGGCCACGTCCTCCACCACCTGGAACAGCAGGCCCAAGTGCCGCTCGGCCAGCACTCCCTGGATGCCGGAGACCAACTGGAGGAAGAAGGAGTCGACCCCCAGCGTGGCGGCGGGGCGGGCCAGTACGAAGCCGACCGTGGCCGCGCCCTCCCCGGACAGCGCGCGCGCCGCCGTACTCGGCCGCCAGCCCAGCTGCTCGGCGACCCGGCGGACCCGCGCCCGGGTGGTCTCCGAGACACCGGGGCGGTCGTTGAGCGCGAAGGACACGGCGCTCTCGGACACCCCGGCGCGCCGGGCGATGTCCTTCATCGTGGGCCGGCGGGCGGGGGACCGTCTGGTCGGCACATTTCCTCCCGTTCGACAGGGAACCGCTAAAGCGCTTGAGCGTCAAGAACCTAAAGCGCATTAGTCAACTCCCGCAAGTTTCCGGTCAGTAGGCGCCTACCTGCACCGATGCCGGACGGAAGGCAGGGGCCACGACGAATCCATTGACTTTCACCAAAACCCCTGTGCAAGGTCTTTCGCGCCACCCACAGCCCCGACACAGCAAGGGAGCCGTGTCCGTGCCCATCCCCCGCAGAGCCCTCACCGCCGTCGCCGCCGCCCTCGTCCTGCCGCTGAGCGCCTGCGGCCCGGGCGGCGACGGGGGCAGGAGCGACGCCTCGGGCAAGGTCGAGGGCGACATCACCTTCCAGACCTGGAACCTGCGCGCCGACTTCAAGGACTACTTCGAGGACCTGATCGCCGGCTTCGAGGAGAAGTACCCGGACACCCACGTCAAGTGGATCGACCAGCCCGCCGAGGGATACGCCGACAAGATCGGCGCGGACGCGGGCGGCGGCACCCTGCCCGACGTCGTCAACGTCTCCCCGGACCTCGTCGCCCCGCTCGCCAGAGCCGGCCTCGCGCTCGACCTCGACCAGGCCGCCCCCCGCTACCGCAAGGAGTACCTGCCCGGCGCCTGGGCCGGCCACCAAGTCCCCGGCATGACCGGCACCTACGCCTTCCCCTGGTACCTCAACACCGGCCCGCTCTTCTACAACAAAGCCCTCTTCAAGAAGGCCGGACTCGACCCCGAACGGCCCCCCAGGACCTACGGCGAACTCTTCGCCGACGCCCTGCGCATGGCCGGGCAGAGCGGCGGGAAGGTCGCCACCCTCGCCAACGTGCCCACCATCGAGGACTTCGGCCGCTACGGCGTCCCGCTCATGAACGAACAGGGCACCGCCTTCACCTTCAACGACCCCAAGGGCGTCGAACTCCTCACCAGATACAAGCAGTTGTACGACGCCAAGGCCCTCGACCCGCAGGCCCTGACCGCCACCGGAGAGTCGGCCGGAAAGAAGTTCCTCACCGGTGCCGTCGCCATGAACCCCGGCAGCGCCCTGGACCTCGGCAACTTCAAGAAGAACGCCCCGAGCCTGTACCGCAACATCGGCATCACCGACCAGATCACCAACACCGGTCACGCCAACATGTACGTGATGGGCGTGATGGTCAACTCCCGCACGCGACACACCCCGGCCGCCGTGGCCTTCGCCCACTTCGTCACCGACGCCAGGAACCAGATGGTCTTCGCCAAGCGGGTCGCCATCTTCCCCAGCACCGCCGGTTCCCTCGACGACCCGTACTTCACCGAGGAGGACGGCACCGACGAGACCCGGGTACGCGTCGCCGCCGCCAAGTCGCTGAAGAACGCCGTCAATTACACGCCCGTACTGTTCAGCGAGCAGATGAAGACCGCGCTGCGCAACGAGGTCGCCAAGGCGCTCCAGGGCAAAGAGAGCCCCGGGGAAGCACTCGACAACGCTGTCAAGGCCGCCGACCGACTGCTCCGGCAGGGCTGACCCGCCATGGCCGCCCCCCTGCGCGCCCGACGACAACTCCCGTCGAGCCCCTGGCTGTTCGCCGCACCTGGACTGCTGATCGCCGGCGCCTTCGTGCTCTACCCCTTTGTCTCCACCCTGGTGAACTCCTTCACCGACCGCCGCACCCTGCTCCCCGGCCGCTTCGTCGGACTCGCCAACTTCCGCGAACTGCTCCACGACGACATGTTCTGGACCGGCCTGCGCAACAGCACCCTGTACGTCCTGGTGGTCGTCCCCGCACTGGTCGTCCTGCCGCTGCTGCTCGCCCTGCTGGTGCACCGGAACATCCCCGGCATCACCTTCTTCCGCTCCGCCTTCTACACCCCCGTCGTCGCCTCCATCGTCGTGGTGGGCCTGATCTGGGTGTGGCTGCTGGACGAACGCGGCCTGGTCAACTCGGCGCTGGAGACGGTGGGCATCGGCCGGATCGGCTTCCTCAGCGACCAGTGGCTGCTCCTGCTCAGCGCCATGGCGGTCACGGTGTGGAAGGGCCTCGGCTACTACATGGTCATCTACCTGGCCGCGCTGGCGAACGTGCCGCGCGAACTGCACGAGGCCGCCGCCGTCGACGGCGCCGGCCCGCTCCGCCGCTTCCTGTCCGTCACTGTGCCCGCCGTACGGTCCACCATGGTGCTCGTCGCCGCGCTCTCCTCGGTCGCCGCCTTCAAGGTGTTCTCCGAGGTGTACCTGATGGCGGGCCCGAGCGGCGGCCCGGCCGGCGAGGACACCACCCTCGTCATGCTCGTCCAGCGCACCGGCACCGGCCTGACCGGCCGGGTCGGCTACGCCTCCGCCCTCTCCGTCGTCGTGTTCGCCGTCACCGTCGCCCTGATGCTGCTCGTCCTGCGCGCCGACCGGAGGGAGGAGCCGTGAGCGTCCTGGAGAAGGTCCGGCCCGGGCGGGCCGCCGCCGTCGCCCCCGAGCCCCGTATCACCGACGAGCACGGCCGCCGCGTCCGGCCCGGTGAACTGGTCTGGCGTTACCTGCTGCTCCTCGCCGTCCTCGCCCTGACCGCCGGCCCGTTCCTCTGGCAGCTGTCCACCTCCCTCAAGGGCCCCACCGAGGACATCTACAGCTCCCCGCCCCGCCTCCTGCCCGCCCACCCCACCCTGCACAACTACGCCCGGGTCACCGACACCATCCCGGTCTGGGACTACGCCCTGAACTCCCTGAAGGTCGCCACCGCCAACGTCGTCACCAACTGCACCGGTTCGGCCCTCGCCGGATACGCCCTGGCCCGGCTGCGCTACCGCGGCCGGCGTGTCACCACCCTCGTCTTCGTGCTGGCGATGCTCGTCCCCGTCGAGGGCATCGTCATCGCCCAGTTCACCACCATGCGGGAACTCGGCCTGAACAACACCCTGACCGGCGTCGTCCTGCCCGGCGCCGTCGGCGCGATGAACGTCCTGCTGATGCGAGGCGCCTTCCGCTCCCTGCCGTACGAGATCGAGGAGGCCGCCTACGCCGACGGTGCCAACGCCTGGCAGCGGTTCCTGCGCATCGCCCTGCCGTCGGTCAAGGGCACCCTCGCCGTCGTGGCGGTCTTCGCCTTCATGGGCGCCTGGGACGACTTCCTGTGGCCGCTGATCGTGCTCAGCGATCCTTCCAAGTTCACCCTGACCATCGGCCTCAACCATCTGCACGGCACCTTCGCCGACGACGAACGCCTCGTCGCCGCCGGCACCGTCATCGCCGTGGCGCCGCTCATCGCCCTGTTCGCCTGCCTCCAGCGGTACTTCTTCCGGGGCGTCGGCGAGGGCGCCGTCAAGGGCTGAACCTCCCCCGAACGCGAGGACACCGCATGCCTCCTGCCGTGCGCTTCGGCGTCAACTACACACCCAGCGAAGGGTGGTTCCACCACTGGCTCGACTTCGACCTCGACTCCGTCCGCGCCGACCTCGACGCGATCGCCGCGCTCGGCCTGGACCACATCCGCGTCTTCCCGCTGTGGCCGTACTTCCAGCCCAACCGCACCCTGATCCGCCCCCGCGCCGTCGACCAGCTCGTGGCCCTCGCCGACGCCGCCGCCGAACGCGGCCTCGACACCGCCGTGGACGGACTCCAGGGCCACCTGTCCAGCTTCGACTTCCTGCCCGCCTGGACCCGCACCTGGCACCGCCGCAACCTCTTCACCGACCCGGACGTCACCGACGGCCAGGCCGCCCTCCTGCGCACCCTCGCCGCCGCCCTCGCCGGCCGGCCGCACTTCCTCGGCATGACCGTCGGCAACGAGACCAACCAGTTCGCCGCCGCCCCCCACCCCGACCCCGATCCGGTGACCCCCGACGAGGCCGGACGCTGGCTCACCCGGATGCTGGACGCCTGCGCCGAGGGCGCCCCCGGCCGCCTCCACCTGCACGCCTCCTACGACGCCACCTGGTACCAGGACGACCAGCCCTTCACCCCCGCCCACTCCGCCCGGCTCGGCGCCGTCACCGCCGTGCACTCCTGGGTGTTCAACGGCACCGCCCAGCAGTACGGCCGCACCTCCGTACCCACCGAACACCACGCCGCCTACCTGGTCGAACTCGGCAAGGCCTGGGCCGAGGACCCGCACCGGCCGGTGTGGCTCCAGGAAGTCGGCGCCCCCGCCCCGCTGGTGCCCGCCGAACACGCCGCCGCCTTCGCCGGGGCCACGATCGGCAACGCCCTGGACTGCCCCGGCCTGTGGGGCGTCACCTGGTGGTGCTCCCACGACGTGTCCCGGGGGCTCGCCGACTTCCCCGAACTGGAGTACTCCCTGGGCCTGTTCACCGGCGAACGACGGCCCAAGGACATCGCCCGCGTGCTGGCCGACGCGGCCCGCGCCACCCACCGCACCCCCGCCACCCGCCGTACGGCCCTCGTCGTCCCCGCCGCGCCCGGCCGGCGCTCCCGCTGCGCGCCCGGCGGCGACGTCTTCGACGCCTACTTCCGGCTCGTCGCCGACGGCGCCCGCCCCACCACCGTGCTGGACACCCGGGCCGACGACCGGGACCACCTCGCCGCGCGCGGCATCACCGAGGTCGTCACCTCCGGCCAGGTACTCCGCATCCCCCGAGGAGGCACCCCCTCGTGAACCCCACCCGACGCACCGTCCTGCTCGCCGCCGGTGCCGCGGCCCTGGCCCCCGCCCCGCCGGCCACGGCTGCCCCGCCCACCCTCCGAGCGTCCGCCGCCACCGCGCCGTACGCCGCCTACTGGTACCCGGACTCGCTGCCCGCCGGCAGCCCCGGCCCCGGTGTCACCTGGCGCAGTCTGAAGGACTGGCGCGCCGCCGACGACCCCGACCTCGCCTTCAACGCCGCGGCCGTCCCCCTCGCCCCGCGCTTCACCCCGACCCCGGTGAACCCCACCGCCCGCACGGAGCAGGCCCGCGTCCAGGCGCTGGTCTCCTTCGGCCCGACGTCGGCCAACCCCTCCCAGGGCTCGGCCACCGCCGACTTCTACGCGCTCACCCACTGGGCGTACATCGACGAGCTGGTGTTCTGGGGCGGCTCGGCCGGCGAGGGGCTGATCCTCGCCCCCAACGCCCCGGTCGTCGACGCGGCCCACCGGCACGGCGTCCCCGTCCTCGGGAACGTCTTCCTGCCACCGGCGGCCTACGGCGGACAGCTCCAGTGGACCCGGGACCTGGTGCGCAAGGACGCCACCGGTCACTACCCTCTCGCCGCGCAGCTCGTCGCGGTGGCGGCGGCGTACGGCTTCGACGGCTGGTTCCTCAACGTCGAGACGGGCGGCGGGAACACCGCGCTGGGCACCGCCGTGCTGGGCTTCGTCCGGGAGCTGAAGGCGCTGGCGGCGGCCAGGGGACAGCGGGTGACCTGGTACGACGCGCTGACCGTGAACGGCACGGTCAACTGGCAGGGCGCCCTGACCAGCCAGAACCAGGCGTTCTTCGAGGCGGCCGGCGCCCTGTTCGTGGACTTCCGGTGGAGCGCGGCCTCGCTGGCGTCGTCCGGCACGAAGGCGGACCGGCTGGGGCGCAGCCGCTACGACCTGTGGGCCGGTATCGACGTCGAGTCCCAGGGGTCCGGCACGCAGGTGGACTGGGACGCGATCGTGCCGGCCGGCAGTCCGCACGTCACCTCGATCGGCTTCTACCGGCCCGAGTGGACCCGGAACCAGCTGCCCGCCGACCGCCGCGCCCCCGGGGACTTCCACGCGGCCGACGACCGGTTCTGGACCGGACGGTCCATGGACCCGTCGCGGCCCGATCCGGGTGATCCCTGGCGGGCGCCGGCGGTGTCCGTGGCGGACCGGTCGACGGTGACCTCCGTGCCGTTCGCGACCGTGTTCAACACGGGCCACGGGCTGCGGTGGTACGACGAGGGGGCCGTCGTCTCGGACACCCCGTGGAACCACCTCGGCCTCCAGGACCGGCTGCCGTCACGGCGGTGGGTGGTCCGGACGGCGGGGACACGGCCGACGGTCGCCTTCGACTTCGCCGACGCCTGGCGGGGCGGAAGCAGCGTGCTGGTGGCGGGTGAACTCGATCAACCAGTGGTGCTGGACCTGTACGCGACCCGGCTGCCGATCACTGTGAACACGGTTGTCGACCTGACGTACCGGAGCGAGTCTGGGGAGGTGAACGTCGAACTGGCGGTGGCAACGGCCCAACCGAGCGGACCGGGGGAGGCGCCGACGTACAGCTTTGTGGCTGTGAACCCGGTCAACACGCGGACCGCCGGGCAGCGGGCGATCGTCGGATGGGGTGTGAACTCGGGCCAGGCAGAGGTGGGTGTGAACCCGGATCACGAGCCCGCCTCTCCTTCCTCGCACACCGTCGACACCGGTGTGAACTCGGTTCACGGGGAAGCCCGTGTGACGTCGGGTAACGGTTGGACGCGTGTGAACCCGGGCAACCCGCAAACACGCGGCAACTCAGGCAGTACCCACCCCCGTGTGAACTCGGTCAACAGCTGGCGGACCGTCACGGTCCCGCTCACCGGTCTCTCCGGCACCGCGCACCTCCTCGGCATCCGGCTCACCCCCGCCAACCCCCACACTCCCACCACCCCCCACACCCCGGTCCGCTGGCGACTCGGCCACCTCGCCGTCCGCCCCGACGGCACCCCACCGGCCCCCGCCGCCCCCTCCGCCGCCCGCGTCACCGCGGCGAACGGCGGCGACCTCCGCCTCGCCTGGAACCCCGCCCCCGGCCCCGTCCGCCACTACACCCTCCACCGCCTCCTCCCCGACGGCACCCGCCGCTTCCTCGGCGCCACCGGCCAGCGCGCCTGGTTCACCGCCGGTCTGCGGCCCGAGCAGGGCGAGCCGGCCGCACGGTTCGAAGTGCGTGCCGTGGGGGAGCTCTACAACGCCTCGGCCCCCGTCACCGTCACCCACCCCTGGTCATCACCCGGAACCGCAGGGAGCGCCCCGCATGCATGACGACCGCACGCTGGTGGAAGCCCGCCTCAGGCGCGTGCTCGACGAACGTATCCGCCCTGCCGTGTACCCCGAGTCCGTGCCGCTCCAGGTCGCGGTGTGGCACGCCCCCGGCGAACCGGTGCCGGTCGCCGAGGGACTCGCCGCCGCGCCCGAGCCCATTGAGGTGGGCGCCCGCTGGGGCGCTCCCTGGGGCACCAGCTGGTTCCGGGTGACCGGGACCGTGCCCGGGGCGTGGGCCGGCCGGACCGTCGAGGCCCTGCTCGACCTCGGCTTCGACGAGAACATGCCCGGTTTCCAGTGCGAGGGCCTGGTCTACCGCCCTGACGGCACCCCCGTGAAGGGTCTCAACCCGCGCAACCAGTGGGTACGGATCGGCGCGCCCGTCACCGGCGGCGAGGAGGTGTGCCTGCACATCGAGGCCGCGTCCAACCCGGTCATCCTGGACTACCACCCCTTCCGGCCCACCTGGCTCGGCGACAAGGACACCGCCGGCGCCGAGCCGCAGTACACCCTCGCCCGCATGGACCTCGCCGTGTTCGACGAGACCGTGTGGCAGCTGGTCATGGACCTGGAGGTGCTCGGTGAGCTGATGGCCGAGCTGCCCGTGGACTCGCCGCGCCGCTGGGACGTCCTGCGCGCGGTCGAACGGGCCCTGGACACCGTCGACCTCCAGGACGTCAACGCGACCGCCGGCCGGGCCCGGGAGCGGCTCACCGGTGTGCTGGCGGCCCCGGCCGTGCCCTCCGCGCACCGGCTCGGCGCGGTCGGGCACGCGCACATCGACTCCGCGTGGCTGTGGCCGCTGCGGGAGACCGTGCGCAAGGTGGCCCGGACGGTGTCCAACATGACCGCGCTGCTGGAGGACGAGCCGGAGTTCGTCTTCGCCATGTCCCAGGCCCAGCAGTGGGCGTGGGTGAAGGAGCACCGGCCCGAGGTGTGGGCGCGGGTGAAGGAGGCGGTGGCCGGGGGGCGGTTCGTGCCGGCCGGCGGGATGTGGGTGGAGTCGGACACCAACATGCCCGGATCGGAGGCGATGGCCCGGCAGTTCGTGCACGGCAAGCGATTCTTCCTCGACGAGTTCGGCGTCGAGAACGAGGAGGCCTGGCTGCCGGACACCTTCGGGTTCGCCGCGGGCCTGCCGCAGATCATCAGGGCGGCCGGCTCCAAGTGGCTGCTGACGCAGAAGATCTCCTGGTCGCAGACCAACAGGTTCCCGCACCACACCTTCCACTGGGAGGGCATCGACGGCACCCGGATCTTCACGCACTTCCCGCCGATCGACACCTACAACTGCTCGATGAAGGGCAGCGAGATCGCCCACGCGGTACGCAACTTCCGGGACAAGGGCCGCGCCCGGCACTCCCTCGCCCCCACCGGCTGGGGCGACGGGGGCGGCGGCACCACGCGGGAGATGGTCGCCAAGGCGGCCCGGCTGCGGGACCTGGAGGGCTCGGCCACCGTCCGCTGGGAGACCCCGCGCGCGTTCTTCGAGCAGGCCGAGGCCGAGTACCCCGAACCGCCGGTCTGGGTCGGCGAGCTGTACCTGGAGCTGCACCGGGCCACCCTCACCAGTCAGGCCCGGACCAAGCAGGGCAACCGGCGCGCCGAGCACCTGCTGCGCGAGGCCGAACTCTGGGCCGCCACCGCGGCCGTACGCGCCGGGTTCGGCTACCCGTACGAGGAGCTGGACCGCGTCTGGAAGACGGTCCTGCTGCACCAGTTCCACGACATCCTGCCCGGCTCGTCCATCGCCTGGGTGCACCGCGAGGCCCGGGCGACGTACGAGCGGCTGACCGGTGAGCTGACCGCGATCATCGACGCCGCCCAGCGCGCCCTGGCCGGTGAGGGTACGACCCCGCTGCTGTTCAACTCCGCCCCGCACGCCCGCCACGGCGTCCCGGCGGGTGCCGCCGCCACCCCGGAGGCGCCCGGCACCGTCACGCTCACGCCCCGCGAGGACGGCGGGTTCACGCTGGACAACGGCCTGCTGCGGATCACCGTGGACGCCCGGGGCCTGGTCGTCTCCGCCTACGACCCGGCCGCCGACCGCGAGACCGTCGCCCCCGGCGCGGCCGCGAACCTGCTCCAACTCCACCCGGACCTGCCGAACATGTGGGATGCCTGGGACGTCGACGCCTTCTACCGCAACACCGTCACCGACCTCACCGACGCGGAGTCGGTCACGGCCGGTGAGGACGGCGCCTCGGTGCGGATCGTCCGGGCCTTCGGCTCCTCCCGGGTCACCCAGCTGCTGTCCCTGCCGCCGGGAGAGCGCCGGCTGGTCGTGGACACGGAGGTGGACTGGCACGAGACGGAGAAGTTCCTGAAGCTGGCCTTCCCGCTCGACCTGCACGCCGAACGGTACGCGTCCGAGACCCAGTTCGGGCACGCCTTCCGGCCCACCCACACCAACACCTCCTGGGAGGCGGCCAAGTTCGAGGCGTGCAACCACCGCTTCGTGTACCTCGAGGAGCCCGGCTGGGGGGTGGCGGTCGTCAACGACTCGACGTACGGCCACGATGTGACCCGCACCGTCCGCGCCGGCGGCGACCGCGGTACGACCACCACCGTCCGGGTGTCCCTGCTGCGTGCCCCGCGCTTCCCCGACCCGGAGACCGACCAGGGCATCCACCGCTTCCGGCACGCCCTGGTCCCCGGCGCCTCGGTCGCCGACGCGGTCCGCGAGGGCTGGCGGATCAACCTGCCGGAACGGCATACGACCGGCGACCGTGCGGTGGACCCGCTGGTCACCGTGGACGACGACGCGGTGGTGGTGACGGCGGTGAAACTCGCCGACGACGGCAGCGGGGACGTGGTGGTCCGCTTCCACGAGGCCCACGGGGGCCGGGCCCGGCCCACCCTGACGACCGGCTTCCCGTTCACCGACGTGACCGTCACCGACCTCCTGGAGCGCCCCCTCCCCGACGCGGAGCCGCCCGCGCGCGAGGACGAGCGGATCACCGTGCGCCTGCGTCCGTTCCAGCTCGTCACGCTCAGGTTCACCCGGCCCTGACCGGCGGGACACCGCGCGCCACGGGTCACCGGGCGGACCTCCCGGCCGCTGACCCCGCCGCCCCGCGGACGCCGCTGCTCCTGCCCGAAGCGCGGCGGCGACAGCCCGTGCGGCATTTCGCATCTGCGGGGGCGGGGGCGGGGGCGGGTGCGGGTGCGGGGGCGACCGCTAGCCTTGGAGCCGACCCCGCAGCCACTCCTCCACCCCGCCCACGTGGGCCGCTGCCGCCGCTCGGGCGGCCTCCGGGTCGCGGGCGGCGAGGGCGCGGTGGATGGCGGCGTGTTCGCGGCGGGTGCGGGCGAAGGCGTCCGCTTCCTGGTGGCCGCGCCGCAGGCGGGCGCGGAAGGTGCGGGAGGACAGGCCGTCCAGGATGGCGGCCATCGTCGCGTTGCCCGCGGCGGACGCGATCTCGCGGTGGAAGGCGAGGTCGTGGGCGAGGATCTCCTCGGGGTCGTCGGTGGCGTCCATCGCCGCCAAATGATCCGCCACGACCGCCAGTCGCTCCTCGGTGATGCGCGCGGCGGCCAGGGCGGCAGCCGTGGACTCCAGGACCCGGCGCACCTCCAGCAGTTCCACCAGGCGCGGCCCCGGGGACAGGTCCGCGACCACCCCGAAGGACTCCAGCAGGTCACCGGCCTCCAGCGTGCCGACGTAGATGCCCGAGCCGTGCCGCGCGTCCAGCACGCCCATGACCGTCAGCGCGCGGATCGCCTCCCGTGTCGAGCTGCGGGACATGCCCAGCCGCACGGCGAGTTCCCGCTCGGTGGGCAGCCGCTGGCCCGGTGCCAGCCGGCCCTCGGCGATCATCGCCTTGATCTCCTCGACGGCGCGCTGGGTCACCGTGCCCTTGCGCGGGGCCGCATCGTCCACGCTACTCCTCCAGCCACCGGGTGCCCGGCAGTCTAGCCAGGACAGTGGTCCGACCACTGGGGGCAGCCGGAGGGAATTCACCGTGCGGGAGGCTGTCGTGGCGGCGCAGTGGTCTGATAAGTATGCGGCGTCACCCTCACGCTCGGCCGGCCGCGCACGCCCACCACCCGGACCGAAAGGCCCCCGTGTCCCCGACGCCCGCCCGCATCACCGCCGTCGACACCTACGACATCCGGTTCCCCACCTCACGCGAACTCGACGGCTCCGACGCGATGCACCCGGACCCCGACTACTCGGCCGCCTACCTCGTGCTGCGCACCGACGCCGAGGGCGGGCCGGAGGGGCACGGCTTCACGTTCACCCTCGGACGCGGCAACGAGGTCCAGGTCGCCGCGATCCACGCGCTGCGCCACCATGTGGTCGGCCGGTCCGTCGAGGAGCTGTGCGCCGACCCGGGCACGCTGTACCGGGACCTGACCCACGACAGCCAACTCCGCTGGCTGGGCCCGGAGAAGGGCGTGCTGCACATGGCGATCGGCGCGGTCGTCAACGCCGTCTGGGACCTCGCCGCCCGGCGCGCCGGCCGCCCCCTGTGGCGGCTGCTCGCCGAGGCCGAACCGGAGTGGCTGGTGAGCCAGATCGACTTCCGCCACCTGACGGACGCGCTCACGCCCGAGGAGGCGCTGACGCTGCTGCGCCGGGGGAGAGACGGTGCCGGCGGGCGTACGGCCCGTCTGCTGGAGGCCGGCCACCCCGCCTACACCACCTCGCCCGGCTGGCTCGGCTACGACGACGACAAGCTCGCCCGGCTCGCCCGGCAGGCGGTCGCCGACGGCTTCCGGCAGATCAAGCTGAAGGTCGGTGCCGACCTCGCCGACGACCTGCGCCGCTGCCGGGTGGCCCGCGAGGCCGTCGGACCGGACGTCCGCCTGGCCGTCGACGCCAACCAGCGCTGGGACGTGGCCGAGGCGATCTCCTGGACCCAGGCGCTCGCCGGCTTCGACCCGTACTGGATCGAGGAACCCACCAGCCCCGACGACATCCTCGGCCACGCGGCGATCCGCCGGGCCGTGGCACCGGTCAAGGTCGCCACCGGCGAACACGCGCAGAACCGGATCGTCTTCAAGCAGCTCCTCCAGGCCGGCGCCGTCGACATCGTGCAGATCGACGCCGCCCGCGTCGGCGGCGTCAACGAGAACCTGGCCATCCTGCTGCTCGCCGCCAAGTACGGCGTCCCCGTCTGCCCGCACGCCGGCGGCGTCGGCCTGTGCGAACTCGTCCAGCACCTGGCGATGTTCGACTACGTGGCCCTCTCCGGCAGCACCGAGGACCGGGTCATCGAGTACGTCGGCCATCTGCACGAGCACTTCCTGGACCCCGTGGTGATCCGCGCGGGCCACTACACGGCACCCACCGCGCCCGGCTTCTCCGCGGCCCTGCGCCCGGAAGCCCTCGCGCGCTACACCTTCCCCGGCGGCACCTACTGGTCCACCGGTCCCGACGGCCGGAAGGAGCAGACCGCATGAGCGAGTTCGCGGGCCTGAAGGCCCTGGTCACCGGAGGCGCGTCCGGCATCGGCCGGGCCACCGCCGGCCTGCTCGCCGAACGCGGCGCCCAGGTCGCCGTACTCGACCTGGACCCCTCCCACGTGCCCGAACCGTTCCTGGCCCGGCGCGCCGACGTCACCGACGACGCCTCGGTGCGGGCCGCCGTGCAGGAGGCCGCCGACGCGCTGGGCGGCCTGGACATCCTGGTCAACAACGCGGGCATCGGCGCCCGGGGAACCGTCGAGGACAACACCGACGCCGAGTGGCGGCACGTCTTCGACGTCAACGTCCTCGGCATGGTCCGCACCACCCGCGCCTGCCTGCCGCACCTGCGCCGCTCCGCCCACGCCGCGATCGTCAACACCTGCTCCGTCGCGGCCACCGCGGGCCTGCCGCAACGGGCCCTGTACAGCGCCACCAAGGGCGCCGTGCACTCCCTGACCCTCGCCATGGCCGCCGATCACGTCCGCGAGGGCATCCGAGTCAACTGCGTCAACCCCGGTACGGTGGACACCCCGTGGATCGGCCGGCTGCTGGACGCGGCCCCGGACCCGGCCGCCGAACGCGCCGCCCTGGAGGCCCGCCAGCCCACCGGACGGCTCGTCACCGCCGCCGAAGTGGCCGCCGCCATCGCCTACTTGGCGAGTCCCCTGGCCGGTGCCACCACCGGTACCGCGCTCGCCGTCGACGGCGGCATGCAGGGCCTGCGGCCGCGGCCGACGGCGGACCGGTGACCGCCCTGGGCCGCACCGGCGTCCAGGTCACCCCGCTGGGTTTCGGGGCCGCCGCCCTCGGCAACCTGTACCGCCCGGTCAGCGACGAGCAGGCGCACGCGGCGGTCCGGGCCGCCTGGGAGCGCGGCATCCGCTACTTCGACACCGCCCCGCACTACGGCCTGGGCCTGTCCGAACGGCGCCTGGGCGCCGCCCTGCGCGGGTACGACCGGGCGAGCTACACGCTCTCCACCAAGGTCGGCCGCCGCCTGGAGCCGGCCGACGGCACCGGCGACGACCGCGCCCACGGCTTCGCCGCCCCCGCGACCCACCGCCGCGTCTGGGACTTCAGCGCCGACGGGGTCCGCCGCACCCTGGAGGCGAGCCTGCGCCGCCTCGGCCTCGACCGGGTCGACGCCGTCTACCTCCACGACCCCGACGACCACGCCGAACAGGCCCTCCGCGAGGGGTACCCGGCCCTGGAACGGCTGCGCGCGGAGGGCGTGGTGGGTGCCATCGGCGCCGGCATGAACCAGACCCGGATGCTCACCCGGTTCGTCCGCGACACCGACGTGGACGTGGTGCTCTGCGCCGGCCGCTACACCCTGCTCGACCAGAGCGCGGCCAGGACACTGTTGCCCGAGGCGCTGCGCCGGGGGGTGTCGGTGGTCGTCGGCGGCGCCTTCAACTCCGGCCTGCTGGCCGCCCCGGCGCCCGGGGCGACGTACGACTACCGCCGCGCGCCGGGGCAGTTGCTCGACCGGGCCCTGCGGCTGGAGGCGGCGGCCGAGCGGCACGGCACCACCCTGCGCGCCGCCGCCCTGGCCTTCTGCGCCGCGCACCCGGCCGTGGCGAGCGTCCTGGCCGGGGCCCGCTCGGCGGCCGAAGTCCACGACTGCGCCGAGCAGTTCGCCGCACCGGTACCGGACGCCTTCTGGCAGGAGCTGCGCGAACTCGGCCTGCTGCCCCCGGCCGGCCGGGAGCCGCCGTGACCGTGGACGCCCACCACCACGTCCGGGACCTGTCCGTCCGCGACCAGGACTGGATCCGGGGCCCGGGACCCGCCCCGCCGCGGCGCGACCTCCTCCTCGCCGACCTGGCACCCGAGGCCCGGGCCGCCGGGGCCGGCCGTACCGTCGCGGGCGCCCGGGGCGACCGGGGGTTCGCCCAGGTGGTTCCAGGACGAAGGCGAGCAAGGTGAGCCCGGGCAGCGGGGCGGCGGCCCGCGCGCACGCCGGGAGCGGCTGGGGCAGCATCACGAGCAGACCAGCCGGGCGTCGGCGACGGCGGCCGGGCCGGCTCGTCGGCGAGGCCGGGACGGGTGAGGTCGGCCCAGCCGGCGATCCCGGCGACCAGGTCGTGTCCGGGCCGCCTCCCGCGCGCGGGTACTGCACACCGCGCGGGAGCTGACCGCCCGCCTCGCCGAGGCGGAGCGCACGGCACTGTTCGCGTCCACGGCGACGCGGGTCTACGCGCTCTGGGCCGGCCCCGCCAGCCGGGTCGGCGGCAGATACTCCCGCACATAGGTCCGCTCCCAGCACGCCCCCGTCTCCCGCAGTTCCCGCCAGCCGGTGTACCGGTACCGGAACAGCCGGGCCCGCACATAGCGGGGCGGGGTGCCGGGCGGGAACGGGGAGCGGCGCAGCAGTCTCAGGGTGTCCCGGTCGTTCTCCAGCAGGCGTTCCACCAGTCCGCCGAACCACTCCCCGGCGTACGCGGGCGACAGCGCGGCGAACCACATCAGCCAGTCCAGCCGCAGATGGTAGGGGGCGAACTGGCGCGGCCAGTGCCGGGGATCACCGGGCTTGCCCTTGAAGACGTACTCCCGCCAGTCCGAGTCCGGGCGCGGCGGCTCGTCCAGCGTGCCCTCGACCACCACCTCGTAGCGGATCCGGCTGACGCTGCCGAACGCGCCGTAGGTGTTCACCAGGTGCAGCGGGTCGAAGGAGCGGTTCATCACCTGGCGGCGGGAGACCATGTTCAGCACGGGCCGGTGGCTCAGGAAGAGCAGCAGTGCGCCGACCGCGAGCACCAGCACCTCGTACCACAGCGGCGCCGCGGGAACGGCCGGTGCCGTCGCCGGCAGCCGCAGCGCGGACAGGGCCAGCACGATGGTGATCCAGTTCAGCCAGGAGAAGTTCCCGGAGAGCACCAGCCACATCTGGGTGACGATCATCAGGGCGGCGGCGGCCGACGCGATCGGCTGCGGGGTGAACAGCAGGAACGGCACGACCAGCTGGGTGACATGGTTGGCGGCCACCTCCACCCGGTGCAGCGGCCTGGGCAGATGGTGGAAGAACCAGCTCAGCGGGCCGGGCATCGGCTGGGTCTCGTGGTGGTAGTCCAGACAGGTCAGTTTCCGCCAGCAGGCGTCGCCGCGCAGCTTGATCAGTCCGGCGCCGAACTCCACCCGGAACAGGATCCAGCGCAGCAGGAACAGCACGACGACCGGCGGCGCCACCTCGTCGTTGCCGAGGAACGCGGCCAGGAAGCCGGTCTCCAGCAGCAGCGACTCCCAGCCGAACGCGTACCACGTCTGGCCCACGTTGACGATCGAGAGGTACAGCGCCCACGGCACCAGCCACAGCACGATCCCCGCCCACAGCGGCAGCGCCGAGTCCGCCCCGGCCAGCAGGGCCGCCGACACCGCGCAGCCCGCCCAGGCGCACCCCGCGAAGAAGCGGTCGCAGTAGTGCAGCTGGAACAGGCTGGGGGCGCGCCGGAAGGGCACCCGGGCCGTGAAACGGGGGACGGGCAGCATGCCGCGCTCGCCCAGCAGGGCCCGGAACTGCAGCGCCGCCGTGAGAAAGGCGACCAGGTACACGGCGGCCAGAGCCCGCTGGAGGACCAGCCGGCTCAGCCAGTAGTCGGGTGCGGTGAACCAGTCCACGGCTGTGCGCGCCCTTCCGTACGGCTCCGTCCTCGCCGCTCCCGGCGTGGTCGTCCCCGAGTTGCCAGCCAAACCCGTGCGATGCCAACAATAGGGCGTAATCACCCATAGTGATGTGGAGTGTGCGGTGCGGATACCCACCCGAACCCTGGTCACGGCCTGCGTGCTCGCGGCGGCGCTGCCCGTCGCGGGCTGCGCGGGGACCGGCGTGAAGCAGACCCGGGTGGGAGAGCTCGTCTTCCTCCAGACCGTCGGGGAGCGGGGGCCCGGGCCCTTCACCGACTCGGCGGCGACCGGACCCGTCGCCGCGCAGTCCCCCCGGACCGGCGCCAAGGTCTCCGCCGGGGAGCTGGCGGCACCCCTGCGCGCGGCCCGCACCGTGTCCGGGGCGACCCCCGGTCTGTACCGGGGCACGCCGCGGGTCGCGCGCTGCGACGTCGAGCGGCACATCCGCTCTCTGGCGGCGGACCGGGCCCGGGCCGACGCGTTCGCCGGTGTCGTCGGGGTGCGGCGGACGGCGCTGCCCGCCTATCTGCGCGGCCTGACCCCGGTCGTGCTCGGTTCCGACACCCGCGTCACCAACCACGCCTACCGAGGCCGCCGGGCGGACGACTACCAGGCCGTGCTCCAGGCCGGCACCGCCGTCCTCGTGGACGACCGGGGCCTGCCCCGGGTGCGCTGCGTCTGCGGCAACCCGCTCGCGCCGCCCGCGCCGACCCGCGGCGGGGCCAGCGCGCGGGGCACGCCCTGGCCCGGGTACCGGCCGAACAGGGTGATCGTGGTGAGCCCGGCGCCCCGGCCCGTCACGAGCCTCGTCCTCGTCGACGCCGGACAGCGCACCTGGACCGAGCGCCGGACGGGCCACGACGTCCGCCGGGACCGCGTCGTCCCGCCGCCCGCCGGGGCCACGACCAGCCCGTCCCCGGCCACCCCGGCCACCCCGACGAGCCGGACGGACGCGGACCCGCCCCTTACGGACCCTGCCCCCAGGAACCCGTCCCCCACGGCCCTGACCCCGACGGACCCGGCCCCGGCGGACCCGGCCCCGGCGCAGCCGAGCCGCCCGGACCCGTCCGCCGGCGCCCCCGGCCCGCTCAGCCCGCCCGGCGTACCCGTGGCCCCGGACCTCCCCGCGGCGCCCGGCACCTGAGCGTGGGCCCGCCCCGCCCGCGCCCCGCCCGGCAAGTCGAAGAATCGGCCGGATGCTGGCAAGGTGGCCCCATGGCCGATCGGGGTGCAAGCGCCCTGTCACTCCCGGAGGACCGGCCCGTGCGCCCGGACCCGGTTCTCGCGCTCAACGGCATGGGCAGCTTCGACTGGGACCTGGACGCCGGTCTGTTCCGCCTGGACGCCCAGGCCTTCGAGGTGCTCGACCTGCCGCCCGAGGAGTACGACGGCCGCCTGGAGACCCTGAACTCGCTGCGGGTGCCCCCGCCGGAGGCCGCCCGGCTCGACGCCACCGTCGCCCGGGCGATCAAGGACGGCAGCGACCACTACAGCGCCTACTTCCGCATCCGCCGCCCCGACGGCACCCTGCGCTGGACGCACACCCGGGGCCGCATACGGCGCGACGACTCCGGGCGCCCGCACCGCGTCGTCGGCATCCTCCGCGACGCCACCGAGGAACTCGCCGACGGCACGGCACGCAGCCTCCGGGCCGCCCAGGACCAGGCGTTCCGCCAGCAGACCGGCGTCGTCCAGGTGATCTCCGCCGCCCTCGCCCACGCCCGCAGCGTCCAGGACGTCATCGACGTGCTCAAGGACACCCACGGCGTCCGCCACCTGGGCGCGACCAGCCTGGTCATGGGCCTGGTGGAGGCCGGCCGGATCCGGCTGGTGGCCGAGGGGCCCGCGGGCAGTTTCGTCCCGGGCACCCGCGTCACCCGGATCGACGAGCCCTACCCGATGAGCGAGGTCGTACGCACCCTCAGCCCCCGGTTCATCGAGTCACCGGAGGAGTTCGCCGCGCACTACCCCCTCCTGTGGCCGCACCTCACCGGCCTGCGCATCACCTCGGCCGCCTACCTCCCGCTGATCGCCCAGGCCCGCCCCATCGGCGCGATGGGCCTGCTCTACGACGACCGGCGCGGCTTCTCCGCCGAGGAGCGCGCCGTCCTCGTCGCGCTCGGCAGCAGCATCGCGCAGAGCCTGATGCGGGCGATGCTCTTCGAGCAGGAGAAGGACCTCGCCCAGGGCCTCCAGCAGGCCATGCTGCCCCGCTCCATCCCCAGCGTGCGCGGCGCCGACATCGCGGTGCGCTACCGCTCGGCCGCCCTGGGCCGGGACATCGGCGGCGACTGGTACGACCTGATCCCGCTGCCCGGGGGCACCCCGGCGGGGGCGGGCCGGGTCGGCGCGGTCATCGGCGACGTCCAGGGCCACGACACGCACGCCGCCGCCGTCATGGGCCAGCTGCGCATCGTGCTGCGCGCCTACGCGGCCGAGGGCCACCCGCCGGCCACCGTGATGGCCCGGGCCTCCGTCTTCCTGCACGAACTCGACACCGACCGGTTCGCCACCTGCCTGTACGCCGAGACCGACCTGGCCACCGGGGTCGTCCAGATGGTCCGCGCCGGGCACATCGACCCGCTGCTGCGGTACCGTGACGGCCGCTGTGTCCGGGTCCCCGTGGAGGGCGGGCTGCCGCTCGGCCTGTCCGCCGAGTTCGGCCGGCTGGAGTACCCCGTCGCCACCCTCGAACTCGACGCCGGCAGCACGCTGCTGCTGTGCACCGACGGACTGGTGGAGCTGCCCGGCACCGACCTGGACGACGGCATGTCCGGCCTGGTGACGCTCGTGCGCGAGGGGCCCGCCGACGTGGCGGCGCTCGCCGACCGGCTGATCCGGGCCGCCGAGGAGCGCGGCGGCGACGACGACGTGGCACTGCTCCTGCTGCGCCGCCGCGCCCCGCGGGCGGCCCGGCCCGGCGGCCGGCTCCGGCAGCACGTGGCGGCCGGCGACCCGGAGGCCCTCACCCAGGCCCGGCACCTGATCCGCGCCGCAGTCCGCGCTTGGGGCGCCCGCGCATCGGCCGACGAGATCGAGCTGGTGGCCGACGAGCTGATCACCAACGCCCTGCTGCACACCGAGGGCTCCGCGATCGTCACCCTGCGCGTGCTGGAGGGCTCCGAGCGCCGGCTGCGCATCGAGGTCGAGGACTGCTCCAGCGCCCTGCCCCGGCGCCGCGACGCGGGCGAGAGCGGTGTCTCCGGGCGCGGCCTGCTCCTGGTGGAGCGGCTCGCCGACGCCTGGGGAGTGCAGGCGCGGGGCGCGGGCAAGGCGGTGTGGTGCGAGTTCCGGCTGCCGTAGCGGCCGCGCCCGGCCGCCGCGTGGCGTTGTCGGTGCCGGATGGCACAGTGGACGTATGCCCGAACTGCCCGAGGTGGAAGCGCTGACGGACTTCCTGACCGAGCACCTGGCCGGCCGCCGGGTGGTGCGGGTGCTGCCGGTCGCCGTCAGCGTGCTGAAGACGTACGACCCTCCGCCCGGTGCCCTCGAGGGCGCCCGGGTGACGGCCGTGCGCCGGCACGGGAAGTTCCTGGACGTCGAGACGGACGGCGGGCTCCACCTGGTCGTCCATCTGGCCCGCGCCGGCTGGCTCCAGTGGCGGGACCGGCTGCCGGACGGCCCGCCGCGGCCCGGCAAGGGCCCGCTGGCCCTGCGCGTGGCGCTGGAGACCGGCGAGGGCTTCGACCTGACCGAGGCCGGCACCCAGAAACGCCTCGCCGTGTACGTCGTCCGCGATCCCGCCGAGGTGCCGGGCATCGCCCGCCTCGGCCCGGACCCGCTCGCCGAGGACTTCACCGAGGACCGCTTCGCCGCCCTGCTCCAGGGCGAACGGCGGCAGCTGAAGGGCGCCCTGCGCGACCAGTCGCTGATCGCCGGCGTCGGCAACGCCTACAGCGACGAGATCCTGCACGCCGCGCGGATGTCCCCGTTCAAGCTCGCGGCCTCCCTCACCCCCGAGGAGACCCACCGGCTCTACGGGGCGCTGCGCGGCACGCTCGGCGAGGCGGCCGAGCGGGCCCGGGGCGTGGCGGCGGGCCGGCTGAAGGCGGAGAAGAAGGGCGGGCTGCGCGTCCACGGCCGCGCGGGGGAGCCCTGTCCGGTGTGCGGCGACACCATCCGCGAGGTCTCCTTCAGCGACTCCTCGCTCCAGTACTGCCCGACCTGCCAGACCGGCGGCAAGCTGCTGGCCGACCGCAGGCTGTCCCGGCTGCTGAAGTGACCGCGGGCTGTCCCGGCTGTTGAAGTGAGCCCCGCGGCGCGTCCCGTCACCGCCCCGTCACCGCCCCGGAAGCCGGCTACGATCCGCCGGCCGGCGCGCGGCCCCGCGCCGCCCCAGGCCTCGGCGCGCACCTCGCCGCCCCACTCCGCGTCCGCCGACGTGACCCGGGTGCCCCGGGCCTGCGAAGGCTCCGGATGCCCGGCGGCGAACGGCACGAGCCCGGAACCGGCCACGGCCGGCACCACCGAGGCGGCCGGCCCGTACCCGAGCCGCCGGTCCAGCAGCCCGGGACCGGGCCGGGCCAGGCGGTGCACACGGACGGCGCGGTGGCCCGGCGGCAGCGCGTCAGCTGCCCCGGTGCCATCGCCAGGCGGCGGGCGGGCGGCTCAGAAGAGGTGGATCGCGAGGTGGCCCAGCGGCAGCCCCAGCCGCCAGGCCGGTGTCCACACCTTCGGCCCCTCGTCCTCGCCGAACACCGGGCCGCCGCCCGGCACCGCGTCGAGGTCCGGCGCGAGCAGCTCGGTCTCCTCCAGCCAGCGCCAGGCGTCGGCGGCCAGCGCCAGGTCCGGGTCCGGGCAGGGGGCGCCGGAGCCGGCCGCCCGCTCGGTCCGCTCGGCCATGCGCGCCCGCACCCAGTCGCGCCACGGCTGGTCGCAGGCGGTCAGCGCCAGCCAGTTCTCCAGCTGGGAGATCACCCGGATGCCGGACAGCTCCCCGTCGGGGCCGGACAGGAAGACGGTCAGCGCCAGCGCGTCCCGGCCGGCCCGGAACTCGAAGGACGTCGGCGGCATCAGATCGCCGGTGCGCAGCAGCTCGTCGGCGATGTACTCGGCGTAGAACCAGGCCATCGGGACGGCCTGCTCACCGCCGTCGGCGCCGTCCGTGTTCTGGTGACCTCTGTGCGGCATTCCTTCCTGCCCTTCCTCCGGTGCGTGCGCGTCGCCCGAACCCCCGGGCCCGGACCCCCGTCCGGAACGCGGATGAGGACAGCCCATGCCCGAACGCGGGCCGCGGCAAGGCGCTTTACCGAGGTTTGACCAGCCGTCCGGTTTCACCGCAGGTCGGCCGCGTAGCCCGGCAGGACCCGGCGCAGGGCGCGCAGCGCGTAGTACGCGCGGGACTTCACGGTACCCGGTGGAATCCCCAGGGCCTCCGCCGCTTCCGCCACACTGGCCCCGCGGAAATACACCAGTACGAGCACGTCACGGTGGGCGGGAGTGAGTGTCTTCACAGCCTCCCGCACATCGAGCATCGCCGCGGCCCGTTCGGCGTGATCGGCGGTCACCCGCGCGTTCTCGGGGACCTCGTCGCCGGTCTCGGGCGGCCGCGCCCGGCGGGCCCGCCGGGCGTCGATCGCCAGGCGCCGGGCCACGGTCAGCAGCCAGGGCCGTACCGAGTCGAAGTCGTCGGCGTGCAGGGCCTCCGGGTGCTGCCAGGCGCGCACCAGGGTCTCCTGCACGAGGTCCTCGGCGCGCTGGCGGTCTCCGTCGCACAGCCTGAGCAGCAGGGCGAACAGCGGACCGCCGTGCTCGCGCTGGAGCGCGGCCAGCTCGTGCTCGGCGGTCGTCGTCCCGTGGGTGAGTGAGGTTCCGGCCGTCATGGCCGTATGCCAGCGCAGGCCGCGTCCGGCGGACAGGGGCCGGACCGGGCCGTGCGACGGACGGTCGATCGCGTCGGCGAACGGTCGGCCGGGCGGCGGCCCGGGGCACCGGACGGGCTAATGACGCCACCCGGGCTGTTTATCCGACGCATCAGCTTCATACCCATATGCCCGTCACGGCTTCGTCTGCCCGTACGACGACCCTGGGGTGAGTTGATGATCGGACGCACCAAGCAGGTGGCGCTGGTCCTGACCGCCGTCCTCGCGGCCGGGGCGGCCTGCCGGAACCAGTACCGGGAATCCGGCGCACCGGGACACGCGGCACCCCCGGCCTCCCCGGCGCCCGCCGCGGCCGGGCCCTTCACCCTCGTCGCCTCCGGCGACATCGTCCCGCACGTCTCCGTCGTCGAACGGGCCGCCTACGACGCCGGCGGCGAAGGCCACGACTTCCGCCCGATGCTCTCCGGCGTCCAACCGGTCGTCTCCGGCGCCGACCTGGCACTGTGTCACCTCGCCACCGGGTACGGCCCGGACGGCGACCCGGCCGGCGGGCCCCCGCTCACCGCCCCGCCGCGGCTCGCCGAGGACCTCGCCGCCACCGGCTACGACGGCTGCTCCACCGCCTCCGCCCACGCCCTGGACGACGGCACCGCCGGAATCCGGCGCACCCTGGACGCCCTGGACCGGGCCGGGCTGCGGCACACCGGGACCGCCCGCGGCGAGACCGAGGCGCGCTCGGTCGTGATCCACCGGGCCGGCGGCGCCCGGGTCGCCCACCTGGGGTACACCTCCGCCACCGGCCGGCCGGTCCCCGCCGGCCGGCCCTGGGCGGTCAGCCTCCTCGACGCCGACCGGATCATCGCCGACGCCCGCGCCGCCCGGCGGGCCGGCGCCGACGTGGTCGTGGTCTCCCTGGACTGGGGCACCGAGGGCCAGGACCAGCCCGACCGGCTCCAGCTCACCCTCGCCGGACGCCTCACCGCCTCGGCCACGGACGGCCACCCGGACATCGACCTGATCCTCGGCACCTCCCCCCACCTCCCCCAGGCGTACGAGAAGGTCAACGGCACCTGGGTGGTCTACGGACTGGGCGACCAGATCGCCGGGCCGCTCCAGGACCAGCGGGGCGCCCCGGACCCGCGGGGCAACGAGTCCACCCTCGGCCGCTTCACCTTCGCCCCGCCGGACCGGCCGGGCGGGCCCTGGCGGGTGGTGAAGGCCGAGTTCGTCCCCCAGGTGTACGACCTCGACGCCGGCCGGGTCGTCGACCTGAACCGCGCCATCACGCAGGGCGCCGAACTGGAAGGGGTCCGCGACCGGATCCGGGACGTGGTCCTCAGCCGCGGGGCGGGCCAGGACGGGCTGGTCATGGCGGAGTGATCAGTCGCCGGCCGGCCCGCGGGCCAGCACCGAACGCCGGTAGGAGTAGCCGAAGTAGACGGCACAGCCGATCGCGAACCAGATCGCGAACCGCACCCAGGTCTGCCACTGCAGGAACGTGATCAGCCAGATGGAGAAGATCACCCCCAGGGCGGGCACGACCGGCATCCCCGGCGTCCGGAAGGCGCGCGGCAGCTCCGGCCGCCGGTAGCGCAGCACGATCACCGCGGCGCACACCACCACGAACGCCAGCAGGATGCCGATGTTGGTCAGCTCGGCCGCCTCGGCGATCGGGACGAGACCGGCGATGGCCGCGGACGCCGCCCCGACGATCCAGGTCACCCGGGTCGGCACGTGCCGCGTCGGGTGCGTCTTGGCGAACCACGTGGGCAGCAGGCCGTCCCGGGACATCGAGTACCACACCCGGGTGACGACGCGCGTATGGCGAAGTGAACTTTAAGTTCCTGATGGAACTAGCCGCCTGACCAGCGCAAACATCAAGGCCCTCGCTTCGGCGGGGGCCTTCGTCATGGAGGAACCATGCCTCGACCGACCCGCGCTCAGCGCGCGGCGGAGCTGGAGAAGCTCTACGCCTTCGTGGACGCTCACCCGACCAACCCGCCGCACCGGCAGGAGCTGAACGCATCACCGGACTGGAAGCAGGCCCTGGACGCGGCCCTCCAGCAGATCACCAACAGCACGGACGACGACGAGGCGATGGCCATCGTCCTGCCCCACGTCGAAGCCGCCTTCAAGCGCGGCTGCGAGGCCGGGTCCAGTCGGGCCGGCTACCGCCTGGTCAAGGAGAACGAGCGACTGCGCCGCGGCATGCGGCGCCTCCGCGAAGTCGTGGAGGACTTCGGCGACACCGGAACCATTCGGGCCCTGCATGCGGCCCTGGACAACTTCATGGACGACAAGGAGGACTCATGCACTGCCACTGCGGCAGGCCGTACCCCTGCCTCGAACACGGCGGCAGCGGATGAGCCGCCGACACCGACGGCGCCGTGACGCCGCCTGGATCGGCTGGGCGCTGGCCGAGGGCGTCATCGGCGCACTGGTCGGACTGCTCGCCGTGGCGATGTACCTGAGGTACCGCTGATGCTCTACGACCCACTACGCAGATACCTCAAGAACGCCGCATGCACCGAGCCGGCGGACCGGCAGCTGTTTTTCGTCAAGAACAGCGCTCCGAGCAAACCGCCTCCGGCGAAGACTCAGCGGCTCTGGGACCAGGCTAAGGAAATCTGCGGACTGTGCCCGGTCATGCAGCAATGCCGCCGTGACACGCTCGGCGAAATGGACGGCGTCTGGGGCGGACTCGATCCGCACCAGCGCCACCTGATACGTCTGGCGCTGCCGAAAGCCGTCAAGCGCTGGCCGCGGGGGCGTCAGCTCCGCTGGGGGCAGGAAATCCACCGCCTCCGCTCCGAAGGGACCCTTTACCGCGAGATCCAGCGCATGACAGGGATTCTTGAATCCCCGGCTATCTATTTGCTCGGCATCTGGGAGCAGCACCTCAAGGAACTGGCAGACCCAGAGGTTGTGGAACTGCCGACGGCGGAGCCGGAGGAGAAGGAGAAGCCTCCTTTCCCGCAGACGCACGGCAAGCGCCACCTGTGGGCGCGGAGCAATGGCATGGTCCATGACTGCTGGTATCTCGGTCAGACAGAGGATGGCGCCTGGGTCTTCGTTCTCATCGACGGCCGCGGCCGGCGTTACAGCTCCCGCAAATGGATCCGGTCCGAGGACGTGCTGATCTACCAGCCACAAGCAGTGGTCTTCAGGGAGTACGTCAATCGCCCGGACCGCACCGGCCCTCGGGAATTGCGTCCGGACCAGAGGGAGGAGTGCGCCCACGGCCACAAGTTCACTGAGGAGAACACATACATCACTCCGGACGGGAAGCGGAAGTGCCGCACCTGCCGCAGGGCGGCGTATCAGCGAACGAAGGTCGCCTAATGCAGCTCCCTACGCATCTGTCCCACAGCTCCAGGGAGACGCTGGAGCGCTGCGCCAAGGCGTACTTCCTCACCCGCATAGCCAAGGCCCCTCAGGTGCCCGCCCTCTGGCTGGTGGGCGGCTCTGCCGTGCACTACGTGACGGAGGTCTATGACCTCTGGTCCATGGTCGAGCCCGACCCGGAGAAGCGGGACGAGGCATTCAATCTCAATGCGTGGTGGGAGGAGTCGTTCAACTCTGAACTGGCCAAGGCACGGGAGCGAGAGTCCAACGAGAACAAGTGGCGTTCGTCCAAGACGGAGCCAGTTGAGACCTGGCGGTCCATGGGCCTGACGTTCGTCCAGGCGTACATCGACTGGCGCGAGCGCAGCCCCTGGGAGATCTGGACCACGCCGGATGGCGAGCCGGCCATCGAGCTGGATGTGTCGGGCAAGCTGCCCGGCTGCCCAGTCGAGATCAAGGGCTTCGTGGACCGGGTATTCAGGGATCCGGTCTTCGGCAAGCTCTGGGTTCTGGATCTGAAGTCCGGGAAACGGCCGCCGAAGACGGCGGCGCAGTTCGAGACGTACGCGGCCCTGATTAAGGCCAAGTACGACGTGGACGTGCATATGGGCGTGCCCTTCATGAATCGCAAGGCCACGCTGGGCAAGCCGTACGACCTCTCGGAGGTCGACCCCAAGGCGATCGGCGCCGTGTACGGCGCGGCCTGGGGCCAGATCCTCAAGGGCGACTTCAGGGCCAACGGCTTCCCGCGGGAGTGCTACCCGCTGTGCGACGTGCAGGCCGCCTGCGCGGCACAGAACGGGCCTCTGGCCCACCTCTACGACCCGGCGTCGCCGGGCTACCAACCAGCCTTCTGAGGGGCTATGAAGAAGACGATCCTGGGCGGCCTGGTGGCCGCCCTTCTGCTATTCGGCAGCGTCGGCTGCTCGCAGTACAACGACGAGCGCGGGAAGGGTGACGCTCCCGTGGCGAATCGCTCCGGCGAGGACTCGCCGAAGGCCGTGACCAACAACCCCGACGGGTTCGGCAACGTGGCCACCGGCTGCGTGGCCGGTGCCCCCGGCTTCCGGTACTTCGTTACGACGAACACCGGCGGCCACCCGTCCAGCCTGGTTGTCCAGCAGGACGAGAGCTGCCGATGAGCTACCGCCACTCCAGCTACCGCAAGATGTGCCGGGCCATCTCCAAGGCCAACACGGCCACGGCCGTGGGCGAGCGGCCCGACCTGACCCGGACCGAGATGAATCGCGTCCTGCACTGGTCGAACCAGCCCTCGCTGCCGAAGCCGGCGGGCTGGGGCAAGCCGAAGAGAGGCGAGGTCCCCCTGTGGGCCCGAGGGGACGCGACCGCGTCTCAGCGGACGTTGATGTCCCGTGCCGGCTGACTGTGACTGCGGCGCCTGCTGCGAAGCCTGCGGGCACTACCGCGGATGCATCCGATTCGAATCGCCCGAGGGGGACGATGGCGCATCTTGAAGTCCTGGACCTGTATTCGTGCCAGGGCGGAGCAACGCGGGGGTACAAGCTTGCCGGCTTCACGAGCGTGACCGGCGTGGACAAGGACCCCCAGCCCCGTTACTGCGGGGACGAGTTCCATCAGCACGACGCCATCGCGTACGTCCTGGAGAACCTGGACGAGATACGCAGGCGATACGCCTTCATCCACGCATCCCCGCCCTGCCAGTTCGATTCGGACTGCCAGCGCATCATGAGGAACGACCACCCCGACCTGATCGGTCCCACCAGGGAAGCCCTGGAGCTGACCGGCCTGCCGTACGTCATAGAGAACGTGGGCGGCGCGGTCCCGAAGCTCAGAGATCCGGTCGAGCTGTGCGGGACCATGTTCGGTCTCCAGACCTACCGCCATCGGTACTTCGAAGCCGGCGGCGGTTTTTCGTTCCAGGCCCCGGAGCACCCCGAGCACGCCGCTCGCCAGGTCAAGATGGGCCGCTCCCCGCGGCCCGGCGAGTTCATCCAGGCCATCGGCAACTTCTCTGGCGTCGGCATCGTGCGCGACGACTGGGGCGTGCACTGGATGAACCGTGACGGCATCCGAGAAGCCATACCCCCTGCCTATACCGAGTACATCGGCCGGCAGGTCATCTCTCATCTGAACCAGGAGCAAACAGCATGACCGACGTGATGCCCGAGCAGAGCACTGAGGACACCGAGGACTGGGGCGGCGAGGAGCCGACGCAGGCTCCCGCCGGTTACCCGGAGTTCCCGGCCAACCCGCACAACCACCGCTACACGATCTCCATCGACTCCCGCGGCCCGATGCTCGTGGTCCGCGCCAACACCGCGGACGAGGTCAAGGGCGCCTTCGAGGAGCTGGAGAGCGGCGAAGCCGGCGCGGCCATCGGTCGTGCCTGGGCGGCCATCAAGGCGGGCGCCGCGCTCGGCAACGGCCTCGGGGCCACGCCGGTCCCGGCAGGCGCTCCGGCGACGTCCCAGGCGCCGGGCATACCGACCCCGCCGCCCTTCGGGCCGAACGTCTCCGTCCCCGGAGCGCCGGGCTACCAGGGCGGAGCCCCGGGCCTGCCGCCGGCCCCGCCCGCTCCGCAGGGCGGCTTCGGCGGCCAGCAGCAGGGCACCCGCGGACCGAAGCCGCGCCCCGCCGACTGGCCGATGGTCTACAAGATCGACGTCCCCTTCCCGCAGAAGGACGCTTTCAAGGCGTTCCGCGAGCAGTACAAGGACGCCCTGAGGGGCAAGGTCGCCTGGGCCGGCGGCGGCGCCTATTGGATCCACGGCGATGTGGTCCAGTCCTTCGGCCACTACAACCCCGTCCCGGCCTAGGCCATGACTTCCCTTGCCACCCTCCTCCCCGCCATGATGTCGGCGGGGAGAGGGGGTGTCATGCCGACGAACTACCGCCTGGACGAGTACGACCGCAAGCGACAGCAAGAGCTGAACAAGGCCAATCCGGCCGCGTTCTGGATCGTCTTCTTCTTGATCGCTGCTGCGCTTTCGCTGTACTTCGGCATCAAGGCCGGAGGGTAAGTGCTCACACTCTCGCGCTCTGTGACGCGGGCGGCGAGCGGCAAAGAGCCGCTGCCGCCCGCTTTCGCGTCCTGGGCCGCGCATGGGATACGTCCCCGGCGAGCGTCGGTGTCGATGCTCGCCGGGATCCCCGGCTCACACAAGACGCGGATCATGCTGAACGCCCTGGTCAACATGGGCGTCCCCACCCTGGCGTTCAGCACTGACTCGGACATGGATACCGTGTCATCACGCCTGCTGGCCATCGCCACCAGGCATCCCACGACAGCCACCGAAGAGTGGCTGCGCACGAAGCCGGACGTCTGCGCCCAGCATCTGGCCAAGTACGACTTCATCCGCTGGGACTTCAGGCCCGACCCCACGCTGGATGACATCTGGCACGGGCTGTACGCCTATCACGAGACCGAGGGCCGGTACCCGGACCAGACGGTCATCGACATCGCCTCGGACGTCGGTCACGACACCGGCGACGAATGGGGGTCCCTCAGGGACCTGATGCGTCAGGCCAAGGTGATCGCGAGGGAAACGGGCACGCACCTGTGGCTGGTGCACCACTGCTCGGACAGCTCCAGCACGAAGAAGCCCTGCCCCCGCAGGGCGGACATCCACGGCAAGGTGGCGGCGATTCCCGAGTTGATCGTCACCTGCGGTACGGACGCCTCCGGCGCTCTGTATGCGGCCCCGGTGAAGAACCGCCACGCCAAGGCGTCCGCGGACGCCGAGATCAAGATCCCCATGCACCTGGACGCAGCGACGTCCTACGTCGGGGACCAGCAGAGCCAGCCCCACGCCTACGCGGGCTGGAACCAGCAAGGAGAGGACAGCTGGTGATCTGGACAGATGAAGAACTGACGACCATGAATCACGCGCTTGAGCTGCTCGGCGACGTGATGGCTATGCGAGGGGATGAGTACACCGACAGCGATCAACGGGCACACACTTCCCTGTCTCTCAGGGTCACAGAGGAGCTGGCCCGCCGAGAGGCCGTGGGGAGGCTGATGTGAACGCCCTCGTCCTGGCCGAGCTGCGGCTGAGACACGCGGCGCTCACCGAGCGCGCCGAGCGCCTGGAGCAGCGCTGGCGCACCCTGCCGCCCACCGCCAAGGCGGTGGCCCTGGGCAAGGAGATCAAGGCCCTGCGCGAGCAGGCCGCTGACTACGGCATGCTCTTGGAGCTGGTGGAGGCGTTGTGAGCAACATGTTCGAGGAGCCGCAGTCGCGGCTGACCGTCCAGCAGGCATGGCGCCGGGTGATGCTCCAGGCCCCGCCGGGGCCGGGCCGCTGCCGTCACGTCAGCCTGGATGACCTCCAGATGTTCATCGACAGGGCCAAGGCCGAAGGCCGGGTCATGTGCGAGGGCGATGAAGAGAAGTTTGCCCGCTGGACCGAGAGTCAGAACGTCGCCCTGATGGACTCGAAGCTCTACGTTGACACCCCGTGGGGTGAGAAGCGGTGAGTCGCTACGAGATCCGCGAGCGGGAGGCCACTGACCTCCAGCGAGGCATGGGCTTCCCGGAGCGCTACTTCGAGATCTGGGACTTGGAGAAGGACAGGCGCGTGCCCTTCGCGGTGTACCGCACCCGCGAGGACGCCCAACGGCGCATCGACCGCGGGGCGGCGCGATGAGGGTCATCGTCACAGGCTCCAGAGCCTGGCCCGACTCGGTGAGGGTCGGACACGAGCTGACGCAGTTGTACCGGCAGCACGGGCCCTTCGTGCTCATTCACGGCGACTGCGCCACGGGTGCGGACGCTGCCGCGCACCACTGGTACCAGGTGGCCGGCGCGGGGCTCGGCTGCGAGGAGCTGCGCTTCTCTGCCGCCTGGGAGAGATACGGCCCCAAAGCCGGGCCGATACGGAACCGGAAGATGGTCAGTGAGGCCAGGGCCGATTTGGTCCTGGCCTTCCTTCATGGCGCGAGCAACGGCACGCGCCACACGATCAGCCTGGCCGCCGCGGCCGGCATCGAGGTCAGGAGGTACGAGGCATGAACTTGAAGTGGGAGGAGCCGCCGACTCGGCGAAGCCACGGGGGCCGGCCGTACGGGACCGGCAAGCACGCCGAGATCGCCGCCAGGCTCCGGCGTCGGCCCGGCCGGTGGGCTGTCGTCGGCGCCTTCAAGTCGACTTCCGTCTCGGCCAGCATGGCCCGGTCCATCCGTGCCGGGGTCAACATGTCGGCCTACACCCCCGCCGGGACATTCGAGGCGGTGGCTCGGACGGTCGACGGCGAGCACCGGGTGTACGCCCGCTACGTGGGCGGCGAGGGCTCGTGAAGCGATACCGCATCGAGTGCCTGAACCCCGCGTGCACGTGGGTCGGGTACCGGCGGAACGCGTACGAGTGCGAGTGCTACGACTACCCGTGCCACCCGACCTCGCCGGGCATGGGGTGCCCGAACGGGGCCAACCTACGGGCCGACTGCCCGCGCTGCAAGAGCGACTGGGAGCCTCGCGGCCTGAAGTCGTGGGCCAGCCCCGAGTACTTCTACGTCCGCGAGACCTGGAGCCGTGAGTACACGGCCACGATCCTGCGCGGACGCGCCAAGCTGCGCAGAGAGGGACAGCGAGCATGAGCGACGACCACCGCGGCTTGCCGCACGACCTGCCCGAGTACGTGCCGAACCTGCCCCTGGCCACCGATCTGCGGCGGCAGGTCCGCAGCAAAGCCAAGGTCGCCAAGACCGCCTACGGCAAGTGGGGCTGGGAGCACGACTGTGGCCCGCACTTGCACTACGTGTGTGGGCTGCCGGATCAGCCCTGGGCCTTCGCCGAGGCCCTGGCGCACGTGAAGGGGTGCCGGTGAACGAGGAGACAGTAAAGGTCGACCTGGGGGACGACTTCTACCAGGGCGCCTACTTCAGCACCACGGCCACGTACCTGGACTACGAGGTGCCCAAGTCTCAGCTGGAGCGCTGGGAGGCCGCAAAGACGGCTTACGAGGCCATGCAGGCCGAGATATGCCGCGTCATGGAGGAGCAGGGCAACCGCGTCCTGGCGCTCCACATGGAGCGCCGCAAGGGCCAGCCCAGCTCGGTGCTGCCCGCCATTCAGGTGGCGTACGAGGACGCCATTGCGCGGATGCTGGAGCAGTCTCAGCTGCTGCGGAAGGAGCAGCCCGAGTGAGCACCAAGAGCAAGGCCAAGGGAACTCGGGCCGAGACGGAGGCCGTGAAGTACCTCCAGCAGAAGTTTGGCCCGAAGGTCGAGCGACGTGCCTTGTCTGGCTCGAAGGACAAGGGCGACATCGCCGGAATCGACAACTGCGCCGGAGAGGTCAAGGCCACTGCCCAGCAGCGCCTGGCCCAGTGGCAACGCGAGACGCTGACCGAGATGGTCAACGCCGATGCGGCGAACTGCTTCCTGGTCGTCAAAGTCCCGTACAAGAACGTCTCCAAGTGGGACTTCTGGATGCCGGCCTACCAGCTCGGGCTGGAGGTCGTCAGCGATCCGATGGAGGCGCGGTGGGTGCGGATGGATTTCGAGCTGGGGCGCGACGTTCTGTGGTGCGTGACGGTCGAAACACGCTACCTCTAGCCCCCATCCTCGCCCATTACGGCGTCGAGCTGAACGAGGGCCGCTGGGGCAACGAGATGGCCCTGTGCCCTATCCAGGGCGAGAGACGCCCATCCATGTCCGTCAACGCCGAGAAGGGAGTCTTCCACTGCTTCTCGTGCGGGGCCTCCGGCGACGCCGTAAAGCTCGTACAACTGATGGAGAGTTGCGACCGTGCAGACGCTGAGCGACGAGCAGCGGAGATTCTTCGAGCAAGCGGCATCGACCTACCAGGCCGATCTCGCGGGCGATACCAGCGCCCAGGCGTATCTGGCGAGTCGGGGCCTGGGGCCAGACGCACTCGCTACGTTCCGCCTGGGCGTCGTTAAACGCCCGCTGGTCGGTCATGAGCAGTACGCCGGCCGCCTGGCCATCCCGTACCTGACCCCGTCGGGGGTCGTGAACCTGCGCTTCCGCTGCCTCCGGTCGCACGACTGCAAGGCGGTCGATTGCCGGAAATACCTGTCCGCCGACGGGGCGGACACGAACCTCTACAACGTCCTGGACCTGAGGAAGGATTCACCCTTCATCGTGGTGGCCGAGGGCGAGATCGACACCATGTCGTGGTCTCTGGCCGGCGTCCCGGCCGTGGGTCTTCCCGGGATCGATGCCTGGCAGAAGCACTTCGGGCGCTGCCTGGAGGACTTCGACGTGGTCCTGGCCGCCGGAGACGGCGACACTGCGGGCCGCAAGCTGAACAGCTTGCTGGCCAAGGAGGTCAAGGCCCGCCCCCTGCGGATCCCTAAGGATCTCGACAGCAACAAGCTCTACGTGCAAGGAGGGGCGGATGCCCTGCGACGACTGCTCCCCGACTGACGATGAATGCCGGTGTGGCCCCGGCGAGGTGTGCGGCCACTGCTTCGAGACCGCGCATGCCGCGGGCCGTGTGGTCATCCTCCCCGAGAAGCCCGAGCCCTCCGCGAACGACAAGTGCAAGTGCGGTCACATCCGCTTCCGGCATCAGCGTGAGGACCCCGAGGACACGCACTGTGCCATCCCTTCGTGCAAGTGCACGGCCTTCGGTTGGATCCTCTTCGAGTGGTACGAACCCCCCATGACGCCCGAAGAGGAGGAGCAGGCGCCCTGTCCGCATGAGTCCTGGGACGTCACCTCTGAGTGGGGCGACAAGGACGAGCAGGGCGAGCCCACGGGCAAGTGGTGGAAGTCCCGCCGCTGCAACGACTGCGGTGAAGACCTGGACAAGGTTCTGGAGGACGAGCCGCACTGGAAGTTCGAACCGGCAGAGCCTCCGCCCCAGCCGGAGCGGCGTCCGCCGCTCACCGTCGCCTACTCCGTCCAGGGCCACCTCTACGAGGTGGCCCTTTCTGGTGACGCCACCGTGCGCGCCGTGGACGGCGCCCTGGTCATCAGGCACGCCTTGGGCCCCGTAGCCGGCATCGTCCAGACGGCCCCGCTCCCCAGCAGGGGGCAGGGATGAGCGTTCAGGACGAGATGGAAAGCCTTTACTTTACCGCCGGGATGAGTTCGGCCCGCGCCGAGCGCGCCGCTGCTGTGCTGCTCGGCCAGCACGCCCACGAACTTGCAGAGAGGCAGCGGGCCAAGGCCAACCAGCTCGCCGTCTTCCGTTCGGAAGACATGCGCCTGAAGGCCGAGGGCCTGCGCATGGGCGCCGATCTCATCGACCCCCAGAAGGAGGGGCAGTAATGGACCCGCGGATCAGTAGAGCCCTGGACATCAAGACCGACGAGGAGACCATCACCATCACGGTGAGCACGTACAAGGTGCTGGTGCAGCACTCCGCCGAGCTGGTTGCCCTGCACGAGTTCGGCGTCGACAACTGGGGCGGCTACGGCGACGCCATGCGCTCCCTGGACGGAGAGGACGAGAACTGATGGACGACAGCTACCTGGAGCCGGCGGACGACGAGGACGGTCCGCTGTTCGATGATGACGAGTGGGGCCTGGACGACCTGGAGGGCGTCCCTCTGCCCGGAGAGGAAGACGCCTGATGGCGCTCAAGAAGTACACGTTCACCTGCGTCATGTCGTACGCCGACGAGTCCGATAACCCGAGGCGCTACGTCGACCTGGCGCTGACGTACGGCGACAAGCACCAGGACTACGTCCTGTCCTCCGTCGGGGACATCGAGGTGGAGGACATGGAGGACGAGGGCTGATGACGCTCAGGCTCACCACCGGCAAAGGCAAGGTCACCTTCGCCTACACCGACGACAGCATGATGGCCGCGTTCGAGATCAAGTCGGAGGACCCGGAGGAGAAGATTCTCGCCACCCTGAGGCGCGTCCTCGCTTTCGTGGACGCCCAGGAGGGCAAGGAGCAGCTGCCCGTGCATACGCCCGGAGTGACGCTCTCCGGTGCCGTACCGGCGCAGGCGGCGCCTGTGCCGGTCATGGGCAACGGCTGGGCGAATCTGGCCCAGCAGGCTCCGCCGGAGCTGCCCGCCGACCGCCAGGGCGAGTGGGAGCTGATCCCCCCGGGAGAGCAAGGATGAGCGCGTACAAAGACTTGGAAGCCCTTCTGGGCGGCACACCGCTGGCCCGCAAGGCCATCGACGCCGCCCTTCAGGAACACGCCCACGAGCTGGCGGAGAAGCAGCGGGCATGGGCCCGCAAGACCGTCGGTGGAGGCGCCGTGGGCGCCGTGTGCCTGAAGGCCATCGACGGAGCCGCCGACCTCATCGACCCGGAGGTGTCGACCGATGGCTGACAGCGAGTGGTACGAGATCCCCGGCGACGGCGGGCAGTACCCGAACGCCGAGTCGGCGTACGCCAAGGCCCGCCGGAGTGCGAGCAGCACGGACGAGTGCGTGGAGGTCTACCGCTGCACGCGCACCCTCGTGCGCAGCTTCCAGCGCACGGTCACCGTGGATGAGAGTACTCCCACGGTAGAGTGAATATGCCGCCCCGGACCCGGCTCAGCCGGACCTCTCCCCGGGGCGGCGCCCCAGCATGAAGAAGCCCCCCGCCTCACGGCGGGGGGCTCTTTTTTTGTGCCCGTATGGGGGTAAGGCACGTGGCTGCCAAGCCACAGATAAATCTACCCGTGTCCACTGACACGTGAACCCTATGTGTCCGTTCCTTCACGCTCTGCCAACGCGGCCTTCACGCCGTTCTTGATCTTCTCGTCCAGTACTCCGTTGGTCTGGTGGGTGATCCGGTCCAGCTTCTCGTCCTGCCGGTCAGACCGGTGATCCAGGTGCTGGATCACGAACACGGCGCCGAGGATGGGCGCCACCAGGGCCACGAAGCCCCCCGTGTCTGACCCCTTCAGGGTCAGCACCACGAAGCCGGCGATCACCAGCGCGGCAGTGCCGAGCTGAAGAATGGTGGTTCTCATCAGTCTCCCCTCAGGGACGGATGTCTGAGCTGGTCCAGGGCTACCGCTGTCGCCCGGTCCAGCACTCCCGTGACGGGGAGTCGGAATAGCTGCTGTACGCCCCGAAGGGCGGTTTTCGTGGCCGTATCCATGTCTCCGGTCACGTCGATGCCCAGCGCCCGCTGGGCGATCCTCACGGCCTCTCGTTCGCCCTCGTTGGCCGGGGCGATGATGACTCTGTCCGGCGGCCACATCAGGCGGTCACCACATCGTTGATCGTGCGCAGCTCCACCCAGAGAATGCCGCCATAGTTGCTGGAGTTCGTGCCCGGCTGGGCACGCTGCTCGTAGCGGTAGTCATCGATGACGACCAGATAGGACTGGTCACTGCGCAAGTCCTGGAAGGTGACCGCGTCACCGCGGGCGAAGATCTGCTCGAACGCCTGGAGCCTGGCGAGGCTCCGTCCCTCGGTGCCCACCATCTGGCCGGAGATTGTTTTCTCCCGGTCGAAGCACAGCAGCGGGATCGTGAAGACCCGCTGCCGGGTGCTCCCCGGCATGGCCTTGAGCTGCCAGCCGTTAACCTCTCCGCCCTGCGTGGTGTCGGTCGATGACCGGCCGATGGTCAGCTTCAGCTGGATCCACTCGACCGCGGTCGTCGGCGAGGCCAGCGACACGTCGGTGATGGTGGCACCGGCACCCTGCGAGACGGTCAGGATCGAGGTCTCGGCTCCGCCCGGGTCGATGACCGAAACGCCGACAGAGCCCATGAGGATGTTCGGCGTCTTCACGCTCACGAACTTGAAGATCTTCGGTTCCAACGTGGAGTACCTGACCCGGCCCGTGGTCAGGTAGCCAGTCGCCTCCTTGTCGGTGGCGTGTTCCAGGTAGGCCCCTTGACCGACCACGGCGAAGACCATGCGGTCGCTGTTGCCGAAGTTCGTCGCGGCGCAGACCTCGCCCGTGACGCCGGCCTGGAGGTCTGTGGCGTACGCGAAACGCCCGCCGGCCGCACTGCTGGAGTCCTGCACGGGCTGGCCCAGGTCCACACGGTACAGCCCGCTCTTGCCGTCGATGCCGTTCGTCGCGGCGGCGAAGAAGAAGCGGTCGTACGCCGCCACGCACTTCACGCCAGAGGCGTTGGAGATGAGCAGGGGCCCGTAGGCGATGTCTCCGTTGCCGTCGATCTCGCCGACGCGGAAGCCGCGGCTGGTGCCGAGGCCCACGAAGGTGCCGAGGTACGTCGTCAGGGAGTAGACGACCTCGCCCAGCGGCAGCTGGGCGGTCTGGATGCCGCCGGAAGCGAGCGTGGGGACAGCTCCGGTGCTGTCCAGCACGAACTTGTAGATGGCGCCCTGGGAGCCGGCGTAGCCGGCGGCATAGATGGCGTTGGTGCCCTCGGCGATGGCCGTCCAGGTCCACGCCGAGTTGAGATGCGTAAAGCGCAAGGTCTTGGTGCCCGCGGTGTCGCACTCATAGATCTTGTTGTCCAGGCCGATCATGATGCGGCCCTTGGCCCAGCCCATGCAGACGTTCGTGGTGCCGGTGGCCGTCCATACGGCCCCAACGCCTGTTCCCACGCCCTTGTAGACGCTGACGTTGTCCGCGGCGTAGTACGCCGTTCCGTCAGAGGCCAGGGCTCGGATCGTGTTGGCCCCGCCCCACGTCACCGTGGTAGCGGTCGTGCCGTCGTCCGACTTCAGCACGCTGCCGACGGCTGACCAGTAGCGGTCTGTGCCGTCGTTGTACCCGATCAGGAAGTGCCTGTTCGCCGAAGCGTCGGCGATACGCTGCGTCGTGCGGCGCAGCAGGGTCAGCTTGCCGTTGACCCACGGGTTCAGGCCCACGCTGTGGCCGTACTGGATGGCGTGCCTGTTCTGAAGGTTGGACTGCGCCACCGGGTCTGGGTCTTGGTACAACAGCCCCTCGCCGCCGATGAAGGTGGCCTGGCTGCGAAGCCACCAGTTACTGAGGCTCTGCTCTCCGGGCTCCTTGGCGTTGTCGAGCTGGTCCTTGCGCATCTGCGCCCCGGCCCGAGTCATGGCCCGGTCATCCGAGATGGCCGACAGCCACGGCATGCCGCCGATGGCGTAGGCGTACTGGACGCCATCCAGGGCGTACGAGGCGGACGCGGCGCTGGTCCGTCCCGAGAACGGGAACGGGAGCCGCGAGACGATGCCTGCCACTACGCCTCCCGGTACCAGCCCTGAATGGCGATGGGCGTCCCGGACACGAAGTTATTGCCCTGGCAGGGGATTCCGTCCCAGCGCCGTACGGCGCCGCCCGTGGTGCCTGTGTCGCCCGCAAAAGCGGGCATGATGCACACCCCGTCCACCACGCCCCCGTTGCTGTTCGTGATCCAGCCCGTCACGGACTGGCGGGTCGAGTTCGGCCCGGCACCATCCCGGTAGGGAACGGTGGGGAACTGGACCTGCACGCCGGCGGTGCCAGTGCCGGCGGTGGCCATGACGGTGTAGATCTCGAAGAAGACGATCTTGCCTATCTTCGTGTACCAACCGACATTGATCGTGAACGTGCCGGTGCCGAAACCGGTCCAGCTCGGGGTGAACGGGGTCCAGTTGGTGGTACCGACGCTCAGGGCGCCACCGACCGACAGACTGTCATCGGTGGCCAGAGTGTCCACCGCGGAGCGGTACAGGTTGGTGTCCCGGGCTGCGGTGCCCGGGCCCCACTCCAATTTACCGTCGGCGTATCGCCGGAACCGGTCGAAGGTGTCCGCCGTGACCTGCGCGGCTGCCGCTACCCCGGTCGGCGCGGCCAGGGTTGACTGCTGCGTGCCGGAGAAGTTCACCGTCGTGGAGAAGCTGGGAGTCCCCGTGAAGGTGGGGCTGCCGCCCCAGGAGCCCGCCAGGGAGCCTCCTGAGCTGGTCAGAGAGCTGGAGAGGGTGAGCGCTCCCGAGTAGGCGTGAGCACCGGCCACGGTGCCCGTGATGGTCGGACTCGTCAACGTCTTGTTGCTCAGCGTCTGGGTGTCGCTCGTCCCCACGAGCGTCCCCGCCACGCCGTGCACAGCGGTGGTGGCCGCCTCATGCGTACGAAAGTCACTCGCATCCGTCGCATCGTAGGTGTGGCGCACAACCGCACCCAGGCTGTGGCTCTGGGCGCTCGTGCCGCCGTACCCGCGGGTGACGGTGAGCGTGGTCCCGGAGACGGCGGTAACCGACACCAGCTCCTCGGTGGCCGCACCATAGTCCAGGGCCAGCGTGTACGGAGTGCTCGACGGGAAACCTGAGGTACTGGCCACGTTGATAGTCGTGGCGCCCGAAGAGACGCTGCCATTCAGCGTGGTCTGCTGGGCCGTGTTGCTGTAGAAGCGCGAGTTCGGCACGGTCAGCTCCCCTGGAAGTAGGCGTAATTCGGGACGTCGCTATACAGCTGTTCGCGCTCCTCTTGCAGGCGCGTCTGATACAGCTGCATGTACATCGCCATGGCCTTGGCCGCCGAAGACGGGGGTACCAGCGGGGCCCGCTCGGTGGCCTCCACGGCCTGCTGCTGGAGCCGTGCGGACTCCAGCGCGGGCAGCAGCCGCATGCACGTGCCGTAGACCACCAGGTCTACGTACCGCTCCGGGTAGCCGGTCGCGGTGAAGTCGTCAGATCCGGACGCCAAGGTGCTCGGCGTCTTGGCATACACGACCTTGATGGCCTGCCCCGGCGTGACCGGGCTCAGAACCTGGATCGACTTCCCTGTGGGGAAGTTCGCCGTCCGGGCCTTCGGGTTGTAACGCCAGTCCGGCAGGGGCTGCGCAATCTTGGACGGGCCGATGGTCTGGCCCGTCACGTACCAGACGTCAGCACAGTCCGCCGGCAGGCCGTACTCCATGACTGGAGCAACTTTGGTCAACTCCGTCTCGGCGAACACCACCAGTTCCGGGTACAGGGTGATGATGCTCTGGTTGATGGCCTCCTTGATCCTCGCCTTCGGGAAGGCGGGGCTGGAGGTCACCAGGGCATGAGCCGCGTGGCTCGCGGCCACCGTGCCTTCGTACCCGCGGCCGTTCGCCGCACCCATGACGTTCACGACGCCGGACGTTCCGTCCCAGCCCTTGACGAGGATCAGCTCATCATCGATCTCCACCAGCCCGCGGCTGAGGTTCAGCACCGTGCCCGGGTCGCACGTGAATGACGTGTCCGTAGCCGTCATGGGCGCGGCCAGCTCGCTGACGCTCTCCTGGCTCATGGTGAAGCCGAGCAGCTGCTGGCGTACCTGGCGCACGAGTTGATCGAAGGTCGTCATCAGACCGCCTCCGCCTCCACGGGCATCGGAGCCGCGGCCTTGAAGTCCTTACCGAAGGCGAGACCGGCGGCGTCGGACGCCTTCAGAGCGTCAACCACCTTGTTCCGGGTGGTCCCCTCCGGCTGGATGCCCTGAGCCCGCGCCTGCCGGTACAACTCCAGATCCTGATCCCACTGCTTCTGCGCGGTGGCGTCGCCACCGCCGATACCGCAGTACGCCACGCGGAGATTCGCCGCACGGGCGCACTCGCCCCAGCTCTTGTGCTGCCCCGGAGTCGGGCAGCCGCTACGGCAGGCCATCATGACCCCGCCACGTTGCCGTCACGGTGCGACGGAGAGACGTGTGAGTCGTCCTCCGTGCCGAGCACGGACAGCTCCACTGGAGTGGCGGCCACCGTGGCCGCCAGAATCAGAGCCTCGTCCTGGTTGACGAGGGTGGTGTTTCCGCCCGGTCCCTCCGGGCAGTACGGGCCCGACATGGGCGTCTCCTAGGTGGGAGTGAAGTTCGAGTCAGTGACGCCGACGCCGGCGGCGATCAGCGCGGCCCTGGTGGCGTCGTCCACGACGTATTCGTGGCCGCCCATGTACGTAGTGGACGCTGCCGCGATCTCGTCCTGGGTCGGGAAGCGCACCGCCCGGTAGACACCGGGCGGGCCCTCCAGGATGGTGATCCCCCGCGCGAGCGTGTAGCGCACGAAGAGGGGGTCTTCCCAGGACGCCGGACCCTCGTCCACAGACGGGGTCCGGAGCGTCCAGGCGGCCATCAGGAGTTGTCGATGCTCGACGTGGTCTCGGCCCGGATCAGGGCCTCGTTGCGGTAGATCTTCCAGCCGGCGACGCCGTACCAGCCCAGCGGCCGGAACCGCGCCAGCTTGTCCACGATGGGGCCTGCTACCACGTGGAATTCGTCGGCGACGGCCTCGGCCAGGGCCTGCTGGCCTGCGTAGTACGTGCGGAAGCGCCTGACAGTGTTGTCGCCGGTACCAGCATCCACGGCGTTGTAGCAGCGGGGGCTTTCAACGTAGAAAGCGCCCTCGTATGCTCCGATTTCGCCCGCCCAGATGTTGCCGGCCGCGCTGTAGTTGTGCGGGTCCCGCCAGTTCGCAGCGCCGGTCTCCGCCCGGAGGTCGTGGGAGACCTCGGGGTGGATCGCACACCAGTAGAGGCCGCCCTTCCTCGGGACCGCCTTGTTGGTCCGCAGCTTGGCCGTCGCGAGCCTCGCGATCGCGCTGTTGAAGGTGTCGCTCGCGGCCATCGTGGTGGCCACCGGGGCGGACACGGTGCCGGTGGTCACGTAGGAGACCGTCCCGGCCTTGCGCTGGATGACGTTCGTGCCCGAACGCAGCTCGGTCTGCACAACGGAGTCGATGGAGTCCGCGGCGTTGTACGCGATGATGTTCGCAATGGCGGGATCGACGTCCGTGAGGCTGAACAGGTAGAGCTTGCGTGTCCGCAGGATCGCGTTGCCGTACTCGTTCAGCACGAGCGTGACCGTGTTGGGGTTGCCCAGCGCCACCGAGTCCGGATCGATGTTCTCGGTCAGTGCCGTGGTAGCAGTGGCCAGATCCTGGTAGCGCTCCATGGTAATGGAGCCGCCGGGAGCGGTCGTGTCCGCCGGCCGCTTGTCGGCGACAGAGCGGAACATGGGCTGAGAGCGGAGAGCGAACTCAAAGCGCTTGTCATATGCGGCCTGAACCGTGTTCGACATGGCGCTTGTGTCGGTATAAGCGTTAGCCATGGCCTCTCACCCCCCGTTATGGGGATGTCGTAGGAACGGGGAGAGGTCAGGTCCAGTCGAAGCGCGAGCCCTTCGACTGCATCAGCTGCGCGAACTGCTCGGGCGTCTCGCATGCCGCGATGGCGGCAGCCAGTTCCGCGTCCGAACCCTGCGGAGGGGCCACGCCCTGCGTGCCCTGCTCCTGCATGAGGCGCATCTGCTCCTGACCGTCAGCCGGAACGGTGGATGCCGGCGGCCCCGAAGGGGCCTGCTCGCCCTGCTGGCCGTCCTCGCCGGGTGCGGCGGGGAGCTTGGCCAGGGCGGCGCCGTTGGCGCTCAGCCACTCGTCCAGCTTGGCGGGGTCGCCCGAGAACAGGCCCGCGGCCTGCGGTGCGTACCCCTTCGCCTTGAGCGTGTTCTCCAGCTCGCTACGCGTCTGGGCTTCCTTGAGGCGCTTGTTCTCCGCCTGAAGCTCGTTGAGCTGTCCGGAGACCTTGTCCATGTACTGGCGGAACCACTTGGGTCCCTGCTCCATGGACGGCTGCTCCCCAGCTCCCGATGTGTCGTCGGTGTCGTCGTAGCCGAAGCTGTACTCGCTCATTGCGCACTCCCGTAGTCCTTGCGCGGCCTGCTCCGCCCTCGGGGAAGGGCATCGCGCTCCGCTACCGGCCTTGTCGTGGACGGGGCCGGTCGGTCCGTCGGGCAAGGAAGGTAGGCCCAGCTAACGTCATTTAGCTAGCACTGGTAGTTAAAAGCCGTACGGACAGCACAAAGCCCCCGCAAGTCGGGGGCTTTGACGCGGCTCACCTGAGCGCCGCAAGGTTCCTCCGGATGTCTTTTATGGGCAGCGGAGTCAGACCCTTACGTCTGACTGTACCCCGGGTTCAACCCGGCCACGGAGGACCCCTGTCCCCCGCTGAACATGGCCCGCTCCTGGCTCCTCAGGCGCTTACCCAGCGCGCTGGCGGACTCCTGGCCCGGAGCGCTGACGGCGCCCGGCGTGAAGGCTTCCTGCTCGGCGAGCCTCTGATTCCAAACGCTGCCGAACCTGCCCGCAATGTTGAGCATGGTGTCCATACTGTCCGCGATCTGGCCGTACACCTGCTCGGCCTGGTCGGCTGTGACACCCATGGTGGCGTAGCCCTCCAGGTCAAGCTTGTTCGCGGCGAAGCCGCGGCGGATGGCAGCCGCACCGATGGCCGCGGCGGCGGCCTGCTTCTTCAGAATGGGCTCGGCCACCTTCCGGTCCAGGAAGTAGGCCGTGAGGTCACTCTCCTGGATCCCGTACATCTTGAACAGGGCCTGGCGGTACGCCGGATTCGACTGAGCCACGGCCTGCGTGGCCAGGTCCACACGGTCCTTGATCTCCGTCGGACTGACGTCCGCCGATATCCACCTGGTGAAGTCCGCGGGGTTGTCGTAGAAGCCCTTCGGCAGGCCGGCGGAGCTGAGCACCTGGCGGTACGCGGACTCGGTGGCCAGATAATCCGCGGGCGAGAGCACCGGCAACCCGGCCTTGATTCTCGCTTCGTTGCCGGCGAAGCGGGTCTTGTACTCCTTCGTGTCCTGGAGCAGGAGCGAGATGGTGTCAGCCCCGTAACCCTGCTTGACGTAGTCATAGATTCTCCCGGCCAGGGACCCGAGGCCGTAGCCGTTGAACAGCGACTTCAGCGCCAGGAAGGCGTCGCGGTTCGAGCCCGACAAGAGCTTGTCGTACTGGCCGGTTGTCTCGTAGACGGTCCTCTGTGCCGTCTTGATGCCCGCGGTGGCCGTGTCCACGGCCTTCTGCTGGGCCTTGGCCACACGCTCGGCCTCGCCGATGGATCGCTCCAGGCGCTTCCGCTGCGCCTCGGACAGGCCCCTGCGGGCCGCCTGGCGCTTGAGGGCCTGCACGCGGTCCTGGGCCATCTTCAGGTCGTGCGTGGCACGCCTGGAGCCCGCCTTGGCCTTGTCCAAACCCTGCCGGGCCCTCCGGGCCGCGGCTGGGTCGACGCTCGCCTGGGGCAGGTCCAGGGTGTCCTGGAAGTCGTCGGGAACCCTCTGCGCGGGTGTCGTCATCAGTACGCCAATCCGAAGTCCTTGGCCACCTGATGGGCGATGCCCATCAGTGAGTCCTGCGCGTTCTTGGTCTTCTTCCAGAGCGGGTCAGACCGTACCTGCTGCTCGAATTGCCACAGCGGCGTCGCCTTGTGCATCGCGTCGGCGACGTGCTTGTTGTACAGGTCGACGTCCGTCTCCGGCAGCTCCAGCAAGTCCGACACGGACTTGATGTACGGCGCCGCCAGGTCGATTGCGTTCTGGCCCGCAAGAATCTGCTCGCCGAAGGCCGAGTACCGGGCTGCTGCGGCCTTGCGGATCTGGGCCTCTACGGTCTCCTGCGTCGATCTACCCGACACGATGGAGACGGCGTTCTTCTTGTACCAGTCGCTGGAGTACCGCAGCCCGTTGACGTACGCCACGGTATGGAGCTTGTCGAAGGCTTCACCGGCCTCGCCCCACATGATGCCGCCGTGGGTGGTCGCCTTGGTGCCCAGCCAGTCCTTGATCCGGTCATCTGACCAGCCGAGCGCCAAGGCGTTGTAGGTGGCGTCCCTGAGCAGTCGCGAGCTGTTGCCCTTGGAGTTGATCTGGTTGCCCAGACCGACCTGGACCGCCAGGGCATTGATCTTCCGGCGCGCATTCAGCCAGTCCTGCTTGAAGGTCGCCGGGTCCTCGTACTTGGTGGTGATGTACTTGCGCAGGCTGTCACTCTGCGTCCGCCACCACTTGGTGTTCCTCAGGCTCGCCTGGAAGCGAGCAGCGCTCCACTGGCCGCTGACTGCCTTGCTGAAAAGCCTCTTCAGCTCCTTGCTGGAGTTGATGAGCGCGGACGTCAGGCCGTACTGGGAGGCAAGCTCGTCGGAGGACAACTTCGGTGTCACGGGCGCCGGCACTCCACCGCCCCCAACGGAGCCTCCGCCGGACGCGGCCAACACCTTGTTCACATACTGCCTGACCGTATTGCCGCCATCGCTGGCCCGGCTGTTCGGATTCGGCTGGCCGCTGAACCACATGGAGGCAGCACCCGCGGCCCCGTACTTCTTGTAGTACCCGCCCAGGATGACCCGGGCCACCGTGTCCTGAGCAGCCCGGGAATTCCGGAACTGCTGCCAGGTCATGCTGTAGCCCAAGGCTCGCTTGGTCCAGCTCGGGATGTTGGCCTTCATAACCTGATAGGCACCCACCGCGCCAACCCCATTCACGACGCTGTAGTTGCCGCCGGACTCGATCTGACGGATGCCGTAGAGCAGCTGGTCCAGTGTCGTCATCAGAAGCCCAGTCCCATCTGCGCCAGCACCTGGCGCCCGATGCCCAGCACCTTGTCCTGAGCCGACTGCGTCTTGCGCCAGGCCGGGTCATTGCGCAGGCTCTGCGTGAAGTCGGCGATGCTCATCGCCTCCGGCTGGCCAGCGCTGTTCATCCGGTTCAAAGCGGTCCTGACCCGGGGCGAGTACACCGAGACGTCCGTCTCGGGCACGCCCAGCTCCTGGGCCACGGCCTGGATGTACGGCTGGGCCAGATCCTGGATGTCCGCGCCGGCCTTGATCTGCTCGGCGAAGGCCGGGTACAGCCCGGCCGACTGCTCGCGCATGCTGGCCTGGATCTGCTCCATGGTCGTCAGGCCCCTGACGACGTACTGAGCGTTGTTCAGGATGGACTGCTTGGTGACGGCGACGCCGTTCTTGTACGCCTCGGACTTGATCGCCTGGGCGATCTGCCCGGCCATGCCGCCCAAGACTTCACCGTCCTGGAACTTGATGTACTGACCGACGAAGTTGTTGATCTGCGCATCCTGCCAGCCGAACCACACCATGCCCTTGGCCAGCTGCTCGGTGGCCTTGTCCGAGAGCACCGCGCCGGCCTGGACGGCCAGCTTGCGGGCTGCCACCCGGGCACCCTCCATGGTTGCCTTGTAGGTGGCCGGGTCGGTCTTCTGAAGCGCCTGCGCCTGGCGTACGGTGTCCGAGTTCTTCTTCCACCAGTTACTGTTTTTCACCTCGGCCTGGAAGCGGTCGGGGCTCCACTGCCCCGCCACCGCGCCCTTCAGGAGCTTGTACAGCTCGGGCTGGCTCTTGAAGAACGCATAGCTCATGCCGTAGGTCTCAGCCAGCTCGTGGGCGTCCAAGCGCGGCGCGGCTTCGCCAGCCGTGGGATCGGGGTCCGGGGACGCCGAGACGCCGGGGATCCGGCGGCCACCCATCCAGCGGTCCATGTAGTACGAGTCCGCCAGGGAGGAGATCTTCACGCCCTGGCCCGGGGCCGGAGCGTGCACGAAACGCCCGCCGCCCAGGTAGATGCCGACGTGGTCGGGCCCCTTCTTCGATCTGTCGGTGTCGAAGAAGACCAGATCGCCAGGGCGCAGTTTGTCCGGCGACACCGAGGCGCCGACCTGGATCTGGTTGTACGTGACTCGCGGCAGCGAGATGCCGCGCTTGCCGTAGACGTACTGGACCAGCCCCGAGCAGTCGAAGCCGCTTGGGGTGCTGCCGCCCCAGACGTACTGGACGCCCAGGTACTGCCGGGCGTCCTCGGCGATGTCGACCCCGTTGATCACGAGCCACCGCCGAAGATCAGCGCATCAAAGGCATTCTGGTACGTCGTCGCCGCCTGGTAGGCGCCGTACTCCTTCTTGCCCTTCACTTGCTGCTCGCCGATGAGCGCCTTGCCCTCGGCGGACACGCCGCCGGACGTCGCGGTGTCCGAGCTGAGCTGCTGGCCCGTGTCCATGTCGTACTGCGTGGTCGTGGTGTTCACCACCGGGTTGGACTGCTCGGCCGTGTGCAGCGCGTTGGCGAAGGTCGCCAGCTCCCCGGACCCCGGGTCGCGGCCCATCAGATCCTGGAAAAGCTTCGTGGCCACGGCCTTGGCCGTGTCGGGGTCGGTCAGATCCACGCGGGTATCCACCACCTGCGCCTTGCCGTTGCCCAGGTAGGTGCCCGGTCCCTGGTACTTGCGCTCACCCGTGACGGTGTTGATCGCCCACACACCCGCGCTCGTCCAGGCGTTGCTGCCAGCGCCGCCGGCCGCCTGGACGTATGAGGCCATCAAGTCGAAGGGCGAGACCTTCTTGCCCGCTTTGCCGTAGAGCGCGGCCTCCTTCACGAGCTTCTGCCAGAGCTTGCCCCCTTCAAGAGGGCCGTCGCCCAGCTTCAGCAGCCCACCCACGATGGCCTTGGCGACGAAGGAAGACTGTGTCTTCGTGTCCCAGGTGTAGAAGTCCTGGGCGGCCTCGTCAGCCGTGACCCAGAGATCCTGTTTGCGCTTGGACAGCTGAGCCTCGGCGGCCGGAGACAGGTACGGGATGTCCTTCTCCCGCTTGTACATGCCGGAGACCTGGCCCATGTAGACCTTGCCGCTGGCCTTGCTTGCCCCGCCGCCGGCGGCCAGGAGCTGCTGAATGGCGGCGAGGTCACCCCCGCTGCCCTTGCCCTTGTCGCCACTCGCGATGGCCATTACGCCGCCTCCTGGGTCAGCAGCTCGTCAGTGTTCACGCCCATGTCTCGGGACAGGTAGCGGTGGTACAGGTCGCCGAAACGGGTGTCGCTCTCAACCAGGGCGTCCACCACACGGGCCCAGCCCGCGGCCAAGTCCGCGTTCGACTTGGCGCCCAGCTCCTTCGAGCCGCCCGCCTGATCCCGGCGGGCCAGCTCCTGCGTCATGGCCGAGCGATACCGCAGGTACTCCTGGAGCCGTCGCAGGTCACTGCGGCTCGGCAGCTTGGCCAGCTCAGAGTTCGCCACCGCAGTCAGGCCGGGGATCAGGCGGTCATACCGCTTCGGGTCCAACGAGTAGTAGTCCTTGGACCACTGTTCGTTGTAGTACGGGTTCTCGCTGCCATCGGGCAACAGCGGGTCGCCGTACAACTTGGCGATGGCGCCCCGCATCTCCTTGAAGCGCTCCGCGCCCTCGTCTTCGAAGCTCTCGAAGCCGGCGTTGTGCAACTCGGCAGTCACCTGGTTGCTGAGCTGAGTGAACTTGGCCCAGCCCAGACGCCTTTCGTTCTCCTCCATCGCCTCGTCAGCGGTGAGCTTGCGCCGCTGCATCTCGGCACCGCCCGGGATGAGCGGCGTGGTTAGCTGGTAGGTGTATGCCTCCGGTGAGAAGGGGCCGTCTCCCTCGGGGCCGACGATGAGCGCGGCCAAGTCCGGGTTCTTGGCGATCAGGCCCGCGTACCTCTTCTCCAGCTCGACCGCCTTCATGGTGGCGGGCACACCGCCCTGGTTCTCGCTGGTCGCCTGGGCGAAGATGAAGTGGCTCTCCCCGAAGCGCTTCAGGTACTCCTCGTCCGCCGTCATCGGGTCCTTGCGCCGGAGCGCGTTGTACTGGTCCCGGAAGAACTGGTACTTGTCCGGCTTCTGGGTGCTGAACGGCTGCGAGAACGCCGTGACCGCCGACCAGAGCCAGTAGTTCTTGGTCCGGTTGGCGATCTCCTGGGCGCTCGGCATCGGCTTGCCTAGGTTGGCATGCTCGTACGCAGCCTGTTGCATGATCTGGAGCTTGATGCGCTGGTAACGCTCATCGCTCGTGTCCCAGGCTGCAAGGAAGTTCTTCAGGTAGCCCGGTGCCGCCGAGTTGATAGCGCGGCCCGGGAGGCCGTCACCGAAGACCCCGCCTCCGGCTGAGGGGCCCAGGGGCAGGATGCCGAGCTTGCGCATCAGCTCGGCCTGCTCCGGCTTGTCCTTCACCAGCTCGTTCACCGGGATACTCACGACCGGGCCCACACCAGGGTTGAACCAGGGATCTCCCTGCGTCACCAAGTTCATGGAGTCCTGAGAGATCTTCCAGTTACCCGAAGAGTCCATCCCCCAGATCTTGCCGATGGGGCCGCTCGCGATGAACTTTGGGACGCGGGCCATGATGAAGCGGTCTCCCTTGGGGACCAGCTTCCGCACCATCTTGCCGGATTTCTCGTCGTAGACCATGGCCGTGCCGTCACGCTGGACCCTGTTGCCGTCTTGATCCTGCATCCAGCCCCAGCTGATCGGAGCGTTGAAGAAGATCGACGCGTATCCAACCGTCTGGGGGCGGTCGGCCAGGATGCGTGCCCAGCGCTGCCATGCCTCGGTCGTGGCCGAGTAGAACGGGCTCATGAACCGCAGGGCGTGCCCCACGTCCGAGCGGTGAGCGATGTCGAACACCAACCGGCGCGTGTCCTTCAGCGCCAGGCGCCGGGCCGTCTCGGCGATCCGGTCGGCGTCCTTCTGTGTCAGCTTGACACCCTGCTTGATCTCCTGGGACGCCAGGTTCTTGGCGTGGCCTTCGTAGAGCTGGTTGAACAGGGGGTGCCTGGACATACGGTCAGCCGGGATGCTGGCCGCCCACTTGTACCACCAGTCAATGACGCGGTCAGCCGCACGGCTCGCGTGGTTGCTGCCGGCCAGGGCCTCGCCCAGCTGGGAGCTGTGCACGTACTGCGGGTACTGGCCTGTCTTGGCCAACTCCGTCAGGTAGGCGATATCTGCCTCACTGTTCAGCGCGGCATCTCGCACGCCGGACTCCACCGGCATGTACTCGTCCACCTCGTGCCAGACGGACTGAGCGATGCGCTCGGGGGTGTCGTACTTGATCCCGAGCCGCTTCCGGTACGCGCGGCCTTCGGGCGTCTTGCGTAGCCACTGCGCCATTTCGTTGGCGGTCTTGCCCTCAACCGCCTGGATGGCCAGGGGGTCCTGAAGGATCTGATGGTTGATGGCCTTGTGCCACGCCTCCACGAAGGTCTTCTCATGCCCTGGGTAGCTGATCGGTGCCGCCGCCTTGGTGTTGGCCGACCGCTGCAAGTTCGAGTGGATCAGCTGCTTGTTCCGAGCCAGCATGGTGCGCAGTTGATCGTCCGAGGAGATCATCTTCATGTAGTACTCACCCTTCTCGCCCGAGAGGGCAGGGGGCAGCACGACACCGTCTCCGACGGTGACACTCCTGTTCAGCTGGCTCGACTGGCGGAAGCCACGCTCGCGGGCCTGCTTCGCAGTCTCAGCCGCCGTCTGCTGGAGGTCCCGGTGTCCCACCAGTTCGGTCAGCTGGTCTTCCAGCTGCGCCAGTCGGTTTCGGCGGGCCGGCGAGTGGCCGTTCAGTCGACTCTCTGCTTGCTGAACATGAGCGTTGAACCTGTTCACGAGCTGCTGCATCGCGCGGTACTTCACGGGGTCCGCGGCCGGGTCCATCGTATCCAGCTTGGTCTGGGCCCGGGTGGCACGGGCACGAGCCCTACCGAGGTCGGCACGGTAGACGGCGCTGCGCTGGTCGAGCTGCTTCCGTAGGGCGTCAGCCTCCGGCTGGAGAGTCTGGATCTCCTCGTCCGCGTACTTCAGGCCCTGGCGGGCCGACGCCTCGGCGGCCTCATAGTGGCTGGCTGGCCGCCAGTGCGCCAAGTTGGTGGCCAGGTTCTTCACGCCGTACCCGGTCCGCGCGGCCATCGTGGCCGCACCGAGCCGGGCCACCTGGCCCAGCAGGTCATCCGAGAGCACCCTCGGGATGTAGCCCAACCTGAACAGGGTGGCGAATTTCCAGAGATGGCTGAGGTGGTCCATGCCGTTGATCAGCCAGTCCGGGTTACCCAGGGCCGACGTGCGCAGCGCCTTGAGGGCGCTGCCGTGGCGGGCCAGAGTCTTGTCCAGCATGTCCAGGTCGACCAACACCTGGTTGTTGGCCAGCTTGGTCACCATGTTCGGATGGATCTTCAGGCGGGTGCCCGCTTCGTCGGCGGAGAAGATGTCGACGCTGCGGTTCTCATCGCCGAAATTCGCGCCGGAGTACCGACGAAGGTCTTCCTGGCCGCGAGTGATGTTGGCCCGGTACTCGCGGTACAGGGCCTGCGCTTCATCGGCGGTGAAGCCGTGCTTCTCGGCGATCTTCTGGACGCCCAGGTGCTGGATCTCCTCCAGCGCCGTCATGCGCTCGCCCTCAGTGGTGGTCTTGAGGTAGCGGTTCAGCATGTCGGCCCGGATGTCCGGGCCGATGCCCGGAATGCGCGCGATCTGACCGCGCAGCTCGTCTATCGCCTCGGGGTGAATGTCATCGATGGCGATCAACCCGTTGGGGTGCGCCTCGCTGAAGCTGCGCACCAGCGTGAAGCTGGAGCCGAAGAGGTCGTTCGCGTAAACGCGAGCCTTCTTCACCGTGGGGGCCTTGATGGCCACACTCTTGGCGTCGCTCGCCCTGGTGGACATTGTCCCGAGAGCCGGGCCGGTGCGGAAGTTCCGTTGGTTCGCCGTGCGGGTGTACGCCCGGGAGCCCGACCAGCGCGTCAAGTTCAGCTGATCCAGCTCGCCGTAGTGGTCCAAAGCCGCGTTGTAGCGGCTGATCATCTCCTCGTCGGCGTCGTTCAGTGCCCGAAGGACGTCGATGCGCCGCTGGACCATCTCCGCGGCGGCGGGGTTCGCGTCTGCCTGGACGCGCGGGAGCACGGCCGTCTCCAGCCGGCTCAGCCGGCTGTTGTCCTGCTCCATGCGGAGCTTCGCCGAGGCGTTTCGCTCCTGGAGCGTCCCTCGCGCCTCGGCGTCCCCGAGCGTAGTCCTGAGGAAGAGGTTCACCTCCTCCGGACTCTTCAGCGTGGAGATGATGCCGCCGGCCCGGGGCCCCAGGGCCGACTTCTTGAACATGCTGAGATTGTTGACCAGGTCCGGCTGGTCCTTGTTCTCCCACAGGAATCGCTGGACCTCAGCCATGCGGCTCTGGCTCATCAGCGAGTCGATGTCGCTCGCCGACCAGCCGCCCTTCGGGCGGGGTGTCACGACGTACTTCTGGCGCGCGGCGCCGGCAGCTTTGCCGCCCAGTACAGCCGGATCCACCCACCACCGAGCCGCGAAGTCGGTCGCGCCGGAGGCGAAGCGGAACCACGCCTGATCTCGCTTCAACTTCTCAATGGCCTCGTTGCCAACCACCGGCATGCCTGCCTGGCGCAGCAGCTCCTGCTGCTGGTCCTCCGGCAGATCCTCGAAGCCGGCCGGCAGGTACGCCGCGCCCGGGTTGGCGTACACCGGGCGGGCATTCAGTACGTCATGCCCCTGGGAGTGGTTCAGCCAGAATGCCTGGCCGGGCGACACATGGTTGGCGGTGTTCCACGCCTTGGCCCACTTGGAGGCAGAGAACCAGTCGCCGCTGACGGCGAACGGATCGCTGTCGCTCGACCGGGCCTCCTTGCCCATCAGCAGGAAAGTGGCGATGGGCTGCGACACGACATTGTCGTACGCCCAGTTCAGCCCCTGCATCGTCTTCTCGATGGGCTTCGACCCGGGCTTCAGGAACACGTTCTCTATGGCCCGGCCGGTGCCGGACTTGCCCACGTCCTCTTCGTCATCCAGCGCCGCCGTGATACCGGCGTTGATGTACGTGCCGACGATGGGGACGGCCAGCGAACCGTCCCTCACGTTCTTCAGGAAGTCGTCCCAGGACATCACGCCTCCGCGAACGGGTCGTCCGGCGGGTAGACGTCGATGGCCGTGGGGCTGGCCTGGAGGCCGTACGCCAGGTCATAGCCGACGTAGGACGGATTGGGCCCGTGCAGCGCCATGTCCACCGCAAGCGCAGGCGTGTCACTGAAGAAGCTCGCGTAGTTCCCGATCTGGGTCCACCAATCCATCAGGCCATCCCCTTGAGCTGGCGTACGAGGTTCCGGGCCGCCTTGCTGGAGCCAGGCTGGTTCGCCATGTGCTCGAAGACAGGCAGGTAGGCGATCAAGCGTCGCATGTCTTCGTCGGGCTGGTTCGGCAGCCCCAGGGCCTCCGGCCCGGGACCGTCTCCGAGGGTCGCGCCGGCCGTCACCGGCACGTCCGGCTGCTGAGTCGGTGCATCGAAGCCGATCAGTGACGCCGTGGGATCCACGACCTCCGGGGTGCCAACGTCCCCGCCCGGAGATGCGGCCACCGGGGCCGCCTGCTGGAGCTGCTCCAGCTGCTGACGGTCGCCATACTGACCGCCGCTGGGCACGCGGACCGGCTGGGCCGGTCCACCGTCGGTGCGCTTCGACAGAGCCCCCGGCCCGGAGACCGGGGCGGGGGAACTGGGCTGGCGGTATCCACCGCTCGGCATAGCTCCTCCTGGTCTTACTCGCTCGGTTCAACCTGGTCGATGTCGGAATTGGCGTATAGCTCGACGTACAAGACCTCGGGGTCCTCTCCAGCGTGCGCCCGTTCCAGCGCACGCTGGAGCTGCACGTCTTCGATGACCCACCAGGCCATGGCTCAGCGTGCCTTCCGCGCGTCGTTGCTGCCCGTGGTCGGGTGGTCGCCCTTCAAGGACGTCTTGTCCCAGCCGGCGATCTCCGGCGTCACCGTGTTGCCGCCGGTGTCGCCGCTGTTCTCGCCCTGCATCGGCATCTGGGTGTGCGGCATCTCCATGCCGCCCTTCTGGGACGCCATGGGCTGGCTGCCGCCCTCGTGGTACGGGTCGCCCGCGAATCCTTCGGACATTCTGATCACTTCCTGTTCTTCGGGTCGCTGTGCTTCTCGCAGTACTTCGGCCTGGCGCCCTTGCCGGACCACTCCCTCTTCGCCTCGGGACACCCGTGGTGTTCGCAGAAGAGGCCCGGGTCAGGTTCCTGGTGCCGCCGGGTCGGTCGCGCGGGCGGGTTAATCGCCTCACAGCCGATGTAGTGGCCGTCATCCCGGCCGCAGATTCGGCAGTCGCTCATGCCGGGACACTCCTCTTCACTGATGCGGACATGGACGGGCTGCCGCTACTGGTCAACCCCGCGAGCAGCGACATCACGTCGGGCTGGCCGCCCGGGCCCATCTGGGCCTGACCCGGGGCGACGCCGCCGGGGGCGCCGGTCGTCGGGTTGAGGCCGAAGGGGACAGCCCCGGGGCCCTGGCCCTCTCCAGGGCCACCGGGGAGTCCGGGAGCCGGCGCCTCGGGCGCGGGCTCCGGCTGGAAGGCGCTCAAGATGGCCTCGTGCATCGGCATCTTGTCCCGCAACTCGATGAGCCTGGCCATCTTGGACAGGATCATGGTCGGGTCCATGCCTTGCTGGGCCATGATCCCGATGGAGGACGCCAGGGCGAAAACCCCCTGCTTGAGGGCGTCCGTGGTCTGCTCCTGGTCGACCTGAACCTGAAGGCTCGCCACGTCGATGTCCATGGGCAGCTGACGCTGGACGAAGTCCCGCGAGACGAGCTGGTCACCGCGGAGCTGGAGAAGGAAGATCAGTGCCTGGTTCGGGTTCATCCCGCTGGCAAAGCCGTAGCTCACGCTCACGCGGTAGTTGCCCTTGATGTCCTTCGCGGGGGTGTATGTCTCCTCGAAGGGCGTGCCGTTGATGACGCCGCTGATGTTCTTCTTGGTGTCCGGCCAGAAGCGCTCATCCATTTCGAAGGCCAACTCAAGGGCGCGCTCCAGGGCGTCCCCGATGATGAGCTGACCCGTGGCCACCTGGATGTCGTAGCCGCCGTTCAGAGCGTTGACGCCCTGTCCGGTGATGATGGACGCGTGCACGTCGCCGGTCGCACTGGCCGGCGTGCGCGTGCCGCGCATGACCTCTTCCTGGAGCAGGGCATCCTGCTGCCAGGCGGCCTGGGGGAGGTCGGTCCCGACTCTCCTGATTTTTTCCGGCGAGTTGGTGCGAATGATCGCATCATCGCCAAATGGGATTTTCTGGACGTCGGTTGGAATTGCCAACGGAGCCCTGACGGTCTGCTGCGTCGCCTGGAGGCCCAGCATCGCCACGCGGTTGCGGGCGAGCATCGGCCAGATAATGTCATCGAACTGACCGCGGTCCTGGTCGTCCCAGGACGGCTTGCGGCCGACGGCCACGGGTACCTTGCCGAAGCGGTTCTCCATGGTCATCAGGACGAGGTTCTTGCGCTCCGGCATGTACAGCACGTACTGCTCGGCGTCGCAGAACTTGACCAGCTCCAGCTCAGTGTCCCCCTGGACCTGGCGCCCAAAGGGCTGGTCAGAGCCGAGGATCGCCTCGGCATGCTCGGGGAACTTGGAGGCCAGCTTCCGGGCGCTCTCGCGCCAGACCTTGGTGTACGAGCGGACGTGCCCGCGTACGTCGTACTCCACATATGTCTTCATCGGGTTGTCGATGCGAAGGGTCGGCCGCCCCTTCTCGAAGTCGGGCTCCACGATGATCGGCATGGAGCCGTACGTCAGGTACCAGTCGCAGCCGGTCGGCATCTGCCGCTTCAGACCGGAGTCGATGATGTAGCTGTACGCGATCTTCGTGCGCTTGGCGACGAACTTCTTCTGGCGCTCGCTGCTGACCACGCCCGGGGCGCAGTTAAGCGACGGCAGCGGCGCCAGGTTCTCGGCGAGCTGCCTCGCTGAAGTGTCGAGCACATTGGCCGTGATCGGCCGCGGCCACGCGTCCGGCATGGAACCCGGCGCGATGTTGTCGATCTTCTGCGCACGGGCGTCATAGACCGTCTGATGCCGCGCGTCCCGCTCCTGGGCGTCACGGCGCAGCGCCTCAACTCGGCGCGTTATCTGCTCGATCGTCGCCATGACCACCTCCTGTGGGGGCGAAAGGTACGTGGAGTCCGGCTACTTCTGCCCGCTGAGCTTCGCCACGGCCGCCTCAAGGCGGGCCACGCGCTGCTCCAGGGTGAGTTTGACCTTGGTCGGTGCGCCGCCCCACTTGCCCGCCGGCTGCGCCAGGCAAGTTGCGACGTCCTTGCGGAACTTGGCCATGTCGATGCCGGCGGGGTCGGACTTCCAGTCCGACCACTCCTTGTGTCCGATGATCGACTTGCCACCCAGGCCCCACTGGTCGCCCTTCGCGCGGTGCGCCCGGATGATGGCGGCCTGCACCTTGACCATGGCCACGTACTGGGCCGACGGCCAGGCCTCCTTGCCGTCGCCCCGGTTGACACACTCCCAGCCGTAGAAGTGCGAGTTGCCGTCCACGGCGCCTGAGCTGCCCTCGTGCTCGTGCGTGGCGGGCGGGTAGTCGCCGTAGTCCTCGGCGGTCACCGCGGCGAGCACGCGAGCGTCGCCGCCACCGGCATGGTTGGCCCGGCCGTTGCCGACCAAGTACACGTCGCCCTTCTTGCCGATGACGCCCGTGGCCAGCGGCCCCGGCAGCGCGGCGCTTCCGGACCAGCAGTAGCCCAGGATCTGGGCCTCGGAGACGTACGGCCCCGTGTGGTGCACGATGCTGCCGTTGACCGGCCCCCAGCCGCCGTGGCCGGCGCGGTTGTGCGTACGCCAGCCGTCGGGCTCGGTGACCTTGACGCCCTCAGCCTTCAGGGCTTTGACGAGCTGGTCCGCGGTCAGGGGAGTTGCCACGCGATCTCTTCTCCTCGCTCGGCCGCCGCGCGGATCGCCGCGGCGTTGATCGGGTCGATGACGTCCAGGGCGTCCAAGTACAGGGCTTCGGTCCACTCAGTGAAGTTCATGGCGACCTCGGCGGAGACCGCGCCCCAGTGGTAAGACCCCGTGACGCAGAGCAGGCCGTAGCTGTCGTCAGACAGCTGGCGTCCGCGGTACCAGACGTGCTCGGGCTGTTCGTCGGTCATCAGTCGCGCTCCGGCCCCGGGCCAGGTGCCGCCCCTGTGCTCGCCCTCGGACTGCGGGACGTAGCGGTTGAAGAACGCCCCTTCGGGGTTCAGGACGGCCAAGCCGACGAGGTCACTGTCCCCGCGCGGGGCTTCCGTGATGACGGCGGCCCGGCACTGCGAGGTGTACTCGCCCCCGGGCGTGCCATAGCTGACGTAGTGAACGATGCGGCCCACAGTGGGCTTCTGCTCCACGGTTCTCCTCACCAGGTAATGGCGCCGTTCCAGGCGCCGGCGCCCTGCTGCTGCAAGGCGAAATCAACGTCCACGACCATCTGTCCGGCCTGGTCACGCTCCGAGGTGAACTCGGACTCGCTGCGGTGCCAGCCGCTGAAGTCGCTCACCATCAGCTCGCGGCAGCGGATCTCGGCGAACCACATGGCCATGACGGTGTCGGTCAGGCCCTTGGTCTCGGGGAACCAGGCGCAGAGCTGCTCGATCAGGGCCCGTACACCCTCGCTCTGCGACTGCGACGGCAGTCGGATGAGGTTCCGGCGCTCCTGCCAGCCGTCGAACAACGTGGCCATGCTGGCCACGCCGAAATCGGGGTCCCACTTGTTCGAGTTCGTGTGGTGCGGGCTGATCAGGCAGCCGCGGGCGGTCAAGTAGTCCTTGATCTCCTGGTCCTGCGTGATCGACGCCTGGTAGGCGTTCTTCTCGATCCGCCACTCGGAGATCCCGTAGCGCTCGGTCAGGCGCTTGATCTCGGCGCGCATGCGGTGCGGCGGCATGCCGCGCTCGTTGACGACATCGAGCACCCATCGGACGCCGGTCCGGCGGTCCAGGCCGATGACCACCATGGCCGTGCAGCCGGCCGCGGCCGGGTCGAGCCCGGCGACAACGAGCAGGCCGTCCATGCCGTACCGGCGGTGGCCTGACTGGCCGTCGAACATCCGGCCCGGGTAGCGGGCTCGGTCTATGCAGCCCTGGACGTCGGCCTGCTTGAAGATCGCATCGTCCGCGACCTGGTCTTGCATGTAGACCATGCTCCAGTTGCGCGGTGTCATCTTGCGACGCTTGCGAGCCAGAGCCTCGCCATGCCACATGGGCCAGAGGCCATCCCGAGGCCAGCCCTCGGTCTCGGCCTGCTTGCGGGCCTGGATGGTGACCGGCGGCCTGTTGGTGGCCGGCCAAAGCGTCTCCCAGTCCCGCGGGTCGTCCGCGAAGGTGAGCACCGCCGGCTGGGTCAGGTACGTCCAGGGCGACTGGCCCTCGCTGTAGTACTGGGGCTTCAGGATCTCGGAGTACAGGTCCGTGGTCGCCATGCGCGTACCGATGAGCAGCATGCGCCCGCCGACGTCGGCGACACGGGAGCCGACAATGTTCTGGATCCAGTCGATCTGGGCCTCGAAAGCCTGGTGGTTCGTGTTGTCCACGCAGTCGTCCATGATGACCAGGTCCGTGCGCGTGCCGTAGATCTGGCCGCCAATGCCCACGGCTTCAACCGTGTATTCCTTCTCGCCGGAGTCCGCTCCGGCCACACGGATCTGCGTGTTGCTCCAGGAGCTGGCGCCCTCGGCGAAGCCGCCGGGCGGGCCGAACGCCTGCTGGAGGTCGATGTACGTCTCGGACTCGGCCAGGCGCTGCTTGATGCTGAACAAGAACTTCGCGGCCATGCTCTGCGTCTTGGACACGAGCAGGATGCGGATGTTCGGGTCCTGGCAGATCCGCCACACCACGTAGTTCACGGTGAGCGTGGTGGACTTCGCATGCTCCGGCGGGGTGTTGACAACGATCTGGTCGTCATCACCCTTGACGTACCGCTGGGCCGGGTGCAGGTCCCGCGGCTCCCGGCCCTCCAGCAGATCGAACCACTGCAAGTGATGCCTGAAGAGGCGGGTGTTCAGGTACCGCTCGCAGAACTCCGGGAAGTCCGGCACGTCCTGCTTGGCGCCCTTGGACTTCTCCAGGTTGCTCTGCAATGCCCGGTCGATCAGGCCCCGGAAGTCCGGGTCGGTCTTCCGGTAGTAGTCGTACGTGCTCCGCACGCAGCCGGCCTGACGGCAGCCCTCTTCGATCGTATGCCCCATCCTGACCGTGGCCAGGATGATGTTCTTGCGGTCCTTGCTGGATGCCTTGGAGACGCGGCGGTCCCGCGGGGAGCCGCCGTTGAGTTTGCCGTCCTTGTTGACCGTCAGGCGAGCCATCAGGCCCCCTTGACCGTCAGCTGACGCAGGCGGTCCAACGCCGCCTGGTCCTCCTCGGTGAACTCGTCGCCGCGGGCGAGGACCTTCTCCTGGGCAAGGTCCAGGGCGTAGCGGAGCATGTCCCGTTCGACCTGGCTCAGCTCCATGCCCTGCTCCCCGAGTCTCGGGGCCCCCTGGGGGCCCGACCGGGGGCGAAAGGTACGTCTGGAGCCATATTTCTGCGAGCACGGCAGAGTTATCCACAGGGCTTGTGGATAACTTCTTTGGATCTTTGTAGGAAAACACAAAGACGACACGCCGAGCGAGCTTGCAAAACACCCTCCTAGACCAGCTAAGCTCGACCCAGCGAAGCTCGACCGGAAGGAAAAGCACTCCCGGTCTCGCATATAGCGCGCACCGCGCGCAGCGTGACGCCCCATCAGGGCGTCAGAGCAGCTCAGGGCCCCTCTCGGGGCCCTTTCGCATATGCGGCGCAGGCCGCTCCCAAGCGGCCGACAAGCGCCGCAGAAGGAGCCCTTCCGGGCTCCAGTGGAGCCGGCCGATAAGCCGGCTCAGGCACTGGGGAGTTTGCCACCGAGACCTGGACGGAGACCAGGGATCGGGGGCCAAGGGTGCTTTAACACCCCGGGGTCAGACCGGGGTGAAAGCACAGGTAGGAGCATGGCTGGGGCTCCACAGAGCCCCCTTGGCCCCCGATCAGGGGAGGTGGACACTCGTCCACCGACCCATGTCGGTGTCCGGTGTCGCACCATGATGTCCATGGTGGGCCGGTGGCCCACACGGTGTGAGCCCCTTCGGGCTCACACACCTGGGCAGCACGGTGGTGCTGCTCACCATGTGTGGTGCACACCGTGCACCACCACTGTGTGGCCCACCATCAGGTGGGCCACACCTGTGTGTCCGGCCCAAGAGGACAGGGCCGGACACCTGTGCGCGCACGCGCGCGCGTGTTCATGCCCTGCCGTCTTCGTGGTCGTGGACGACCACTCAGCCTGGCCACACCAGAGCCGGCTGCCGTCGGCTCCCAGGGACCGCCGGAGCGGTCACCAGGGCGCCCCAGAGGGCGCCTGTAGGCGAGTCCGGCATCAACTCCTCAGCCGGACTCGCACTGTCGCGCACACGCGCGAGAAGTCGGCTCCGGCGGAGCCGCCCCACCTCTTGCCGACTCCGCTTGTGTTCACATCTGGCCGATGACCGGCCGTTCATGACTCATCGTGATCACCGGGTGACCGGCCCGTTTCTGGCGGGTGCTGTTCCGGCATGTGCCATCGGCACCTTCTGACCTGCACCGTTCGATTCACACCCCCGTGCGCGCCGAGCGCGCCCCCAGTGCGCCGGACGAGTCCGGCCAGCGTCTTCACATCCCTCCACAGGTGCGCACATCACGTTCCGCTACTCATGATTGAGGCAATACAGAATCGAACCAAGTCGCTTGACCTTGTTAGGCAACCCTCATTCATGCAGGTCAAAGCCCATATGGAAAAGATCTTCAGAAAACCTTCCCGACAGGGCTTGACTCATAGATGAGTCAGAGCGCAAGCTCTACCCATCGAACGGCGACACCGCGAAAGCGGAGGAACCGGGAGGAAGTCCAGCGCCTTGTGCGCCTGGAATTCACCTGGTGTTCGACACCGTTCGAGAGCACCGCCACCCGTCCGACTTACACGTCGGCGGGACCGGCTCAAGCAGTCACGGTCCTTCGTCCGTCAGACCCGGTGCGAACAACCTGAACAGCAGTCCACCTGCGAGGGGAACGAACCCTAAGCGTGGGTGAGTGCACGGCACTGAGACACCGATTCCCGAGCGGGCAAGACGGCCCGCGATGACCGGTCGGTGGATAGGACTGCGGCGACACATATCCCGGTGTCGCCACGAACGGACTAGGCAGACCCTCGCGTTGGGCGTGAGAGCCGAAACGGACGATGTACAGGGATGGTTGTGGCCGGAGCGTCATAGGCGCTCACACGGCTGTACACAAGCTGGCGAGGACGGGCGTCCGTCCGTACGTCCCCGACAGTCCCTCAGGGACTGCGCGGTCAAGGCGTATGGAGCCGCCCGTCACTCGTCAAGCCAGCAGGGGAGACATCTCACGCGTGGTGTAGCTGCGTGGGATTAAGCACGGTATGAAACCTGGACTTTGGGGCGCGGGAGACCACCCCGCCTTTGGTCGCCGCGAGGCGTCGGCTTCAAGGGGCAAGGCGAGTACCAGCCGTGCCAGCGCTTCCCTGCTGGCCTGATGAGTCCACGTGATCCTTGGAGAGGTGATCATGAGCGCAAAGAAGACATGCAGCACGACCAGTTGCAAGGCAGAGGCCACGCACCAGATCACATGGCTCGGCTGGTACGGCAAGCCAGTACGCGAGAGCGTCTGTGAGCCGTGCGGCACGGAGTACAAGAACCGTCCATCGCTTCAGGTGACAGAACTGAAGCCGCTGAGTCTCTGATCCTGCCGGAGCATCGAGCGGCCCCCTGAGTGCCATCGGGGGGCCGTTGGCTTGCTCTTACAGGAACAGAGCGCAGGGGGCGATCGAGCGCAACGGGGTGCCACCCGTGGGGCTCGATCGCAGGACACCGATACGCGGTGACGCGGCGTCCATGTGCCACCCCTGTAACCGATCACTCTTGGAGAGGCAGTGATCATGACGTTCCGCATTGAGGTCACGCGTACCTGGTACTACGTCGAATCCGACGAGTCCGAGACGTGGGCCACCGACCCGCACAACACCGAGACGTCCGAAATGGAGTACGACGCGGACGCCAAGTTGGAGTACGACTCGCCCGTTGACTGGGCGGTGGCGATGCTCGGCAACGAGAGCATCGTGCAGACCCCCAACATGGCGGGATTCCCCGCGCTCCAGCCGTCCGGCTACCCGATCCCCAAGGGGATCGAGTCGCACTGGTGGCTGTCCGGCACGGCGACGGACAACTACACCAACGAAGAGTCCGAATGGACTGTCCGTCTGGTCTCGCCCGAATGGACACCGGAAATGCGCGCGGAAGTCTTCCGCCGCGCCACGTCCAACTGACCACCCGCAGCAGCATCGGACGGCCCTCTCGCAGGGCCGTCCCCTTGTTCCTGCGGATGGGAGCACTTGACGCAGGGGTGCCACCCTGCGTCAGGCACACGTGATCATCGGAGAGGCTGATCATGATGAGCGGATACACGCACTGCGCATGCCGTGACTGCATGGACACCACGGTGTCCAGCGACACCGGCAAGCCTGAGTTGTGTGACGAGTGCGGCGATGCCGGTTGCGTGGCCATCGCGCCGTACAACGAGGGCGTTCAGTACTGCTCGGCATACGAGTGCCAGCGCGACGACGCGTACGGAGAGGCTGAGGCATGAAGATCTGGATCATCACCCAGGGCCATGACAGCACATACGTCTCCGCATGGCGCACCCGCGAAGCAGCGCAGCGCGAGACGGACCGGCTGAACGCTGAGTACCTGGCCAAGTACGGCCGTCGCCCCTTCGATTGGGAAGAGGACGAGCTGAACGACTGATCACCCGCCGGAGCGCCGGGCCGGCTCACCACGTGTGAGCCGTGTCCGTGCTCTTACGGATGAGAGCACAACGCCCCGGGGTGCCACCCGGGGCGTTGCTGGTGGCACAGCCTTACTGGAGAGGCAGGCAGCGCCATGGAGAACGGTAGCAAGAGTGGTCCGCACGTCATCGCGCGGACGTGGTACACGAGGCGCCCCATGGAGGAGGTGCCTCTGACGGGATACGTCCGAGACTGCCGGTTGACGGCCGGCTGGTCTGATCACGAGTGGGCGGGCGTCGACCGTGACGGTCGACCGCTCCAGGTGTGGTGGACGACCGAATGGCCCGTCACGGGCGCCGAGCTGCACGCCTACGAGATCACGGACGGGGGCGAGTGACCATGGTCGAGACGCCCAGCACCGGCACGGAGTGGACCATGCGCAGCCGGTACGAGACCGCGGACGGAGACCGCGTCGCGCTTCTGTACGCCCCCGAGGGGGGCCGGTTCGCCGTGTCCTACTCGTACGTATGGAGCTTCGCGCCGCAGTTCATCGAGTACACCAGCCGGCTGGAAGCGCACAAGGCGTTCGCGGTCTCCCTGGAGTCCGCCGAGCGTCGCGGCGTCGTGAAGCGCAAGGAGGGCTGAACCATGGTCGACTCCGTCAAGACCGAGCCGGCTCAGGTCATCCACGAAGTGGGCCGGAATCTCCGCAAGAAGGTCACGCAGGAGACGTATCTCCGCACCCTGGCCTACGCCCAGAGGGTGGGGCTTCCCACCTCCGGGTGGCGCGGTGAGGACCGTGAGGGACAGCCCCTGGCCGTCGTCTGGGTGACGTGCGGTGAGCACAACATCGGCCACCTGTTGGCCGTGTACGAGATCCAGGGGAGGGCGTGAAGATGGCCATCATCACCCCTCGGGCACTCCAGGCCGTCATCCTGGGCAAGCGGGATGACGAGATGATCTGGGTCAAGGTCAAGGACCCAACCGGTCACCGATACTTCGGGCGGGTGGCTGATCTGCTGGCCACACATCCCACCGACTCCGCCAAGTCCATGGTCACCATCCAGGCTGACGATGGGGAGCTGGTGCTCGGCGTGAAGGTGAGCCAGCTGGAGTGGTTCGACGTGCGCAAGCGTCCGGACGGGCACTGACGGGGAGGGGTGCAATGGCTCGCTATAGCACATCTGCGGGCGTGCGCGGTATCGCCGGCGAGAGCGGTGATCGTTGGCTCCCCGGTGACTCCGGCGCCTGGCTACGAAGCGACAGTAACGGCCCGTCGTACGTCCTGGAGAAGCGCACGCGCAACTCGAAGGACGAGACGCGCGACACCGGTTGGTACCTCTACGACGACCAACCGAACGGGTTCTTCGGCGAGTGGTGCGGGACCCGCATTCTGGAGGCCGTTGACAAGGCAAATCAGATGATCAACGAGGCCACCCGCGGGGAGAAGTACGGGGAGGAGTACCACGAGGCGTGGGGGCTGGGTCTCAAGGTCACGGAATATCGGGCGGAGTTGAGCACCAGACAGTCCTAGACCCCAGCGCCACCTTCCCGGCGCCGGCAGAGCGACCCACTCCCCCTTGGGTCGCTCCCGCAGAGCCCTCTGCCACCCCCCGGCAGGGGGCTCTGCCCTGTCCGTGCCAGCACAAGGCGACTCGGCACCGCCTCTCCACTCTGCCGAGTCGTCCTGCGCCTGCACGGGCGAGCCATGACCTACGGAGAGGTGGTTCTCATGGCGAACATTGAGCTGCTGCACAAGGTGTTGCAGCACATCAAGGACACCCCGACGGAGTATGACCCGGTGCGTTGGCACCGCGACTTCGCCGGCTGGACGTTGCGCTTGGCCCTTCCGGGCGTCGAGGCCCGAACGGATGACGTGGGCACCGAGACGCTGTACGACGCGGACGGCGAGCGTATCTGGATCAGCGACATCGGTCCGCGGGCGCAGGCGCTCTTGGGTTTGACCGCCAGCCAGGCGGCCTGGCTGTTCAGTGGCGTCAATGCCGCGGACGACCTGGAGCACATCGTGAGCGCCATCATCGCGGAAGCGAGGGCAACGGCGTGATCGAGAACGACACGCTGGCCCCCTGGCTGCACCGGCGCTTCGGAACGCGTGGGCAGCACGGTCAGAGCTGGGACGCCCTCAGCGACGAGGACAAGGCGTACTGGGAGCACGAAGCCCGAGCGGTGCGCCGCGCAGTCGAGCGCGGCGGCTTCAAGCGATCTGAGGAGTCCGCATGATCGAGCTGAGCCTGACCAAGGCCAAGGAGCTCCTGGACCAGGCCCTGGCGGACCTGGAGCGCTGAGACTCCCGCTGCCCGGAGGTGTAGGCGAAGCCCTCCGGGTGGCGGGGCAGGGCATGACGAAGCCCCCTGGGGTGCAGATACAGGCAGGCAGCCTGCCCCAGGGGGCTTCTGGGCCTCCAGTGGCGATCCGGAGACCTGCCCACCCCCCGAGGCAAGGAGTACCCCTCGGAGGGTAGACCCGCCCCGGCCGTGGCCTGCTGCCAGGCGGGGACCCTGGCCGGGGCGGGCGTCTAGCGAGCGCCTCTATGGCACTTACAGCGGCACCGTGGCCGCAGGATGATGCCGTGGGAGTGAGGCAGCTCGACATCCTTGGTCTGCCGACACTCGGCGTGCAGGTCTTTGTACTCCGGTTCCTTTCCGAGAGCGCACTCGACGGACAGCGAAGCGCCGTCGTCGTCCACGATGGTCATTGGGGCCCCACCGGCCCGTCGGGCTGAGCGATAGCCAGAGCGCCGGTCATCTGGAGCATGTGGAACACGAGATGGGGTCGCCCGTGGGCCGCCGTCTCCGTCGCGTGAGCTGTAGCCCACAGCTCGGGGCGGCCCGGCTCGCCGGAAGGTAGCGGCATCTTCACTCCACACCCCCTGCACTCTGCTGAGTACAGGGGCGGACCGTCCAGCACCAGCTCGAAGGACGTTCCGCCCTTCATCGTCGGACCTCCGCCGACACCGGGCGGTGCTGCGGGCACTCGCACGGCGGGTACGCCGTCGTCATCTCGAAGTGCTTGATCGGCTCGACTACGCGCGGGCCAGAGTCTTCGATGATCTCTCCGTTGCGGATCTTGTACACCTGGATCGTCATGGTTCCGGGTTCTCGACTCGTCATCCTTCGCCGCCTCTCCTCGGCTCGGGGTCGTGCATCGATCATCGGGCGGTACGCAGAGTGCTCGTGCACGCACCGAGGGGACACAGAGGCGTCTTCGGCGATATGTTGCAAGTGCTCGAAGTGCAAGGAGGAGAGGCCTTGAACACAGCGCTGCAATCGGCTATGGACGACAAAAAGGTACGCCCTGGACAGTTGGCGGCCCGGCTGAGCGTCTCGGTGGACTCAGTGAAACGATGGCTCCGCGACGCGGGTACCGCACCGCACCCGGGTACTCGCGCGCAGGTCGCCGAGTTCCTGGGGGTATCGGAGGAGATGCTTTGGCCAGCCGTTGCCAAATCCGTCGTCAAGACCGGCGCGGACCGAGAAGTCGTCTCGGTCTACCCGTATCGCTCAGCCTGCCCCAAGGCAGTCTGGGCAGAGCTGATCGAGCGAGCGCAGAAGGAGATCTTCTTCGCCGGCTACACGAACTACTTCGTGTTCCTCGAACAACCGCACTTCCATCGGACGCTACAGGAGAAGCTGGAACAGGGCGTGCGGGTGCGCTTCCTTCTGGGTGACCCCGAAGGGGCAGTCACCCGGGCGCGAGAGCAGGTCGAAGACGTGGCGCTCAGCGTGTCCATGCGCATCAGGATCGCTCAGGAGAACCTGGCCAAGGTCAGTCACGAGGGTCTGGAGGTGCGGTACAGCTGCGCCGAGGACGCGACGAACCATGTGGGCCTCTCGGTCTTCCGCTTCGATGAAGATGCGCTGGTCTGCCCACACCTGGCCCGCCTGGTTGGGCACGACTCGCCGATGATGCATCTGCGTAAGAGAGACGCCAACGGCATGTTCGACCGCTTTGCGGAGCACGCCGAAGAACTGTGGGACAGAGGCCAGCCAGCCCGGTAGCCCACCACAGACCGAAGCCCCCTGGTTCCGCCGATCGGGGGGCTTCGCTATGGACGGTAGACCGGTGGGTTCTTGCCGGAGCGCGGCTCAGTAGGCCGCGTGGGGTAGCTCCCCAGAGGGTTCGAATCCCTCGCCGTCCACTCAGCCCGGCCCGCACGACGGGGAGGCCGGGTTGTCTCGTACGACGAGGGGAGAGACGACGATGTCTCTGGCCGTATCCATCCACAAGCGCAGCGTCTCCGTGCCGGCCGAGGCCCTATCTCCTCCCGGGAGCGACGTCGGGTGACCGTCGCAACCCCCCACGCATCCGCGCAGGTCACGGCGGGAGCCGTAGCCCCGTGGCGTGAGTGCACCCGGCTTGCCCTACCTGGCCGGATGACACTCCGCCCCCCAACACACCACGCTGAGTGGTGCTTTGGAGTGATCACCCACCGCGCCGAAGGGTCCTCCATTCGGCTAGGTTTTGGGCAAGGCTTGTCTTGCGAGGGTCTAGACCATGATCCACCGCGCAAACTGACACTGCCTACTGCTGCCAAGCTGATAAAGGGGACCCTTCGCCATGCCTCCCAAGAGGAAGATCAACTTGCCAGACCACGTCAGAGCCGCCGTTCTGGCGGACATCGCACTCACTCACGAAAGCGCCGTCCGGGCCGAGGAGAACGACAAGATTCGCATCTTCCTCGCGACCGAGCAGGGTCTCGACACGTACGAGATCGCCGACGAGCTAGGCGACGTGTCCCAGCAGACGGTCAGCCGCTGGGCGCGTCAGGGCAAGGAGATTCTGGAGCGCCGCGAGCGAGAGAAGAGAGAGCGTGAGCAGGGAAGTAATCCAGCTGGCGAAGATCCTGTCAGACCCAGAGAACGCCAACCGATCGGCTGAGGAAGTCGCCGACCTGGTCCTGAAGAAGATGTACGACCTGGCCGTCTCCACGGCCAAGGCCGAGATCAGGGCAGAGACCAGATCCGAGATACGCAAGCAGATCGCCGAGAGAGACGCCGCGGTGCGGCGTCTCGCCGTAGTCGGCCAGATCTCCTTCGGGCCCCAGGAACCGACTCACACGGTCGTCCTGGGGCCCTTCTATGCTCCGCAGCTGGTGGACACTGAGGAGCAGTTCAACGCCGCGGTGGCGAAGCCGTGCACGCCGGCCCGGGAGGCCGGGCAGAACCTCGCCTGGGACGCCAGGAGCGGCACCGGCAGGGGTCGCTTCCTTCTGGCCCCGGTCTTCAATACCCCGAGGCAAGCCTGGGACTTCTACCGCGGCCAGAAGGCCGCGCCGGTCATCGCCCAGGCCCTGGCGGACATCCCGCCGAAAACGATCAAGCCTGTGTGCCTGTGCGGGCTCCGTGACGACGTGGTCTGTCACGCGCACCCAGCAGGCCGGTAAGGAGCAGCTATGCAGGACGGGGACGCCATACGGGCGCGGGCCGACGAGGCCGGCGCCGAGCTGCGCAAGCTGCTCAGGGACAAGCCCGAGGCGAAGATCGACATCACGCTCGTTCCGGCCAGGCCGAACCCTGCGGTGTACCGAGAGATCCTGGAAATCCTGTTCGGGCCCGAGGACGTCACCCGGACGCCATAATGCCGACAACGAGGTGGTCCCAGCCGCGCGGCCAGGCGCGGCTGGGACCTGAATGCCAGTCGTGAAGGGACTGACGTGACCCAGAATCTCATGAGCGCCATCGATGTGGCGCAGCAGGCCGTGCAACCCGGTCAGCTCCGGGCCGTGATCTACGCCCGTGTCTCGACAGAGGAGCAGGCCAAGGGCTACGGCATCGAGGCCGGCGTTAAGAGGGCCAAGCGGTACATCGAGAAGAAGGACTGGGCCTACATCACAACCTTCGCCGATGAGGGAATCTCGGGTTCCTTGGACTGGACGGAGCGGCCGGACCTCAATCGGCTCATGGAGATGGCTGTTCAGGAGCCGCGTCCCTTCGATGTGGTCGTAGTGCCGGAAGGCCGAGTGATCGGCCGCGCTGACCGCGCGTACTACCCCTGGGTGTGGAAGCTCGAAGACCACGGAGTCTTCGTAGCTGACGCCAAGCTGGACATCGACAACACCACGGACGAGGGCCGCGACAAGATGCGCGAGGAGGCGAACTACGCCTTCAAGGAGTACACGCGCATCCGGACCCGCACTCAGAGCGGCGTGCAGGAACACGCCGAAGAAGGTGGATACCCGGGCGGCTACGTACCTTTCGGCTATCGCATCAAGGACATGGGCAAGAAGAAGATGAGTCGGCTCGTCCTGGACGTCTGTGAGCACGGCGAGGGCTGCACTCAGTACCACGAGATTTCGGTAGCCCGCCGCGGGCGGGAGCTGTTCGTGGAACACCGGAACTGGGTGAAGGCGGCCGATCTGCTGAACGCAGAGCAGTTGTTCACCCGAAGCGGCGTGCCGTGGTCGGACGCTAACCTGCGCAACATCCTGACTGGGGACGCCCTGCTGCATTCCCGAATGGTCTTTCGCCGGCCGGACCGCTCCAAGCTCGACCGGAACGGTAATCCCCTGTACGGCGAGACCGTGGTTATCGACCTTCCCCCCGCCTTCACAGACGACGAAAAGGAGGAGCTGAAAGAGGCTATCAAGTTGGCCGAGAAGGGGCCTGCTCTCGGTCGCGGGCGGGTCTACATGCTCAGCGGTAGGCTCACCGGCCCTTGCGGAAGCACGTATACGGGCTGGAATCCCACCGGCAAGCGCGAAGCCCGGTACCGGTGCGGCAAGCGCGGCCACAAGTGCCAGATGATCCCGGCCGAGGCGCTGGAGAAGGACGTATGGCGCCGCGTGCGGGCATCCCTGAGCGACTTGGAACGCTTGGAGCAGGTGGCGGCTGACTGGATTGACCAGTCAGCCCAGCGGGATGTGAACTTCGAGGACCGCATCAAAGACCTTGACGCCAAGATTGAGCGACAGAAGAAAACCATCAAGGTTACACGTACGGTTGCGATCAGCGAGGCTCTGGATCGCGGTCTTGATGAAGCGGAGGCCGTTGCCGAAGCGACTGACGCCGTCCGGCCCCTGAACAAGCAGCTGGCCGACCTGGAAAGGCTGCGTAACGAAGCCGCAGCCTGGCAAAAGGAGGCATCGGAGGCGGTGATGAGGGCCGAAGACCTCGTCAAGCTTGCCAGGGCCGCCCAGGAGCGATTCGGGCGTCTCTCGCCCGAAAAGCAGGCTCGACTGCTCACGCTGCTCGAAGCCGAGATCACAGTGACGGGGCCGATTCCGCGGGGAAAGGGCGGCGTGCGCTGCTCGCTGATTGCGTGGTTCCGTGAACACGGACACCAGGTTCCGGACCTGACCGATGAAGCCTGGGATCGCGTGAAGGACATCGTTCCTGCTGCGCCAGGCCGGGATCCCCGGCGGGCGCTGGCGGGGATGCTGGAGAAGGTCCGTACGGGTGTCTCCTGGGGCAAGCTGCCCAAGGAGTACGGCGACGGCGAGGCGCTGCGGAAGGTCAGTCTGGAGTGGATGGACAGCGGCCTGTGGCCGCAGCTCATGGAGCGACTGAAGGGCCTACCGGGCGTGGAGCCGTACGACCCCACGCCGATCCCGCCGACCCACATCCGCCTGTGGGTCATCCCGGAATTGCTGCTTGGAAGTAATGTTCACTCGAACGAACCCGGGTCACCCCGAGCATGAACGTGAACATCACCGTGAGGATGCCGATGATCGCCCCGACCGCGATCACATCCGCCAGCGCGTCCAGGCCGACCGACTTGAACGCGTCGGAGAAGCCGCTCTCCTTGTCGATCTCCTTGTAGTTCTGCATGCCCGTCAGCACCAGGCAGGCCGCCACGTACAGCACCATCGAGATGACCAGTGAATAGACGATCGCCTTCGGCATGTGCCGCTGGGCGTCCTTCGACTCCTCGGCCGCCGTCGACATCGCGTCGTAGCCGAACACCGCGAAGAACACCGTCGCCGCACCCGTGAACGCCCCGCTGAGCCCGTACGGGAAGAACGGGTGGTAGTTCCCGGTGTCGATGTGGAACACGCCCACCCCGATCACCAGCAGCACCACCAGCACCTTCAGGGCGACCACGAACGTCTCGAAGCGGGCCGCGCTGCGGATGCCCAGGTTCAGCAGCCAGGCGATGAGCAGACACAGCACGGCCGCGAACAGGTTGACCCGGTGCCCGCCGCCGGTGCCGGGCGCGCCCAGCATCCACTGCGGCAGATCGGCACCCATCTCCCTGACCAGGAAGCCGAAGTAGCCGGAGATGCCGATGGCCACCACGGACACGATCGCCGTGTACTCCAGCAGCAGGTCCCAGCCGATGAACCAGCCCGCGAACTCGCCGAGCACCGCGTACCCGTAGGTGTAGGCCGAGCCCGCCTTGGGGATCATCCCGGCGAACTCGGCGTACGACAGCGCCGCGCAGGCGCTCGCCACACCGGCGATCAGGAAGGACACCAGCACCGCGGGCCCGGCCGTGCCATTGGCCACCGTGCCGGCCAGCGTGAAGACGCCCGCGCCGATGATGCCGCCCACCCCGATCGCGGTGAGCTGCCAGAGCCCCAGCGACCTCTCCAGCCGGCTGCCCTTGCCGACCTCGGTCTCCTCGATGTGCTCGATGGGTTTGCGGCGGAGGATCCCCTCACCCGTGCGGAGCCTGCCCATGGGTCTCACTCCTTCGCCGACGGCAACGGCTGACGGCGGATCATGATGTCCCAGCACCGCTGCCCAGGGAAGACGCCACGCACGGCCCGGGGGCCGTCCGGGTACGGGGCACACGTCCGCCCCGCCCGCCGGTCCCGGCCGGGGTGTCGCCGCCGGCGGCTACGGCACGACCGTCACCGGCCAGCGGCCCGCCTTCACCAGGCGGATCGCCACCGAACCGATGATCCGGTGGCCGGCCTGCTCCGACGCGCCCACCACCACCGCGTCCGCCTTCAGCTCGTCCGCCGCCTTCACCAGCCCGCCGTACGGGTCGCCGCGGAAGGTGTGGAACTCCCAGCGCACCTCGAATATCCCCTTGACCCGCTCGGCCGCCTCCCGGATCTGCGCGATCAGGTCCTCGGCGATCTCGTCGGTCGTGTCGGCCACCGGTGCCCCGAGCGCCGCGCCCGCCGCGAGCACCGGCTGCACGTACACCACGGCCAGCAGCGCGTGCTGGCGCCGGGCCAGGCCCCCGGCGTACGCGGCGGCGCGCAACGAGGAGTCCGAGCCGTCCACGCCGACGACGATGACCTTCGGGCCGTCCGTGCCCCGCTCGAACGTGGGCGAAGGCTGTTCGTGCTGTTCCGTCACGCCCCGAGGCTAGCGGAACGCGCAGTTCCAGCCCATGGCAGGGTCCGTCCGCCGGGTGGGTGCGGAGGTGCCCGCCGGCTCCGCTGTCCGGGTGCATTACCGCCGCCGCACCGACGGCGTTGCGGTGCGGCGGCGCCCGGCCGGGCGACTGATGGGTCATGCAGAAGGATCAGTTGTTCACGCGGCGCCGGATGCTCCTCGCCGGCGTCGCCGCGCTCGGTTCGGCCGGTACCGCGGGAGCCGTCCTCGCGGGCGACGGCGAGGAGACCGTCCGGGCAGTCCGGCCCCCCGCCCCGGGCCCCCAGGCCCGCCCGGCCCTGGGCCCCTCCGCCTTCCGGCTCCGGCCGATCACCGGCTACGGGCCGCCGCGCACCCCGCCCCGCAAGCTCAAGGTGCGCGACGAGCCCATCCTGCGGATCTCCGGACGCGGCCGGCACATGGTGCTGACCTTCGACGACGGCCCCCACCCGGACTACACCCCGCACATCCTCGACACCCTGGCCCGGCACCGCGTACGGGCGATGTTCTTCGTCTGCGGGGAGTGCGTCGTGGACAACCGGGAACTGCTGGCCCGGATGGCCGAGGAGGGCCATGTCGTCGGCAACCACACCTGGACCCACCCGTTGCTGACGACCCTCGGCCGTGCGGCGATCCGCTCCGAGATGGAGCGCACCAGCGACATCATCGAGGACACCTACGGCGACCGCCCCCAGTGGTTCCGCGCGCCCTACGGCGCCTGGAACCGGGCCACCTTCCAACTGGGCGCGGAGATGGGCATGGAGCCGATGGCGTGGACCGTGGACACCACCGACTGGATGGAGCCCGGCACCGCCACCATCGTGGACCGGGTGGAGAGCGGCGCCGCCCCCGGCGTCGTGGTGCTCTCGCACGACGCCGGGGGCGACCGTTCGCAGACCGTCCGCGCGATCCGCGAATGGCTGCCCCACCTGCTCGACTCCGGCTATCAGCTCACCGTGCCGCGCCGACGGATGTGAGGGCCCGCCGGGTCAGACCACCGCGGCCAGGCGGGCGAAGACGACGACGTTCCCGTCGTAGCCGTTCTGCTTCGAGAAACCGCCTCCGCAGGTGATGACCCGCAGTTCCGGGGCGCCCTTGGAACCGTAGACCCGGTCGCCGGGGAAGTCGTTCTTCGCGAAGACCTCGACGCCGTAGACCTCGAACACGGCGGTCCTTCCGTCCTGGCGTGCGACCTCGACCTGGTTCCCCTTCTTCAGGGCACCGAGGCCGTAGAACACGGCGGGGCCCCGCTGGTTGTCGACATGGCCGACGATGACCGCGGTGCCCTTCTCCCCGGGGGACACCGCGCCGGTGAACCAGCCGGCCTGGCCCGGGTTCTCCGGCGGCGGCGCGGCGACCCAGCCGTCCGGGTCAAGGCCGACCTGTACGACGGGCGCGTCCACCCGGATCGCCGGGATGCGCACCCGCTGCACCGGCGAGAACGGCAGCGCGGCGGGCGCGGGCGCGAGGGTGCCGAGGGTGGCGTGGACGTCCGGGGCCGCCGCCGAGGCGGGCTGCGGCGGCCCGACGTCGAACTCTCCGGAGCCGTTGCGGATGAGGGCAAGCCCGGTCAGCAGCACCAGCGCTATCACGCCCCACGGAGCGCGCCTCTTCCGCCGTTCCTCCTCCTCGGCAAGCCAGGCCGGCTTGGACGCAGACATTCGCCATCCCCTCTCGACGCGGTCGCGCCACGTCCCTCGCGCATGGTCCGGCGCGCATGGGAAAACGCTAAGTCCCGCGCGGGCGGCGGGCGACGGGGCGATCGGCGAACGGGTGGCCGGCCGCGGGCCCGGTGAGCCATCCGAGTTGCCGTCCCCAGGTTTTTTCTGACGGTCCGTGACCTGCGGCAATATCCGATCATGCGCTGATATGCCGGTGTGTCGGCTCACCAGGACGGACCATTCTCGACATGCGGGCGTGTTCCGCGCGCCCGAGGGTCGTGCCGGGAGGTGAATCTCGCCGATCCACCGGGGACGGGACCCGGTGACCTCCCGCGGAGGATCACATGCGCAACCAACGTGCCCTGACGGCGGCGTGCACCACGGTCGCCGTCCTCGGGCTCGCCGTCCCCGTGGCCGTCGCGGACGGCATGGGCAACGGAGGCGGGCCGAGCGGCACCGACACCACGGTCATCGTCCCCGGCACCGGCAACATCGGCACCTTCAACGGCAACGGCGTCTTCCCCGGGAACGGCAACGCCAACGGCAACGGCCACTTCAACGGCAACGGGAACGGGAATTTCAACGGCAACGGCAACGGAAACTTCAACGGGAACGGGAACGGGAACGGGAACGGCCGGGGCGGCGAGGGGAACGGACGCGGGGGCGAGGGCAACGGGCGCGGCGGCGAGGGGAACGGGCGCGGGGGTGAAGGGTTCGGGAACGGCCGTGGAGGGGAAGGCGGGGGCAACGGCCGCGGGGGCGAGGGCAACGGGCGTGGCGGCGAGGGACCCGGCGACCGGGGAGGCGACTTCGGGCACGGGAACGGAGGCGAGGGTCACGACGAGGGCTTCGGCAACACGCACGACATCTTCGTCACCCCCGACGTACTGCCCGCCGGAGGCCGCCTCACCATCATCGTGAACGGCTGCCGGGGCGGCACCGCGAGTTCCGACGCCTTCGGCACCGTCCGGCTGGAGTCGTTCCGTGACGACACCGCGCGGGGCGTCGCCTTCGTCGACCGCGACGCCCGGCGCGGCCGGTACAGCGTCACCGTCCGCTGCGACGGCCGCACCCTGACCCGCCGGGACGCCTTCACCGTGCTCGGCGGGGTCAACGGCGGCCTCGGCGGCAGCCGGACCAGCGGCGCGACGCCCACCGACATGGCCATCGGCGGCGGGCTGGTGACCGCGGCCCTGGTCGGCGGGGGCGCCTTCTGGCTGCGCCGCCGGCACGAGAAGGGGGTCTGATCCCACGGCGTGCCCTCGAGGTCAGGGGCCGGTGCGGCCGTCACCGCGCCGGGCATCCGCATGACGACAGGCCTTCGCCCCGGTTCCGCGTTCCGCGGGGAAGCGGGGGCGAAGGCCTGTCGGTGGCCTGAAGTCAGCCGCCGGCGCCCGGGAACATCGTCAGGAACGGTTCCGCGGTCACCGCGATGCCCCGGCTGAACGGCGCGTCGAAGTCCCAGATGAGGAACAGCATGAAGGCGATGGTCGCCGAGAACAGCCCGGCCAGGGCCAACTCCCTTCCGGTGCGCCGGATCTGCAGCGCGAACACCATGCCGATGGTGATCAGTCCGCCGGTGATCAGGCCCCACCACACGACCGGCGGCATGGTCACCCCGGTGGAGTCGGCGCGCGCGTTGCGCTCCTGGTCGGCGGCGGCCAGCTGGTCCAGCAGCGGCTGGTAGGCCTGTGCCTCGAAGTCGTTCCGCGGCCGGTAGTCGGTGACGTCCGCCCGGACGCGGCCCAGGAGTTCGGCGCCGTGCTCGGTGACCTGCTGCTCGTCCGCCATCCGCCGCCACTCGGTGTGGACGACGTACCCGACGTAGGTCTCCACGTCCTCGCGGATGCGGTCCCGCACGTCCGGCGGGTACACGCGCACCCGCTCCGAGATCTCGTGCAGCGCCTGGGCCTCCGCCTGCACATGGTCCTGCGCCGCGCTGCGGGCCTCCCACACGCCCGCGATGGCCAGCCCCAGGACGATGGCGTAGATGACGCCGATCCACATCGTCATGTACTCGATGACATCGGGGGTCTCGCTGGGATCCTCGTCCTCGGAGGCCGTCCGCTGCCGCACCAGTGTGATGACGACGACCACGGCACAGGCCCCCGCCATCGCAAGGACGAGAACAAGCCAATCCGACAACGGATGCCTCCAGGGTGAGGGGCCGGCGCGTCAGCGCGGGCGCAGGGCGGCGACGGCCACGATCGCGGGGACGGTGATGAGCAGGACGTAGGTGACGGGAGTGGTGTGCCGGCGCGCCGGGCGGCGGACGGTGTGCGGGTGGTACACCGGGTAACTCACGGGGGTCACGGCGGGCCGGGGGGTGGGCGTGGGCGCGGGCGCCGGCTCGGGCGGGGGCTCCGGGGCCCGGGTGGGTGGGGGTGTGGGGGTGGGGGTGCGGATGGGGGCGGGCCGGGCGGGTGGCCGGGGTGCGGGCGTGCGCGTGGGTGACGGAGTGGGCGTGGGGGTCGGTTCCGGGGGAGGCGGCGGGGTCGGTGCCGGCTCCGGCGGCGGGGTGGGCTCCGGCGGGGGAGTGGGCTCCGGCGGGGGAGTGGGTGTGGGTGTGGGCGTCGGCTCGGGCGGGCACGGGGGCGGCGGTTTCGGGCAGGGCGGGTCGGGCCAGTGGGGAACACCGGGCGGGTGGGGCCAGTGGGGGTGGCCCGGTGGGTGGGGCCGGTGGTGACCGCCGGCGTGGGCCACCGCGACCGTGCCGTCCGGGCCCGTCGAGGCGTACGCGCAGGCGTCGGCCGACGCGCCGCCCGCCGGCCAGCCCACCAGGGCCCAGGTCAGCGTCAGCAGGGCCAGCACCCGTGCGGCGGGCGCGCGTCGGGTCACTCGGGGTCCATGCACGACGCCGATCATGAGGCGAGGGATGGCGTATGACCCCACAGCGGCCGGATATTGCTCCGAAAGAGGGAGATTGGGCGGCCGGACGTTTACCGCGCGAAAAGGGCGCATATGCCAACCACTCCGTCTGCCGGAGCCTTCACCGCGCCGTGGGAGAACCTCCGCCCGCCATTGGACGCGGCGCCTCCCTCCCCACGTACCCGTGACCGTGCGGCGGCGCGGACCGCGTGCGGACAGGACGCCGGCACCACCCTCGTGCCGGCGGCCCGGAACACCGGGGTCACGGTCGCGGCGGGCACGTTCACCGCGGCGGTCGGCCCCGGCCACTGCGCCACCACGTGATCGCCGGTCCCCGCCGCCGTCGCCGGCGTCGCCCCGGGGCTGCTCGGGGAGACCGTCGCGGGCCGCGCGGGCATGACCTTCCACCGCTTCGTGAAGACCGTCAACTGCCCGGCGCGTCCACACTTTCCCGGCCGGCCGGCGCGCAGGGCGGACAGATCACCTCCCCAGAGCCGATCACCCCGCCCAACCCGTCACGCACCGGGGTCGTACGGGCACTTGCCGCAGGCAGTGACCGGGAACGGATGGTCAATTTCCGTTTCGGGTCGCTCCTTTGGCGGGCGATCAGTAGCCTCAGCTCGAACACCGGATCGCCTTAACCTGTCCACGCTTTGGAGACATACATGGAGCGTCCTGCCTGGGCCCCACGCAGCATCGACATCTCGGTGCCGAGCGTCTCGCGGATCTACGACTACTACCTGGGCGGTTCGCACAACTTCGAGGTGGACCGGGAGGCGGCGCGCCGGGCCATGGAGTTCATGCCGGGCCTGCCGAAGGTCATGCAGGCCAACCGCGCGTTCATGCGCCGCGCGGTGCGGTTCGCGGCCGGCGAGGGCATCACCCAGTTCCTCGACATCGGCTCCGGCATCCCCACGTTCGGCAACGTCCACGAGGTGGCCCAGGCCGCCGCACCGGGCGCCCGGGTGGTCTACGTCGACCACGACCCGGTGGCCGTCGCGCACAGCGAGGCCGTGCTGGCCGGCAACGACGACGCGGACGTGATCGCGGCCGACCTGCTCAAGCCCCGGGAGATCCTGACCAGCCCCCGGCTGGAGCGGCTCCTCGATCTGCGGCGGCCCGTGGCGCTGCTGCTCGTTGCCATACTGCACTTCGTGGACGACGCGGACGACCCGTACGGCGCGGTGGCCGAGCTGCGCGAGGCGCTCGCGCCCGGCAGCCTGCTGATCCTCACCCATGCCACGTACGAGGGAATCCCGTTGCCCGCCGAGCGGGCCGAGGGCGCGGTGGACGTATACAAGGACATTCGCAACCCGCTGATCATGCGCTCGCGCGACGAGGTCGCGCGGTTCTTCGAGGGGTACGACATGGTGGAACCCGGACTGGTGCAGATGCCGCACTGGCGCCCGGATTCGGCGCCGGAGGACGAGGATCCGTATGCCTTCGCCGGATTCGCCGGTGTGGGGCGTTCGGCGTGAGCGCGGAACCGGACGGGCCGGAGGACAGACTGCGCCGGCTCACGACCATCTGGAGCCGGGCGGTCTACCCGGTCACCTCCACGTCGCTGATCCGCGCCGAGTTCGCGGAACAACTCCTTCCGCTCGCCCGCCGGCTGAGCGAGCTGCTGCGCGCCCGCAACTTCGACGCGGACGCGGCGAAGGCGGTCGGGGCCGCCCTGGTCGGCGCGCACTGCACCGACCCCGAGGCACTGGTCCGCACCCTGGACTGCGTCGACGCCTATCTGGTCCTGTACTGCGGCGAGGACGGCCCCCAGGACGAACTGCGGCTGCGCTCCTCCCGGTTGCAGCACGCGATGGCCGCCGGCTACGCCCAGGCGCTGCGCGAGCGCACCCGCGCCGAGCAGGAGGCCATCGCCCAGGCCGCGTTGCGCGCACAGGGCGTGGTCGCCCAGGCGCTGCACGCCAGCGAGGCCCGTTTCCGCGCGGTCTTCGAGGGCGCCGCCATAGGGATCGGCATCGCCGACCTCGACGGCAACGTCCTCCAGGTCAACGAGGCGCTGCTGCGCATGTTCGGCCTCTCGGAGCAGACGCTGCGCGGCCGGCGCGTCCAGGACTGGGTCCACCCCGAGGACGCCCCGCAGATCCACCGGCTGTACGAGGAACTGGTGCGCGGCGAGCGCGAGCACTACCACGTGGAGAAGGCGTTCAACCGGCCCGACGGAACGGTCCTGTGGACCAATCTGACCGTCTCGCTGCTGCGCGACGCCGACGGCAGCCCGCAGTACCAGCTCGCCCTCATGGAGGACACCACCGAGCGCCGGCTGCTCAATCTGCGGCTGCGCTACGAGGCCACCCACGACGCCCTGACCGGCCTGCCGAACCGCACCCTGTTCTTCGAGCGGCTGGAGAAGGCCCTGAACGCGGGCGAGGGCCAGCGCTTCGGCCTGTGCTACCTGGACCTGGACGGCTTCAAGACCATCAACGACAGCCTCGGTCACGCGGCCGGCGACCGGCTGCTGGTGGAGGTCGCCGACCGGCTCCAGTCCTGCGCGACCGCGCCCGGCGAGATGGTCGCCCGGCTCGGCGGCGACGAGTTCGTGGCCCTGACGACCGGCCCCGACACCGAGCGCGGGATCGACGAACTCGCCGAGCGCATCATGAACGCGCTCGTGACCCCCATCAGCATCGACGGCCGGGACCTGCTGGTCCGCGGCAGCCTGGGCATCGTGGAGGGCCCGGCCGGTGAGCGGACCGCCGCCGAGGTGCTGCGCAGCGCCGACATCACCATGTACCGGGCGAAGTCGGCGGGCGGCAACCGCGCGGAGACCGCCGACCCCGAGGCCGACGCCCGCGCCATCACCCGGCACGGTCTGACCACGGCCCTGCCGACCGCCCTGGAACGCGGCGAGTTCTTCATCGAGTACCAGCCCCTGGTGCACCTCGGCGACGGCAGCGTGCGCGGCGCCGAGGCCCTGGTGCGCTGGCTGCACCCGCAGCACGGGGTGCTCGGCCCGGACCGGTTCATCCCGCTCGCCGAGCACACGGGGCTGATCGTGCCGCTCGGCCGCTGGGTGCTGGAGGAGTCGATCCGGCAGGCCCGCGCCTGGCGTGAACGGCACGGCGGGCAGTCCGGCCCGCTGCGGATCAACGTCAATCTCTCGCCCTGCCAGCTCGGCCACCCCGGGCTGGTGCAGGACACCGTCGACATCCTCGAACGCGCGGGCGTCGCCCCGGACGCGCTGTGCCTGGAGGTCACCGAGTCCGCGCTCATCGGCGCCGACGACGACCTCCTCAAACCTCTGCGCCGGCTCGCCGAGATGGGCGTCGACATCGCCTTGGACGACTTCGGCACCGGCTACTCGAACCTCGCCAACCTGCGCCGGTTGCCGGTCAGCATCCTCAAGCTCGACCGTTCCTTCACCCAGGGCATGCAGCGCTTCCCCGCCGACCCCGTCGACCTGAAGATCGTGGAGGGCATCGTCTCCCTCGCGCACAGTCTCGACCTGGCGGTCACGGTCGAGGGCGTGGAGACCGGCGCCCAGGCCGAGCAACTGCGCATCCTGGGCTGCGACACGGCCCAGGGCTGGTACTACGCCCGCCCGGGTCCCCTGGAGCGGCTCCACGACCTGACCCTGGTCGACGCGACGGGCTGACCGGCGCCGGGCCCCCGCGCCCCGCCGGTCCTTTCCGCATGCGCGACGCCTCGCCCGGCGCGGGGCCTCCCGCGGAACCCGGGCGCGATGACGGCGGCAGGCCGCACGACCGGAAGGACGCCCCGTTCCCCGGGGCGGGGCCGCCGGGCCGGCCGGCTACGCGTGGGTGCTCCGGAGCGGCTGGGCGGCCGGACGGCCGGGGTCCGTCGCGTCGGTCCGCCGCCTGCCCGTGGGCGGGAGCGGCCCGGCGGCCGTGGCCACGGGGGCCGGCGCGCCGGCCCCCGCGCCGCGTGCCGTGGCGGCCACGCGCGTCGCCGACCGTACCAGGGCCGCCGCGGCCAGGGAGCGGGACTGCTGGGGCCAGGCGACGGACAGGACCGAGGGCGGCGCGTCCGTGACGGGCCGGTAGACGGCCCCGGGGCGCGGATAGCGGCCGGCGACGGAGGCCGGGAGCACGGCGACCGCGTCGCCCAGCGCGACGCGGGTGAGCAGCTGGGCCAGGTCCCGGTCCGCGCTGCGGGTCTCCTCCAGGAACCGGTGCAGCTTGTCGGGCCGCAGGCCGAGGTCGGCCAGGGTGACCCGGTCGCGGCCGGCGAGGGGGTGGGCCGAACCGAGGGCGACGACCCGGCCCTCGGCGAGCAGGGGCTCGCTGTCCAGCCCGGTTCCGTCGAACGGCTCGTGCAGCAGCGCCACATCGGCCTCCCCGCGCCGCAGCAGCCCCGGCTGTTCCTGCCACGCGCACAGCCGGACCGTCACCGGGAGGGCGCCGGGCCGGGCGGCGTAGTGCTCCAGGAGGGGCTCCAGCAGGCCCGCGTCGCCGTCCGCCTTGACCGCCAGGACGAGTTTCCGGCCCGGTCCGGCCGCGCGCCGCGCCCGCCGTCCGGCCGCCTCCAGGGCGTCCAGCGCGAACCGCGCCTCGGGCAGCAGCGCCTCGCCCGCCTCCGTCAGCGCGACACTGTGCGTGGTCCGGAGGAACAGGGGCACGCCCAGCTCGGCCTCCAGCCGGCGGATCGCGCGGGACAGCGGCGGCGGGGAGATACCCAGCCGCTCGGCGGCGCGGGCGAAGTTCAGCTCCTCGGCCACGGCGACGAAGTAGTGCGCCTGACGGGAATCCATCCCCACCCCGTTCCGCTCGGTATTGCCCTGAGGGTAACAACCCTGAGCCGGCCGGACCTTCAGTTCCCGGCACCCGGCGGGCAGGCTCGGGCACGTCTTCTTCCGCTGATCGAACGCACCTCCCGGAGCCCCCATGATCCTCGTCACCACCCCGACCGGCCAGATCGGCGGCCAGGTCCTCGCCTCCCTCCTCGACGCCGGGGACGCGGCGGGCCCGGTGCGCGTCGTCGTCCGCGACCCCGCCCGCCTGGCCCCCGTAGTCCGTGACCGCGTGGAGGCCGTCACCGGCTCGCACGCCGACCCCGATGTCATGGCCAAGGCGTGCGCGGGCGCCGACCGGGTGTTCTGGCTGGTGCCGCCGTCGCTCGCCGCCGACAGCGTCGAGGGCCACTTCCGCTCCTTCACCCGGCCCCTCGTCGACGCCATCGCGGCCCAGGGTGTGGAGCGGGTCGTCGCCGTCTCCACCCTGGGCCGCGGGGTGGCCCGGAACGCCGGGCCGATCTCGGCCTCGCTGGCCGCCGACGAAGAGATCCGGGCCACCGGTGTGCACCACCGCGCGCTGTGCCCGCCGTACCTCATGGAGAACCTGCTCACCCAGGCCGCCGCGGTGCGCGACGGCGGTGAGCTGACGATGGCGCTGCCCGGCGACCGGGTGCTGCGCACCTGCGCCACCCGGGACATCGGTACCACGGCGGCGCGGCTGCTGCTGGACGGGTCCTGGACCGGTCAGGCGGACGTACCGCTGGTGGGCCCCGACGCCCTGACGCCCGAGGACATGGCCCGGGTGGTGTCCGAGGCGCTGGAGCGGCCGGTCCGCTTCCGCCGGGCCGACGCCGAGGACCAGAAGGCGGCGCTGCTGCGGTACGGCGTGAGCGAGGACGCGGCCCAGGGCCTCGCCGACATGACGCGCGCCCTCACCGACCAGGACTTCTACGGTGCCGGCGTGCCCGTCACCCCCGACACCGCGCCGACCGGCTTCCGGCAGTGGTGCGAGGAGGTGTTCCGGCCCGCCGTCCTCGGCTGAGCCCGCCGCTCAGCGCTCCAGCAGCATCCGCTGCAACTCGCGCGCCGCCCGCGGCGGGGCCACGTCGCTGCGGTGGGCGAGGGCGATCGTACGGTGCAGTCCGGGCCGGGCCAGCGGGGTCACCCGCAGCCCGCGCCCGGCCCGGGTGGCGACCATGCGCGGCACCACCGCCACCCCCAGCCCGGCCCGGACGAACCCCAGCACCGCGTCCAGCTCGCCGCCCTCCACCGCGAAGTCCGGCTCGAAGCCCTCCGCCCGGCACGCGGCCACCGTCAGTTCCCGCAGGTCGTACCCGTGCCGGAACATCACCAGCCGCTCACCCGCCAGGTCGGCGATGCGGATCACCCGCCCGCCCGGGCCGGGCGCCGGCGCCTCCGGCGAGGACACCACCACCAGGTCCTCGCGGAGCAGCTCCACCGTGGTCAGCGCGGGCGCCGGCGTCGGCAGCGGCAGCACGACCAGGGCCAGGTCGAGCGCGCCGCGCGCCAGCTCCCGCACCAGGTCGTGCGAGCCGCCCTCCTCGATCAGCAGCCGGATGCCCGGGTACCGGTCGTGGAAGGCGCGCAGCACATCCGGCAGCAGTCCGGTGCACAGGCTCGGCGTCGCCCCGAGCCGCACCCGCCCCCGCCGCAGCTGCACCAGCTCCTGCACCTCGTGCCGGGCGGTGTCCGCGTCGGCCAGGATCCGCCGGGCCAGCGGCAGCAGTGCCTCGCCGGCGTCGGTGAGCGTGATGTTGCCCCGCGCGCGCAGGAACAGGTCCGCGCCCAGCTCCCGCTCCAGCGCCCGGATCTGCTGCGACAGCGACGGCTGGGCCACATGGACCCGTTCGGCGGCGCGGGTGAAGTGCCGGGTCTCGGCGACGGCCACGAAGTACTGGAGCTGCTGGAACTGCATCCGGCCACAATAGTCGCAGCCTATGGAAACAAGCTGCACCATGTCTTGGACCGATCGGGACCTTCGGCCCTAGCGTGCTGTTCCATGGCTCTGGCAACGCGGACGGACCGACGGCCGTCCATGGCGCGTACCGTGTGGGACAGCTCCGTCGGCAAGAAGACGGTCATGGCCGTCAGCGGCGTGATCATGCTGCTGTACCTGGTCGCCCATGTGATCGGCAACCTGAAGATCTTCTTCGGGGCCGGGGAGTTCAACCACTACGCGCACTGGCTGCGCACCGTCGGCGAACCCTTCATGCACTACGAGTGGACGCTCTGGCTGATCCGGGTCGTCCTGATCGTCGCCGTGGTCGCCCACGCCACCTCCGCCTACCAGCTCAGCCGCCGCGACCTCAAGGCACGCCCCACCAAGTACGTCCACGGCAAACCGCGGGCGAGCTACGCGACGCGCACCATGCGCTGGGGCGGGGTCATCCTCGGGCTGTTCATCGTCTGGCACATCCTCGACCTGACCACCGGCACCGTGCACCCCGGCGGCTTCCAGGAGGGACACCCGTACCAGAACGTCGTGGACACCTTCTCCACCTGGTACGGCAACGTCGTCTACATCGTCGCGATGCTCGCGCTCGGCCTGCACATCCGGCACGGCTTCTGGAGCGCCGCCCAGACCCTCGGCGTCGGCAGCCGCGCCCGCGACCGCGCCCTGAAGACCGTCGCCAACGTCCTCGCGCTGCTGCTCACGGCCGGTTTCATCGCCGTACCCGTGGGCGTCATGACCGGAGTGGTGAGCTGACCATGACCTACACCGACTACACGACCGGTGCCCCGGTCGCCGACACCAAGGCCCCGTCCGGCCCGGTCCACGAGCGCTGGGACAGGCGCCGGTTCGAGGCCAAGCTGGTCAACCCGGCCAACCGGCGCAAGCACACGGTGATCGTGGTGGGCACCGGCCTCGCGGGCGGCTCCGCCGGCGCCACCCTCGCCGAACAGGGCTACCACGTCGTCCAGTTCTGCTACCAGGACTCGCCGCGCCGGGCCCACTCCATCGCCGCGCAGGGCGGCATCAACGCGGCGAAGAACTACCGCAACGACGGCGACTCCGTCCACCGGCTGTTCTACGACACCGTCAAGGGCGGCGACTTCCGCGCCCGCGAGTCCAACGTGCACCGGCTCGCGCAGATCTCCGTGGAGATCATCGACCAGTGCGTGGCCCAGGGCGTGCCGTTCGCCCGCGAGTACGGCGGCCTGCTCGACACCCGCTCCTTCGGCGGCGTCCAGGTCTCCCGCACCTTCTACGCCCGCGGCCAGACGGGTCAGCAGCTCCTCCTCGGCGCCTACCAGGCGCTGTCCCGGCAGATCGCCGCCGGGAACGTGGAGCTGCACCCCCGCACCGAGATGCTGGACCTGATCGTCGTCGACGGGCGGGCGCGCGGCATCGTGGCCCGGGACCTGATCACCGGGAAGATCGACACCTACTTCGCGGACGCCGTCGTCCTCGCCTCCGGCGGCTACGGCAACGTCTTCTACCTGTCGACCAACGCCATGAACTCCAACGCGACCGCCATCTGGCGGGCGCACCGGCGCGGCGCCTACTTCGCCAACCCCTGCTTCACCCAGATCCACCCCACCTGCATCCCGCGCACCGGCGAGCACCAGTCCAAGCTGACCCTGATGAGCGAGTCGCTGCGCAACGACGGCCGGATCTGGGTGCCCAAGGCCAAGGGCGACACCCGCCCGCCGCACCGGATCCCCGAGGACGAGCGCGACTACTACCTGGAGCGCATCTACCCGTCCTTCGGCAACCTGGTGCCCCGGGACATCGCCTCCCGGGCCGCGAAGAACGTCTGCGACGAGGGCAGGGGAGTGGGCCCCGGCGGCCAGGGTGTGTACCTGGACTTCGCCGACGCCATCACGCGCATGGGGCGCAAGGCGGTCGAGGCCAAGTACGGCAACCTCTTCGACATGTACCAGCGGATCACCGACGAGGATCCGTACGAGGTCCCGATGCGGATCTACCCGGCCGTGCACTACACGATGGGCGGCCTGTGGGTCGACTACGACCTGCAGACCACCGTCCCCGGCCTGTTCGCGATCGGCGAGGCCAACTTCTCCGACCACGGCGCCAACCGCCTCGGCGCGAGCGCCCTGATGCAGGGCCTGGCCGACGGCTACTTCGTGCTGCCGGCCACCATCAACGACTACCTCGCCCGCCACCCCCGCCAGGACCCGGTCACCGACCAGCACCCCGTCGTCCAGGAGGTGCTGGCCGGGACCGAGGACAGGATCAACCTGCTGCTGGCGGTGGACGGCGACCGCACCCCGGACTCCTTCCACCGCGAACTCGGCGAGCTGATGTGGGAGTTCTGCGGCATGGCCCGCTCCGACGCCGGGCTGCGCAAGGCCCTGGAGCGCATCCCGCAGATCCGCGAGGAGTTCTGGCGCCGGATCAAGGTCCCCGGCACCGGCGAGGAGTTCAACCAGTCGCTGGAGAAGGCCAACCGCATCGTGGACTACCTGGAGCTGGCCGAGCTGATGTGCCTCGACGCGCTGCACCGCACCGAGTCCTGCGGCGGCCACTTCCGCGAGGAGTCCCAGACCGCCGACGGCGAGGCGGCCCGCAAGGACGAGGAGTTCTCCTACGCCGCCGCCTGGGAGTTCACCGGCACCGGCGAGGCCCCCGTCCTGCACAAGGAAGACCTGGTCTTCGAGTACGTCCACCCCACCCAGCGGAGCTACGCATGAAGCTCACCCTGCGCGTCTGGCGGCAGAAGAACGCCGACGCCGAAGGAGCGATGTCCACCTACGAGGTGGACGACATCTCGCCCGACATGTCCTTCCTGGAGATGCTGGACGTCCTCAACGAACAGCTCATCCTGTCCGGTGAGGAGCCCGTCGCCTTCGACCACGACTGCCGCGAGGGCATCTGCGGCGCGTGCAGCCTCGTCATCAACGGCGACGCGCACGGGCCGGAGCGCACCACCACCTGCCAGCTGCACATGCGGTCCTTCAAGGACGGCGACACCATCGACATCGAGCCGTGGCGGGCGTCCGCCTTCCCGGTGATCAAGGACCTGGTGGTGGACCGGTCGGCGTTCGACCGGATCATCCAGGCCGGCGGCTACATCACCGCCCCCACCGGTTCCGCGCCGGAGGCCCACGCCACCCCGGTGCCCAAGGCCGACGCCGACTTCGCGTTCGAGCACGCCGAGTGCATCGGCTGCGGGGCGTGCGTCGCCGCCTGCCCCAACGGCGCGGCGATGCTGTTCACCTCCGCCAAGGTCAACCACCTCAACGTGCTGCCCCAGGGCGCGCCCGAGCGGGAGAGCCGGGTGCTGGACATGGTGGCCCAGATGGACGCGGAGGGCTTCGGCGGGTGCACGCTCACCGGCGAGTGCGCCACCGCGTGCCCCAAGGGCATCCCGCTGATGTCCATCACCGGCATGAACAAGGAGTGGCTGCGGGCCACCCGGAAGGCCGGCAAGCGGTAACCCCGAGACGTTCGCCGACCAGTGGCGGGCGGGCGGGGCCGGGGAGGTGCTCACCCGGCCCCGTCTGGTGTTCCGGGCCCCGGTAGCCTGCCGCCATGATCTCCGGAAACAAGCGGACGGAACGGTTCCGCGATGCCGTGGCCGGCTTCGAGGCCGCCGTCCGCGAGCAGGACGCCGACCGCTCACAGCAGTACTTCGACGACCTGCGCCGGTACTTCGGGGAGGCGGACGACCAGGACTTCCGGCAGGCCGGACCGCGCCTGGCGGCCATCCTGGACGAGATGCCGGCCGCGCCCCGCGCCACCATCGCCGTGCTCGTCGGAGCCTGCGTCGAACGCGGCGCCGACCCCACCCCCTGCGCACCGTACGTCCTCGCCGGCCTCGCCGGGGCCCTCGACGACGCCCGCGCGTTCTGCGACCGCTGGGCGGCCACCGGCGGCGGCGACTTCCCCGACCCGCAGGCCGAGGAACCGCCCGAGGACCTCCTCGACCGGGTGGACCCCGACCTGGCCGTCGCCTGGCTCACCCTGCACCACTGGGAGATGGCCGCCGTCGCCCTGCTCGACCACGCCGCCGTCCGCACCGCCCTGGACGACGGCACCCGCACCCGCCTGCTGCGGACACTGCGCTCGGTGGAGGAGGACTCCGGGTACGTCTTCAAGTGCCTGGCCTACGCCCTGCTGGTCCTGGACGACGAACCCCTCGTCGTCCTCGACCGCCCCACCGGCACCGGCTACGCCCTGCGCATGACCGGCATCGGCGACAACTTCCAGTTGCACACGCTGCTCGCCGACGTCCTCATAGGCGGCGGCCACCTGCCCGGCCGGGCCCCGTCCGCCGAGGAGGCCGCCGTCTGCCGGGACCGGCCCGGACAGGTGGACACCATCGGCTCGTTCAACCTCGTCACCCCCTTGGGCGACTGGGTGTGGAACGAGGGCACCCCCTCGGACATCCCCGTCGTGGACGGCGTACGCCTGCTCGTCCTGGACCCGCCGTCCTACGAGCGGAGCTGGCCCGCGGGCCGCTTCTTCCCGCACATGAAGGGCGACCTCGTCCTGGAGCGGGTGCTCGGTGCGGACGAGGCCCGGCGGCTGCTCGCCGGCTGCGCCGCCGCGGACGGCTGACCGGGCGTTCACCACCCTCACATCCGTGCTCCTGACACCGGTCACGCGGGCGCCAACCGGCGTCGGAAGAACAGAGGCGGCGGGCCGCACCGACCGGGCCCGCCGCCCCCGCCGACCCGGCCCGCCCCCAGGAGCAGCCCATGACCGGTGCGCCCACCCTCGACCGCCCCCCGCACCCCCCGGGACCCGCCCGCTACACCGTCACCCTCGCCCGCGACGAGGCCGACGTGCGGGCCGCGCAGCGGCTGCGGCACGATGTCTTCGCCGGGGAACTGGGAGCCCTGCTCGCGTCCCCCGAGCCGGGGCACGACATCGACGCCTTCGACGCCTACTGCGACCACCTCCTCGTCCGCGAGGAGGCGACCGGGCAGATCGTCGGCACCTACCGGCTGCTGCCGCCCGAGCGGGCCGCCGTCGCCGGCCGGCTCTACTCCGACGGCGAGTTCGACCTCGCCGCGCTCGACGCGATCCGGCCCCACCTGGTCGAGGTCGGCCGCTCCTGCGTCCACCCCGCTCACCGCGACGGCGCGGTCATCGGCCTGATCTGGGCCGGCATAGCCCGCTACATGACCGACCGGGGCCACGAGTGGCTGGCCGGCTGCTGCTCGGTACCGCTAGCCGACGGCGGTGCCCTCGCCGCCGGCACCTGGCGACGGATGCGCGAGCGGCACCTGGCGCCCGAGGAGTTCCGGGTCCGGCCGCTGCTGCCGTGGACCCCGCCCGCCACGGCCCCCGCCGGCCGCACCGAACTGCCCGCCCTGCTGCGCGGCTACCTCCGGCTCGGCGCCTGGGTGTGCGGACCGCCCGCGCACGATCCCGGCTTCGGCGTCGCCGATCTGTACGTGCTGCTGTCGATGCGCCGGGTCGACCCGCGCTATCTGCGGCACTTCCTCTCCCTCGTCCCGGCCTGATGAGCGGCTGGCTGCCCACCGCGCCCTGCACCCCGGACGCCTGTGCGGAGCCCGCCCGGGCAGAGGCGTCCGTCCCCCGGGCCGTGCTGCGGCTGACCGGGGTCGCGGCCCTGCTCCTGGCCGGGATCGCGCTGATTCCGCTCGGCGGGAGGCTGCCCGCCGGGTGGGTCCGGCAATGGTGCGGGCTGATCGTACGGGCCGCCGGGGTCCGGGTCCGGATCACCGGCACCGCCCCGCCGGACGGCGGGCTGCTGCTGGTCGCCAACCATGTGTCGTGGCTGGACATCCCGCTGCTCACCGCCGTCCGCCCGGCCCGGATGCTCGCCAAGGCCGAGGTCCGCCGCTGGCCCCTGGCGGGCGCGCTCGCCGCGCGCGGCGGGGCCCTGTTCGTCGAACGCGACCGGCTGCGCGCCCTGCCCGGCATGGTGGCCCGGATCGCCGGCATCCTGCGCGCGGGCGGGGCGGTGACCGCCTTCCCCGAGGGCAGCACCTGGTGCGGACGTGCCCGGGGCCGCTTCAGCCGGGCCGTCTTCCAGGCCGCGCTCGACGCGGGGGTCCCGGTCCAGCCGGTCGGCCTGCGCTACCGGCGCGGGGACGGCGGTCCCGGCACGGCGGCGGCCTTCGTCGGCGAGGACACCCTCGCGGCCTCGCTGTGGCGGGTGGCCCGGACCCGCGGCCTGGTCGCCGAGGTGGAGGTACGGCCGCTGATCCGCCCGGGCACCCACCCCGACCGCCGCACCCTGGCCGGCACCGCCCAGCCACCCGCCCCGGAGCCCGCCTGGACCCACGCGGCCCTGGTCACCGGTGTCCGGGCGCGCCCGCTCGGCGACGGCACACGCACGGGCCACCCGGTGCTCAGGGCGTGACGGCGGCACGGCACACGGCGGCCACGGCGCTCAGGGCATGACCCGCGCCAGATAGGGCGCCGTCGCGCTGCCCCCGGCCCGGGACACCCGCTCCGGCGGGCCTTCGGCCACGACACGGCCGCCGCGGTCGCCGCCGCCCGGGCCCAGGTCGATCACCCAGTCGGCGCCCGCGACCACCGTCATGTCGTGCTCCACCACGACGACCGTGTGCCCGGCGTCGACCAGCCCGTGCAGCCGGTCCGTCAGCACCTCCACATCGGCCGGGTGCAGCCCGGTCGTCGGCTCGTCCAGCAGATACAGGGTGTGGCCCCGGCGCCCCCGCTGGAGTTCGCTCGCCAGCTTGATCCGCTGCGCCTCCCCGCCGGACAGCTCGGTCGCGGGCTGCCCCAGCCGCAGATAGCCCAGGCCCACGTCCAGCAGGGTGCGCAGGCTGCGGGCGGCGGCCGGGACGTCCGCGAAGAACTCCGCGGCCGCCTCCACGGTCAGGTCCAGCACCTCGGCGACGGTCCGCCCCCGGTACGGCACCTCGAGCGTGGCGGGGTTGTAGCGGGCGCCCGCGCAGTCGGGGCAGGGCGCGTAGGTGCTCGGCAGGAACAGCAGCTCCACGCTGACGAACCCCTCGCCCTGGCAGGTCTCGCAGCGCCCGCCCGGAACGTTGAAGGAGAACCGGCCGACCCCGTACCCGCGCGCCCGTGCCTCCTCGGTGCCCGCGAACACCTTCCGTACCACGTCGAACAGGCCCGTGTAGGTGGCGAGGTTGGAGCGCGGGGTGCGTCCGATGGGCTTCTGGTCGACCCGGACCAGCCGCCCCACTCCCGGCAGCTCCGCCGTCAGCTCCCCGGCCAGCGTGGACTTCCCGGACCCGGAGACCCCGGTGACCGCGGTGAACGCGCCGAGCGGGACGCGGACCGTGACCGCGCGCAGGTTGTGCCGGGTCACCGGGCCCACCGTCAGCCAGCCGCGCGGCTCGCGGACCTCGCGCGCCGGGCCGGGCGACTCGTCGAAGAGATAGGCGGCCGTCGCCGACCCGGCCACCGACGCCAGTTCGGCCGGCGGCCCGCTGTAGAGCACCCGCCCGCCGTGCTCGCCCGCGCCGGGACCCACGTCCACCACCCAGTCGGCGCCGCGCACCACGTCCAGGTGGTGCTCCACCACGAACACCGAGTTCCCGGCCGCCTTGAGCCGCTCCAGGACGGTGAGCAGCGCCTCGGCGTCCGCCGGGTGCAGTCCGGCGGACGGCTCGTCCAGCACGTACACCACGCCGAACAGTCCGGAGCGCAACTGGGTGGCCAGGCGCAGGCGTTGCAGCTCGCCCGCGGAGAGCGTGGGCGCGGCCCGGTCCAGGCTGAGGTAGCCGAGGCCCAGTTCGACCACCGGCGCGATCCGGGACTTCAGGTCGGCCGTGAGGACCCGCGCCGTCTCGTCGCCGCCGTCGGGCAGTTCGGCGAGGCCGGTCAGCGGCAGTGCGGCGAGTTCGGCGATGGTCCGGCCGGCGTAGGTCACCGCGAGTGCCTCGGGCCGCAGCCGGCTCCCGCCGCAGGCGGCGCACGGGGTGCTGGTCAGGAACCGTTCCGCCTTGGCCCGCAGGGTGGCCGACTTGGTGTCGGAGAACGTCTTGAGCACATACCGCCGCGCGCTCATGTAGGTGCCCTGGTAGGGCCGTTGGATGCGGTCGGCGTCCCGCACCGGGTGGACGGTGACGACCGGCTGCTCGTCGGTGAACAGGATCCACTCGCGCTGCGCGGCGGGCAGTTCCCGCCAGGGCCGGTCCACGTCGTAGCCGAGCGTGTCCAGGATGTCCCGCAGGTTCTTGCCCTGCCAGGCGCCCGGCCAGGCCGCGATCGCCCCCTCGCGGACGGACAGCGAGGGGTCCGGGACCAGCAGCTCCTCGGTGGTGTCGTGCACCTGGCCGAGGCCGTGGCAGCGGGGGCAGGCGCCGGCAGCCGTGTTCGGGGAGAACGCGTCCGAGTCGAGGCGCTCGGCGCCCGGCGGATAGCTGCCGGCCCGCGAGAACAGCATCCGCAGCGAGTTGGAGAGGTTGGTGACCGTGCCCACCGAGGAGCGCGAGGTGGGCGTCGAGCGGCGCTGCTGGAGCGAGACCGCGGGCGGCAGCCCGGTGATCCCGCTCACCTTCGGGGCGCCGACCTGGTGGATCAGCCGGCGCGCGTACGGGGCGACCGACTCGAAGTACCGCCGCTGGGCCTCGGCGTAGACGGTGCCGAACGCCAGGGAGGACTTGCCCGAGCCGGAGACCCCGGTGAACACGGCCAGCACGTCCCGGGGGATGTCCACGTCCACGCCCTTGAGGTTGTGCTCGCGGGCGCCGCGGACGCGGACGTACGGGTCGTGAGGGGTGTGCATCGGGGGAACTCTATCCGCCCCCGCACCCCGCTACCGCGGCGGGTTGCCCGGGTCCTGCGGCCGGGTGCCGAACTCGTCCCTCAGCTTGTCCTGCCCGGTGTCGACCTGCGACTGGTACTTGCCGCCGGTGCGCTGGTCGATGTAGTCGCCGCCCTTGCCGATGCCCTTGTCGGCCTGGCTCTCGTGGCCCTTGATCATCTGCTTGATCTTGTCCAGCATGGACATGGCAGCCCTCCTCGTCGCTGACAGGCTTGCCCTCCCAGGGTCACCGGCCCGCGCCGGGATCGCATCTCGGGACGGGGGATCACCGGCCCGGCGCGAACAGCGCCGCCAGCCGCCGGTAGGAGTCCAGCAGGGCCGTACGGTCGTAGGTGCTGGTCGTGACGAGCACCTCCTCGGCGTCCGTCTCCTTCAGCACCGTCTCCAGCTCGTGCGCGACCTGCTCCGGCGTGCCCGCGATGTGCCCGGCGAGCGCGGACTCGTAGATGTCCCGCTGCTTGGCCGTCATCGTGCGGGCCTCCACCGACTCGGCGGGGGCGAGCGGCGGAAAGGTGCCGTGGGTGCGGGAGTACGCCAGCGACCAGGCCTCGGGGACCAGCAGCCGGCGCGCCTCGGCCTCGGTGCTGGCGACGGCGACCGTGCCGGAGATCACCACGTACGGCTCGGCCGCCCAGCGGGAGGGCCGGAACAGGGAGCGGTACCGGTCGATGCCGCGCAGCAGCTTCTCCCGGCCCCGCAGATCGCCGATGACCATGGGCAGGCCCGCGCGGGCGGCGATGCGCGCGCCCTCGCCCAGGGCCAGCACGAACGGCGGCACGGACAGCCCCTCCGCGGGGCGGGCCCGCACCCCGGTCGGCGAGCCGCCCGTGAACCAGTCCAGCAGCTCCCCGAGCTGGGCCGCGAAGTCCTCGGCGTCCTCCTTGTCCCGGCCGAGCGCCTTGCGCACCCCGTCCGTGAAGCCCACGGAGCGGCCGAGCCCCATGTCCACACGGCCCGGGAACAGCGACTCCAGCACCCCGAACTGCTCGGCGACGACCAGGGGCCGGTGGTTGGGCAGCATCACCCCGCCGGTGCCGACCCGGATGGTACGGGTGGCCGCGGCGACGGCGGCGGCGAGCACGGTCGGCGCGGACCCGGCGACCCCGGGCACGCCGTGGTGCTCGGACACCCAGAACCGGTGGTAGCCGAGCGCCTCCGCCTCCCGGGCCAGCGCCACGGTGTCCCGCAGCGCCTCGCCGGGCGGACGCCCCTCGCGGGTGCGGGAGCGGTCGAGGACGGAGAACCGGGTGCGGCTGATCACTGTGCTGCTCACACAGGGTTCAACGCCCGGACGCGCGCAGGATTCCCCGGGCCGCTCGCGGCGCGGGGGTCGCCGGGGACCGGCGGCTGGCCAGGGTGACCGGTGTGACCGACCGCGACAGGCCCCCGATCGCCGTGTTCGACCTCGACAACACGCTGGCCGGCACCGCCCACCGCCAGCACTTCCTGGAACGCCGGCCGCGTGACTGGGAGGGGTTCTTCGCCGCCGCGCCCGCGGACCCGCCGCTTCCCGAGGGCGTGGCGCTGGCCGTTCAGAGCGCCCGCGCCTGCGAGGTCGTCTATCTCACCGGCCGTCCCGAGCGGTACCGCCGGGACACGCTGGACTGGCTCGCCGCGCACGGACTGCCCGAGGGCCGGGTGTTCATGCGGGGCGGCGCCGACCGCAGACCGGCCCGCCGCACCAAACTGGAGATCCTGCGCCGGCTCGCCAGGGACCATGAGGTCCAAGTCCTCGTGGACGACGACGAGCTGGTCTGCGACGACGCCGAACGCGCCGGGTTCACCGTCGTACGGGCGCGCTGGGCGCAGAAGTCGGCCGCGGTCGAGGAGGCACAGGAGCGGGAAGGCCGAGCCTGACGCGTGCCGGGACGGCTCAGGCGGTGTCCTCGATGCGGAAGCCGACCTTCAGGCCCACCTGGTAGTGCTCGATCCGCCCGTTCTCGATCTGGCCGCGGACCTGGGTCACCTCGAACCAGTCCAGGTTGCGCAGCGTCTGGTCGGCGCGGGCGATGCCGTTGCGGATGGCCTGGTCGACACCCTCGTGCGAGGTGCCGACGATCTCGGTGACCCGGTAGGTGTGGTTCGTCATGCGGGTGCTCCTTACGTGTCACGGCGTACTCCACCGTGCACTATCCGCGCCCGCTCCGCACGGCGTCGCGCGGCGTACCGCCCGGTAGCGCTTGACCTGAGCATTGGTACATACCAAAATCCAGCACACCCCGTACGAGCCCCCTGCGCTCGGCCCCCCCACGTCGGGCCCCCACCCCTGTCCCAGCACCCTGCGGCACCCCGTGCCAGACAGAACAGGACCCTTCGTGAGACGTCTGCTCGCCCTCGTCTGTGTCACCGGCTCCCTCGTCAGCGGCTGCGGGATGCTCCCCGGCGACGACCAGGAGCGCACGACCGTCACCGTGTGGCTGATGAAGGACAGCGCCTCCAAGGAGTTCCTGCGCCGGTTCACCGAGGACTTCGAGCGCACCCACGACGATCTGCGCCTCGACATCCGCATCCAGGAATGGACCGGCATCGTGGAGAAGGTCCGCGGCGCGCTCAAGGAGCCCTCCGGGGACGGCCCGGACGTCATCGAGGTCGGCAACACCCAGGTGCCGCTGTACGCCGACGGCGGCCGGCTGGCCGACCTCACGCTGGAGTCGATGCGGGACTGGGGCAAGGAGACCTGGCTGCCCGGCCTCGCCCAGCCCGGCAAGGACGGCAACAAGCAGTACGGCATCCCCTGGTACGCGGCCAACCGGGTCGTCATCTACCGCAAGGACCTGTTCCGGCAGGCCGGTGTCGACGGTCCGCCCAAGACCCGCGACGAGTGGCTCGCCGCCACCGAGAAGCTCGACACCGGCGGGAACCAGGGCATTTACCTCGCGGGCCAGGACTGGTACACCCTCTCCGGGTTCATCTGGGACGAGGGCGGCGAACTCGCCGAGGAGAAGGACCACACCTGGCGGGGGACCCTGGACAGCCCGGCCGCGCTGCGCGGCATGGACTTCTACCGACGGCTCCAGGCACTGGGCGAAGGACCCGTGGACGCGGACGAGGAACACCCGCCCCAGGCCGGGGTGTTCGCCGGCGGCAAGGTGGCGCAGATCATCGCCGTGCCCGGACTCGTCCAGTCCATCGTCCGGCAGAACCCGGAACTGAAGGACAAGATCGGCTTCTTCCCCGTGCCCGGCCGCACCGCCGGCCGGCCCGGCACCGTCTTCACCGGCGGCTCCGACCTGGTCGTCCCGCGCAACACCGACGACCAGTTCGCCGCGACCACCGTCGTCGGCGCGCTCACCGGCGCCAAGTGGGACACCGAGCTGGCCCGCACCATGAACTACGTGCCCAACAAGACCACGCTGGCCGGCGCGGTCGCCGGCGCGGAGGGGGTCGCCGCCATGGCCGCGGGCGCGGCGCACGGCCGGGCGACCCCCACCACCCCTCAGTGGGCCGACGTCGAGGCCGACAACCCGATCAAGGAGTACATGACCCGGGTGCTCCAGGGCGGGGACCCGGCGACCGAGGCCCGCCGCGCCTCCCGGAAGATCACCGAGGCGCTCGCCCCCGACGTGGGCTGAGCCGCCGCGCCCCGCCCGCCGGGCCTCACCGGACCACGCTCAGCGACAGCGCGAAGCGGCCCGGGACGTCCGTCCACCAGTGCGTCAGCTCCAGCCCGGCGGCGGCGAGTTCGGCGGTGACGCCCTCCTTGCGGAACTTGGCCGACACCTCGGTGCGCAGCTCCTCGCCCGCCGCGAAGTCCACGGCGAGGTTCAGCGCGGGCACCTTCACGGTCTGGGCGGTGCGGGAGCGCAGCCGCATCTCGATCCACTCCCGCTCCGCGTCCCACAGGGCGACGTGGTCGAACGCCTCGGGATCGAAGTCGGCGCCCAGCTCACGGTCGATCACGGCCAGCACGTTCCGGTTGAACGCGGCCGTCACCCCGGCCGCGTCGTCGTACGCCCGGACCAGCACCCGCTCGTCCTTGACCAGGTCTGTGCCGAGCAGCAGCCCGTCGCCCGGGGCGAGCAGCGCGCGCACCGAGGCCAGGAACCGGGCGCGTTCGGCGGGCAGCAGATTGCCGACCGTGCCGCCGAGGAAGGCCACCAGCCGGGGTCCGGGCGTGGCGGGCAGGGCCAGCGGCGCGGTGAAGTCGGCGATCAGCGCGTGCACGTCGAGACCGGGACGCTCCTCGACGAGCGCCCGCCCGGCCTGGGTGAGCGCGCTCTCGCTGACGTCGACCGGGACGTACGCGGCGAGCCCGGGCAGCGCGTCGATGAGATGGCGGGTCTTCTCCGAGGAGCCCGAGCCCAGTTCGACCAGGGTGCGGGCACCGCTCGCGGCCGCGATCTCCCCGGACCGGGTGGCGAGGATCTCCCGCTCGGCCCGTGTCGGGTAGTACTCGGGCAGCTCGGTGATCCGCTCGAACAGCTCGCTGCCGCGGGCGTCGTAGAACCACTTCGGCGGCAGCCACTTCGGGGTCGCGGTGAGGCCGCGCAGGACGTCGGCGCGCAGCGCGGCCTCCGTCGCGTCCTCGGGGAGTGTGCGGGTGATGTGCAGGGGGCTCAACGGCAGGGCTCCTTCGGGGGTACGGCCGCCGGATCCTCCAGCGGGGCGAGCCGCACGGCGGTGCGGCTCGCGGTGAGCAGGGTGCGGTCGGGAACCTCCCGCCAGAGCGGATCGTCGTCGTACGGCTCGGAGGCGACGACCGTGCCGCAGCCGGGCTCCGTGCGGTACCACAGCGAGTCGCCCCAGGCGGTGGCGGTGATCGTGTCCCCGTCGGTCAGCAGCAGGTTCAGCCGGGAGGCCGGGGCCGCCCGGGCCAGGTCGCGCACCGGTTCGCCCAGCGCGCGTCCCGGTGGCTGTCCGGCCCGCAGCCGGTGCAGGACCAGCGCCCAGACGAACGCCGAGTCGGTGCGGGCCTGGAGCGACAGCAGCTCGACCGGCGGCAGCGCGGACACCAGCGGGGCCGCCGCGTCCGGCCAGCCCGCGATCAGGCCGTTGTGGCTGAACAGCCACCGGCCGGCCGCGAACGGCGCCGCCGCGGCCTCGGCGTCCGCTCCCGCGAGCGTCGCGTCCCGGACGGCGGCGAGCACGGCGCCCGAGCGCACCACCCGGGCCAGGTCGGCGAACGACAGGTCGGCCCAGACCGGCCCGGACCGCCGGTAGCGGGCCGGCGCCGGGTCACCCGGCGCGTACCAGCCGACCCCGAACCCGTCGGCGTTGACCGTCCCGTACCGCTGCCGGCGCGGCGCCCACGACTGCCGGTACAGCCCGTGCGGGGGCTCCACGATCAGCCGCCCGAGCGACTCCTCCGGCCCCAGGTAGGCGAGGTGACGGCACATCAGACGGCCTCCGGGCGGGCGGTGCGGAACCCGGCGAAGATCTGCCGGCGGACGGGATAGTCCCAGTTGCGGAACGTGCCCCGGCAGGCCACCGGGTCCACGGCGAACGAGCCGCCGCGCAGCACCTTGTACTCCGGGCCGAAGAAGACCTCCGAGTACTCCTTGTACGGGAACGCCCGGAACCCCGGGTACGGCAGGAAGTCGCTCGCCGTCCACTCCCACACGTCACCGATCAACTGCCGCACGCCCAGCGGCGACGCACCGGCCGGATAGCTTCCCGCCGGGGCGGGCCGCAGATGCCGCTGGCCGAGGTTGGCGTGCTCGGGCCCCGGGTCGGCGTCGCCCCACGGATAGCGCCGGGAGCGGCCGGTGACCGGGTCGTGGCGGGCGGCCTTCTCCCACTCCGCCTCGGTGGGCAGCCGGCGTCCGGCCCAGCGGGCGTAGGCGTCCGCCTCGTACCAGCACACGTGCAGCACCGGCTCGTCCGGCGGCACCGGTTCCGTGACCCCGAACCGGTGCCGCAGCCAGCGGTCGCCGTCCCGCCGCCAGAACAGCGGGGCGGTGATGCCGTGCCGCCTGATGTGCGCCCAGCCCTTCGGTGCCCACCAGCGCTCGGTGGTGTAGCCGCCGTCCGCGATGAACGCCTGGTAGGCCGCGTTCGTCACGGGGAGCGTGTCGATCCAGAACGGCGCCACCTCCCGGGGGTGCGCCGGGCGTTCGTTGTCCAGCGCCCAGGGCTCGCCGGAGGTGCCCATGGTGAACGGGCCGCCGGGCACGAGGACTTCGGCCGGCCCGGTGAACGGCGGTGCCGGTTCCGGGTCGGGCGCGGTCAGCGCCTGGGGGCCCGACCTGAGCTGATGGGTGATCAGCATGGTTTCGTCGTGCTGCTGTTCGTGCTGGGCGATCATCCCGAAGGCGAAGCCGGCCTCGGTCAGCCGGGTGCCGTGGAAGTCCGCCGACGCCAGCAGGTCGAGTGCCCGGCCGCGCACCTCGGCCGCGTACCGGCGGGCCTCGGCGGGCGGCAGCAACGGCAGCGAGGGGCGCTCGGCGCGCGGGTGCTCGAAGGCGTCGTAGAGGCTGTCTATCTCCGGCCGCATCGCCTCCCGTCCGCCGACCGCGCGCAGCAGCCACAGCTCCTCCTGGTTGCCGATGTGGGCGAGGTCCCACACCAGCGGGGACATCAGCGGGGAGTGCTGGGCGGTGAGGTCGGCTTCGTCGACACAGGTGGTCAGCAGCGTGGTGCGGTCCCGGGCGGTGGTGAGGCAGGCCAGCGCCCGCTCGCGCAGCGCCTCGGTGTCCGTCTCGGTGGTCGTGGTTGCGGTCTCCGGGGCGGTCATGTGCGGATGTCCTTCCTCCCGTGGGCGCGGGGGCCTCCGGGCGGTCCTTCGTCGAGCAGGTCGTCGGCCGGGCAGCGGCCCCGGGCGACATGGCGGTCGCGGAAAGCGGCCACGGCGTCGGTGACCCGGGTCGTGGCGCCGAGCCGGGGCAGCGCCTCCAGGGCCGCCGCGAAGCAGCCGTCGGCGGCCTCGCGCAGCTCCGGGTCGGCCAGGGCGTGCCGGGCCGCGTCGGCCCACAGCGGATTGTGCGGGGCGGGCCGGTCCAGGGCCCGCTCGGCGAGCGGCTTCACGGCCCGGTAGGCGGTCTCGGCGGCCTGCGGGTCGTCGAACAGCGCGGCCGTCACCGCCAGCGGCACGAGCCAGCCGTCCGCGCCGGGCTGCGCGTCGATCATCCGCAGCTCCAGATGGCCGCGCGGCCGGACCGGCGGGAACAGGGTGGTCAGGTGGTAGTCCAGGTCCGCCCGGGTGGGCGGCCGGGGCGACCGGGCGCGGATCCAGTCCCGGAACGTCAGGTTCTCGGGGACCTCCCAGGGGCCGTCGTCCCGGCGGACGCACATCACCGGCGCGTCCAGCGCGTGCCGGGCCCAGGCGGTCCGCGGCGCGCCGTCCAGCGGGGGAGCGCCGGCCCGGCCGGGCCCTATCCCCATCCACATCAGCTGGCGGGCGGACCGCCAGCCGGTGCGACGCAGGCCGACCAGCGGGGAGTTGGCGAACGCGGCCACCAGGACCGCGCCCAACTGGTGCGCCAGCCACCAGCGCCGGGCGTGCCCCAGCGGCCCCGGCTCCTCGTGCCCCGCGTCCACACACACCTGGACGGAGGCGGAGGAACACATCATGTGCCGGCCGGCCGGACCGGTGCGGTCCAGGCAGGTCTCCATGACGTCGTAGCGGGGCGCGCGCAGGAATCTGCGGGGCGGGTGCCAGGGGTCGTGACCGAGGCCGGTGAGCCCGAGACCGTCCTCGGCCAGTGCGGCCCGTACGGCGTCCAGGTCGGCGGAGACGGTGTCGACGCACTCCATCAGGGAGGCGGCGGGCGGCGAGCTCAGCTCCAGCTGGCCGCCGGGTTCCACGGTGAGCGCCGAGGCCAGGGGCAGGGTGCGCACCGTGGCGTGGGCCGCTTCGAGTCGTTCGGGTGTGACCGGGAGCTGGGGCAGCTCCAGCGAGTGGACGAGCCACTCGAGCTCGACACCGAGTGCGCGGGGCGGTCCGGTCTTGAAACAGATGCCCCGGACCAGGGCCTCCGCCTCGTCCTCGGTGACGGCGGTGCGCTGCTCCGTACAGTCGCCGCCGTCGCTCTGTATGTCGGACATGTCGGGATCCTCCTGAGGTTCCAGCATGCCATCGGCCCGTGGCGCGGGCCGGGCGGGCACTCGTCCCAGCCAAGACCCTTCGGCGGACGCGCACAAGAGGGCGTACCCGGATGTACCGGGCGCGTCGTCAATTCCGTTGCGCCGCATCACCAGCATCGCCCAGGATGCGTGCATGAGCACGACGGGGGAGACCGCGCGGGGCGCGGCCGCGGCGCCCACGGGGGTGGCGCCGTGAGCACGCGCCTGCGCGGGATCGCCGCGGAGACGGAACGGATCGTGGCCGAGGGCCGGTACCGGGCACCGGACGGCCGAGAGGTTCTGGTCGCGGCGGCGGTCGAGGCCGCGCGGGCGGGTACCCGGATGTTCGGTCCCGCGCCGGTGCCGGTGCCCGCGGCACCGGCACCGGGGAGCGGCACCCGGTTCGAGGTCACCGGGGAGAGCAGCCTGGAGGCGGCCCGCCGGCTGGCCGGCGCCCCCGTCGCCGTACTGAACTTCGCCTCGGCCCGCAACCCGGGCGGCGGTTACCTCAACGGCGCGCAGGCCCAGGAGGAGGCCTTGTGCCGCGCCTCCGCGCTGCACACCTGCCTGCTGACGGCCCGCGGCTTCTACGACCACCACAGCGCCGACCGCGACCCGTTCTACACCGACCGGGTGATCCACTCGCCGGGCGTCCCCGTCTTCCGTGACGACCGGGGCCGGCTGCTCACCGAGCCGTATCTCGCGGGCTTCCTGACGGCCGCCGCGCCCAACGCGGGCGTGATCCGGCGTACGGCGCCGGAGCGGGCCGCCGGACTGCCGGGCGCGCTGGCGGTACGGGCGGAGCGCGTGCTGGAGACGGCCGCGGCCCATGGCTACCGGCGGCTGGTGCTCGGCGCCTGGGGGTGCGGTGTGTTCCAGAACGATCCCGCGCAGGTCGCGGGGGCGTTCCGGGCGGCGTTGGGGCCCGGCGGCCGGTTCGCGCGCACGTTCGACCAGGTGGTGTTCGGCGTGCTGGACCGGACCCCGGGGGCGGTGGTCCGGGAAGCGTTCGCACGGACGTTCCCGGAGGCCCGGAGGAGCGAAGAGGGCATCCGGACGCGGCCGGACCCGGCGCCGGACGGCGCGGTGGACGCGCTCACGCCGGCCCCCTGACGGTCCTCCTCCCGTCGGCCTCCCCCTGCGTGTCAGGCGGTGGCCGCGTCGGGGCGCGGGCCGATCCGCATGCCGGGGCGGCGGTTGTGCACGGTCAGGTACGTCAGTCCGGCCGGGCCGGCGGTGATGCTGCGCGCGGCGCCGTGCGGCAGCCACAGCAGGGCGCCCTCGGCGAGCGGCTGCCCCGGGTCCGAGGAGCCGTCGCCGAGCAGACCGTCCCCGGCGACGACCATGACCAGCACGTCCAACTGCGCCTCGGTGTGGGCCGGCACCCGGCCGCCCGGGGCCAGCCGGACCACGTTCGCGTCGAGTTGGCGCCCGTCCTCGGCCAGCTTCCACAGCACCCCGGCGGGCACCGGCGGCGCCTCGGCCAGTGCGCGGGCCTCGCACAGGACGCGCGGCCGCGTCGCCGCGTGGGCGGCCGGTCCGGTGTCGGTCGCGGACGGCGATGTCATCTGCTGTTTCCCCTCGGCTCTCGCGTTCCCCCGCTCAGGCACTCCGGTCACTCTACAATTAATACATGTAGGATTCGTGAAAACCGGTCGCAGGTGAAACGCCGCAGGTGGAAAGGGGTGTCCGGACGTGAGTACGCGGGAGAACCCGCGCCGCAGAGCGCTGCTGGACGTGCTGCGCGCGGCGCCCGCGCCGCTCGGGGTCGCGCAGGCCGCCGAGCGGATGAGCCTCCACCCCAACACCGTGCGGTTCCATCTGGAGGCCCTGGTGGCCGACGGCCTGGTGGAGCGCCGGACCGAGGAACCCGCGGGACCCGGCCGGCCCCGTACCGTCTACACCGCGCGCCCCGGCATGGACCGCGGCGGCCCGCGCGACTACCGGCTGCTGGCCCGCATGCTGCTCAGCCGGTGGAGCGCCGCCGACCCGGCCGAGGCACGGGCGGAGGCCCGGGAGACGGGCCGGACCTGGGGCCGTTATCTCGCGGACCCGCCCGCGCCGGACGAGACGCCGACGCCCGAACGGTCGACGGCCGGGCTGCTCGCCCTGCTGGACGGCCTGGGTTTCGCGCCCCGGCCGGACGGCGACGGCGGGCCCGGCCGGTCCCCGGAACGGATCCGGCTGCGGCACTGCCCCTTCCTGGAACTCGCCGAGGAACAGGGCGGGCTGGTGTGCTCGCTCCATCTGGGCCTGATCCAGGGAGCGCTGGCCCGGATGGACGCGCCGCTGACGGCCACCGCGCTGGAGCCGTTCGCCGAACCGGACGCGTGTGTCGCGCACTTGACCGCCGCCGCGCCCTGACGCCTCCCGGCTCACCCGGGCGGCCAAGACCTCGCCCGCCCGCGTGCGCCGGCCCCCGGCAGCACCCACCGCCCCGTCGGAGAAAGGCCCGTACCCCCCATGAACGCCACCTCGGCCGCCACCGCCGGCGCGGTCACCTTCGTCTGGCTCGGGATGGTGCTGGCGATCTCCTTCCTGGAGGCGCCGCTGAAGTTCCGCGCCCCGGGCGTGACGATCCCCCTCGGGCTGGGCATCGGCCGGCTGGTGTTCCGGGCGCTGAACACGGTGGAGGCCGTCCTGGCGGCCGTCGTGATCGTCGCGGTCGCCGTGGGCGCCGCCCCGGCCCGAACCATCGCGCTGACCGCGACGGTGACGGCCCTCCTCGCCGTCCAGCTCGCCGCCGTCCGCCCCGCCCTCAACCGCAGATCGGACCGGGTGCTCGCGGGCGAGGACCTGCCCCGCTCCCGCGGCCACCTGTGGTACGTGGCGCTGGAGATCCTGAAGACCGCGACCCTGATCGCCCTGGGCATCACCCTGTCGGCGTCCTGATCCGTGCACCGGCCGCCGGTACCCGTGTGCTGCGGCCCGTCGGGCGGGTGGTGTCAGGTCAGGACCAGGACCAGGGGCACGCCCCGGCACGGAAGCAGGCGCAGGCCGTCGTGGGTGCCGGGGCGGGCGGTGGCGAGCAGTTCACCGAAGTCCGGGCCCCTGGTGAGGGAACCGGCCAGGTGGGCCGTGTCGGTGGACGCGGCGACCCGCCCGCGGGCGTTCACCAGGTGGGCCGGGCGGGCCAGGCCGCGCAGCAGCGGGAGCACGGCCGCCTCGAAGTGCCGCAGATACACGTCGGCCGCCGCCACACCGGCGAACCTCCCCTGGAGGCAGACCGGTTCGGACACGGTGAGGCTGTACTCGGCGGAGCAGAGGTAGTCCACGTACGGCCCGGCCACGGCCCGGCGCCCGGTGTCGCGGGGCAGCGCGAACCAGTCCCAGTGCGTGTAGTCGGAGTAGGCCGACCGGCCGGGGTCGAGATCGAGCAGCAGCGGCCGTACCGCACCGTCGGCGCCCGACTGCCACCACTCCAGCCAGGCCGGCGCGTCGGCCAGCAGCCCCGGGGCCGCGACGAACCCGGCACCGGAGACGATCGCCTCCCGGGCCAGCCGCGGGTGCAGCCCGGGGCGCAGCGCGGCGAGGTCGCGGCTGACGGGCCGGCGCCCCTCGGCGGCCACCCGGCGCAGCAGGGCCGTGGCGTCGGCGCGGGTGGCGGCGACCGTCTCGAAGACGGCCTCCAGCGCACCGCCCACCTGAGCGGCGACCCGTCTCTCCGGTTCCGTGGCGACGGCGGCGAGCCGGGACCTGACGCCCATGTGTCCTCCAGCGGACGGGAACCGTCGCGCGGCGCGGTCAGAGGGTGAGGCGCACGGCGACGAGCCGCGCCGTCGACTCCCTGACGCACCGCTCGGCCAGCGTGCCGGCCGTTTCGTCGGCCCCATCCTGCACGGCGGCGACGATCCGGCGGTGCCGGTCCGCAACTTCTTCACGATACGTGTCCGCGGCGAGGACGAGACAGGGCAGCGCGCCCACCTCGCTCTGCAGCGCGATCTGTTCGCGGGTGAGCCGGGCCGACTGGGCGGCCGCGGCGAGTTCCACGTGGAAGCGGCCGTACAGCCGGCCGCGCCCCGCCGCGTCCCCGGCCCCCGCCAGCTCCCGCGCCGTACGGCGCAGCGGCTCCAGGTCGGCGGGTCCGGTGCGCTCGGCGGCGAGCCGGGCGGCGGCGCCGGACAGGGCGGCCCAGTGGTCGCCGAGGTCGCGCAGTTCCTCGGTGCTCCAGGCGCGCAGCCGGTCCTTGAGCCGGTCGTCGGCGGGGACCTCGGGCAGCGCGACGAAACTGCCGCCGCCCCGGCCGCGCCGGGTGGTGACCAGCCCCCGCTGCCGCAGGGCCATGAGCGCCTCGCGCAGGGTGACCGTGGACACCCCGAGCAGCCCGGCCAGTTCGCTCTCGCCGGGAAGCTGCTCGCCCTCGGCGAGGAGGCCCAGCTCTATGGCGTCGCCGATGCGGCGGACGACCGCGTCGACGCGGGGCCGGGTGTCCACCGGGCTGAAGACGGCCCGGTGGGCGCGGCCGGCTGTCCCGGACCGGTTCACGGCCACCCCCTCGCTCGTTGACTGAAGATTTACCCTAAGGCCCTCTTGAGCCTTGACCTATGAGTTCATAGGTTTGCGGTCAACGATGAAGGCGGCAGAAAGGTTCCCGTATGGAGGGAAGGGCGATCCGGCTGCACGGTCTGCGGAAGTCGTTCGGGGAGACGGCCGCCGTGGCCGGTGTCGACCTGGAGATACGGGACGGCGAGTTCTTCTCGCTGCTCGGCCCGTCCGGCTCCGGGAAGACGACGCTCCTGAGGCTGATCGCCGGGTTCGAGACACCCGACCGGGGCCGGATCGAACTCGCGGGACAGGAGGTCACCGGCCTGGCCCCGTACGAGCGGGACGTGCACACCGTCTTCCAGGACTACGCCCTCTTCCCGCACATGACGGTCGAGCAGAACGTCGCCTACGGGCTGCGGGTGCGCGGGGTGCCGAAGGCCGAACGGCTGGCCCGCGCCCGCCGGGCGCTCGCCGAGGTCCGCCTCGAAGGCTACGGCCGGCGGCGGCCCGGCCGGCTCTCCGGCGGGCAGCGGCAGCGCGTCGCCCTGGCCCGCGCGCTCGTCGGCCGCCCCCGGGTGCTGCTGCTGGACGAGCCGCTCGGCGCCCTCGACCTGAAGCTGCGCGAGCAGATGCGGGACGAACTCAAGGCGCTCCAGCGGGAGGTGGGCATCACCTTCGTCCTCGTCACCCACGACCAGGAGGAGGCCCTGACCCTGAGCGACCGGATCGCCGTCGTCGACCGGGGCCGGATCGTCCAGACCGGCACGCCCGCGGAGATCTACGAGCGTCCGGCGACCGCGTTCGTCGCCTCCTTCGTGGGTGTCTCCAACCTCATCGACGGCGAGACGGCCCACCGGATCGCCGGGTCTCCGGGCACCTACAGCATCCGCCCCGAGAAGATCCGCGTCCTCGGCGGGTCAGCCGGACCGGACGAGCCGGAACACACCACCGCCACCGGCACCGTGGCCGAGGTCGTCTACCTCGGGGACGCCACCCGCTTCGTGGTCGACCTGGACGGCGGCGGCCGGCTCACCGCGCTCCAGCAGAACCTGGAGACCACCTCGGCGGACGTCGCCGCCTACCGCGGCACCCGGGTCCGCCTCCGCTGGCACCGCCGGCACACCGTCCGGCTCCCTTCCTGACCCCCCGGCCCCTGGAGGACGCCGTGCGTCTCATCCGTACCCCGCGCGCCGCGGCCCTGTGCGCCGCCGCGCTGCTGCTCACCGCCGCCTGCGGCTCCTCCGGCTCCGGCGGTCCGTCCGCCGCGGGCCTCCACCCGCCCGCCCTGAAGGCCCCGGAGAAACTGGGCCGCGGTGAGGGGCAGGTCGACCTGATCGCCTGGGCCGGCTATGTGGAGGACGGTTCCAATGATCCGCACGCCGACTGGGTCAGCGGCTTCGAGAAGCGGACGGGTTGCCAGGTCAGGTCGAAGGTCGCCGCCAGCTCGGACGAGATGGTCAAGCTGATGAAGACCGGTGCCTACGACGCCGTCTCCGCCTCCGGTGACGCCTCCCTGCGCCTGATCGCCTCCGGGGACGCGGCCCCCGTCAACACCGCCCTGGTCCCGAACTACAAGGACGTCTTCGACGGGCTGAAGAACGGCGCCTGGAACTCCGTGGGGGGCCGGATGTACGGCATCCCGCACGGCCGGGGCGCCAATCTGCTGATGTACAACACCGCGAAGGTGACACCGGCACCCACCTCCTGGTCGGCCGTCTTCGACGACGCCTCCCGCTACAAGGGGCACGTCACCGCCTACGACTCGCCGATCTACATCGCGGACGCGGCCCTGTATCTCAAGGCGCACCGCCCCGAGTTGGGAATCCAGAACCCGTACGCGCTCGACCGTGAGCAGTTCGACGCGGCCGTGGCCCTGCTGAAGCGGCAGAACGGCTACGTCGGCGAGTACTGGAACGACTACCTGAAGGAGGTCTCGGCCTTCAAGAGCGGGGACTCGGTGGTCGGCACGACCTGGCAGGTGATCGCCAACCTCGCCGCCTCCGAGGGCGCGAAGGTCAAGGCGCTGGTGCCGAAGGAGGGTTCGACCGGCTGGTCGGACACCTGGATGGTCTCCAGCAAGGCCGAGCACCCCAACTGCGCCTACAAATGGCTCGACTGGATCGTCTCACCGAAGGTCAACGCGCAGGTCGCCGAGTACTTCGGCGAGGCACCGGCCAACTCCCGGGCCTGCGCCGAGACCACCGACAAGAACTTCTGCGCGGCCTACCACGCCGCCGACGAGGACTACTGGAAGAAGATCGCCTTCTGGAACACGCCCATCGAGCAGTGCCTGGACGGCCGCCGGGACGTGACCTGCGTACCGTACGCCGAGTGGGTCCGCGCCTGGACCGGGATCAAGGGCTGAGCCGTGCCCACCGACGCCGGGCGGCGCCCGAGCCGGCGGCCCGCCGCGGTCCCGCGCCGCCGGCCCCGGCTCCGGCCGGCCCTGCTGCTCACCGCCCCGCTGCTCTGGCTGACCGTCCTCTACCTCGGCTCGCTGGCGGTCCTGTTCGTCTCCGCCTTCTGGACGACCGACTCCTTCACCTCCGAGGTGGTGAAGGTCTGGTCGACGGACAACTTCCACGCGCTGCTGACCACCCCCGTCTACCGCCAAGTGGCCCTGCGCAGCGTCGCGGTGGCCCTCGCGGTGACCGTGCTGTGCGCGGTGCTCGCCTTCCCCGTCGCCTTCTGCACCGCCCGGGTGGCCCCACCGCGCCGGCGCCCGCTGCTGGTGGCGGCGATCCTCACGCCGCTGTGGGCGAGTTACCTCGTCAAGGTGTACGCCTGGCGGCTGATCCTGTCCGAGGGCGGGCTCGCCGACTGGATGCTCGCCCCGTTCGGACTGCACGGCCCCGGCTACGGCCTGCCCGCCACGGTGCTCACCCTGACCTACCTGTGGCTGCCGTACATGATCCTGCCGCTGCACACCGCGCTCGAACAGGTCCCGGCCGGGCTGCTCGACGCGTCCGCCGACCTCGGGGCGCGGCCCGGCCGCACCTTCCGCTCGGTCGTACTGCCCCTGGTGCTGCCGTCCGCCGCCGCCGGTTCCGTCTTCACCTTCTCGCTCAGCCTCGGCGACTACATCACCGTGCAGATCGTGGGCGGCAGGACCCAGCTCATCGGCAACCTCGTGTACGCCCACATCGACCTCGACCTGCCCATGGCCGCCGCGCTCGGCACCGTGCCCGTGGCCGTGATCGTCCTGTACCTGCTGGCGATCCGCCGTACCGGTGCCCTCGACAACCTGTAGGAAGGAGTGCCATGCGTCTCGGCCGCACCGCGCGGTGGGCCCTGCGGGCCGGGGCCGGGATCGGCTTCGCGGTGATCTACGTCCCGCTGGTGCTGGTCCTGCTCAACTCCCTGAACCCCGACCGCAGCGCGGGCTGGCCACCCCCGGGACTGACCGGGCGCTGGTGGTCGGTGGCGGCGCACAACCCCGGTGTGCGGCAGGCGCTGTGGGTCTCGGTGAAGGCGGGGCTCGGGGCCACCGCCGTCGCGCTGGTGCTCGGCACGCTCCTGGCCTTCGCGGTGGCCCGGTACCGCTTCTTCGGCCGGGACACGGTGTCGTTCCTGGTGGTCCTGCCGATCGCGCTGCCCGGCATCGTCACGGGCATCGCGCTGAACTCCGCCTTCGGCACGGTGCTGGAGCCGCTCGGGGTGGGGCTCGGACTGTTCACCGTGATCGTCGGGCATGCCACGTTCTGTGTCGTCGTGGTCTTCAACAACGTGGTGGCCCGGCTGCGCCGTACGTCCTCCTCGTACGAGGAGGCGGCCATGGACCTCGGCGCGAGCGGCTTCCGGGCCTTCGTGGACGTCACGTTCCCGCTCGTGCGCTCCGCGCTGCTGGCGGGCGCCCTGCTCGCCTTCGCGCTGTCCTTCGACGAGATCGTGGTCACCACGTTCACGGCGGGCCCGGGGGTCCAGACCCTCCCGCTGTGGATCTACGACAACATGGCCCGGCCACGGCAGGCACCGGTGGTGAACGTCGTGGCCGCGGTCCTCGTCCTGCTGTCGGTGATCCCGGTCTACCTCGCCCAGCGCCTGTCCGCGGACACGGCGGCCTCCAGCCGCGTCTAGCCCGGGCCACGGCGCGGGGGCCGGAGCCGCGCGGGCTCCGGCCCCCAGGGGCGGGTACGGCTCAGGCGGCGGAGCCCACGGTGCCGTGCAGGCGGGCCACGACCTCGGTCAGCTGGGCGGCGACCTCGGCGTCGTCGGCCGGGTGGGTCTCGGCGAAGCGGGTGACGGAACCCGGGATGGACAGCTTGATCTCCTCGATCACCTTGCCGCCGGCGATGCCCGCGGCCTTGCGGGTGTCGTCCTGGGCCCACACGCCGCCGTACTGGCCGAAGGCGGTGCCGATCACGGCGACGGGCTTGCCGCCGAAGGCGCCGGCGCCGTACGGGCGGGACAGCCAGTCGATGGCGTTCTTCAGCACGGCCGGCATGGTGCCGTTGTACTCGGGGGAGAACAGCAGGAAGGCGTCGGCGGCCAGGGCGGCCTCCCGCAGCTTGACGGCGGCGGCCGGAACGCTGCCCTCCACGTCGATGTCCTCGTTGTAGAACGGGACCTCGGCCAGGCCCTCGAAGAGCTCGACCTCGGCGCCCTCCGGCGCGAGCTTCACGGCCGCCTCGGCGAGCTGGCGGTTGTGCGAACCGGCGCGCAGGCTGCCGACGAGCGCGAGGATGCGAACAGACATGGGAACTCCAAGGGGCTGAAAACCGCTGCAAACGATCCGGACCGAAGTCCGTTTAAAGGTGTACCACCTCAAACGGACCGCGGTCCAGTTCTGTTCCCGATGCTTTACGCTGTCGTCATGTCCAGCGCTCCGCCGCCCTTCCAGAAGCCTCGAGAGCCCGCCGAGACCCCTGCCCTGCTGGAGGTCGGCACGGCACCCGCCGAGCAGGGCCTGCGCGCCGACGCGGCCCGCAACCGGGCCCGGCTGCTGGAAGCCGCCGCCCGGCTGATCGCGGAGCACGGGGTGGCCGGGGTCACCATGGAGGCGGTCGCCGCGGCGGCCGACGTGGGCAAGGGCACCGTCTTCCGCCGCTTCGGCGACCGCACCGGGCTGCTGACGGCCCTCCTCGACCACTCGGCCCGCCGGCTCCAGGCCGACTTCCTGAGCGGGCCCCCGCCGCTCGGACCCGGCGCGCCACCCCTGGAGCGGCTGCGGGCCTTCGGCGTGGCGGTGCTGTACCGCACGGCCGAGCAGCTGGATCTGCAACTGGCCGCCCAGCCGGAGCCGACCCGACGGTTCGCCCACCCGGTGGCCGGGGCGCTGCGCGCGCACCTCACGATGCTGCTGCGGCAGACCGTGTCGGACGGCGACTGCGAGCTGCTCGCCCACACCCTGCTGGCCTCCCTGGACCCCGCGCTGATCCATCACCTCAACCGGCAGCGCGGGGTGCCCATGGAGCGCCTGGAGAACGCCTGGCTCGACCTGGTCGCCCGCGTGACCCGCACGGACCCGCCGGACTGACCCGAGGCGTCCCGCGTGGCCCGCCGGGACCGTCGTGACGACGGGAGACCGGGCCGCCCGGTCTCCCGGTTCAGTCACCCCGGCCGGTGAAGAACATCTCCACCAGCCCCCGCGGGCGTCGGCGGCGAACAGCAGCTCCTGACCGCGCGCGGACTCCGCCGCCGACGCCTCGGCGCGGGCAACCGTGCGGCGCGGGTCCGCCCGATCCGCGCCGCACCCGGAACCCGGAGGGCCCTACTGCCGGGCCTGGCCCTGCTGGTCGGCGATGCTCTTGCGGACCTCGTCCATGTCCAGCGCGCGGGCCTGCTTGATCAGGTCCTCGAGGGCCGGCGCGGGCAGGGCGCCCGGCTGGGCGTAGACCGCGACCTGATCGCGGACGATCATCAGCGTCGGGATCGACTGGATCTCGAAGGCCGCGGCCAGCTCCGGCTGGGCCTCGGTGTCCACCTTGCCGAACACCAGGTCGGGGTTCTCCTCGGCCGCCTTCTCGTACACGGGCGCGAACTGCCGGCACGGTCCGCACCAGGACGCCCAGAAGTCGATGAGAACGAACCCGTTCCCGGAGACCGTCTCGTCGAAGTTCTCCTTGGTCAGTTCCACGGTGCTGGTCATGGCGTGATTCCCTCTTCCTGGTGTGGGGTGTGCCGACGGCGCCAACACGGCCGCCGGGCCGCCTATTCCACGCGCGCACGCCGGTGTTCCGCGCGCGTACCCATGTGGCCGCGGCGCACACCACCCACCAGACTGACCCCATGACGGAAACGGAATCGAACACGTACGACGTCGTGGTGATCGGGGCGGGCCCGGTGGGCGAGAACGTCGCCGACCGGACCCGGGCGGCCGGCCTGAGCACCGCCGTCGTGGAGAGCGAACTGCTCGGCGGCGAGTGCTCGTACTGGGCCTGCATGCCCAGCAAGGCCCTGCTCAGGCCGGTCATCGCCCAGGCCGACGCCCGCCGCCTGCCCGGCCTCGCCCAGGCCGTGCGCGGCCCGCTCGACACCCCGGCCGTGCTGGCCCGCCGGGACGAGTACACCTCCCACTGGCGCGACGACGGCCAGGTGTCCTGGCTCACGGGCACCGGCGCCGTCCTGTACCGCGGTCACGGCCGCCTCGCCGGTCCGCGCACGGTCACCGTCACCGGCCCCGACGGCACCGGGACCACGCTCACCGCCCGGCACGCCGTCGCCGTCGCCACCGGCACCCGCGCCCAACTGCCCGACCTGCCCGGGCTCGCCGGCGTCGGGCCCTGGACCAGCCGCGAGGCCACCAGCGCCAAGGCGGCCCCCGGGCGGCTGATCGTGGTCGGCGGCGGGGTCGTCGCCACCGAGATGGCCACCGCCTGGCAGGCCCTCGGCTCCCGGGTCACCCTGCTGGTGCGCGGCAAGGGACTGCTGAACCGGATGGAGCCGTTCGCCGGGGAACTGGTCGCCGAGGCCCTCACCGAGGCGGGCGCCGACATCCGCACCGGCACCTCCGTGGAGTCCGTCCGCCGCGAGAACGGCACCGTCGTGGCGGTCACCTCCGCCGGCGACCGGATCGAGGCCGACGAGATCCTCTTCGCCACCGGACGCGCCCCGCGCACCGACGACCTCGGCCTGGAGACCGTCGGCCTGGAACCCGGCTCCTGGCTCGACACCGACGACAGCCTCCGCGTCACCGGCACCGACTGGCTGTACGCGGTCGGCGACGTCAACCACCGTGCCCTCCTCACCCACCAGGGCAAGTACCAGGCCCGGATCGCCGGCGCCGCGATCGCCGCCCGCGCCGCCGGCGACACCCTCCTGGAGGAGCCCTGGGGCGCCCACGCGGCGACGGCCGACCACCACGCCGTACCCCAGGTCGTCTTCACCGACCCCGAGGCCGCCGCCGTCGGCCTCTCCCTCGCCGAGGCCGAACAGGCGGGTCACCGGGTGCGCGCCGTGGACGTCGAGTTCTCCTCCGTGGCGGGCGCCGGACTGTACGGCGAGGGGTACAAGGGCCGCGCCCGCATGATCGTCGACCTGGAGGACGAGATCGTGCGCGGAGTCACCTTCGTCGGCCCCGGCGTCGGCGAACTGATCCACTCGGCCACCGTCGCGATCACCGGCCGCGTCCCGGTCGGCCGCCTGTGGCACGCGGTCCCGTCCTACCCGACCCTCAGCGAGGTGTGGCTGCGGCTGCTGGAGGCGTACCGGGACAACTGACCTACGCGCTACGGCAGCCGGAACCCCAGCGCCTCCGCCGCCGGGTGCGGGGTCGGGTGGGACCACAGGGACGCCACCGCCTCGTTGGTCGACAGCGAGCGGGGCTCCGCCCGGTCCAGGTACAGGGTGCCGTCGAGGTGGTCCGTCTCGTGCTGGACGATCCGGGCCGGCCAGCCGGTGAACACCTCGTCCAGCGGGCGGCCCCGCTCGTCCGCGCCGCGCAGCCGCACCTCGGCGTACCGGGCCACCACCGCCTGCCAGCCCGGCACGCTCAGACAGCCCTCGAAGAACGCGGCCCGGGCGGTGCCCACCGGCTCGTACACCGGGTTGACCAGCACCCGGAACGGCTGCGGGACCCGGCCCCGGGCCGCCGCCACCTCCGGCGGCACCGGCGCCGGGTCCTCGATGACCGCGATCCGCAGCGGGATGCCGACCTGCGGGGCGGCCAGGCCCACACCGGGCGCCGCGTGCATAGTGGCGCGCAGGGCCTCGACGAACCGGGCCAGCAGCGCCGGGCCGAGCTGACCGTCGTACGGCTCGGTGCCGCGCCGCAGCACCGGCCGGCCGGCCGCGACGATGGGCAAGGGACCGCCGGCGGCGAGGAGTTCCTCGACCCGCTCGGCGAGCGGTGTGTCATCACGGGGTGCCATCGCGTCAGCATGCCACGCCCCGCCCCGCACCCGGCCGCACCCCGGGGCGGCACCGCGGCGGCGTCGCGCTGTCAGTGGCGTCGAGTAGCGTGGGACGGGTCGGTGACAGGCGCGGTGGGAGACGGGGAGGGGACCGGAGATGACAGGGCGGGACGGCCGGGCCCGGCGGCGCGGCCAGGGCGAACTCGAGGGCCAGGTGCTCGGCGCGCTCCGCGAGGCGGACGGGCCGGTCAGCGCCGCCTGGGTGCAGCAGCGGCTCGGCGGCGACCTCGCCTACACCACCGTGGTGACCATCCTGACCCGGCTGCTCGCCAAGGACGTCGTCTCCCGGGAGCGGCACGGCCGGTCCTTCCTGTGGACGCCCACGGCCGACGTCGCCCGGCTGGCCGCCCTGCGGATGCGCCGCCTGCTGGACGGCGAACGGGACCGCGAGGCGGTCCTGGCCAGCTTCGTCACCGCCCTGCCGCCCGGCGACGAACAGGTGCTGCGGGCCCTGCTCGACATCCCGGCCCCGGAGGCCGGCGGCCCGGAGGACTGAGCGCCGATGGGAGTCTTCGTCTTCCTGCCGCTGGTGCTGCCGCTGTCCGCCTGGCCGGTCGCCCGGCTCGCCGAGACCCGGCTGCACCCGCGCACCGCCACCCGGCTGCTGACCGCGGTCGCCGTCGTCATGGCCGTGTGCAGCACGCTGTGCCTGGCCCTGCTCATGGTGGTCGGCACCGCGCAGCTGCCCGGCAACCCGCTGCCCGACGGCTGGTCCGACCCCGAGGTGCGGGCCGCCGTCCCGCACGACGAGGTGGCCGGCCGGGCCGCGATACCGGCGCTCGCCGCGGTCGCCGCCGCCTGCGCCCGCACCCTGTGGCGGCACCGCCGGGTCACCCGCCGCGCCCGCCGGGCCCTGGCCCAGGTGCCGGGCCCCACGGTGGCCGTCCTGCCCGACAGCACGCCGTACGCGTACGCGCTGCCCGGCGGCCGGGGCCGGATCGTCGTCAGCACCGCCCTGCTGGCCGGACTCGCCCCGGCCGAGCGGCGCGCCCTGTTCGCCCATGAACGCGCCCACCTGACCGCCCGCCACCACCGGCATCTGCTCGCCGCGCACCTGGCCGCCCGCGCCAACCCGTTCCTGCGTCCGCTGCGCACCGCCGTCGTCTACACGGCCGAGCGGTGGGCGGACGAGGAGGCGGCCCGCGCGGTCGGCGACCGGCGCACCGTCGCCCGCGCCATCGGCAAGGCGGCCCTGCTGTCCCCGCGCACTCCGGCGCCCACCCTGGCCGCGCTCGCCGCGACCGGGCCCGTGCCCCGCCGGGTGGCCGCGCTGCTGGCGCCCGCACCGGCGGTCCGCACCTGGCCGTCGGCGTTCACCGCGGTCGGCCTGGCCGCCTGGGGCGCCGCCGCCGGGGCGCTGGCCTCCGCGATGTCCTCGGCGAACTCGGCCGTCACCCTGGTGCTGATCCTGCGCGCGGCCACCCCTTTGTGAACCGGAGGCACCCAGGGCGTCCACGGCACGGGGAGAAGGAACGCCGGGTGCGCGAGGACAGGGCGCACGCGGCGCCGGTGCACGGGGCCCGGACCGCGCCGGCTGGTGCCGGTCCGGCTCGCCCGCCGAACTGCCCCGGATCGAGCACCGCCGCGCCCGCGAGACCGCCGCCCCGGCCCTGCCGGACCGGCGGATCACCTGCTTCTCGTCCACCGCGCCCACCGGCGTGACCGGCGCAGCGCTCGACGGCGCCCTGCAGCCGGGGCTTCCGGCGTACCCGGAGGCTGGACACGGACCACTGGGTGTCACCCGGACGGTCGCGCCCGCGGCCTGAGGGAGACGGGCCGGGCGAACGGGCGGCGGCCGGGGCGCCAGGTGGCGACCAGGGCCCCCGCCAGCAGCAGTTCGGCGATGTCACCGCCGTAGTACATGATCTCCGCGCCGCCCCGGACCTCGGAGGCGGGCGCGTGGACGGCCACCAGGAAGCCGCCGTACATCAGTTGCGCGGCGACCGCGTGCACGGCGATCGCGCAGCCCAGCCAGGCCAGCCGCGCGGGCACCCCGGGACGGGCCGGGGCGGGGTCGGGCCCGGCCAGGGCGTGCGCGAACAGGCAGCCCGACAGCAGGAAGTGCGCGTGCACCGCCCAGTGCCCGGCCGGGTGCGCCATGGCGGTGTCGTACAGCGGGGTGAAGTACAGCGCCGGCAGGCTGCCGGCGGACAGCAGCAGGGCGGCCGGCGGACGGGTCAGCAGGCGCGCCGCACCGCTGTGCAGCACCGCGGTGAGCCGGCGTGCGCGCGGCGCGGAAACGGCGCGCAGCACCAGCGTGACCGGAGCGCCCAGGACCAGGGCGAGCGGGGCGTACATCCCGATGAGCAGGTGCTGGACCATGTGGCCGCGGAAGTCCCGGTGCGCGAGGGGCGGCAGCAGCGCCACCGCCAGCAGCACCACCCCGGAGCAGAACGCGGCGGTCCGCCAGGCGCTCCAGCCCCGCACCGGATTGCGCCGGCGCGCCCGGGAGGCCAGCAGCAGATAGCCGCCTGCGCACACCAGCAGGGCCACGACCGGCAGGACGACGTCCAGCGCGTCACCGCTCGCCGACCGGGAGGTGTGGTGGTGGTCCATCAGGCGGGGCGCCCCTCACGAACCGCGCCGGGAGCCGCCGGGCCGAGGGGCCGGCCGCCCCGCCGCAGCAGCAGTCCGCCGGCCACCAGCAGCGCCCCGAGGACCAGGAACGCCACGTCCCACCACACCTGGTGGGTTCCGCCGCGCACATGGTGGATCCCGAGGACCTGGTGGTCCAGCAGGCCCTCCACCAGGTTGAACAGGCCCCAGCCGACCAGGACCCAGCCCCACAGCACCCGCGAGGTCCACACCCGCCGCCGGCCGCTGGTCACCCGGGCGTACAGCACGGCGAGCCCGGACAGGACGGCCAGCCAGCACACCGTGTGGAAGACGCCGTCCCACACGGTGTTCATCTCCAGCCCGGAGACGCTGTCCGGGTCGTAGTACTTCACACCGATGCGGTCGTGGTCGGTGCTGGTCAGCATGTGGTGCCACTGGAGGAGCTGGTGCAGCAGGATCCCGTCGACGAACCCGCCGAGCCCCACCCCCAGCAGGATGCCGGGCAGGCGCAGACTGGCGGGCGCGGTCTCGTTCCTGGTGTCTCGTGCGGTCGTCGCCATCGCTCCTCGTCTCGGTCGGTTCCCGGGTGGATCGCATCCGGCTGAGGTGCTCCCACGACAGCTATCAGTTCCCGGGCGCCCGCGCTGCGGCAGGCTCGGCCATCTGCGGGCCCGGCGGAACGGCCGGCTTGTGACGGCCCGGGGACGCCCGCCGGGCGCACGCACGCGTCCCTGGTACCCGGCGAAAGATGGACAAGCCATAACTTGCGTGCTTTCACCTGCGTTTCACCGGGTGCGGGCGAGTGCCCGCGACCGTATCTGGAAGGACAGGGAACCGATGAAACGGGTTACCCGAAACAGTGTCATCGCCGTCGCCGCCGCCTCGGGCGCGATGGCAGTGGCCGGGCCGGCGCACGCCGACTCCGCCGCGGCCGGTCACGCGGGCGGTTCGCCCGGGCTGATCTCCGGCAACGGCATCCAGTTGCCGGTACACGTCCCGGTGAACGCGTGCGGGAACACCGTGAACGTGGTCGGGCTGCTCAACCCCGCCATGGGCAACCGCTGCGCCAACCAGGGTGACCGGACCGGGGGCAAGGAGGGGGCGGCGACGTCGGGCGGCGCCACGGCCGTGGGCAAGGAGCAGGGCTCGCCCGGGGTGATCTCCGGCAACGGCGTCCAGCTCCCGGTCGATCTGCCGGTGAACGTCAGCGGCAACACCGTCGACGTGGTCGGGATCGGCAATCCCGTCTTCGGCAACACGTCCGTGAACACCTCGGGCACCCGCCCCCACACGCCCGGCCGGTCCACCCCGCCCGCGCCGCGGCCGCCCGTGCGGACCACCCCGCCGGCGCACCACCGGCCGGACACCCCGCCGCACCACCCGGCCACCACCCGCCCGGAGCCGAAGCCGTCCTCCAGCGTCGTACGGCAGCGCACGCCCGGCACCCTCGCCCGCACCGGAGCGGACGGCACCTGGACGGCCGCCGCCGCGGGCCTGGCCTCGCTGATGGGCGGGACGGTGCTGTACCGCCGCTTCCGGCCGCGGACCGAGCGCTGATCCCGGCCGCCCCCTCCGGTGCCGGGAGGGGGCGGCCGCCTCGTTCGCCGGCCGCGCCGGGGCGGGGTCAGCGGCGCAGCTCGACCTCGTGCTCCATGCGGGACAGCTTCCCGGGGTTGCGCACGGCGTACAGGCCGGCGATCCGGCCGTCGGCGATGTGCAGGGCGAGGACGGTGTCGACCCTGCCGTCGAGCCGCAGGACCAGCGCCGGGCAGCCGTTGACCTGGGCCGGCCGCAGCGCCGCCGCGCCGAACCTGCGCAGCCCGGCGGCCAGCGGGGCGACCCGCTCGGCCCCCACGACCGGCTCCGGCGCGGCCCGCGCGACCCCGCCGCCGTCGCCCAGGAGGACGACGTCCGGCGCCAGGATGTCGAGCAGGCCGCGCAGGTCACCCGTGTCGACGGCCCGCCGGAACGCCTCCAGCGCGGCCCGGGTCTCGGCGGCGGAGACCGCTCCGCGTGGCCGGCGCGCGGCGACATGGGCGCGGGCCCGGTGGGTGATCTGACGGACCGCGGCCAGGCTCTTGCCGACGGTCTCGGCTATCTCGCCGTACTCCACCCCGAACACCTCGCGCAGCACGAACACCGCCCGCTCGGTGGGGGTGAGCGTCTCCAGCACCAGCAGCATCGCCATCGAGACGCTGTCGGCCAGCTCGACGTCCTCCGCCACGTCCGGCGCGGTCAGCAGCGGTTCGGGCAGCCAGGGGCCGACGTAGGACTCCCGGCGCCGGGCGAGCGTCCGCAGCCGGGCCAGTGCCTGGCGGGTGGTGATCCGGACCAGGTACGCCCGCGGGTTGCGCACGGTCCCCGGATCGACGTCCGCCCAGCGCAGCCAGGTCTCCTGGAGGACGTCCTCGGCGTCGGCGGCCGAGCCCAGCATCTCGTAGGCGACGGTGAACAACAGGCCCCGGTGGGCGACGAACGTCCCGGTGGCGTCCTCCGCCCGCGCCCCCCGGGGTCGCGCCGTGTCCGTGCCCCGCTCGTCCATGTCCGCTCCCGCCTGTCCGCCCGCCGGCCCTGTCATCCACGAGAGGCCGGCGGGCGGCGCCGTGTGACCTCCACGGCGGGTGACGTGTGTCACGCGGGGGCGGGCGGCCTCACCAGGTGACGGGCAGCCGCACCGGGAAGCGGCGGATGGTGCCGGTGTCCCACTCGATGTCCTCGGGGGCCACGGCCAGCCGCAGCGAGGGGAAGCGGGTCAGCAGCCCGGTGAGCGCGCTGTCCAGCTCCGCCCGCGCGAGCGGCGCCGCCAGGCAGTGGTGTCCGCCCCAGCCGAACGTCATGTGCGGGCGCACCGGCCGCTGAAGGTCCAGCCGGTGCGGGTCGGGGAAGACGGCCGGGTCCCGGTTGGCCGCCAGGTACGACACGTGGACGTAGTCTCCGGCGCTGATCAGGGTGCCCTCGATCTCCGCGTCCTCCAGGGCGATCCGGGGGATGCCCACGCCCTTGCGGAACGGGATGAACCGCAGCAGTTCCTCCAGCGCGCCGGGGAACCGGCCGGGGTCGCGGGCGAGCGCCTCCCGCTGCTCGGGGTGGGTCAGCAGCACATAGGCGATGTCGCTGATCTGGCAGGTCGCGGTGTCGTTGCCGCTGAGGATGAGCGTCACGGCCAGCACCGCCAGCTCGTCGTCGCTCAGCGGCTCCTCGCCCTCCGGCACCGGGGCCGTGGCCAGCGTGCTGAGCAGGTCCTCGCCCGGCGCCCGCCGCCGCTGGGGGACCAGCCCGGCGAAGTACGCCCGCAGGGACGCCTTGGCCTCGGCCGCGGTCTGCCGGGCGTCGGCGGAGGTGGCCAGCAGCCGCATGGTGCGGTCCCGCAGCTCGTCGCGGTCGGCCTCGGGCACGGCGAGCAGCTCGCAGATCGTCAGGTGCGGCAGCGGCACCGACAGATGGGTCACCAGGTCGGCGGGCGGTCCCGTCTCGGCCATCGCCGTGAGCAGCCCGGCCACCACCCGGTCCACGGCCGGCCGCATCGCCGCCACCCGGTCGCGGGTGAACGCCTGGGCCGCCACGTGCCGCAGCCGGGTGGCGTGCGGAGGGTCCGTCACGTTGATGGATTCCGGCGACACGATGGGCTCGGGCGTCATCCTCGGGTAGTCGCGCCCGACGATCGCCGCCCGGCTGAACCGCGGATCGCACGTCACCTGACGCACGCCGGCGAAGCTGGTCACGAGCCACGCCTCGGCCTCGCCGTAGGGCAGCCGGATCCGGCTCACCGGGCCGCGTCGTGCCAGCGCGTCCAGCTCCGGGTCGAACTCCAGCGCCTCAGCGAAGTCGAAGGGGCATTCCAGCACTGCCGGTTCCTGGAAGGACATCACAGCCTCCTTTGCGCGCCGCCGGGCGCGCTCGTCGGTGCCCGGCCGGGCACCTCCGCCCGTGCGGGCGCCGGGGTGCCCGGGCCGGGCCCCAAGAGTCACTTCCCCAATATGCGGGAGCTCGACGGGGTTCGCACGACAGGGGCGAGCGCGGCCCGGCGGGGCTCAGGCGCCGACCCGGTCCCGCCGGCGCCGGAGGAAGGAGGACCGGCCGGACGCCTCGGCACCGCCGCGGGCACCGCCGTGGGCGGCGGCGCGGGCGGCGCCGTCGGGCATCGTGAAGGCGAAGACGGCCGTGGCCGCCGCGAGCGCGGCGAGGGCGAGGAAGGCGTGCTGGTACGCGGCGACCGGCGGGGCGCCGGCGGCGCCCGCCGGGGTGCCGAGGACGAGGGCCGTGGTCACGGCCGCCGGCGCGAGCGCGCCACCCGTCTGGCGTACGACGGTGTTCAGCATCGTGGCCTGGGCGAGGTCGGCCCGGTCGACGGTGGCCAGCGAGGCGACCGTCGTCGGGATGAAGAAGCAGCCGATGGCGGCGCCGAACAGGAACATGTAGCAGCGGACGGTCCACAGGCCGGTGTGCGCGTCGCAGCCGGCGAGCAGCAGCAGGGTCACCGTGACCCCGGCCAGCCCGCAGCCGACGATCAGGCGCGGACCGACCCGGGCGTAGAGAACGCCGGTGAGCTGGACGGTCAGCAGGACGCCGAACGCCTCGGGGAAGGTGGTCAGGCCGGACTCCAGCGCCGTGCGGCCCTGGGCCTGCTGGAGGAAGAGGGGCCCCAGGTACAGGGCGCCCATGATGGGTATCAGGCCGACCAGATTGATCAGGTTGGTGTCCCGGAAGAGGCGGTCGGTGAACAGGCGCAGCCGCAGGAGGGGGTGGGCCGTGCGCAGTTCGACGGCGACGGCGGCGGCCAGCAGCACCGCGCCGAGGACCAGGCAGCCGAGGACGGCGGGGGAGGACCAGCCGCGGTTGGGTCCCTCGCAGACGCCGAACATGACGGTGCCCAGGGCCCCCGCGCTCAGCAGCAGTCCGGGCAGGTCGAACCGGCCGGGCCGGCCGCCGCGGCCGCCGGCCAGGAACAGGGCGCCGAACAGCACGGCCGGCAGCCCCACCGGCAGGTTGACGTAGAACACCCACCGCCAGGACAGCTGGTCCACCAGCAGTCCGCCCAGGACGGGGGCCGCGGCCGGGGCGATCTGCTGCGGAATGATCATGTAGCGGGAGATGCGGACCTGTTCGGCGGGGGTGAAGGTGCCGAACAGCAGCGCGGCGGAGGCCGGGAAGAGAACGCCGGCCGACAGCCCCTGCACGGCTCGGTAGGCGACCAGCTGACCGAGCCCGGCCGCCGCCCCGCACAGCAGGGACGAGCCGAGGAAGCCGGCCAGGGCGGTCAGCAGGACGCGTTTGCCGCCGAACCGCTCGACCAGCCAGGCGGAGGCCGGGATGGCCATGGCGAGACAGACCGGGTAGGCGACGACCGCGCCGTCCAGCGCGGCGGTCGTCACCTGGAACTGACGGGCGATCGAGGGCAGGGCCACGGTGGTGATCGCCCCGTCGACGATCGCGATGAACGTCACGCTGACGCAGATGACGGGGACGACCAGACGCTGGCTGAGGGACGGCAGGGCGAACGGCGCGGAGGGACGAGGACGCATATGCTGAGCATACGCACTATGTTGTTGCTCAGGACATGGTTTTTGGCGCGCACGGCACGGGACAGGTCCTGACGGGCCGTCATGGGGCGGGCCGGGGCTCGATGGCCCCGGCCGCGCGGAACAGGAGAGACTGGGCGCCATGGCAGTGCACGGCAGCAGCGACATCCTCATCGACGAACTGTTCGAGACGACCAACCGGCTACGGCAGTTCGTGGAGGCCCGGTTGCGGGAGAAGGGGGCGTCGGTGGCCCGGCTGCGCGCCCTGCGCATGCTGGCCCGGGCACCGGAACCGCTGCGGATGCGGGACCTCGGCGAACTGGCCGGGATCGCGGCCCGCACCACCACCACGATCGTGGACAGCCTGGAACGCGACGGCCTGGTGGAGCGGGTACGGCACCCCACGGACCGGCGCGCGTTCCTGCTGCGCCTCACCGAGGACGGGCTGCGCTGTCACCGCGAGGCGGAGGAGACCGACCGCCTCGCCCTCGCCGAGGCCACGGCGACGCTGGACGCGGCCGAGCGCGCGCAGTTGCGGGCGCTGCTGGCCCGCATCCGGCAGAACACGGGGTGAGGGGCCCGCCGGGCGCCGGGCGGCGCGCCCGTGCGCGGGGGCGGACCTCCCCGCGCCCCTCCAGGGCCCCGCTCAGGCGCGCCACGCGCTGACGGACGCCCGTACGTAGTCGGTGAAGTCGCGCGGCCGGCGGCCGAGGGCCCGCCGGACCCCGTCGGAGAGGTGCTCGTCCAGGCCGCGCCGGATCGGGCTCACCGCCTCCGCGTAGTCCTCCGCCGCGGCGGCCGGCCAGCCCCGCGCGGTGAGTCCGGCCACGAACTCCCCGGGGGGCACCGGGACGTAGCGCACGGCACGGCCGGTCGCCGCGGCGATCTCGGCGACGGCCTCGGTGAGGGTCAGCGCCCGGGGCCCGGAGAGCTCGTAGGTCCGCCCCGCGTGGCCGTCCTCGGTGAGGGCCGCCACCGCGACCGCGGCGATGTCCTCGGCGTCGACGAAGGACACGGCGCCGTCCCCCGCCGGCAGCCTCAGCTCACCGGCGAGGACGGCGTCCCGGAAGACGCCCTCGCTGAAGTTCTGCGCGAACCAGGCGGGCCGCAGGATCGTCCACGCGACACCGCTGTCCCGCACGGCGCTCTCCCCGTCCACGTGGGTGGCGCCCGCGCTGTTGGCCTCGCCGGAGTATCCCGGCACGTCCACGCCGCGCCCCGACAGCAGCACGACGCGTTCCACCCCGAGCCGGACGGCACGCTCGACGAAGGGGCGGGTGAGGAGGTGCCCGTCGAGGGGGACGAGGTACACCGCCCGCACGCCGTCCAGCGCGCGGTCCCAGGTGGTGCGGTCCAGCCAGTCGAACCGCGGTTCGCCGTGGCGCGACGCCACCCGCACCGGGGCCCCCTGCGCGCGCAGCAGGGACACGACCCGGCCGCCGGTCGTGCCCGTGCCGCCGGTGACCAGAAAAGGATGCTCAGTCATACGAGCAGTCAATCCCCCGCGCGGAAGACGGCCCATGGCCGAGAGGCTCGCTCCGATGTCCGCGCGTCTACGCTGCGGGGATGGATGTGCTCTCCGAACTGCTGGACGGTGTGCGGGCCCGGGGCGCCCTGGTCCGGCGCACCGCCATCGGCCGGCCGTGGTCCCTGCGCTTCGCCGCCGGCGCGCCGCTGACGCTGGCGACCATGGTGCGGGGCCGCGCCTGGATCGTCCCCGCCGACGGCGAACCGGTGCCGGTCCGGACGGGAGACATCGCGGTCATCCGGGGCCGGGCGCCGTACACGGTCGCGGACGATCCGGCCACGCCGCCCCCGCGGACCGTGATCGACAGCGCCGACTACTGCCTGCGGGGCGGCTGCGCGGGGGAGACCGGCGAGGACGGGGCCGGCGACGTCAGCGGTACGGGCGGCGGCGGGGCCGACGACTCGGCCGTCCTCCTCAGCGGGGCGTACACCGGCCGCGGCGAGATCAGCGAGCGGCTGCTGCACGCGCTGCCCGAGGTGCTGGTGGTCCCCGACGCCGCATGCCACCGTGAACTGCGGGACCTGGTGGCCGAGGAGGCCGGCGGGGACAGACCCGGGCAGCGGGTGATGCGCGACCGGCTGCTGGACCTGCTGCTCCTGTCCACGCTGCGGAGCTGGTTCGACCGGTCCGCCGCGCACGCGCCGCCCTGGTACCGCGCCCTGGACGACCCGGCGGTGGGCCGCGCGCTGGAACTGCTCCACGAGGAACCCGCCCGCCCCTGGACCGTGGCGGCCCTGGCGGCGGAGACGGGACTGTCCCGGGCCGCCCTCGCCCGCCGCTTCACCGCGCGGGTCGGCGTGCCGCCGATGGCCTACCTCGCCTCCTGGCGCGTCGACCTGGCGGCCGACCTGCTGCGCGAGACGGACGCCACGGTCGGCTCGATCGCCCGGAAGGTCGGTTACGCCGACACCTTCGCGCTCAGCACCGCCTTCAAACGCCTGCGCGGTGTCACTCCGACCGGACACCGCGCCAAAGCACTCACGGACGACGCCGGATGAAGGGAACGCGGCCGGGCCGTCCGCCGGGCGTCACCGTCCGGCGTCGATCCGCCAGGCGATCATCCCGCTCGCCCGGCTGCCGGCCCGGACGTCGATGCGCAGGGCCTCGTCGCCCGAGAAGCGCTCGGAGACCACGGAACGGTCGCAGGGGACGGCCCGCTTCGCCGCCGCCCCGCCCGGGGAGAAGACGATCTCCGCCGTTCCCTCGCCGGCACAGGCCACCGCCAACCGGTAAGGGCGCCCGGTGGACAGCAGCGGCTGGGTGTGCACCCCGTCCACGACGCGTTCCACTCCCGACTCCACCAGGGAACCGTCCTGTCCGGCGACGGCGTCGAGCGCCGCCCGCGCCTGCGCGGTGAGCTTGCGCTCATGAACGGCGTCCACGCCCGCGGGGCGAGATGCCGCCGCCGTGCGCTCCGGCGCGGTGCCCCGGCCGGACGTGCATGCCGTCAGGCCCAGGCACACCACCGATGCCAGCGCGGCCCCGAGCAGCCCTCCGAAGACCGGTCCCGGGACGGCCCGGCGCACCACGAGACGCATACGAATTCCCCCTGTCGGATTCCCCGTCCCGGTCACCCTAGGGGATGCCTGGGCTCGGGGTGCGTCGTCCCCGGGACGGGCGTGACAGGGGACGGGTTCGACGGGGTCGCGCTCGGGGGCGAGGACGGAGGTGAGGACGGGGACGGAGTCGGGGACGGGGTGCCGGTCGGCGGGTGCGGGGAGTGCGCCGGAGGGACCGGGGCCGGGTGCTCGTCGCGTGCCGTGAGGAACGCCGGGGTGAGGAAGACCAGCGCCGCCACGGCGGCCAGGACCAGCGCGCCCACCACCGCCCGGCGCACCGGCGTGCGCCGCGACCGCACCGGGCCGGCGGGCGGGGCCAGCGGCCGCAGGTCGGCCGGGCCGACGGCGTGCGCCCGCGCGGCCAGCGCGGCCCGCAGGCGCTCCTCCACCGGCGTCGCCCCGCCCTCGTGCCGGACGTACCCGGATGTACCGGACTCGTTCATCGCAACCCCTCCAGCCGACGCCCCAGAGCGTCCAGGGCCCTGCTGGCCGTGGACTTGACGGCACCGCGCGACAGGCCGAGCGTCGCCGCGATCTCGGCCTCGGTCAGATGCGACCAGTAGCGCAGCACCAGTACCTCCCGCTGCCGCCGGGTCAGCGTGCGCAGCGCCGCCAGCACCTCCCGGTGGTCCTCGTGCAGCAGCACGTCCTCCTCCGGGGCGGGCGCGTGCCCCTCGGGCGCGGGAACGTGCGCCCGTACGGTCCTGCGGCGGCGCAGCACGGAGCGGGCCGCGTTGACGACGCTGGTCCGCAGATACGCCTCCGGGTCGTCCAGCGCGGACAGCCGGTGGCCGTGCCGCCGGAACAGCGCGGTGAACGCGTCCTGCACGACGTCCTCGGCGGTGGGCACATCGTCCACCAGCAGCACCGCGAGGCGCACCAGGGACAGCCGGCGGTGGTGGTACAACTCCTCGATCCCCGGCGGGGACCCGGCCGCGACGGCGCGGGCCGGGGCGGCGCCGGCACGGGCCGCGGCCGGTGCCGTACCCGTGCGGACCCGGGCGAGGACGCGGGCCCGTACCGCGTGGGCGAACCGCCGCGGCCAGGACGCGGAGGGCTTCGGGGTGCCGGCGCGTTCCCAGGGCAGGACCGTGGCCGGTGGTGTCGCTGTCGTCATGGATCTCCCGGTGCGGGATTCCGGTGCGGGGAGCCGCCGCGCGACGGCTCCCCGCACCGGACCCGCCTCAGTGCTGCTGCGGAACCGGCGCCGGAGTGGCCGGGCGGTGGTGGGGGCGCGGTGCGGGTGCCGGACGGGCCGACCCCGGAGCCGGGGAGGGGGTCGCCGTCGGCGGCACGGGGGCGGGCGAGGGGGTCGCCGTGGCCGGCACGGGCGAGGGAACTGCCGTGGGCGGCAGGGACGGGACGGCCGTGGGCGGCAGGGAGGGAACGGCCGTGGGCGGCACGGACGGGACGGGCGTGGGCGGTACGGGGGAGGGGGTCGCGGTGGGGGACGACGGCACCGGGGACGGAGTGGCCGACCGGTGGGGTGCCGGGGCGGGGTCGCCGTCCTGGGCCGCCTGCGCGGTCATGGTGCCGGCGACGGTCAGGGCCGCGCCTGCGGCGGAGAGCCCCAGGACGGCGCGCAGCCGGTGCGTACGGTTCGGGCGCGGGGCACGGTGTGCGGACATGTGTTCCTTCGGTCGCTCGGGTCGGACATGTGGTCGAAGTGGAGGCCTCCACCCCGACAGACGTCCGACCCCGGGCGGGGTTGCAGGTCGTGGCCGACGAATTTTCCGCGGCGGGCACGGCTCGGTGCCGCCGTCCCCCCGCCTGGTTGGCGGGACGGGGGCGCGGGGCCGACGATGGTCCCATGGGGTACGGCCGCCGCCGCAGCGCCGGTGCCGTCCGAGGCCGCCGGGGGACGGAGGCCGGCCCCGGCCGCGGTGAGCGGCCGGAAGGGAGGACACCGTCATGCTGGAAGTGAGGACGGTCGGCGAGCCGGACGAACGGCGCGACTTCCCCCGCGGCCACCTCGAAGCGCTCCACCTGACCGGACTGGACTTCGCGGTGGGCACCTTCGAACCGGGCTGGCGCTGGTCGGAGTCCGTGGCACCGATCGCGGAGACCGGAAGCTGCATGGTCCACCACAACGGCTACGTGGTGCGCGGGCGGCTGCGCATCCGGATGGACGACGGCGCGGAGGGCGAGGTCGGCCCGGGCGACGTCTTCGTGTGCACACCCGGCCACGACGCCTGGGTGGTCGGTGACGAGCCGGTCGTGGTCCTCGACTTCGCGGGCACCATGGCCAACGAGTACGCGAAGGAGCGGCGGAACGAGCCGGCATAGACCGACGCCCGGGCGTCACGCGCCGAAAGGTGCCGCCCCTTCCTCCGCGAAGGCCACCGCGGCCGGATGGCCGAACAGGCCCGGCAGGCCGCCGGTGTGGAGGAAGACGGTCCGCTCGCCCGGGCGGATGTCACCGTCCCGGACGGCCGCGCGCAGGCCGGCCAGGGCCCGGCCCGTGTAGACCGGGTCCAGGACCAGGCCCTCGGTGCGTGCGGCGAGCCGGAGCGCCTCGGACGCCGGGCCGGTCAGGGCCGCGTACCCGGCGCCCACCTGGTCCCGGCGCACCCGCAGCGCTTCGGGCGTGACCTCCTCGTCGGTGAGCGGCGCCGCGCACTCGGCGACCGCGGCGGCCGGGTCGGGCAGCGCGCCCACGTCGACACCGAGCACCGAGCCGCTGCCCAGGGCCGCGACCAGCCCCGCCATCGTGCCGCCCGAGCCGAGCGCGACCACCGTCGTGCGCAGGTGGGGGACCTGCTCGCGCAGTTCCGCGCCGCAGACCGCGTACCCCCTCGCCGCCAGGGCGCTGGAACCGCCGAACGGGATCGGCGCCGGACGGGCGCCGGCGGCCCGCAGCCGCGCGCGCACCTCGGCGGCCGCCGCGTCCAGCCCGGCCCGGTCCGCCTCGCCGGCCCAGACGAGCCGCGCCCCGAACAGTCCGTCCAGGGCGAGGTTGCCGGAGCGCGAGCCGCCCGGGGAGCCGCGCAGCACGAGGACGACGTCCAGCCCCAGCCGGGCGCCCGCGGCGGCGGTCAGCCGGGCGTGGTTGCTCTGCGGGGCACCGGTCGTCACGAGGGTGTCCGCCCCCTCGGCGAGCGCCGCGCCCACCGTCCACTCCAGTTTGCGGACCTTGTTGCCGCCGCCGCCCAGGCCGGTCAGGTCGTCCCGCTTCACCCACAGGTCGTCCGGGTCCAGCCCGAGCGCGGCGGCCAGCCGGGGCGCCGGTTCGACGGGGGTGGGGAAGGTGCCCAGCGGCACGGGCGGGTGCTGGTTCATCGCGCTGTCCTCGGGTCGGTGACCGGCGGGCGGGGGCGCCGCCGCGACCAGTCGATCATGCTGGGCGGCCCGCCGTCACCCCGTCGGCGGGCGCGCCCCCGACTCGCCTCACACCGGCAGCAACCGGGAGACCAGCGCGCCGAGTTGCCGGGCCGTGCGGCACTCGTGCATGTCCACCAGGCCGGCGTAGGCGGGCGCCGCCGAGTCGCCGGTGCCCCAGCGGTCGCGGGGCTCGGGGTTCAGCCAGTGCACGCGCCGGGCCCGCCGGGCGATGTCCCGCACGGCCGGGAGGTTCGGGTCGCTCATGTTCGTCCGGGCGTCACCGAGGACGAACACCGTCGTGCGCGGGCCGACCGCGCCGCCGTACCGCTCGGCGAACTCGCCCAGCGCCATGCCGTAGTCGCTGCTGCCGTGCCAGCCGGTGAGCGTGGCCTCGGCGCGGATGCGGGCGCCGAGTCCGTCGGGGTCGGCCCGGCCGCGGTCGAGCAGGCCGGTGACCTCGTCCAGCCGGTTGACGAAGGCGAACACGCGCACCTTGGCGAACTCCTCGTGCAGCGCCTGGACGAGGAGCATGGTGAAGTCGGAGAACCCGGACACCGAGCCGGACACGTCGCACAGCAGCACCAGTTCGGGGCGGACCGGGCGGCGCCGGCGCAGCACCGGCCGCATCGGCACCCCGCCCGTGGACAGCGAGGAGCGCAGGGTGCGGCGCAGGTCGATCGTGCCGCGCGCGGCCCGGCGGCGGCGTGCGGCGAGCCGGGTGGCCAGCTTGCGCGCCAGCGGCTGGACGGTCCTGCGCAGTTCGGCGAGCTGGTCCCGGCCGGCGTACAGGAAGTCGACCCGGTCCGCGGCCGGCCTGACGCCCCGCCGGGCGATCTCGTCCCGTCCGCGCCGCTCCGCCACCCGGCGCCGCGCCTCCGCCCCGACCATCCGCCGGAACTCCTCGATGCGGCGCCGGATCTCGTCGTCGAGCAGCCGGTCCGCGAAGTTGGCCGCACGGCCCGCCCCGCTGCCGCCCCGGCCTCGGACGTCGGCCCGCACCCGGGCCAACAGGGTCTGCGGGCGCAGCCGTTCGAGGGTCTGATACGCCGACCAGCCGTCCGAGGCGGGGGAACTCCCGTATCCGCCCAGCCCGTCGACCGCCTCGGCCGCCAACCGGGCCAGCAGCGCCCGGTCGTCGGCGGCCAGCGCCTCGGCGAGCCGGTCGCGCAGGTCGTCCCGGTCCCCGGAAGCGCCGTGCGGACCGCCGACGCCGCGCGGGAAGTACAGGTCGAAGACCGCGTCGAACACGGCCCGTTGGCCCGGGCCGTGCAGCAGCGTCGCGGCCAGGCCCTCGCGCAGCAGCTCCCGGTCCGAGAGCCCCAGGACCTCCGCCGCGCGGGCCGCGTCCACCGTCTCCGCGGTGCCGATCCGCACCCCGTGCGCGCGCAGTGCCCCGGCCAGGCCGGCGATCCGGTCGGCGACGGCGGTCACAGCGCGTCCAGGTCCAGCTTGGCCGCCGCCTTCTGGATGTCGTCCTGGTGCTTGAGGATCACCCCGAGGGTGTCCCGTACGACGTCCTCGTCCAGGGTGCCGGCGCCCAGGGCCAGCAGGGTGCGCGCCCAGTCGACGGTCTCGGCGACGGAGGGCGCCTTGCGCAGGTCCATCGCGCGCAGCGCCCCGGCCACCCGCACCACCGACTCGGTCAGCGCGGCGCCGAGGCCCGGCACCTTCAGCCGTACGATCCGCCGCTCCAGCTCCTCCTCCGGGAACCCGATGTGCAGGAACAGGCAGCGGCGGCGCAGCGCCTCGGACAGCTCCCGGCCGGCGTTGGAGGTGAGGACGACGAACGGGCGGCGGGTGGCGGTGACCGTGCCCAGTTCGGGAACCGTGATCTGGAAGTCGCTGAGCACCTCCAGCAGCAGCCCCTCCATCTCGATGTCGGCCTTGTCGGTCTCGTCGATGAGCAGCACCGTGGGCTCGTCACCGCGGATGGCGGTCAGCAGCGGGCGGGGGAGCAGGAACTCCTCGCTGAAGATGTCGGTACGGGTCTCGTCCCAGCTCTCGTCGCGGCCCGCGCTGATGCGCAGCAGCTGCTTGGCGTGGTTCCACTCGTACAGCGCCCGGGACTCGTCCACGCCCTCGTAGCACTGGAGCCGCACCAGCCGGGCGCCGGCCACCTGGGCGACGGCCTTGGCCAGCTCCGTCTTGCCGACCCCGGCGGGCCCCTCCACCAGCAGCGGCTTGCCCAGCCGGGCGGCGAGGAACACGGTCGTGGCGACGGCGGGCGAGGCGAGATAGCCGGCCTCGGCGAGGCGGGCGGAGACGTCGTCGACGGACGTGAACAACGGGGGCCTCCGGCGGGTCAGCGGCAGCAGGCCCTGGGAGCAGACCCCAGGGAAACGTTCCGGCTTCTATCTAAGCGCTTGTTCAGCTCCCGCGCCACGGTCCACGACGATCAGCCGCCTCCACCGGGCCCCCGACGGGCCCGCCCCCACCCAGCACGCACCCATCCCCCCATCCAGCCCACCCCGACGCGCCCCCGCCCGCCCCGCCCGCTGCAATGGACCCGTGACACCGCTCCCCGACGACTGCCTGACGCGCAACGAGTGGGTCTGCGGGATCTATCTGAGCACCCGTCGGCAGCTCCTGCTCGACGCGGTCGTCCAGCACCTCCAGCTGACCTTCCTGTCGGTGCTGGCCGGACTGGCCGTCGCGGTGCCGCTCGCGGTGCTGGCCCGCCGCCGGCGCCGGGCGGCCGGCCCGGTCCTGGCCGTGACGACGATCCTCTACACCATCCCCTCGCTGGCCATGTACTCCCTCCTCCTGCCCCTGTACGGCCTGTCGGCGACCCTCGTCGTCGCCGGGCTGGCGCTGTACTCGCTCACCGTGCTCGTGCGCAACATCCTCGCGGGCCTGCGCGCCGTCCCGGAGGACACCCGGCAGGCCGCGCGCGGCCTCGGCTACGGCCCCGTCCGCCTGCTGTTCGCCGTGGAGCTGCCGCTCGCGCTGCCCGCCGCGATGGCGGGCCTGCGCATCGCCACCGTCTCGGCGGTCTCCCTGGCGACGGTCGGCGCGATCGTCGGCTACGGCGGCCTCGGCAACCTCATCTACGCGGGCATGAACAGCTACTTCAAAGCTCAGGTGCTCACCGCGTCCGTGCTGTGCGTGCTGATCGCCGTCGCCGCCGACCTGCTCCTGCTGGGCGTGCAGCGGCTGCTCACCCCCTGGACCAGGGCAGCGCGCGCGTGAGCACCCTCGCCGCCGCCTGGGACTGGCTCACCGACCCCGCGCACTGGCCGGGCGAGGACGGCATCCGGCACCGGCTGCTCCAGCACCTGGCGCTCACCGTCGTCTGCCTCCTGCTGAGCTGTGCCGTCGCCCTGCCCGTCGCGCTGGTCCTCGGCCACCTCGGCAGGGGCGGCGCGCTCGCCGTCAACCTCGCCAACGCCGGCCGGGCCGTGCCCACCTTCGCCGTCCTGGTCCTGCTGCTGCTCACCCCGGTCGGACGCTGGAGCGAGGGGCCCACCGTGGCCGCCCTCGTCCTGTTCGCCGTGCCGCCGCTGCTCACCAACGCCTACGTCGGCATGCGCGAGGTCGACCGCGGTGTCGTCCAGGCCGCCCGGGGCATGGGGATGACCGGCCGCCAGCTCCTGTTCCGCGTGGAACTGCCCCTCGCGCTCCCGCTGCTGCTGAGCGGGGTCCGGCTCGCCGCGGTGCAGCTCGTCGCCACCGCGACCATCGCCGCGCTCGCGGGCGGCGGCGGCCTCGGCCGGATCATCACGGCCGGCTTCAACCTGGCCAGTACGCCCCAGGTGGTCGCGGGCGCGTTCCTCGTCGCCGTCTTCGCCCTCCTGGTGGAGGCCGTCTTCGCCCTCGCCGAGCGCCTGGCGCCGGTCCGGACGAGGGGCGGCCGCCCGTGAGAGGCCGGCGGACACCCTCACCGCTCACCGTGCTCGCCCGCGCGGCCGCCGCGTTGCTCCTGCTCGGCTCCTGCGCCACCGGCCCGGCCCTGGAGGACCGCGGCCGGGTCACCGCCGCGCCCGGGGACAGCCGCCGTCTGACCATCGGCTCGGCCGGCTTCACCGAGAGCGACCTGCTCGCCCAGCTGTACGCCCGGCTGCTCGGCGACGCCGGATACCGGACCTCCCTCCTCACCGTCGCCAACCGGGAACTGTACGAACCGGCCCTGGAATCCGGCCGGATCGACGTCGTACCCGAGTACGCGGCCACCTTCGCCGACTGGCTGAACGCCAAGACGCACGGGCCCGACGCGGCCCCGGTGGGCTCGCCCGACCTCGGCGCCACGATGAGGGCCCTGCGCGCCCTCGCCGCGCCCCGCGGCCTGACCGTCCTCGCACCGGGCCGCGCCGTCGACCAGAACGCCTTCGCGGTGAGCGCCGCCTACGCCCGCCGGCACCGCCTGAAGACCCTCGGCGACCTCGGAGCCAGGAAGCTTCCGGTACGGCTCGCCGCGGGCGACGAGTGCGTACGGCGGCCCTACTGCGCCCCGGGCCTGCGGAAGGTCTACGGCATCCACATCACCGGTATCGACCCCAAGGGCGTCGGCACCACCCAGGCCAAACGGGCCGTGCAGCAGGGCCGGGACCAACTGGTGCTGACCACGACGACCGACGCCACCCTCGACGCCTTCGGCCTGGTCCTGCTCGCCGACGACAGACGGCTGCAGAACGCCGACCACGTCGTCCCGGTCGTCAACCGCGCCCGCGCGGGCGGCGCACGGGTGGCGAAGACCCTCGGCCGGCTCGACGCCGTACTCACCACCGCCGACCTCGCCGCCATGAACCGGCAGGTCGACAGCGCGCGCCGGCTGCCCGCCGACGTGGCCCGCGCCTATCTGGAGGACAAGGGGCTGGTGGACCGGCCCGCTCAGGCGTCCGCCACCGAGTCGAACGGCACCTGTCCCCGCGCCACCCCGCGCGCGTCCGCGTCCACCGAGCGGCGCAGCGCCTCGTGCAGCTTCGCCGGGGTCAGCACGCCGAGGAACCGCGCCCCGTCCAGCACGGCCACCCACCCGGCGTCGTGCTGGAGCATCACCCCGAACGCCTGCTTCAGCGGCGCCCCGACCGGCACCCAGGCGGTCATCCGGTGGGCCAGGTCCCCGACCGTGCCGCCCGCCGCCAGCTCCCCGGCGCCGACCCAGCCGTGCAGACCGCCGTCCGCGTCCAGGACCACCGCCCACCGGGCGCCCTCGGCGCGCAGCCGCTCCCGGGCCCGGGCCGCGGGCTCCGCCGGGCGGGCCACCGGGGGCTGCTCCAGGTCGTCCGGTTCGACCGGGGTGACGGAGAGCCGCTTCAGCCCGCGGTCGGCGCCCACGAAGGAGGCGACGTACGGCGTGGCGGGCGCCCCGAGGACCGCGCCGGGCGTGTCGAACTGCTCGATGCGGCCCTGCCCGTACACGGCGATGCGGTCGCCGAGCCGGACCGCCTCCTCGATGTCGTGCGTGACCAGCAGCACCGTCTTGCGCACCGCGGACCGCATGCGCAGGAACTCGTCCTGCAACTGCTCGCGCACCACCGGGTCGACCGCGCCGAACGGCTCGTCCATCAGCAGCACCGGCGGGTCGGCGGCCAGCGCGCGGGCCACGCCGACCCGCTGCCGCTGCCCGCCGGACAGCTGGTGGGGGTAGCGCGGCCCGTACATCTTCGGGTCCAGGCCCACCAGGTCCAGCAGCTCGGCCGCCCGGGCCCGGGCCCGCGCCCGTTTCCAGCCGAGCAGCGCGGGCACGGTCGCGGTGTTGTCCAGGACGGTGCGGTGCGGGAAGAGGCCCACCTGCTGGATGACGTACCCGATGCGGCGGCGCAGCCGTACCGGGTCGACGGACGCGATGTCCCGGCCCTCGACGAGGATCCGGCCCGAGGTCGGCTCGATGAGCCGGTTCACCATCATCATGGTGGTCGTCTTGCCGCACCCGGACGGCCCCACGAGGGTCACCAGTTCGCCCTCGGCCACCTCGAAGGAGAGGCCGTCCACGGCCGTCGTCCCGTCCGGATACCGCTTGGTGACCTGCTCGAACCGGATCATTCCCCCACGCTACGGCAGCCGGCCCGGCCCTTCATCCCGCCGTGCCCCGACCGGCGGATCCCGCGTACCGCGGGCGGTCAGCCGAGCAGGATCACCTCCAGGGTGCGGGGGCCGTGCACGCCCTCCACCCGGTCCAGTTCGATGTCGCTGGTGGCCGACGGGCCCGAGATCCAGGTCAAGGGACGGGCCGGGTCGAGGCGTTCGAGGGCCTGGGGGACGGAGGAGACGACCTGGTCCGGGACGCGGACGACACAGATGTGGTGGTCCGGGATCAGCGAGACGCGGCGCCGGCCCTGGTCGGGGGAGCCGTCGAGCACGAGGGTGCCGGTCTCGGCGATCGCCACGGCGCAGCCGGTCACCACGCTGTCCACCCGGTCCAGCCGCCGCGGGGTGGAGTCCGCCCGGTCGTGGATCCGCGCGGGACCGTCCGCGGCCAGCCACCCCGGCGGCAGGCCCGGCGGGACCAGCACCTCCTGGGAGCCGCGCTCGGCGAGCAGCCGCATGACGAGCGCCGGCAGCTCCCCGGCGTCGGCGCGGTGCACGATCGCCCGGTAGTCCGCCAGGTTCTCCGCCAGCAGCTCCACCGTCTCCTCGGCGGTCCGCTCCCCGTGCGCGCGCAGGTAGTCCCGGGGCACGGCCTCCTCGTACGGCCGCTCGTCGGGGGTGACATCCGCGAGGGCCCGCCGCACCCGGCCCAGGATCCGCTCCCTGCTGTTCACTCGCCGCCGTCCTTTCCGCCGCGCGTGCGCTGCCACCAGTCCCGGAACGGCTCCGGCGGCACCGCCGGCAGATCCCGCGCCCCGCTCCACGCCCGGCCCGGACCCGGCAGGGTGCGCGGGTGCAGCCGGCGCGTCCGGGAGGCCAGCCGCTGGCCCGCGCGCAGCACGCCGGGGCGGGCGAACGCCCAGCGCGCCGCCCGCATCGCCGCCCGCTCGGCCGCGTGCCCCTTCGCCGGCCTCAGCAGCACCTTGTCGCCCCGGCGCACGGCCGGACCGCCTTCCACCACCCGCTCCCGCAGGTGCACCAGCACCTCGGGGATGTCGATGGCGACCGGGCACACCTCGTAGCAGGCCCCGCACAGCGACGAGGCGTACGGCAGGGAGGCGTCGATCTCGCTCGCCGTGCCGCGCAGCTGGGGGCTGAGGATGGCGCCGATGGGACCCGGATAGACCGAGCCGTAGGCGTGCCCGCCCGCCCGCTCGTACACCGGGCACACGTTCAGGCAGGCCGAGCAGCGGATGCAGCGCAGCGCCTGGCGGCCGACGGTGTCGGCGAGGGCGTCGGTGCGGCCGTTGTCGAGCAGCACCAGATGGAAGGAGCGCGGGCCGTCCTCGTCCGTGGTGCCGGTCCACATGCTGGTGTACGGGTTCATGCGCTCGGCGGTCGAGGAGCGGGGCAGGGTCTGCAGGAACACCTCCAGGTCCCGCCAGGTGGGCACGGTCTTCTCGATGCCGACGACCGAGATCAGCGTCTCGGGCAGGGTCAGACACATCCGGCCGTTGCCCTCGGACTCCACGACCACGAGGGTGCCGGTCTCGGCGACCATGAAGTTGGCGCCGGAGATGCCGACCTTGGCCCGCAGGAACTTCTCCCGCAGGTGCAGCCGGGCCGCCTCGGCGAGGTCGGCGGGCGTGTCCGTCAGGTCCGCGGGCGCCGGCCGCCCCCACGCGCCCATCTCCCGCGCGAAGATGTCCCGGATCTCGCCCCGGTTGCGGTGGATGGCGGGGACGAGGATGTGCGAGGGGCGGTCCTTGCCCAACTGCACGATCAGCTCGGCGAGATCGGTCTCGTAGGCGCGGATGCCCGCCGCCGCGAGCGCCTCGTTCAGCTCGATCTCCTGCGTGGCCATCGACTTGACCTTGACGACCTCGGACTCGCCGGTCGCCTTGACCAGGCCGGTGACGATCCGGTTGGCCTCCTCGGCGTCGGCCGCCCAGTGCACCGTACCGCCGGCCGCGGTGACCGACTCCTCCAACTGCTCCAGGTAGCGGTCGAGATGGCGCAGGGTGTGGTCCTTGATCCGCCGGCCCGCCTCGCGCAGCTCGGCCCAGTCGGACAACTCGCCGACGGCCCGGGCCCGTTTGGCGCGGATGGTGTGCGTGGCGTGGCGCAGATTGCCGCGCAGGGTGGGGTTGCGGACGGCGTCCCGCGCGCCCTCCGGAAAGGCCGGCATGCCGACGAACGTGCCGCTCACAGCGCCGGTTCCTCCTCCGTGCTCGCCAGGATCTCCGCGAGGTGCACCGGCCGCATGCCGCTGCCCAGCCGGCTCATCGTGCCGCCGATGTGCATGAGACAGGAGTTGTCGGCCGCGCACAGCACCCGGGCGCCCGTCGACTCCGCGTTGCGCACCTTGTCGACGCCCATCGCCGCCGACACCTCCGCGTTCTTCACCGCGAACGTGCCGCCGAACCCGCAGCACTCCTCGGCCCCCGGCAGCTCCACCAGCTCCAGCCCCTTCACCGCATCGAGCAGCCGGCGCGGCCGGTCCCCGAGCCCGAGGCTCCGCAGTCCGTGGCAGGTCGGGTGATAGGTGACCTTGTGCGGGTACCAGGCGCCCACGTTTGTCACCCCGAGCACATCCACCAGGAACTCCGTCAGCTCGTACGTCCTCGGCACCACCGGCGCCAGCGTCCGGGCGAGCCCGTCCCCGCGCCCCTCGGCCCGGGCCCGTTCGCCCAGCCGGGGATACAGCTCCCGCACCATCGCCCCGCACGACCCGGACGGGGTCACGATGGCCTCGTAGCCGCCGAAGACATCGGAGAAGTGCCGGGCCAGCGGCTCGGCCTCATGACGGTAGCCGGTGTTGTAGTGCGCCTGCCCGCAGCACGTCTGGCCCATCGGGAAGTCGACGTCGACACCCAGTCTGGTCAGCAGCTTCACCACGGCCCGCCCGGTGTCCGGATAGAGCGTGTCGTTGACACAGGTCAGGAACAGGGCGACACGCATCGCGGCTCCTCGGTGTCGGTCGTCGAACGGGAAAACGGATCATCGGACGGGTGCAGGGTAGTCGGCGGGGCCCGGGCGCGGGCAGAGCGCGGCTCACCGCGCGCCGAGCCGCGCCTCGGCCGCCCGCCACCGGCCGGTGCCGCCCCGGGGCGTGTACCGGGTGAGCGGCTGGGTCCGGGTGAGCAGCCGGCGCAGCGCGGGCAGATCGCCGGCGAGGCCCTGCGCGCGGGCCTGCACCAGCACATTGCCCAGGGCCGCCGCCTCGGTCGCTCCCGCCACCACCGGCAGCCCGCAGGCGTCGGCCGTCAGCTGGCACAGCAGCGCGTTGCGGGTGCCGCCGCCGACGAGGTACACCACGTCCACCGGCTGGTCGGCCAGCCGGGCCGCGTCCAGCACGGCCCGCCGGTGGGCGAGGGCCAGCGAGTCCAGGATGCACCGGGTCACCTCGGCCCGGCTCACCGGCACCGGCTGCCCCGACGCCCGGCACGCCTCGGCGATCCGCTCCGGCATCCGCCCCGGCGCGAGGAACGCCGCGTCCCCGGCGTCCACCACCGACCGCAGCGTGGGCACGGCCGCCGCCTGACGCAGCAGCAGCCCCAGATCCGGCTCCCCCCAGGCCCGTACGCACTCCTGGAGCAGCCACAGCCCCATGATGTTGCGCAGATAGCGGACCGTGCCGTCCAGCCCCAGCTCGTTGGTGAAGTTCGCCGCCCGGCTCTCCTCGGTGAGCACCGGCGCGGACAGCTCCAGGCCGGCCAGGGACCAGGTGCCGGTGCAGATGTAGGCGAACCGCTCCCCGGTCGCCGGGACCGCCACCACCGCCGACGCGGTGTCGTGCGAGCCGACCGCCGTCACCGGCACCGGGCCGCGCAGCCCGGTCTCCGCCAGCACCCCGGGCCGCAGGGTCCCGGCCGGATCGCCCGGCTGCCGCAGCGGCGCGAACAGCCCGAGATCGATGCCCAGCCGGCCGGCGACCCCGTGCGCCCAGGTCCGGGTGCGGGGGTCGACGAGCTGGGTGGTGGAGGCGTTGGTCAGCTCGGTGCCCTGCTCGCCGGTGAGCCAGTACGTCAGCAGGTCCGGGACGAGCAGCACCCGTGCCGCGTGCGCGAACCGGGCGGTCGAGCGGTCCGCCGTGAGCTGGTACAGCGTGTTGAACGGCGCGTACTGGATGCCCGTCGCCGCGTACAGCTCCGCCGCCGGCACGGTCGCCCACACCTTCTCCGCGACCCCCTCGGTGCGGGCGTCGCGGTAGTGGACCGGGTTGCCGAGCAGGGCCCCGTCGGCGTCCAGCAGGCCGTAGTCGACCGCCCAGCTGTCGATGCCGGCGGAGGCGAGCCGGCCCCCGCTGCGGGCGCCCGCCGCCCGCAGCCCGTCCAGGACACCGCCGTACAGCGCGAGGATGTCCCAGCACAGCCCCTCCGGAAGCCGCACCGGCCGGTTCGGGAACCGGTGGGCCTCGGTCAGCTCCACCGAGTCCGGGCCCACCCGGCCCACCATGACCCGCCCGCTGGACGCGCCGAGATCGACGGCCGCGTACGCCTTCACCCCCGGGCTCATCGCAGGAACGCGGCCGCCACACCCGCGTCGACCGGGATGTGCAGTCCGGTGGTGTGCGTGAGGTCCCCGCCGGTCAGCGCGAACACCGCGTTGGCCACGTGCTCGGGCAGCACCTCGCGCTTGAGGAGGGTCCGCCGCGCGTAGAACTCGCCCAGCTTCTCCTCCGGCACCCCGTACACGGCGGCCCGCTGCGCGCCCCAGCCCCCGGCGAAGATGCCGGAGCCGCGCACCACACCGTCCGGGTTGACGCCGTTCACGCGGATGCCGTGCTCACCCAACTCGGCTGCCAGCAACCGCACCTGGTGGGCCTGGTCGGCCTTGGTGGCGGAGTAGGCGATGTTGTCCGGCCCGGCGAAGACGCTGTTCTTGGAGACGATGTACACGAGGTCGCCCCCGAGTCCCTGCGCCGTCATCACCCGGGCCGCCTCCCGGGACACCAGGAACGAGCCGCGGGCCATGATGTCGTGCTGGAGGTCCCAGTCCCGGGCGGTGGTCTCCAGCAGCGGCCTGGACAGGGAGATCCCGGCGTTGTTGACGACCAGGTCGACCCCGCCGAACGCGAGCGCCGCCGACCGGAACGCGGCGGCGATCTGCTCCTCCGAGGTGACGTCCACGGTGACGGCGACGGCCTTGTCCGGCCCGCCCAGCTCCTCGGCGACCCGCGCCGCGCCCCCGGCGTCCAGATCGGCGACGACGACACAGGCCCCCTCGGCGGCCAGCCGGTGCGCGATGGCCCTCCCGATCCCGCTGCCCGCCCCCGTCACCAGGGCCACGCGCGTGGCGAGCGGCCTGGGCGCCGGCATCCGCCGCAGCTTGGCCTCCTCCAGCGCCCAGTACTCGATGCGGAACTTCTCCGCCTCCTCGATGGGCGCGTACGACGAGACCGCCTCGGCGCCCCGCATCACGTTGATGGCGTTGACGTAGAACTCACCGGCCACCCGGGCGGTCTGCTTGTCCTTGCCGAAGCTGAACATGCCGACCCCGGGGACCAGCACGACGGCCGGATCGGCGCCGCGCATGGCGGGGGAGCCGGGCCGGGCGTGCCGCCGGTAGTAGGCGGCGTATTCCTCCCGGTAGGCGGTGTGCAGCTCCCTCAGCCGGGCGACGGCGTCCTCCAACGGCGCGGTGGGCGGCAGGTCCAGCACCAGCGGCCGCACCTTGGTGCGCAGGAAGTGGTCGGGGCAGGAGGTGCCGAGCGCGGCCAGCCGGGGGTGCTCCGCACGGGCCAGGAAGTCCAGGACGACGTCGGAGTCGGTGAAGTGCCCCACCTGCGCCCGGTCCTGGGACGCCAGGCCCCTGAGGTACGGCGCGAGCGCGGCGGCCCGCTCCCTGCGCTCGGCCCCGGGCAGCGCCTCGTACCCCGCGACGACCGGCCCGAACGGCTCCGCCCGGCCCCGCTCGGCGAGGAACGCCTCGGCGGTCCGGATGATGTACAGCGAGTTGCGCTCGCACTCCTCGGACGAGTCGCCCCAGGCGGTGATCCCGTGCCCGCCGAGGACGCAGCCGACGGCCCGCGGGTGTGCCCGCTTGACCGCGGCGATGTCCAGGCCCAGCTGGAACCCGGGCCGCCGCCACGGCACCCAGACCACGCGGTCCCCGAAACACTCGGCGGTCAGCTTCTCCCCGTCGGCCGCGCAGGCGAGCGCGATACCGGAGTCCGGGTGCAGATGGTCCACGTGCGGGGCGTCCACCAGGGCGTGCATGGCGGTGTCGATGGAGGGCGCGGCGCCGCCCCTGCCGTGCAGGCAGTAGTCGAAGGCGCCGGCCATCTCGTCCTCGCGCTCCACCCCGGGGTACACGTCCGCCAGGGCCCGCAGCCGGTCCAGCCGCAGCACGGCCAGTCCGTCCTCGGCGAGCGTCCCGAGGTCCCCGCCGGACCCCTTCACCCACATCAGCTCCACCTCGCCCCCGGTCACGGGATCGGCGGCGGTGCCTTTCGCGGAGGCGTTCCCGCCGGCGTAGTTGGTGTTGCGCGGGTCGGAGCCGAGGCGGTGCGAGCGGGAGAGGAGAGCGGCGACCGAGGGGTGGGCGGCCATGGCTATCGGTTCCTTCCAGGAGAGGGGACGTGACGAAGGGGCGCGGGGAACTGCGCGACCAGCCGGGGACGGCCCGCACCCCGCGACGGAACAGGAACCCGGCGGACGCTCACGCCCCCCAGCCGGCCTGCTCCCCGCCGACCCGCTCGGCGACGGTCTTCTCGGCCCACCCGGACCGGGCGTACGCGGCCATCGGGTCGGGGTCCAGCCCCATCTCCTCCCGCACCTCGCGGAGCAACGGCCGCACATCCGTGTCGTACGCGTCCATCAGCACCGCGTTGGCCCCCAGCACATCCCCCGAGGCCTGCGCCTCGGCCAACGCGCCCCTGTCCACCAGCAGCGCCTTCGCCGTGGCCTCCTGGACGTTCATCACGGACCGGATGACCGCCGGGATCTTCGGCTCGATGTTGTGGCACTGGTCGAGCATGAACGCGACCTCGGAGGTGAGCCCCCCGCCCCGCACCACCTCGTACATGATCCGGAACAGCTGGAAGGGATCGGCCGCCCCCACCATCAGGTCGTCGTCGGCGTAGAACCGCGAGTTGAAGTCGAATCCGCCGAGCCTCCCCTTCCGCAGCAGCGTGGCGACGATGAACTCGATGTTGGTGCCCGGCGCGTGGTGCCCGGTGTCCACCACCACCCGCGCCCGGTCGCCCAGTTCGAGGCAGTGGGCGTAGGCGGTTCCCCAGTCCGGCACGTCCGTCGTGTAGAACGCCGGCTCGAACAACTTGTACTCCAGCAGCATCCGCTGGCCCTGACCGAGCCGCGCGTACACCTCGGCGAGTCCCTCGGCAAGCCGGTCCTGGCGGGCCGCCACATCATCCTGCCCGGGGTAGTTGGTGCCGTCCGCGAACCACAGCTTCAGATCGCGGGACCCGGTGGCGTCCATGATGTCGACGCAGCGCAGCAGATGGTCCACCGCCTTGCGCCGCACCGCCGCGTCCGGATGACAGATGCTGCCCAGCTTGTAGTCGTCGTCCTGGAAGGTGTTGGAGTTGACCGCGCCCAGCCGCACCCCCCGCTCCTCGGCGTACCGCGCGAGCGCGGCGTAGTCCTCCACGGTGTCCCAGGGGATGTGCAGGGCGACCGACGGCGCCACCCCGGTGAACGCGTGCACCTGCGCCGCGTCCTGGAGCTTCTCCCACGGCGAGCGCGGCACCCCGGCCTGCGCGAACACCTTGAACCGGGTGCCCGAGTTCCCGTACGCCCACGACGGCGTCTCGACGGCCTGGGACTTGAGCGCGGCCTTCACCGCGGCGAGGTCGGTCACTTCAGGGCTCCTGTGGATGTCGGGCGGTACGACGGACCGAGCGTATGAAACGATTCAGAACGGCAAGCTAGGGGCCACCACCAGGGGTGTCAAGCGCTCCGGCAGACCCGGCGCCGCGACCGCTGAAAACACCCCGCTCGCCCGAAACTTTTTCGGTCCGGCCCCCATTGACGGGACCTGGACGCGGTGCCTACGGTCCCGGAAATCCACTTGAAACCTTTTAGACCGAGACCTGCCGGTCCGGTCCGGGAAGACCTCCGAGAGAACGGGGACGGTTCATGCGGCGCGTGTGCTTCCTGCTGAAGGTCAGGGCGGACCGGCTCGACGAGTACCGGGCGCGGCACACGGCCGTCTGGCCGGAGATGCTCGACGCCCTGCGGGCGGCCGGCTGGCACAACTACTCGTTGTTCCTGCGCGAGGACGGCCTGCTCGTCGGCTGTCTGGAGACCGAGGACTTCGCCGCCGCCCAGGCCGCCATGGCCGCCACCGAGGTCAACGCCCGCTGGCAGCGGGAGATGGCACCCTTCTTCGAGTCCCTGGACGGCGCCCGGCCGGACGAGGCCATGCGACCGCTCACCGAAGTGTTCCACCTGGACTGACCGGGAGCCGCGGATGAGACCCTCGCTGACCGGACCGGCCGTCACCCGACTCGACGCCCGCGCCCTGTACTTCGTCTCCCACGACGGCCCGGTCAACACCAACTCCTTCCAGAAGCACGGCCTGCTGACCCACGGCGGCCACCAGTACGCCGTCTGGTACACGGCGAGCCGCGAGGCGGTCGTGGCCCGGCGCCGCCACCTGGCCGGCCGTCACCCTGCCCCACCGGCTCAAGGCCGACGACTCCCACAACGTCATCCGCATGGGCGTCTCCCCGGCGGACGGCCGCCTGCACCTGAACCTGGACTCCCACAGCGACGGCTTCCACCACGTCACGTCCGTCGCCGGCCTCCTGTCCGACCCCTCGGGCACCGCCTGGGGCCCGTCCGCCTTCGGAGCCGTACGGACCACCCTGGACGGGCTGCCGCTCACCGACCGGTTCACCTGCCCGCAGTTCCTCACCACGCCCGAGGGCCGGCTCCAGCTCGGCTACCGGGCCGGCGTCTCCGGCAACGGCCGCAACGCCCGCGCGGAGTACGACGGTTCACGGTGGACCGCGCCGGGGGAGTGGTCCGGCGCGACCGGCACGTACACCACCCCGCACGGGACCGGCACCGCCCGCAGCATGTATCTGCACGGCCTCGACTACGACCGGCGCGCCCGGCTGCACGCCCTGTTCACCCGGCGGGAGCGGGACCCGGCCGTCCTCGCCCGCCGCGGCGGACTGACCAACCACGACACCGGCTACGTCTACTCCGACGACCGCGGCCGGACCTGGCACGACGGCACGGGCACCAAGGCGGGCACGACCGGCGGGCCCGGCCGGGTCCGCGTCACCGACGCCGGCCTGACCGTCGACCCGCTGGGCCCGGACCACTGCCTGATGAACCAGGAGAGCCAGTGCGTCGATTCGGCCGGCCGGCCGCACGCGGTCATCAGCCATCTCCCCGTCCGCCTCGGCCCGGCGACCACCGGTCACCCCGCCGCCCGCACCGCCCGCGCCCACCATCTGCGCAAGACCGCCTCCGGCGCCTGGCTGAAGACCGAGATCCCCGTCCCGCTCCGCTCGAGCCAGCGCACCCGGCTGGTCCTGGACCGTCACGACAACGCCTACGCGGTGCTGCCCCACGGCCGGATCGCCGCCGCCTCGGCGGCCTCCGGGTACACCGACTGGGCGCTGCTGTCCGACGGCGCCGGGCTGAACGCGTTCGGTGGTGGTGGACGAGACCCGGAGCGCGGCGGACGGCGTCCTGTCGTTCATGTACCAGGAGAGGTCCGCCGGCACGATCCCCTCGCCGCTGCACGTGGCCGACTTCGCCCCGCCGGCGTGACGGTAATGTGAAGCTCGCCCCGCCGCATCCCGTCCCCTGGAGGTCCGAAGTCCGATGGCCCAGTCGGTGGGTATCAAGGACGTCGCCCGCGCCGCCGGAGTGTCGGTGGGCACGGTGTCCAATGTCATCAACCGCCCGGACACCGTCGCGAGCGAGACCCGGGCCCGGGTGCTGTCCGCGATCGACCGGCTCGGCTACGTCCGCAGCGAGTCGGCGCGCCAGTTGCGCGCCGGCCGCAGCCGGATCATGGGGCTGCTGGTGCTCGACATGGGCAACCCGTTCTTCGTGGACGTGGCCCGCGGCGCCGAACGGGCCGCCCGCCGGGCCGGGCTCGGCGTGATGGTGTGCAACAGCGCCCAGGACACCGGCGAGGAGGCCGAGTACCTGTCGCTCTTCGCCGAACAGCGGGTGCGCGGTGTGCTGCTCACCCCGGCAGACGCCAGCGGCCGCAACATCGCCGCGTTCCGCCGGCACGGCATCCCGTTCGTGCTGGTCGACCGGGTCGCCGAGGGCGCCGCCGAGTGCTCGGTCTCGGTGGACGACGTCGCGGGCGGCGCGCTCGCGGTGCGCCACCTGGTGGACGCCGGGCACCGCTCGATCGCCTACGTCAGCGGGCCGCCCGGGCTCAACCAGGTCCGCGACCGGCGCACCGGCGCGCTGTCCGCCCTCGCCGAGGCCGGGCTCGGCCCCGAGGCGCTGCGCGAACTGCCCACCGAACGCCTCGACGTGGCCGCGGGCCGGGACGCGGGCGCCCGTCTGCTGGGCCTCGCCGACCGTCCCACCGCCGTCTTCTGCGCCAACGACCTGCTCGCCCTCGGCCTGCTCCAGGCCATGTACGCGGCGGGCGTCACCGTCCCCGACGACCTGGCGATCGTCGGCTATGACGACATCGAGTTCGCCGCCGCGGCGGCCGTCCCGCTCACCTCCGTACGCCAGCCCGCCGTCACCCTGGGCGCCCTCGCCGCCGAACTGCTGCTGGAGGAGACCGAGCAGGGCGAGCGGGCCCACGAGCACCGCAGGGTGGTGCTCCAGCCGGAGCTGGTGGTGCGCCGCTCCAGCCTGGTCGCGCGCTGACGGCCGGGTCCCGCGCCCACCGTGGTCCCGGGCCCGGCGCGCCCGCGCCGATGTGCTGAACTGGGACGCGTCCGCATCCGCCCGCCCCGGGAGACCCGTTGCGCCTCAGCTACCGCCAGCCCGGCGTCGTCCTCACCGACCACCACTTCACCGTGCCCCTCGACCACGCCGACCCCGGGGGCGAGACCATCGAGCTGTACGCCCGCGAGGCGGTGGCGAGCGACAAGGCCGGGCAGGACCTGCCCTGGCTGCTGTACCTCACGGGTGGCCCCGGCTTCGGGGCGAACCGTTTCGTCGGACGTCAGTCCTGGCTCGACCGCGCCCTGAAGGAGTACCGCGTCCTGCTCCTCGACCAGCGCGGCACCGGCCGCTCCACCCCCGCCACCCGGCAGACGCTGCCGCTGCGCGGCGGCCCCGCCGCCCAGGCCGACCACCTCACCCGCTTCCGCGCCGACTCCATCGTCCGCGACTGCGAGGCCATCCGCCCCCGCCTCACCGGCGGCGCCCCGTGGACCGTGCTCGGCCAGAGCTACGGCGGCTTCTGCACGGTGTCGTACCTCTCCCTCGCCCCCGAGGGCGTGCACACCGCGCTCATCACCGGCGGCCTGCCCTCCCTGCACGCCCACGCCGACGACGTCTACCGGGCCGCCTACCCGCGCATCGAGCGCAAGGTCGCCGCCCACTACGACCGCTACCCGCAGGACGTGGCGGCGGCCCGCCGGATCGCCGAACACCTCCTCACCCACGACGTGGTCCTCCCGAACGGCTACCGCTTCACCGTGGAGGCATTCCAGTCCCTCGGCCTGATGCTCGGCACGGGCGACGGCAGCCACCGGTTGCACCTGCTGCTGGAGGACGCCTTCGTGCGCACGCCGTCCGGCCGGGAGCTGTCCGACGCCTTCCAGGAGCAGGCGCAGTCCCTGCTGTCGTACGCCTCGCACCCCCTGTACGCCCTCGTCCACGAGTCGATCTACGGCCAGGACGCCCGCCCCACCGCCTGGGCCGCCGAACGCGTCCGCGCCGAGTTCCCGCAGTTCGACGCGGCCGAGGCGCTCGCCGGGGACGGGCCGGTGCTCTTCACCGGCGAGACCGTCCACCCCTGGATGTTCGAGACCGACCCGGCCCTGCGGCCCCTGCGCGAGACCGCCGGGCTGCTCGCCGCCCGCACCGACTGGTACCCGCTGTACGACCCGGCCCGCCTCGCCGCCAACGAGGTCCCCGTCGCCGCCGCCGTCTACCACGACGACATGTTCGTCGACGCCACCCACTCCCTGGAGACCGCCGCCGCGATCCGCGGCCTGCGCCCCTGGGTCACCAACGAGTACGAGCACGACGGCCTGCGCACGGCACCCCGGGTGCTGGACCGGCTGCTGTCCCTGGTCCGCGACGAGCTGTGAACGAGGGAGCTTCCGCAGGTCAGTAGGCTGTCCCCATGCCGGAGAAGACAACCGACCCCGCCGACCTGCGGGGCGACTGCGCACAGTGCTTCGGACTGTGCTGCGTCGCCCTGCCCTTCGCCCGCTCCGCCGACTTCCCGGTGAACAAGGCCGCGGGCACCCCCTGCTCGAACCTCCAGGAGGACCACCGCTGCGGCATCCACGCCCGCCTGCGGCAGCGGGGGTTCACCGGCTGCACGGTCTACGACTGCTTCGGCGCCGGCCAGAAGGTGTCCCAGGTCACCTTCGGCGGGCAGGGCTGGCGCGGGGCACCGAAGGAACACGCGCGCCGCATGTTCGAGGTGTTCCCGGTCGTCCGGCACCTGCACGAGCTGCTGTGGTACCTCACCGAGGCGCTGGGCCTGCCCGCCGCCGCGCCCGTCCACCCCGGGCTGCGGCAGGCGCTGGAGGAGACCGAACGGCTCACCCGGCTCGGCCCCGAGGAGCTGGCCGCGCTGGACGTGGCCGCGTACCGGCAGGAGGTCAACGTGCTGCTGCTGCGCACCAGCGAGCTGGTCCGGGCCGGCGCCACCGGCAAGGGCAAGGGGAAGGCGAAGGGCAAGGACCGGCGGGGCGCGGACCTGATCGGCGCCCGGCTGCGGGGCGCCGATCTGCGCGGGGCGAGCCTGCGCGGCGCGTACCTCATCGCCGCCGACCTCACCGGGGCCGACCTGCGCGACGCGGACCTGATCGGCGCGGACCTGCGGGACGCCGACCTCACCGACGCGGACCTGACCGGGGCCTTCTTCCTCACCCAGCCGCAGGTGAACGCCGCGCGGGGCAGCGCCGGGACCCGGCTGCCCGGGTCAGTCGCCCGGCCGGTGCACTGGGCAACGGCTCGCTGACCGGGACCGTGCCGGGTGCTCCGGCCGGCCGGCCGCGGATTCCTCCCGGGCCGGGCGCGCGCCTTCGGGGCCCTGCCGTCGCCTCTCCAGCCGCAGCCGCAGCCCCTCCGGCATCAGCGTCAGGCGTTCGGTCACCGTCAGGCGGTAGCCGGGGTCGGCGTGCAGCTCGTAGCGGCGCAGCAGCAGGCCGAGGACCAGGGTCGCCTCGTGCAGGGCGAACTGCCGGCCGATGCAGGCGCGGGCCCCGGTGCCGAACGGCTTGAAGGTGTGCTGCGGACGGGCGCGTACGGCGGCCGGGGCGAAGCGGTCCGGGTCGAACCGCTCGGGGTCCGGGCCCCACACCTCCGGCGCGCGGTGCAGCATCGGCGTCAGCACCAGGGCCCACGCGCCCCGGCGCATCGGATGCTCGCCGGCGAGGACCGTGTCCTCGCGGGCCTCGCGGGCGAAGGCGGGCGCGGTCGGCCACAGCCTGAGCGACTCGTCCAGCACCCGGCGGACATAGCGCAGCCGGGCCACCTGGTCGTAGCGCGGACGCGGGTCGTCGCCCCAGACGCGGTCCACCTCGGCCCGGGCCCGGGCGGCGATCTCCGGATGCCGGGCGAGGTAGTACAGCGCGAAGGAGAGCGCGCCCGAGGTGGTCTCGTGGCCCGCCACCAGGAACGTTATGACCTGCTTGCGGACGTTCTCGGCGGACAGCCGCTCCCCGGTCACCGGGTGCGCGGTGGCCAGCATGCGGTCCAGCAGGTCCCCCTCGCCGTCCCCCGAGCGGCGCCGGGCCGCCACCAGCTCGTCCACCGTGCGGTTCAGGCAGGCCATGTCGGCCGCGTTGCGCCGGGCCGCGGTGCGCAGCAGCAGCGGGGCCAGCGGCGCGGGGACGCTGTTGAGCCGCTGGGCGTAGCCGAGGGTGCCGACCATCGCGGTGACGAAGGGGTGCGGGCGGTCGCGTTCGAAGGAGCCGAAGTCGTGCCCGAAGCCGGTCCGCGCGATGGTCTCCAGGGTCAGCCGCGTCATGTCGCCGGGCACGTCCACCGTGCGCCCGGCCGCGAGCCGCCGGTCCCAGTGGTCGGTGAGCCGGCCGGCCACGGACAGCATCATCCCGTGGTAGCCCTCCATGGCCTCCCGGCTGAACCCGGGTGCCAGGACGTCGTGCGCCAGCTGCCAGTTCGGCTCGTGGTTGTAGGCGGTGAACAGGCCGTCCCCGGCCACCGGACGCAGATTGGCCACGCCCAGCCCGACGTGCTTGGCGAACCGCGACTCGTCGGCGAGGTCGGCGACCAGCCGGGCCCCCCATACGAGCACGAACTCGTTGCCGAAGACCCGCCGCCGGAAGATCGGGCCCAGCGCGCGGGCGTGCCGCAGGGAGTCCTGGAGCGGGCGGTGCCGGTCGATGCCGAGCACATCGCCGAGCAGCGGCAGCCGGCGCGGCGGGTGCGGTATGCGATGCAGCTCGGGCCAGCCCCGCTCGGCGCTCCGGAAGCCCTTCGGCGGCCGGTTCCCCCTGGTCTTCGTCGTCTCCGCCATGCGTGATCCCCCTTGATCCAGCGGATGGTTGACGCCGCCCCCGCACGTGTTGGACGTGGGTTCAACAACGCGTTTCAGTGTGGTGCCCTATTAGAACCGACGTCAAGTAGAGTGACGCCATGCCCGCGAACGAGGGGGAGCGCGCCCGGCGCCGGCTCAGTACCGAAGAGCGCCGTGAGCAGCTGCTGTCGGTCGGCGCGCAGCTGTTCTCGGAGAGCGCCTACGACGATGTGTGGGTGGAGCGGGTGGCCGAGATCGCGGGAGTTTCGCGGGGGCTGCTCTATCACTACTTCCCCACCAAGCGGGACTTCTTCGCGGCGGTCGTGGAGCGCGAGAGCGAGCGGATGCTGCGGATGACGGCGGCCGTGCCCGGGGTGCCGGTGCGCGAGCAGCTGACGGCCGGTCTCGACGCCTATCTCGGCTATGTCGAGGACCACGCGCAGGGCTTCCGCGCCTTCCATCGCGCCGACGCGGCGGGCGACCCGGCCGTGCGCCGCGTCTACCAGCGGGCGCTGGCCGCGCAGGAGCGGCAGATCCTGGCCGCGTTCGCCGCCGATCCCGAGTTCGGGCCGATCGTCGAGGCCGCTCCCGAAGTGTGTCTGGCGGTGCGCGGCTGGCTCGCCTTCACCACCGCCGTCTGTCTGGAATGGCTGGGCGGAGAGGGCATGTTGTGCCGCGAGCGGGTGCGCGACCTGTGCGCCCGCGCGCTGCTGGGCGTCCTCGCGCAACCCTGACGACTCCGTGCGCCGGTGGGATGCGGTTGGCGCACGCCCCGGACTCAGATGAGTTAGGCAAGGCTTACCTAAGGAGGTCTCGGGATGGGTGACACACAGGACTGGACGGCCGCCCCCGGCGCGGCGGAACGGGCACGGTCGGTACTGTCCGTCGCGTGGTCGTGCGCGGTGACCGCGGACGGCATGCGCGAGGAGTACGCCGGAGCGCACACCGTGACCGAGGACGGCCGGGTGCGACTGACGGTGCCCGACGACAGCGCCCTGTTCGCCGCGGCCCTGTGCGCCCCGCGCCAGGAGCCCTCCGCCCTGCTGGAGTTCGCCGACGTCGCCCCCGTACCGGTGCGCCACCGCGTGCGCGCCCGGCTCTGGCTCTCCGGCCGGCTCGCCCTCGCGGAGGGCGACCTGATCTTCCACCCCGCCCGGGTGGTGCTCCGGCAGTCCTCCGGCCCGGTGGTCGTCGCCCTCGACGAGTTCGCCGCCGCCCGGCCCGACCCCCTCGCCGAGGCCGAGTCCCGGCTGCTCACCCACCTCGCCGACGCCCACCCCGACGCCGTCGAGCGGCTCAGCCGCCTGGTACGGCCGGAGAGCCTGCACGCCGCGACCCGGGTGGCACCGCTCGCCGTCGACCGGCACGGACTGACCCTGCGCATCGAACGCACCCGCGCCCACGGCGACGTACGGCTGCCCTTCCACACGCCCGCCGACGACGTGCCCCAGCTCACCGAGCGGATGCACGCCCTGCTGGCCCAGGCCGCCGCGACCGCCTGCCCCCGGGCGCTACAGCGGCAGCGCGCAGACGGCGACGGGTGACGCGAACGGCTCGCCGGCCGGGCTGAGACCGCCCCCGTCGGCGTCGACGTGGAAGACGGTGACCGTGCCGGAGCGCTGGTTCGCCGCGAACAGCAGCCGGCCGTCCGGGGAGAACGCGATCTGCCGGGGGAAGTCCCCGCCCACCGGCACCGTGCCCAGCAGCCGCAGCCGGGCCCCGGCCGACTCCACCGCGTACCGGGCCAGGCTGTTGTGCCCCCGGTTGGCCAGGAACGCGAACCGGCCGTTCGCCGTCACCAGGAGCTGCGCCGGATAGTTGGTGCCGCCGTCCGCTCCCGTCGGCTGCGGCGGGCCGACGCGCAGCCGGCCGGAGCGGGGATCGTAGGCGCAGACGGCCACCGTGTCGTCCACCTCGTTGGCGAGGTAGGCGTACCGGCCGCCGGGATGGAAGGTCAGATGACGGGGCCCCGCGCCGGGCCGGGTCTGCGCCCGGGCGACCTCCGTCAGTGTCCCGCGCACCGGGTCGAGACGGTAGGTGTAGACGGTGTCGGTGCCCAGGTCCACGGCGAGGACGTGCCGTCCGTCGGGACTGGTGACGAACTGGTGGGCGTGCGGCCCCTGTTGCCCCGGCCCGGGCGGCGGGGAGGTGTGCGTGACCCGGTCGGTGCGCTCGGCGAGGGCGCCCGAGGCGTCGATCGGGTGCACCGAGACGCTGCCCGAGCCGTAGTCCGCGCTCAGCAGCCAGCGGCCGGTGGGATGCACCGAGAGATGGCAGGGCCCCGCGCCGCCGGTGCTCCGGCTGCCGAGCACCCGCCGGTCCGCGAGGCGTACGGCCGTCACCGCGCCGTCCTGCCGCTCGGCCACCGCGTACAGCGTACGGCCGTCCGGGTGCACGGCGAGGTACGACGGGTCGGGTACCCCGGTGAGCGTCCCCGCCCCGGTGATCCGGCCCGACCGGGGATCGTACGACGCGACGCCGATGCCGGTGCCGCCGCCCGCCACGGAGGTGTAGGTGCCCACGTACAGGGGGCGCGGCCCGGACGGCGCACGCGGCGGGGCGGCGGGCTCCGGCGCCCTCCGGGTGTCCGGGGCGTCCGGTGACGGGACCACCCGGGCCGTGCACGCGGTGACCGCCGCCGTGCCGGCCACCGCCCCGACGAACCGGCGCCTGGTCCACCCGTCCCCGTGCTCCCGGCTGTGCGGGGAGGTCCGTGACTGCGTCTGCATGCCCCACCTCAGGTCGTCGGCCGGCCCGCTCCTGACAGGACACCTTGGCCCGCACCCGCCTTCGGGGGCAAGCCCGGGGCGCGCCTCACCGGGACCGGCTGCCGAGGCCCGCGCGGTTGCGCCACAGCTCCTCCTGGACGCCGAGCCAGTCGCGCAGCCGGGCCGGCCGGGGGAGCTTCGCCCGGTGCTCGCGGGACACCCGGTCCAGCTCCTCCAGCAGCCGCCGGGTGCGGTGCTCGGTGTTCAGCTCGTCGATGATCCTGGTCGTCTCGGTCAGTACCGCGCCCAGCAGCTGCCAGTCCGTCCAGTCCTCGGCGATCTCCTCCCGGAGCAGTTCGGCCAGCCGGTCCCGGGTGCCGGCCGCCGTGTGCAGCTCGGCCGACAGCCGGGCTTCGGCCGACTCGGCGTCCTCGCTCAGATCCGTGGTCACCAGCACCGCGAAGCTGACCACCGCGTCGGCGATCTCCGACAGCAGCTGCTCCACGGTCGCACCCACCCGGGGCGGGAACAGGTCCTTTCCGCCCCGGGCCTTCGCCAGGTCGGTGAACGAGCGGGCCAGGACCCGCAGCACCACCGTGCAGATCTCCAGCGTGTCCAGACCGGTGCGCAGCACCACCCGGTGCAGCAGCCCCTCCTTGACGCGCGGATTGAGCCGCAGACTGTCCTCCGCCTGCCGCAGCGCCGCGTCCACCCCCGTGATGTCGTGGTCCAGCCGGCGCGCCTCGTGCAGCCGCTCGGCCGCCTGCTGCCAGGGGACGCGGCCCGCCGCCTCCTCGCCCATCCGCAGCATCAGCTGGCGCACCCGCCGGGCCAGGCCCTCGATGGACCGGCCCGCCTCGTCCACCCACACGGGCGGTGGCAGCAGCAGGTTGCAGGCGGTGCCGACGGCCGCGCCGATCAGCGTCTCCACGATCCGCGCCCACGCGGTGTACCCCACCGTGGCGCCGAGCACCAGCATCGCGCTGATCGCCACCTCGGCCACGTACTCGTCCACCCGCACCAGCCGTCCCACGGCCAGCGCGGCGATGATGAGCAGCGCCAGGCTCCACCAGGTCAGCCCCACCAGCACACTGAACGCGATGGCGACCAGCACCCCGGCGACCACCGCGTTCACCCGGCGGATGCCGTTGGTCAGCGTCGCGTAGAACGTCACCTGGACGACCAGCAGCGCGGTCAGCGGCGCGGTGAGCGGGGCCGGCTCCGGACTCAGCCGGAGCGCGATGACGTAGGCGACCGACGCCGCGGCGGCGGACCGCAGCGTCTGGACGACCACCGGTTCCCGGCGACGCCTCAGCACACGCTGCAGTCCCGAGGTCCACTTCCGTACGTTGATCATCCTTTGGCCTGTTCCCGTTCCTCGGGCAGGTCGAACGTGGCCGTTCGCGGGCTGTTTCCGGCCACGGTCGTCACGGGGTGGGCCGGGCGGCCTTCACGCGTCCAGCTTGTCCAGGAACGCGAAGAGGTTGCCCCGGGTCCGGGCGATCTGCTCCTCCAGGGTCAGGCTCTCCTCGAACCGCACCCCGGACTCCGGTACCTTCCGGCCGCGCACGTACAGCGAACACGCCAGGTCGGTGCACATGTACAGCCCGACCGAGTTCCCCTCCCGGCCGGCCGTGCCCGCCTTCCGCGCGGTCATCAGCGACACCCCGCCGCCGGGATGCGTGGTCAGGCACACCGAGCACAGGCTGCGGTGCAGGAAGCCGCGCTGCGAGGACGGGAAGCGCAGGGTCACACCGACGAGCCGGCCGTCGCGTTCCGTGACCAGATAACTGCGGTCCGGAGCCCCGGAATCGCGCCAGCCGAGGAAGTCCAGGTCGCCCCACGGACGTTCACCGAGATCGCGCGGCACGGCCAGACGCTTGGCCTCGCCCTTGGAGCAGTTGACGAAGGAGGCGCGGATGTCCTGCTCGGTGAGCGGTCTCATGGGTGGTCCTTCCGGATGACGACGACGGCGTATCTGCCTAGGAACCCTAGGCAGATGACTATCGTATGTAGCCTCACAGGGGTGGGCTAATGGTTTTCCGGCAGGGCCGAGGGCTACTCGAAGTCCCCGGGCCGCGCCCGCGGCGGCCAAACCCCGGGCAGCAGCACGCCCAAGGCATAGGCCCGGGCGACCAGTTCGGTGCGGTTGGCGGCGCCCCAGCGGGCCGACAGCCGGCGCAGGTGATAGCTGACCCCGTCCCTGCTCAGACCCAGCTCACGGGCGGCCCGGTCGGTGGTGGCACCGCCGGCCAGCAGCGCCAGCACCTGCCGCTCGACCTCCGTGGTCCGCGCCGGCTCCGGCCCCGGCGCCCGCTCGCCCAGCACCCGGAGCATCACCAGCAGGGCCGGTGTCTCCTCGGCGCTGTCGCTCACCGGATCCGCGGTCAGCTCCCCGTACCGCTCCGCCCCGCCGGGCGCTTGCCAGCACACCGACACCTGGTAACGGGAGCGGTGCCGCAGCCGCAGTGCCTCCGCGATCCGCTCCACCTGGCCGGCCTCCTGGGGCCGGAACAGCTCCAGCACCTGCCGGCCGCGCAGCCCGCCCGGGGTCGTACCGCACTCCGTGGCCATCGCCGGATTCGCCAGCACCACCCGGCCGTACACATCGCACACCGCCACCGGTACCGACACGCGGTCGAACACCAGCAGCGCGCGGTTGCGCCACGTCACCGCGTCGGCCCGTCCCGCCTCCATCGCACCTCCCGGTCCGCCGGCCGCCCGCCCATCAAAGAGGAAGAGGCAGGTCAGCGGCAACTCGGGGAGCGACGGGGGCGGCAAGGCGCCCTCGGCCCCGAACGCCTCGATCACCAGCGCCACGGAGGCCGCGAGCGCGGCGGCCGGACCCGCCGCCCAGCAGGTCCCCGCCGGGTTCCGTGCCCACCCCCTCGATCGTCCGGCCGCCGCCCGGCTGGCACACCCTGGGCTCCTCGCCGCCTCCGGCAGCCGACGGTGACCGGGATCGGCCGCCGGTGGGGGCGGGTGTCTTCGGCAGGCGATCGGCCGGCGGTGGCTGGCTGCGGTTGTGGGCGGGGTGGTGTGTCGCTGGGCGGGCGGGGGTGGGTGGTGTCCTCGGCAGGCGATCGGCCGGCGGTGACCGGCTCCGGCCGCCGGTGGGGGCGGGTGTCTTCGGCGGGCGGCGGCCGGCGGTGGCTGGCTGCGGTTGTGGGCGGGGTGGTGTGTCGCTGGGCGGGCGGGGGTGGGTGGTGCCGGTTCCGGTTGTCGGCGGGGGTGGTGCCCGGGCGGGTGACTGGCGGGTGGCGGGTGGCGGTTGGCCTCGGTTGTCGGCGGGGGGCGGGGGTGGTGTCTTCGGCAGGCGGCGGGCGGCGGTGGCTGGCTGCGGCTGTGGGCGGGGGAGCGGTGTGCCGCCGGGCAGGCGGACGGCGGGTGGTGACCGGTTCCGGTCGCCGGCGGGGGGCGATGGCCGGGCGGGCGGCGGTCGGTGGTGATCGGCGCGGACGGCCGGCGGACTCGGCACGCGGTAGGTGACGGCCGGCTGCGGTCGGACACCGGGTGGGGCGGCCCGGTCACACAATGGTGGCGCAAGGGCCGTCTACGACTTTCCACTACACGATCGTGTAGTGCCGTGGCACGGGTCCGGGCCGCCCGTCGACCACCCTGGACCGCAGGAGTCCGTTCTCGCGAAAGGCAGTTGTCGCGCATGCCCCCCACCACACTGCACTCCGAGCCCGCCGCAGCCCTGCCCGGCGTCCCCCTCGTCGACATCACCGCCACCGGCCCCGGCCGCACCCCCATCCAGCAGCTGATGGAGCTGATGGGGGAGCACGGCCCGGTGCTGGTGCGCCGGCTGCACGGCCGGGACGCCCTGTTCGTCGCCGACGCGGACCTGGTCGCCGACCTCGCCGACGAGGAGCGGTTCGCCAAGCACGTCGGACCCGCCCTGGAGAACGTCCGCGAGTTCGCCGCCGACGGCCTGTTCACGGCGTACAACGACGAGCCCAACTGGGCCAAGGCGCACGACATCCTGATGCCCGCCTTCGCGCTCGGCTCGATGCGCACCTACCACCCGGTGATGCTGAAGGTGGCCCGCCGCCTCATCGACTCCTGGGACCGGGCCGCCCGGGACGGCCGGCCCGTCGACGTGCCCGACGACATGACCCGCATGACGCTCGACACCATCGGACTGGCCGGCTTCGACTACGACTTCGGCTCCTTCGAACGCGCCGAGCCGCACCCCTTCGTGGAGTCGATGGTCCGCTGCCTGGAGTGGAGCATGACCCGCCTGGCCCGCACCCCCGACGGCGACCACACGGCCGCCGACGCCGCCTTCCGGGCCGACGCCGGCTACCTCGCCCAGGTCGTGGACGACGTGATCGCCGCCCGCACCGGCACCGACCAGAGCGGCGCCGAGGACCTGCTCGGGCTGATGCTCAGCGCCCCGCACCCCGCCGACGGCACCACCCTGGACCTCGCCAACATCCGCAACCAGGTCATCACCTTCCTGATCGCCGGCCACGAGACCACCTCCGGCGCCATGTCCTTCGCCCTGTACTACCTCGCCAAGCACCCCGCCGTGCTCCGGCTCGTCCAGCGCGAGGCCGACGCGCTGTGGGGCAGCGACCCCGACCCCGAGCCGACGTACGACGACATCGGCCGGCTCGCCTACACCCGGCAGGTCCTGGGCGAGGCGCTGCGGCTGTGGCCGACGGCCGCCGCGTTCAGCCGGCACGCCCGCGAGGACACCCTGCTCGGCGGCCGGATCCCGCTGCGCGCCGGCCAGGCCGTCACCGTCCTCACACCGATGCTGCACCGCCAGGCCGTGTGGGGCGACAACCCCGAGCTGTTCGACCCCGAGCGATTCACCCCCGAGGCCGAGGCGGCCCGCCCGGTGCACGCCTACAAGCCGTTCGGCACCGGTGAACGCGCCTGCATCGGGCGACAGTTCGCGCTGCACGAGGCGACCATGCTGCTCGCCCTGCTGGTCCACCGCTACCGGCTGCACGACCACACCGGCTACCGGCTCACCGTGAAGGAGACCCTCACCCTCAAGCCCGAGGGCTTCACCCTCACCCTCACCCCGCGCACCGCCGCCGACCGGGCGCACGCCCCGCTGCCCGGCACCGCCCCCGCGCCCGCCCAGGACTCCCCGGCCGCGGACACCCTCCCGGCCCGGGTCCGCCCCGGCACCCGCGCCCTGTTCCTGCACGGCAGCAACTACGGCACCTGCCGCGACTTCGCCGCCCGGCTCGCCGACGAGGCCGCCGCCGTCGGCTGCGCCACCGAGGTCGCCGCGCTCGACGCCTACGCGGACGGCCTGCCCACCGACCGGCCCGTGATCATCACCGCCGCCTCCTACAACGGCCGCCCCACCGACGACGCCACCGCCTTCACCGCCTGGCTCGACGGCACCCCTGACCTGACCGGCGTGACCTACGCCGTCCTCGGCGTCGGCGACCGCAACTGGGCCGCCACCTACCAGCAGGTCCCCACCCGCGTCGACGCCCGCCTCGCCGAACTCGGCGCCACCCGGCTCACCGAGCGCACCGCCGCCGACGCCTCCGGCGATCTCACCGGCGCCGTACGGGAGTTCACGGACCGGCTGCGCACCGCGCTGCTCGCGCGGTACGGCGACCCGGACGCCGGGCCCGGCACCCCGGAGGAGCCCGCCCACGCCTACGCGGTGCGCACCCTGACCGGCGGCCCGCTGGACGCCCTCGCCGAACGGCACGGCCTGGTCCCGATGACCGTCACCGAGGCACACGACCTCACCGCGCCCGGCCACCCCCGCACCAAGCGGTTCCTGCGCATCGCCCTGCCCGAGGGCGTCACCTACCGCACCGCCGACCATCTGACCGTGCTGCCCGCCAACGCCCCCGGACTGGTGGACCGCGCGGTCGCCGCGTTCGGCCTCGACCCCGACGCGGTCCTGGACATCCGGGCCACCCGCCCGCGCCGCGACAGCCTCGCCGTCGACCGGCCGCTGACGGTACGCGAACTCCTCACCCATCACGTCGAGTTGCAGGAGCGGCCGACGGACCGGCAGCGGGCCCTGCTCGCCGAGGCCAACCCGTGCCCGCCCGAGCGCGCCGCCCTCGCCGCCCTGACCGGCGACGACCCGCGCACCCTGGTGGAGCTGGCCGAGGACCACCCCGCGCTGCGCGGCGCCCTCGACTGGGCCGTGCTGCTCGACCTGCTCACCCCGCTGCGCCCCCGGCACTACTCCATCTCCTCCGCGCCCGCGGCCGACGCCCGCCACGCCGACCTCATGGTCTCCGTGCTCGACGCCCCGGCACGCTCCGGCAGGGGTCGCTACCGGGGCACCGGCTCCGGCCATCTCGCCGCCCTGCGGCCCGGGGACACCGTGTACGCCCGGGTCCAGCCCTGCCGCGAGGCGTTCCGGATCGACGGCTCGACGCCGGTCGTGATGATCGCCGCGGGCACCGGCCTCGCGCCGTTCCGGGGTGCCGTCGCCGACCGGCTGGCCGCCCTCCGCTCGGGTGCCGAACTGCCGCCCGCGCTGCTGTACTTCGGCTGTGACGCGCCCGACGCCGACTATCTGCACGCCGACGAACTGCGGGCCGCCGAGCGGGCCGGCGCGGTCGCGCTGCGGCCGGCCTTCAGCGCCGCCCCCGTGCACGGCGCCGCCTTCGTCCAGCACCGCATCGCCGCCGAAGCGGGCGAGGTGTGGCGGCTGCTGGGCGCCGGGGCACGGGTGTACGTGTGCGGCGACGGCGCCCGCATGGCACCCGGAGTCCGTGCGGCGTTCCGTACCCTGTACCGGGAACACACCCCCGGCGCCGACGCGGCAGCGGCCGAGCGGTGGCTCGACGCGCTGATGGCGGACGGACGGTACGTGGAGGACGTGTACGCGGCCGGCTGAGCCCGACCACGGGGGAGGGGCACGGTGGCAGACGCCGGAGCGGGTACCGGAGGGCTCGCCGGACCGGGCCCCGGCGCCCGGCTTCCTCCCCCGGCCCTGCTGGAAGACATCCCGCGTTCCGCTTAGCTCATAGCGTGAACTAAGGCGTGGGGTAATGTCGCGCCCCGCTGCCCGAAGGGGTATGTTGCAGGTCGGGCACGGTTCGTGAAGGGAGCCACATGGCGGGGCGCAACGGGCGCACGGTACGCGACCTGAGACGAGGCAACCGCACGGCGGTGCTCCAGCGACTGTACTTCGACGGCCCGCTCAGCCGATTCGAGCTGGGCCCGGCCACCGGCCTCAGCTCCGGCTCGGTCAGCAACGTGGTCGCGGACCTGATCGCGGACGGCCTGGTCGAGGAGGCCGGCAGCGTCGACTCCGACGGCGGCCGGCCCCGCACCCTGCTGCGGGTCGCCCCGCACAGCGGACAGATGATCGGCGTCGACGTCGGCGAAACCCGTGTACGCGTCGAGCTGTTCGACCTCGCGCTGAGCGAACTGGCCCGGGTGGAACGGCCGCTGACTCCGCAGGGCTACGACGTCGACGTCATCGCCGGTCACATCCGCGACGGCGTCGCCGAGGTCCTCACCGCCGGACAGGCCGCCCCCGAACGGCTGCTGGGCGTCGGCGTCGGCGTCCCCGGCATCGTCGAGCACACCCCGGACCGGGGCGCCGTCGTCCACGGCCAGACCATCGGCTGGGACGCCGTCCCGCTGGAGCGGCTGCTGCGCTCCGCCTCCCCGCTCCCCGAAGGGGTGCCGTACCTCATCGACAACGGCGCCAAGACCCTCGGCCAGGCCGAGATGTGGTTCGGCGCCGGGCGCGGCGCCCGCAACGCCGTGGTCGTCCTCTTCGGCTCCGGTGTCGGCGCCTGCCTGGTCACCCCCGAGGTGGAACACGGGCGGGCCGTGGAGTGGGGCCATCTGACGGTACGGGTGCGCGGCCGGCGCTGCCGCTGCGGTGCCCCCGGCTGCCTGGAGGCGTACGCCGGCGCCGAGTCGCTGCTGGCCCGCTGGCGCGAGGAGGGCGGCCGGCCGCCCGAGGACACGGACGAGGAGACCGCGCTCACCGCGATGCTCGCCGCCGCGTACCCGCCCGAGGGCACCGCGCCGGACCCGGTCGCGCTGGCCGTCCTGGAGGAGACCGCCGAGTATCTCGGCGCCGGCCTGTCCGACCTGATCAACCTCTTCCAGCCCGAGCGGATCCTGATCGGCGGCTGGGCGGGCCTCCAGCTGGGCACCCGCTTCCTGCCCGCCGTCCGTCGGCACGCCGCGACGTACGCCCTGCGGCACCCGGGCGACCAGGTGACCATCGACCTGGGGCGGCTCGGCCCGGACGCGGTCACCGTCGGCGCCGCGATCCTCCCGCTGGCCGACTTCTTCGCCAGCGGCGGCCGCCGCCCGGAACCGGCCACCGAAACGCCGCCGCCCGCCTGGCACACGGCCCTGCGGGGGCGCGCCCCGCACTGACGGGGGGCAGTCGGTTCACGTGGCCGGGGCCGCGCCCGGCAGCACCTGCCCGGGCCTGCCCCTACCCCGGTGACTCGTCCGGGCCGGGATGTTCCGGGTGCACCGCGCCGGTCCGGGGCGCTCCCCGGCGGCCCGTGCCGGCCTCGTCCGTGTCCGGCACGGTCGTGTCCGGCGCGGCGTCCTGACCGCCCTCGCCGGGCGTCTCGCCGGGCGTCTCGTCGGCGGGCCGCTCCGGGGTGGCGACGTCCCACCGGCCGTCCTCGGCGCCGGTCTGCTGGTCGGGCATTTCCCTGGGCACCGGCCGCTGCCCGTCGTCGGACCCTGGTTCCCGCACTGCCATGACGTGTCTCCGCTCCTCCGGCGGGCCCGGAAGCCCGCTCAGCCGACCTTCCGTCCCCGCATCGGCTCGGTCTCCATCCCGCCGCCCTGCCGCAGGCCCGCCAGGAACTCCTGGATCACCTCGGTCGCCGTACGCCGGGGACGCCAGCCCAGTTCCGTGTGGGCCCGGGCGCAGTCCATCAACGGCAGCCGCAGCACGGCGTCGAACAGGTGCGGGGAGGCGGGCAGCAGGTGCAGCCCCCAGGCGGCGGCGATCGCCGAGCGGGCCGCCGTACGCGGCAGCCGGAACGGCCGGGAGCCGAGCAGCTCGGCGAGGACGCCGGCGTCCAGCGGGGGATCGGCGGCCAGGTTGAAGGCGCCCCGGGCGTTGTCCGAGCGCACCGCGAGCCGGTAGGCCTCGGCCGCGTCGTCGGTGTGCAGGGCCTGCACCCGCAGTCCCGGGATGTCGGGCAGGAACGGCAGCGACTCCGGCCGGGCCAGCGGACCGGGCAGGAACCGCCCCCCGAAGATCCGCCGCTGCTCGCTCGCCGACTGCCACTTGAACAGGAACGCCGGGCGCATGCGCACCACCCGTATCTCGGGGTGGTCCCGCTCGAACACGTCCAGCGTGCGCTCCAGATAGGCCTTCTCCCGGCAGTACGCGGCGTCCGGCCAGCCGTGGGTGGGCCAGGACTCGTCCACCGCGCGGTCCTTCGGCCCCGGCGAGTAGGCGCCGACGGAGGAGGCGTGCACCAGCACCGGCACCCGGGCCGCGGCAACCGCCTCGAACACCCGGATGCTGCCCAGCACATTGGTCCGCCAGGTGCTGACCGGGTCGTGCGTCGGCTGGAACGCCCAGGCGAGATGGATCACGGCGTCCGCGCCCTCGAACCGCTCGGCGAGGTCCTCCCGGTCCGAGCCCAGGTCGACGGCGGACCACTCGGTCTTCGGCGGCGCCCACTCGGGCGTCCGCCGGGCCAGCCCGTGCACCGATCCGACCTCGGGGTCCTCGGAGAGCAGGCGCACCACACTGGTCCCGACATTGCCGGTGGCACCGGTCACGACCACCCTGCTGCCCGCTGAACTGCTCACCCTGGGCTCCTCTCCTCGACACGGCGGGGCTGCGACGAGCGCCCGGGTACCCGGACACCCGGCACGCACACGCGGCGCGGCGGCGGCCTCCTCGCCCCGGCTTCCCGCCGTTCCGGCAGGTGGGCCCCTTATCGCGTTGTGGCCCCGAGGAGCACGGACATAGGGTCACCGGCATGTCCCTACGTCTTCGTATGCGTCAGGCCCTGCCGGAAGCGATGCGTGCCCGTGACAAGGCCGCCGTGAGCGCCCTGCGCGCGACCCTCGCCGCGCTGGACAACGCCGAGGCGGTGCCCGTGGACGAAGCCGCACCGCGGGGCGTGGCCATCGAGCAGTCGCCGGTCGGCGCCGGCACCACCGAAGCCGAACGGCGCGAGCTGAGCGAGCCCGACGTGATCGACGCCGTGCGCGCCGAAGCCGCCGAACGACTGGCGGCGGCCGAGCAGTTGACGGCACCGGCACACGCGGACCGGGCCGCGCGGCTGCGCGCGGAGGCCGCCGTACTGCTCGGGTTCCTCGACGGCCCCGAACCCGCGAGGACCGCACCGCGGTGACGTCCCGGCCGAAGCGTTCCACGTCGGGAACCGGCCCCGCAAGACGAACTCGCGTCACCACCGGGGCCGGGTCGGCCCGCCCCTCCTCGTGCCACGGTCACCGGCGGCGGAACCGACGCCACAGGGACGCGCACCGCGTGGTGGGGGCCGGCCGGGTGCGCACGGAGGGCCGGGCCGGGGGCAGCGGCAGCCGGGTCCGGCGGACGTAGGCCTTCCAGTCCTCGTACACGCCGGGCGCGAGGACGACGGCGAGCAGTATCACGGGGATCACGACGGCGGACAGCACGGCGACGACTCCTTCCTCGCGGCCAGCGGCTCACAGACGGTCCGGTTCCGCCACCTCCACCTGGGCCGGCCGCAGGAGCTGATCGCCGACCCGGTAGCCGGGGCGCAGGACGACGGCGCAGACGGGCCGGGGGACGTGGGGGGAGCGGGCGCAGGAGACGGCCTCGTGCAGGGCCGGGTCGAACGGATCGCCCGGCGCGCCGAACGAGCGCAGTCCCAGGGCCGCGAGCCGGCTCTCCAGCACCTCGGTCACCCGCTGGAAATCACCGGTGACCTCTCCCCGCGCACGGGCCTGGCCGATGGCGTCGAGGACGGGGAGGAGCCCGGTGAGCACGTTGGCCACGGCTATCTCGCGGACCGCCAGGCGGTCGCGGCCGACCCGCGCGCGGTAGTGGTCGTACTCGGACGTCACGCGGTGCAGCTCCGCCGCGCACTCGCGCAGCCGGGTGCGCAGCAGGGCGGACTCGTCACCGGCCGGGGCCGACCGCGGGGCGGGCTCCACGTCGCCGCGGCGGCGGGGCTCCAGACTGCTTCCCGGACCGGACCGCCGGGTGTCGCCGACGACCGACAGCGAAGGCCTGCCCCGGCGGTCGGTGCCGCTCGGACCGGTCATCCGGCACCGTCCTGCCGCTTGTCCTCGTCGACGATCTCGGCGTCGACCACGTCGTCGTCCGGGCCGCCCGCACCGGACCCGCCACCGCCCGCGGCGCCGGCGCCCGCACCGCCGCCGGCCGCCTGCGCGCCCTGCGCCTGCTGCGCCTGGGCGTACATGGCGGTGCCCACCTTCTGGGCGGCGGCGGTGACCTTGTCCGTGGCCTCCCGCAGGGCCGAGCCGTCCGCCGGCTCCGCCTTCAGCGCCTGCTTCAGCTCCGCCAGGGCGCCCTCGACCTCGCCCCTGATGTCGGCGGGGATCTTGTCGGCGTTGTCGGTCAGGAGCCGCTCGGTCTGGTAGGCGACCTGCTCGGCCCGGTTGCGGGTCTCGGCGGTCTCGCGCCGCAGCCGGTCCTCCTCGGCGTGCTGCTCCGCCTCCCGCATCATGCGGTCGATGTCGTCCTTCGGGAGCGAGGAGCCGCCGGTGACGGTCATCTTCTGCTCCCTGCCGGTGCCGAGGTCCTTCGCCGCGACGTGCATGATGCCGTTGGCGTCGATGTCGAAGGAGACCTCGATCTGCGGCACGCCGCGCGGCGCCGGCGGCAGACCGGTCAGCTCGAACATGCCCAGCCTCTTGTTGTACGCCGCGATCTCCCGCTCGCCCTGGAAGACCTGGATCTGCACCGACGGCTGGTTGTCCTCCGCCGTGGTGAAGATCTCCGAGCGCTTGGTCGGGATCGTGGTGTTGCGCTCGATCAGCTTGGTCATGATGCCGCCCTTGGTCTCGATGCCGAGGGACAACGGGGTGACGTCGAGCAGCAGGACGTCCTTGACCTCGCCCTTGAGGACACCGGCCTGCAGAGCCGCGCCGACGGCCACGACCTCATCGGGGTTGACGCCCTTGTGCGGGTCCTTCCCGGTCAGCTCCCGTACGAGACCGGTCACCGCCGGCATCCGGGTCGACCCGCCGACCAGGATGACGTGGTCGATGTCGGACACCTTGATCCCGGCGTCCTTGACCGCGTTGTGGAACGGGCCCTTGCACCGCTCCAGCAGATCGGCGGTCAACTGCTCGAACTGGGCGCGGGTGAGCTTCTCGTCCAGGTGCAGCGGGCCCTCGGCGGACGCCGTGATGTACGGCAGGTTGACCGAGGTCTCCGAGGACGACGACAGCTCGATCTTCGCCCGCTCCGCCGCCTCCCGCAGCCGCTGCACCGCCATCTTGTCCTTGGCCAGGTCGACGCCGTACTGGTTCTTGAACCGCTGGACCAGATGGTCGACGACCCGCTGGTCCCAGTCGTCGCCGCCGAGCCGGGTGTCGCCGTTGGTGGCCTTGACCTCGACCACGCCGTCGCCGATCTCCAGCAGGGACACGTCGAAGGTGCCGCCGCCGAGGTCGAAGACGAGCACCGTCTGGTCGTTCTCCTTGTCCAGGCCGTAGGCCAGGGCGGCGGACGTGGGCTCGTTGATGATCCGCAGCACCTTCAGGCCGGCGATCTCCCCGGCCTCCTTGGTCGCGGTGCGCTGGGAGTCGTTGAAGTACGCCGGTACGGTGATGACCGCGTCCGTGACGTCCTCGCCGAGGTACGCCTCCGCGTCCCGCTTCAGCTTCTGCAGCACCCGCGCGGAGATCTCCTGCGCCGTGTACCGCTTGCCGTCGACGCTCCCGGTCTCCGGGAACCTCCACTGGGCGTCACCCACGTGCCGCTTGACCGAGCGCACGGTGCGCTCCACGTTCGTCACGGCCTGGCGCTTGGCGACCTCGCCGACCAGCACCTCGCCGTTCTTGGCGAACGCCACCACCGACGGGGTGGTGCGGGCACCCTCCGTGTTCGTGATGACGGTCGGCTCGCCGCCCTCCAGGACCGACACCACCGAGTTCGTCGTGCCGAGGTCGATTCCTACCGCGCGTGCCATGCCCTCCTCCTCCCTCCGAGGTCCAGACCCGGCGCGGACACACGTCACTGGGAGCCTGGACGCAGTCCCTCGTCCAGGTTGTCAAGAAATGCGGGTTTCCACCTCTTCGCAGGCTTTTACGGAGGGCGGTGACCGGGGAGGCGGGCCAGGCCGGAAGGAGGAGAGCCGGTCCTCCTGCGAACCCGGGGGCGCCCCGGCCTGCCCGCCCGCTGTGCGGCCCCCGCTGGGCGGGCCGTCTCGCCGCCCGCGGGCCCGACCCCGTCTCGCCCGGCCCGGCCGCGGCTCACCACGCCCCGTGAGCGCTGCCGCGCCGACCGGCATGCCGCACCGCCGCTGGACGCGGACACCCGCGAGCGGCCCCGGGACAGCCCGGCGGGCGCCGCGCCCCCGGCGAGTCCTGCACCCGCCGGACCACCACCGTGCGCCCCGCGGCCCGCTCAGCCGGCCTGCGGCAGCCCGGTGGTCGAGGCCACGGTGAACCGGGCGCCGTCGGGGTCGCGCAGGACGGCCTCGTGCGCGCCCTCCTCGAGGACGCTGCCGCCGTGCCGCTCCGCGGCCCGTGCGCAGCCCGGCACGTCGGCCACCAGGAAGGTGACCTGCCAGTGCGGCCGTACCGAGGGGTCGGGAGCCGTGTCCGACTCGCCCGATTCGACGCGCGCGACGACCAGGCCCTGGCTGCGCAGCAGCACCTCGTCGGCCTCGTACTCGACCTCGCAGCTGCCGGGGCGGCCCGAGGCCCAGTCGAGGACGCCGCCGTAGAACAGGGCGGCGTCGAAGGCGTCCCGGGTGTGCAGGGTGAGGACGGTCGGTGCCGCGCGCCGCCAGGCGTCCCAGCGGCCGAACAGCTCACCCTCCCAGATGCCGAAGGTGGCCCCGTGCCGGTCGGACAGGAGCGCCGCGCGCCCGGGCGGCAGCCGCAGCGGGCCGACGCCCGCCGTGCCGCCGCGCTCCCGGGCCCGCGCCGCGGCCACGTCCGCGTCGGGGACGGCGAAGTACGGCGTCCAGGCCACCCCGGTCTGCCGCAGCGCGGGCAGGACGGCGATCCCGGCGACCGGCACCGTGTCCGCCAGCGCGATGCGGAAGTGTTCGCCCACGGTGGCCGGGCGCCACCGCCAGCCGAGCACCGCGCCGTAGAAGCGCTGGGCCGCCTCCAGGTCGTGGCTGGTCAGGCTGACCCAGCAGGGTGCCCCGCACACGGAGGCCGTGGAGAGGGCATCCGTGGCCCCGGGGGACTGTGTGTTGCCGTGATCCATGGCCATCGCGCCCGGCCTCCTGTGTCCCAACCGCCAGCGCTCCGAGACCGATGTCCGACGGGAATGCGAAACCTGAAGCGTCAGCGTACCCACAGCACCCTCCCGGAAACGGCCCCCCGCGCCCCGTTCGGCGGGTCGCCCGGGCCGACGGCGGCGCGGAGGACCGCAGGACCCCCCGGGGAACGCGGAGTGGTCCGGGCGGCCGGGGCGGCTCAGCGGCGCAGCGCCGCCCGCCCCGGCAGGGTCACCGCCAGCAGCCCCAGTCCCACCGCGCCCGCGACGAAACCCGCGTACACCGGCGACGGCACGTACGGGTCCGCACCGAACAGGCCGTGCGTCATCGGGATCAGCGTGGCCGCGGCGATGGCCGTGCCGAGGACGACGCCGGCCACCGCCACCAGCAGCCCTTCCCAGCGCAGCATCGCCATCACCTGGCGCCGGGTGGCGCCGACGAGGCGGAGCACGCCGAGTTCCCGGCGGCGGTCGAGGACGGTCATCACCAGGGTGTTGACGGCCGCCACGGCGGCGAAGCCGCCCAGGACCGCGGCCATCGTGTAGTTGGCCCAGGCGTTCAGCTCCCGGCCGGCGTCCTGCCCGGCCGCGTAGCCGGCCGCGCCGGTGACCCGGCCCAGCGGGGCGAGGTCCCGCGCGTGCCCGCCCCGTACCAGCAGCGTGCCGGAGAAGCCCGAGGTGACGTGGGCGGCCAGGGACGCGCGGTCCATGGTCACGGCCGGGAGGCCGAGCCCGCGGCCGTAGACGGCGACGACCTCGGGGCGGACCGCGGTGCCGTCGGGGAGGTGCATCGGCAGCTTTTCGCCGACCGCGACCCCCGCCGACGCGGCGAGCGTCGCGTCGACCGCGATCCGGCCCCGGCCGATCCGGTCCACGCTGCCGCCGCGCACCTGAAGGTCCTGCACCTCGGCGAGCTGCGCGCCGGAGCCGGAGACGCCCTGGGCCGCCGCCTCCTCCAGCCAGCGGTCGCCCCCCGACCCGACCGGTACCAGCACCCGCGTGTCGAGCAGGGCCACGGCCGCCCGGACGCCGGGGGCGCGGGCGGCGCGGCCGACGGCGTCGGCGGGCAGCCCGGCGGGGTGGGTGACGACGTGGTCCGCGACGATCCCGGCCCGCGCCTGCCGGCCGGCGACATGGCTCTCGCTGGTGTGCAGGAAGGTGAGCGTCGAGGCGAAGGCCATGGCCAGCACGATCGGGGTGATCGCGGAGGCCAGTCGGCGGGCGTTCGTACGGGAGTTGGCGGCGGCGAGCGAGGCCGCGGCACCGAGAGGGCGCAGCAACGCCCCGGACAGGGCCGCGCAGAGCCGCGCCACCAGCGGGCCGAGCAGCGCCACCGCGAGCATGAACAGCATGACGACGCCGAGGGCCGCGTCGGCCGCGTCCTCCCCGGACGAACGGGCGGCGAGGACGGTGAGGGACCCGCCGCCGGCCACCGCGCCCAGCCCCAGCACGGTACGGATCACGCCCGGCCGGCGCCGCTCCAGCGACGCCTCGGTGAGCGCCTGCCCCGGCTTGGTCCTCGCGGGCCGGCGCCCGGCCGCCCAGCCCGCGACGAGCGCCGTCAGCAGCCCCGTACCGACGGCGACGACGAGCGGGATCCACGAGATGTGCAGGCCCACGGCCTCCGGGACGGCCCCGCGGTCCTTCAGCTGCCCGAACCACCAGTGCGCGAGCGCGGAGCCGGGCAGAGTGCCGGCCAGCCCGGCGACGGGCGCGACGAGCAGCGCCTCGGCGGCGACCGCGCGGCGGATCTGCCGCGGCGTGGCGCCGACGGCGCGCAGCAGCGCGAACTCCCGGGCGCGCTGGGCGACGGACAGGGCGACCGTGCCGGCGGCGGTGAAGACGGCCACCATGGCGGCGATCCCGCCGAAGGAACCGCCGAGCCCGGTGAGCGTCTCCCGGGCGTAGGCGACCCCGCGGTTCTCCACGGCGCCGCGGTCGTCACCGGTGTACACCGTGGCGCCGGAGCCGGCGAGCGCCTTCCTCACCCCGGCGGCGACCGCGCCGGTGTCCGCCCCGTCGTCCACCAGCACGGCGAGGGCGTCGGCCTGCCCGGGATGCCCGGCGAGCACGGGGGCCTGGGCGTCGGCGAACCAGCCCGTGGCGCCCCGGGCCCCCTCGCCGGAACCGGCCCGCGCCAGCCCGGAGACGCGGAAGCGGGCGCGTCCGGCGGCGGTCTCCAGCGTGACGGTGTCGCCGGCGCGGGCGCGCGCGGCCCGGGCGGCCGCGGCGTCCAGCACGACCTCGCCGGTGCGGGGCGCGGTCCCGGAGGTGAGCGCGGCTCCGGTGAAGGCGTGCGATCCCCAGCCGTGGCCCGTCAGCGCGCGGTCGCCCCGGAGCACGGGGAACGTGAAGTCGGGTACGGCCGCCCGGACGCCGGGGGCGCGGGCCGCCCGGCGGGCCGGCGCGAGCCCCACGCGGGCGGTGTCCGGCAGCGGGGTCGCCGACTCCGACCGGCTGTCCCCGCTGCCCGTGACGAGGCGGGCGTACTGGTCCGCCGCCGCGACGACCGGCGCCTTCGCGTACCGCGTGGGCGGGACCGAGGCGCGCACGCCCGTCTCCAGGAGGATGCCGCAGGCGGAGACGATCAGCGAGGCCATCATCAGCGCGACGAAGGTCCCGGCGAACGAGGCGGGCCTGCAGCGCACGGCCGCGCGGGCGAGGCCGTTGGGGGCGAAGCTCCTCACGCGGCGGCCACCGCCGTCGCGCCCGTGCGGGAGGTGAGGACGGCCATGCGCGCCGCGATCTGCTGCGCCGTGCCCCGGTCGAGGCCGTCGGCGAAGCGGCCGTCGGCGAGGAACAGCACCCGGTCGGCCCAGGCGGCGGCGGCCGGGTCGTGGGTGACCATGACGACGGTGGCGCCGAGGGAGTCCACGGCCTGCCGGAGCAGGCCGAGGATCTCGGCGGCGGTACCGGTGTCGAGGGCGCCCGTGGGCTCGTCGGCGAACACCACGTCCGGGTCGGTGACCAGGGCGCGGGCGACGGCCACGCGTTGCTGCTGGCCGCCGGAGAGTTCGCCGGGCCGGCGCCGGGCCTTGTCGGCGAGGCCGACGCGCGCGAGCATCGCCTCCGCCCGCCGGCGGTCCTGGCGCTGCCCGGCCAGGCGCATCGGGAGCAGGACGTTCTGCTCCACGGTGAGGGAGGGCAGCAGGTTGAAGGCCTGGAAGACGAAGCCGAGGCGGCTGCGGCGCAACTCGGTGAGCTCGTTCTCCCGCATACCGGTGATCTCCGTACCGCCGAGGCGCACGGAGCCGGCCGTCGGCCGGTCGAGGCCGGCCGCGCACTGCAGGAAGGTGGACTTGCCGGAGCCGGACGGACCCATGACGGCCGTGAACGTGCCGCGGGGCAGGGCGAGGTCGATGCCCGCGAGGGCGCGCACGGCTCCGGAGCCGCGGCCGTACTCGCGCCGTACGCCGCGCAGTTCGACGGCGGGACCGGGCGTGCCCGGGGGCTCCGGCCGGTCGTCCGCCTTCTTCCGCTTGCCGCCCCGCAGCCTCATGGTCCGTCCTCTCGCGAGCTTCTCCAGCCGACGACCCGACGCTACGGATCACGCTCCTCGCGGGACATGGAGGCTCCCGGCGGATCGGGGGTGGGGATATCCCGAGGACGTCGATCGGGGCGGCCCGGCAGGGGGGTGCCGCCATGCCCTTCGTCGAGCGCGGCCCGGTGCGTCCGCCCGGACGGCGCTTCCTGCCGCCCGTCACGGCCGGGGGTAGGCTGACCTCACCGAGAGCTTTTCGGGTGTACGGCCATGGCGGCGCCGTTCCCGGCGACGGACGCCGGCAGCCGCGAACCGCCGGAAGGCCGCGTGTCCCGGCCCGCTCCCACCGGACCCGGGGGAGGCGGAAGGAGGACACGGACTCAGGCGAGGACCCGACTCCGCGGATCATGGCGGGAGAACGGATGACGTCCGAACGGCGTGCGGACCGCTCCGAGAGCTTCGGGGAAGCGTTGCTGGGAGAGGTTCTCGACCGCGCGCACGAGCTGCCTCCCCATCTCATCGGGCCCCTGGTCACCGCGGTGGTGGCGCGACTGGGCGGCCGGCGTCCGCAGGTGCTGCTGCAGGACTACGGTCAGCAGGTCCTCGTCCCCCTGACCGGTGACGGCCTCGTCCACGGGGCACCGCACGGGATCGACGACTCCCCGGCGGGCCGCTGCTTCCTCGACGCCGTCCCCGTCGAGTTGCCCGAGGACGACGGCGTACGGGTCCATCTGCCGCTGCTGGACGGCGGCGACCAGGTGGGGGTCATGGCGGTGACGCTGGACGGCGTCGACGACGACGACCGGCGCCTGCTGCTGCGGATCTCCGGGCTGGTGGCCGACCTGCTGGTGACGAAGCACGGCTACTCCGACCTGTTCTTCGGCGTCCGGCGCCGCGAGCCGATGAGCGTCGCCGCGGAGATCCAGTGGTCCCTGCTGCCGCCCCTGGCGATGATCATGCCCCGGGTCGCCGTGGCCGGGATCCTGGAGCCCGCCTACGACGTGGCCGGGGACAGCTTCGACTACGCGCTCAACGGGGACATCCTGCACGCCGTCATGATCGACGCGATGGGTCACGGGCTGGACGCGGCCACCCTGGCCACCGTGGCCATCGGCGCCTACCGCCACGCCCGCCGCCTGGGCATCGGACTGCCGGCGATCTACGACTTCATGGACCGCGCCGTCGCGCGGCAGTTCGGTCCCGAGCACTTCGTCACCGCGCAGATGATGCAGCTGGACACCACGACCGGACGGATGCAGTGGGTCAACGCAGGGCATCCGCCGCCGATCCTCGTCCGTGACCACCGCGTCGTACGGCGCCTGATGGCCCCGACGACCCTCCCGGTCGGCCTGGGCGGCCCGAAGCCACGGGTCAGCGGGCTGGGGCTGGAGCACGGGGACCGGGTGCTCTGCTTCACCGACGGGCTGATCGAGGAGCACGAGCGGGGAGGGGAGGAGTTCGGGGAGAGCAAGCTGATCGACCATGTGAACCGGCTTGAGGCGACCGGCCGCGGGATCCGTGCGGTGACGCGCTCCCTGTCCCACACGCTCAAGCGGGCCCGTGGCGGACACACCACGGACGACGCGACCCTGCTCATGCTGGAGTGGCGCGGCTGACGCCCCCGGTACGGACCGGGGCCGCGGAGCCGGCCGCACCCGCCGGTAGCGGAGCGAGGCGCGGCCGGCGGACAACACCCTCCACATCGGGCGCACAACCAGCGCACGAGCTGCGTCAGACGGTGACGTGGGGCTGGGCGGGGCTGAGGTAGTGGACTGTCGTCCGGGCGGCGTGGGGGGCGAGCAGGTCCTGCAGTTCGTCCGCCGCGGTCTTCAGGAGGTGGCCGTCGCGGGTGGCGTGGAGGGTTTCCAGGACGAAGGCGACCCGCGTCGAATCCTCGGTGACGCGGGTGCGGTGGGCGTCGCGGTGGTTCCAGTGCCGGGTCAGCACGCCGGTGGTGTCGGCGTAGACGATCTCGCCGGGCCTGGGGGACTCCACCGTGCCGGGCTCGCCGAGGGGGGTGAACTCCTCGCCGCCGTCCGCGTGCCGGATGTCGACGTCGCCGGTGACGTGGTCGAGGTCGAAGGCGCCGGCGGGCAGGCCGTGGCGGACAGAGACGGCGTTGTACGAGTCGACGGCCGGGTTGATGCGCGGCAGGCCGCCCTTCTTGGCCATGCGGCGGCCGAGCGCGTCGACGCTGGGGCGCATGCGGCGGGGGTTGGTGCCGAAGGAGCGGTAGGCGGTGTGCCACGCCTCGACGCGCGGGTCGGTCTCGTCGGCCGGCTGCCAGGTGCCGTCGGCGAGTTGCCGCTCCAGGTCCGCCACGGCCGTGCCGGTGGCGGGCCACGGCTCGTGGCCCCGCAGTCCGGTGACGGTGACCAGGGCGATGAGCGTGTCGGGGAAGGCGTCGGCGACGGCGGGGCTGATGCGGAAGGCGGTCAAGGCGGTCATGGCGAGTCCTGTGTCGTGCGGGGCGGGGCGCGAGGGAATGGTGGGGTCAGGAGGTCCAGGTGCCGACGCGGTCCAGCCGGCGCAGCTGCCCGCGCGCGGTGGGCAGGTCGAGGCCCTCGCCGCGCCGGGTGAGGCGGTCGGCGACGGCGGTGCGGTGCTCGACGGGCTTGTGGTCGTCGTACTTGAACTTGGCCCGTACGTCGACGACGTCCAGCCGCAGGCCGCGGATCCCGGGGAGCATCCGGCCGTACGGAGGCCCGTCGGGGTCGACGGGCGCGTGGTCGCCGTCGGGCTGGAAGTGGGCCAGCTGGCGGCGCAGCAGGTCGGCCTTGGCCTCGGGGTCGTCGACGATGCGGGCGCGGCAGGTGAACTGGACGGCCGCGTAGTAGCTGGTGGGGACGCCGTCCGTGGGCGGGGTGTCCGGCTTGGCGCGCCAGGTGCCGGGGATGAAGGCGTAGTCGCCGATGACGGTGAAGATCACGTTCGGGTCGTGCTCGACCGCCGTCCACACCGGGTTGGGCCGGGCGAGGTGGATCAGCAGACGGCCGTCGTCGGGGGTGAAGTGGGTGGGGACCACGACGGGCGGCCGGCCCGGCGGGCCGTTCACGCAGAGCTGGCCGAAGTCATGGCCGTCGGCGATCCACGCCTGCCATTCGGCGTCGTCCAGGGCGGAGTCCCAGGGGTGGATGAACATGTGGTCGTCCCTGTGTGCAGGAGGCGGTGGCGGAGGGGGTGACGGACCTGCCCGGGGCCGGGGGCGGAGCGTTCGCGAGGCGATCCCTTACCATCAATGGAACGACTGAACCGTACAACGTACCGACCGGATCGTGTCAACCGAACGACCGAGCGGTGCAGTGCAGTGGCCCATTGAGGAAGTGATCGGATGGCAGAGACCGAGGCGGCCCTGCGGACGCTCGCGCGCAACGTCCGGGCGGCCCGCACCCGCGCCGGCCTGTCGCTGGACGAACTCGGCCGGCGGGCCCAGGTCAGCAAGGGCGCCCTGGTCGCGCTGGAGAAGGCCCAGGGGAATCCGAACTTCGCCACCCTGGTACGGCTGGCCGACACCCTCGGCGTCTCCGTCTCCGCGCTGCTGGAGGGCCGGACCGAAGGACGCGTACGGGTCGTGGCCGCCGGTGATCTGGCCCCGCTGTGGACCGGACCCCGCGGAAGCGCGGCCCGGCTCATGCTGACCACCTCCGGTCCGGCCCCGGTCGAGGTCTGGCGCTGGGCGCTGGAACCGGGCGAGGAGTATCCGAGCCACCCCCACCAGCCCGGCGTCGTGGAGACCGTCAGCGTCACCTCCGGCCGGATGACGCTGATCGTCGACGGCGGGGAGTACCCCGTGGAGGCCGGTCAGACCGCCGCCTTCGACGGGGACGCCCCGCACACCTACCGGGGCGCGGGCAGCGGGACCTGCCACCTGATCATGACCGTCCACCTCCCGCCCGGCCCCGGCACCACGGCCTGACGCGGGCCGGCCGGGAGATCCGGTGCCGGCACCCGCCGACGGCATGGAGACGCCCCGGCCGTGACGGGGGACTCACGGCCGGGGCGGTCGGTGGTGGGCGCGGACGGCGGTCGCCTCGCGGCGAAAGGCTCCACAGGGCTTCAGCCGAACGATCGTCCCTGTGGGCGAATGGTGAGGCCCGGGGACACTGTCCCGTCCACACCCACGGTTTGTTCAACGGGCAACCACAGTGGGGTGTTCCGTTCCCCCGCGTGACCTGCGTCACCGCTCACCCCAGCGGGCTCCCCGCCAGCCGCGCCAGCAGGTCGGCGGGATCGGCGTACACCGTCTCCGCCCCGGCCTCCTCCAGGTCCGCCCGGGGGATGCCGCCGCACAGCAGCCCCACACAGCGCACCCCGGCCTTGCTGCCCGCCCGCATGTCCCACACGGTGTCCCCGACGAACACCGCCCGCGAGGCCGGGACCCCGGCCAGCTCCAGGGCGTGCTCCACGGGTTCGGGGGCCGGCTTGCCCTGCTGGACGTCGTCGGAACTGGCCGTGGCCGTGATGGCGTCGTCCGCGCCGATCGCCCGGCGCAGCGCGCCCAGTTCGGCGCCGCTCGCCGATGTGGCGAGGACCACCGTCCAGCCGTCCCCGCGCAGCCGCCGCAGCAGCTCCCCGGCGCCCGGCAGGGCGGGCAGCCGGTCGAAGTACTGGCCGTACAGCGCCGTGTGCGCGGCGCTCAGCTCACTGTCCTGGTCCCGGTCGCGGCCGTCACCGAGCAGGTGGGCGATCAGGTCGGTGGAGCCGAGGCCGACGGCCCGGTGCACGGCGTGCATGGGCACCTCGTGCCCCGCCTGGCGGAACGCCTCCCACCAGGTGACGACGTGCAGGTGGTTGGTGTCGACGAGGGTTCCGTCCACGTCGAAGACGGCGGCGCGTTCCATGCGGGGATCCTTTCTGGCGCTCGTTCAGGACCGGGTACCACGCCGGGCCGCTCGGGAACCCGTCGTCCGGGCCGGGAGGCGGCCCTCGCGGGTCCAGGCCAGCAGTTCCCCGGCGGTCCAGGTGGTCACCACCCGCTCGGGCGGCACCCCGCACTCCTCGGCCCGGGCGCAGCCGAGGATCTGCCAGTCCAGCTGGCCGGGCGCGTGCGCGTCGGTGTCGACGGCGAACAGCGTCCCCGCCTCGACCGCCCGGCGCAGCAGCCGCCGCGGCGGGTCCAGCCGCTCCGGGCGGCTGTTGATCTCCACGGCCGTTCCCGCCTCGGCGCACGCGGCGAACACCTCGTCCGCGTCGAACACCGACTCCGGCCGCCCCCGGCCGGTCACCAGGCGCCCGGTGCAGTGCCCGAGGACGTCGGCGTGCGGATCGCGCACGGCGGTCACCATGCGGCGGGTCATGGACCGGGCGTCCATCCGCAGCTTGGAGTGGACCGAGACCACGACCACGTCGAGCCGCTCCAGCAGCTCCGGCTCCTGGTCCAGCGAGCCGTCCTCCAGGATGTCGCACTCGATGCCGGTGAGCAGCCGGAACGGCGCCCAGCGCGCGTTCAGCTCCGCCACCACGTCCAACTGCTCCCGCAGCCGCTCGGGCGACAGGCCCCGGGCCACGGTCAGCCGGGGGGAGTGGTCGGTGAGCGCCGCCCACTCGTGTCCCAGCCCTGCCGCCGTCCGGCCCATCTCCTCGATCGGGCTGCCCCCGTCGGACCAGTCCGAGTGGGTGTGGCAGTCCCCGCGGAGCAGCGTCCGCAGACCGGCCCCCGGGCCCTCGGGCGGCGCTCCGGCCTCCTCCTCCAGCCGGCGCAGATACCCGGGCACCTCACCGGCCAGCGCCTCGCGCGCCACCTGCGCGGTCTTCGGCCCGACCCCCTTCAGCGACTCCAGTGTCCCGGCGGCGGCCCGCCCGGCCACCTCGTCCCCGGGCAGCGCGGCCAGCGTCCGGGCGGCGGTACGGAAGGCCCGTACCCGGTAGGCGGGCGCGAGCGCCCGCTCCAGCAGAAACGCGATCCGGTCGAGCGCGGCGACGGGGTCCATGCCCCCAGGTTCACACCGGGACCCCCACGGCGGCACGGCGAACGCCGAGGGTCCACGCGTTCCGCCGTGACGCGCCGAGCGCCGAGCGCCGAGCGCCGGGCGTCCACGCGCCCCGCGGCGGCGCGGCGGCGCGGCAGACCGCACGAGCGGCACGGGGGAAGGTCCGCCCGCCACAGCGGCGACGGCGTGACAGCACGAGCGCCGGTGCCACGACGAGCGGCGGCCACCGTACGAGCGTCCATGGCCACCACGAGCGGCGGCGGCCACCGTACGAGCGCCCGTGCGCCCCACCGCGCTCCCTTGCTCCCGCAACGGCCCCGTTTGTCCCCCGCGACCGCGGGTAGTGCGAAGCCCACGCTCACGAGAGGAGGCGATCATGCCCAGGGCAGCCATCGTCACCGGCGCGGACTCCGGTATCGGCCGCGCCACCGCCGTACGCCTGGCCGAGGCGGGTCTGGACGTCGGGATCACCTGGCACACCGACGACAAGGGCGCCGAGGAGACGGCCGAGCTGGTCCGCGCGCACGGCCGCCGTGCCGCCGTCACCCGGCTGGACCTGACCCGCCCGCCCGAGGCCGCCGACACCGTGGACGAGCTGTGCGAGGAGCTGGGCCGGATCGACGTCCTGGTCAACAACGCCGGTACGGGCACGATGACCCCGTACCTCGACCTGACCCTGGCCGATGTGCGCCGGGTCCTGGACGTCGACCTCGTCGGCCCCTTCCTGCTCGGACAGCGGGCCGCGCGCCGCATGATCGAGCAGGGCGACGGCGGCCGGATCGTCAACGTCACCTCGGTGCACGAGCACCAGCCCCGGGTCGGCGCGGCCCCGTACTGCGCGGCCAAGGGCGGGCTCGGCCTGCTCACCCAGGTGATGGCCCTGGAGCTGGCCGAGCACGGCATCACGGTGAACGCGGTGGCGCCCGGTGAGATCGCCACCCCGATGACCGGCCAGGAGGACACCGACGTGCACACCGTGCGACGCCCCGGCGTGCCGCTCGGCCGGCCCGGCGACGCCCGGGAGGTCGCCGCCGTGATCGCGTTCCTGGCGGGCCCGGACGCCTCGTACGTCACCGGCGCCTCCTGGAGCGTCGACGGCGGCATGCTGCGCATGGGACCGCAGGCCGGATCCCATCTGACCAGCGACGACTGGCGCCGCCCCTGACCACGCGCCGGTGGACCGCCCGTCGGCCCGCCGGGCGTTCTACGCTCGATTGCATGACCGAACAAGCAGCTCCCCACATCTCCCACCCGCGGATCCTGGTCCTCGGCGTGTGCCCGGGCAAGCCGGGCGAGCCGCCGTTCCGGATCATGGAGATCGACGGTCAGGTGGTCGGTGAGGCCAGGAGCGTCACCGATGTCCTGGAGTCGGCCGCCTCCCACGGCATCACCATTCACGATCTCGACGATCCGGACGTGATCCGGTTCGTGGGCGGGGACAAGTACACCTGGCGGCCCCGCTGAGCGGACCGCTCAGCCGACCGTCCACTTCTGGTTGGCGCCGCCGGTGCAGGTCCAGATCTGCAGCCGTGTCCCGTTGGCCGAGTTGCTCCCGGTGACGTCGAGGCACTTGTTCGCCTGCGGGTTGACGATGTCGCGGGCCGCCGGGAGGGCCCACTTCTGGGCGGGGCTGCCGTTGCAGTCCCACAGCTGGACGGGGGTGCCGTCGGCGGTGCCGCCGCCGCTGACGTCCAGGCACTTGCCGAGCGCCCGCAGCGTGCCGTCCGAACCGACGGTCCACGCCTGCGCGTTCGTGCCGTTGCAGTCGTAGAGCTGGACCGGGGTGCCGTTCGCGGGGTTCGCGCCGGCCACGTCCACGCACTTGCCCGCCAGGCCCCGGATCGGCACCCCGGCGGCGCTGTCGCTCGTCGTCACCGACACCGAGTCCACCACCAGCGTCTGCGGGAACTGGGTGGAGCCGTCCGGGTCGCCGGGCCAGTAGCCGCCGACCGCGAGGTTCAGGATCAGGAAGAACGGCTTGTTGAACACCCAGGTCCTGCCGCCGAGATCGGCGGGGGTGCGGCGCTGGTAGACGTTCCCGTCCACCGACCAGGTGATCGAGTCGGGCGCCCAGTCGACGGCGAAGGTGTGGAAGGCGTCCGCGAAGGCCTGGCCGTTCGGCAGGGTGTAGCCGGCGCCTATGCCGCCCGAACCGGAGTAGCCCGGGCCGTGGATGGTGCCGTGCACGGTCGACGGCTCGAAACCGACGTTCTCCATCACGTCGATCTCGCCCGAGTCCGGCCAGTTGACCGGGGTGCCCAGCATCCAGAACGCCGGCCACATGCCCTGCCCGCGCGGGATCTTCATGCGGGCCTCGACATGCCCGTACTGGGCGGTGAACTTCCCGGCGGTGTTCAGCCGGGCCGAGGTGTACTGGCAGCTGCCGTACCAGCACTGGTAGCCGGCCGGGTTCTCCTTGCGGGCCGTGATGACCAGGTGGCCCTGGCCGTCCAGGGCCGCGTTCTTGGTGCCCGAGGTGTAGTACTGCCGCTCGTGGTTGTTGACGTTGTCGCCGGTCTCCAGTGTCCACTTGGAGCCGTCGACCGCCGCGCCCGCCGGCCCGTCGAAGGTGTCGGAGAAGACGGTGGCGGCCGCGGCCGCCGGGGCGGCGCCCTCGGCGCGCGCCGGACCGACGGCGGCGGAGCCGATCAGCGCCGCGGACAGGGCGGCGAGGAGACATCTGCGGAGCAGGCGTGGGGAGGCCATGGCTCTCCGTTTCTCGTGGGGTCTCGTGGGGGAATCCCGTGGGGGATGCGTGTCTTGATTTAAGGGGTGAGATAAGGGGGCGTCAATAGTCTGGTACGGACCAGGTGGCCGGCGCTCGGCGCCGCGAGCCCCACGGCCGTTCCGGCGGCGCCTCCCCGGTGCCGGGCACCGGCCTGCCCCGCAACTTCCCGGCCCGGCCCGCCGGTTGCCCCCGCGGGACACGGCGGTTCCGTTCACGCCTCCGGGGCACTCCGGGCGCGGACCCGCGTGCCGCCGCTCCCGCGCGGGCCCGGCGGTGCTTGGATGCCCTCAGCGGCATACCGGACATATCGCCGCGGAATCCGGTGCGACGGACCGAGGAGGTGCCGCATGAACCCCCGTACGGCCCCCCGCGCGGCCCTCGTGGCCGCCGGTGAACTCCTGGCCTGGTGGGCGGCGCTGGCGCTGCTGTGGCTGGTGCTGATCACGACCGTCGACACCCTGGAACGGATCGTCGGCGCGGGCTGCGCCGCCGTGGGCGCGGTGCTGGCCCGGGCCGGCCGGCGGGCGGTGACCTGGCGGTGAACGGCTGGAGCGGCGCGGCGGCCGTCCTGCTCGGCGGCGGCGGGACCGCCGCGCTGTGGGGCGTGACCACCGGCCCGCCGGCCCGCCGGGTGATCGCCCAGAACCTGACCACCTCCGCCGTCTGCCCGGCCCTGCTGCTCCTCGCCCAGGGCTACGGCCGCCCCGCCTACGTGGACCTCGCCCTGCTGCTCGCCCTGCTCGGCCCGGTCGGCACGCTGGTCTTCGCCCGGCTGCTCTCCGACGACCTGGCCGGCGAGCATCCGGGCGCCTGGGGGCTGACCTGGTCGGCGGCGGCGGTCGGTGCGGTCGCCGTGATCGCGCTGTGCGTGGCCGCCGGTCCGGGCCGCGCCCTGGTGAAACTGCTGGTGACCGGGGCCCTGCTGATCGGCGGCAACGTCGTCGCCTCCCGGGCCCTGGCCGGCGGATTCCGGGGGGTGCGGGGTGGCTGACGCGCTGATCGTCGTCACCCTGCTGCTGGTCGCCGCCTCCGCCACCGCGGCCGTGGCCCAGCGCGACCCCGCCCGGCAGGCGCTGGTGCTGTCCGTCATGGGCGTACTGCTGGCCGCGCTGTTCACCGTGGACCAGGCCCCGGACGTCGGCCTGTCCCAGCTAGCCGTCGGCTCGGTCCTCACCCCGCTGCTGATCATGCTGTCGGTGCGCAAGGTCCGGCGGCGGGGCCGCGCGAAGAAGGACACCGGGTGAACCGGCTGCGGCTGTGGCTGCTGGCCGTGGGCGGCGCCGGGCTCGGCGCCCTGCTCGTCGCCGCCTGCCTCGAACTGCCCGGCTTCGGCGGTGCACACCACCCGTACGGCGACCGGGCCGTGCACGCCTCCCTCCTGCGGCACACCGCCAACACCGTCGCCTCCGTCAACTTCGACCAGCGTGCCTACGACACCCTCGGCGAGATGAGCATCCTGTTCGCCGCCGTCCTCGGCTGCGTGGTGCTGCTGCGCCAGGCCCGCGACGAGCACCGCGCCCCGCCCGAACCCGCCGAGGCGGCCCGCCCGGTGCGCCGCTACGCCCTGCTCACCCTGCCCGTCGCCCTGGTCACCGGCCTCTACGTCATCGCCCACGGCCAGCTCAGCCCCGGCGGCGGCTTCCAGGGCGGGGTCGTCGCCGCGACCGCCCTGCACCTGCTCTACCTCGGCGCCGACTACGGCGCCCTGGAACGCGTCCGCCCGCTCGGCCTCTACGAGACCACCGACGCGGTCGCCGTCTGCGCCTTCCTCGTCCTCGGCCTCGCCCCGGTCCTGGCCGGCACCGCCTTCCTGGCCAACACCCTGCTGCCGTACGGCACGTTCAACACGCTGTCCTCCGGCGGCACCGTCCCGCTGCTGAACGCGGCCATCGGCGTGGAGGTGGCGAGCGCGGCCGTCGTGCTGCTCGCCCACTTCCTGGACCAGGCCGTCGAGATCGAGGAGGAGCAGGGCAGTTGAACACCGCGGAAGACTCCGGAAGGCGCGCCCCGTGATGCACGTCCTGCCGTACCTGGTGGCCGCCTACCTCTTCCTGGCCGGCTGCCTCGGCCTCGCCACCAGCCGCAACCTCATCCACGCCGTGGGCTGTCTCGCGGTGTGCCAGTCCGCCACCTACGTCCTGCTGCTCGCGGTCGGCTACCGCGACGGCGGCACCGCGCCCGTCTTCTCCGACATCGAGCCCGGCTCCCGTCCGGTGGTCGACCCCGTGGTGCAGGCCCTCACCCTCACCGACATCGTCGTGGGCGCCACCGTCACCGCGCTGCTGCTCGCCCTCGTGCTGCAGATCGCCAAACGGCACGGCACGGTCGACCCCGACGAACTGCGGGAGCTGCGCGGCTGATGCGCCATCTGCTCCCGCTGCTCGTCGCCGTCCCGCTGCTCGGCGCCGCCCTGCTCGTGGCCACCGGCCGCCGGCTGCCCCGGCTCGCCGTGGAGATCACCGGGTTCGCGGTCTCCGGCGGCACCGCCGTCCTCGCCCTGGTCCTGCTGCCGCACTCCGCCCCGCCGCTGACCGAGTGGGTCGGCGCCTGGCCGCCCGCCGGCCGGGAGAGCGTCGGCATCCTCGTCGTCGGGGACGGCCCGGCCCTCGGCACGGCCGCCCTCGCCTCGCTGCTCACCCTCGCCGCCCTCGCCTACTCCTGGCGCTACTTCGACGCGCCCCCGCACGGCCACACCGGCGCGTTCACCGCGCTGATGCTGGTCTTCCAGGGCGCCATGTGCGGTTTCGCCCTCGCCGGCGACCTGTTCAACGCGTTCGTGTTCTTCGAGCTGATGAGCGTGGTGGCGTACGCCCTGACCGGCTACCGCATCGACGAGGCCAAGGCCGTCCAGGGCGCCCTCACCTTCGGCGTCGTCAACTCCCTCGGCGCGTACGCCCTGCTGACGGGCATCGCCCTGCTGTACGCCCGTACCGGCGAACTGGCCATGACGAGGATCGGGCACGGGCTCGACGCGACCGGGACCGCGGGGCCGGACGCGCTGGTCCTGGCCTCCTTCGTGCTGGTGCTCACCGGGCTGCTGGTCAAGGCGGCGGCCGTGCCCTTCCACTTCTGGCTGCCCGACGCGCACGCCGTGGCCCCGACCCCGGTGTGCATGCTGCTGTCCGGTGTCATGGTCGAGCTCGGCGCGTACGGCGTCTGGCGCGTGTACGGCACCGTGTTCGCCGGACCCGGTGGCATCCCCGCCGCCGCCCTGACCCGGGCGCTGGTCACGCTGGGCTCCCTCACCGCCGTGACCGGCGCCGTCATGTGCTGGTACCAGCGGCACATCAAACGGCTCCTCGCCTACTCCACCGTCTCCCACACCGGTCTGTTCCTCGTCGGGCTCGGCGTGCTCACCCCCGGGGGAGACGCCGGAGTCGCCCTCTACCTCCTCGGCCACGCCGGGGTGAAGGCCGCGCTGTTCGCCTGCGCGGGCGCCCTGCTGGACCGGTTCGGCAGCGTCGACGAACACACCCTGCACGGCCGGGGCCGGCCGCTGCGCGCCACCGGCGTGATGGTCGCCGTCGGCGCCCTGGGCCTGGCCGGCCTGCCGCCGTTCGGCACGGCACTCGGCAAGGCGGTCGCCGAGGAGGCGGTCGGCGCCCCGCTCACCGTGGTGTACGTGGCCGCCTCCGCGATCACCGCGGGCGCGGTGCTGCGGGTCGCCGCCCGGGTCTTCCTCGGCCTCGGACCACGCCCCGGGGACGCCGCCTACGAGACCAGCGGCTCGGACGAGGAGCCCGAGACCACCGGCCTGCTGCGCCGGATCCCGGACACCATGACGACCGTGCCCGCCGTGCTGCTCGCCGCCGCCCTCGCCATCGGGACGGTCCCCGGCTTCGGCGCCCTCGTGGCCCGCTCCGTCGCCGTCGCCTACTCCGGCCCGGGCGGCGCGCCCGCCGCCGGGCAGTGGACCGCGCACGGGGTCCTGCTGGGCCTCGCCTCCACCGCGCTGGCCGTGGCGCTCGCCGGCCTGGCCGTCACCCGCCCTGCCTGGACCTCCGCCCCCGGCTGGGCCGCGCCCCTCAGGCGCCTGCAGTCCGGGCACGTCGGCGACTACGTGGCCTGGCTGCTGGTGGGCACGACCGTGCTGGGCGCGCTGGCCCTGCCGGGGGTGCTGGGCTCCTGAGCCGCAGCGGGCGCTTCACCCGCCGTGCCCGGGCATCCGCTCCGGGCCGTCCAGGGCGGCGTCCAGGCCCGGCTGCGGGGGCAGCAGCCGGGCCAGGCCGGTGACCCGGAGGACCCGGAGCGTCAGCGGGTGGGTGCACACCAGGTGCAGCTGCCCGCCGTGCTCCAGCACCCGGGAGCGGGCCCGGTACAGCAGCCGCAGCCCCGAACAGTCGAAGAACTCCACCGGCCGCAGATCGAGCACGGCCCGCACGCCGGCCCGGCCGGTGACCCGGTCGACGAACGGGCCGATCTCCTCCGCCGCGACGAGGTCGATCTCACCCCGGAACTCCAGCACGGTATGCCCGCGGTAGGCGTACATGCCCAGTTGCCGGGTGAGGGACACGGGTTCGTGTCGCACCTCGGCACCACCTCCCACCCGCACGCCGGCAACGTTTTCCGATCACCAAGTTACCGTCGGCGCAAGGGATTTGAGCAAGTTCGTTTGACATATGCCGTCGACTTCGAGGCATGTCGCGGGCGCGGCCCGGTCAGTCCGCCAGCAGCACCAGCTTCCCCGTCGTCCGGCCCGTCTCGCCCAGCTCGTGCGCCTTCGCGGCCTCGGCCAGCGGGAACGCCCCGGCGACCGCCGGCGTCAGCCGCCCGGACGCCGCCAGTTCCGCGATCGCCCGCATCCCGGCCCGGTCGGCGTCCACCAGCATCCACGCCGCCCGCACGCCCAACCGCTCGGCCTCGGTGCGGAACTCGTCCGAGGCCGGCGGCAGGATCGAGACCACCACCCCGCCCGGCCGCACCATCCGCAGGGACCGCACCGCGTTGTCACCGCCGAGCGTGTCCAGGACGACGTCCACGTCCCGCACCGCCCCGGTGACATCGGTGGACCGGTAGTCGACCGGCTCGTCGCCAGCACCTGCACGCGGCGATCGGAGTGTCCCCCCAGGCCTACCGCCGCACCTTCCGGCAGCCGCGCTGAAGTCCACCGCCGCCGCACCGGTCCGCCGGGGGACGCCGTGCGGGCGCCGGGGACCCATGGCCACACTGAACGGAGCGAGCAGCGAAGAACAGGAGGCCGTACGCCATGACCCCACCTCCCGCCCGTTCCGCCGCGCAGCGCACGAAGGACACCCTCCACCGGCTGGAGAACGACGTCGACGCGTGGGTCGCCACCGCCGCCCCCGACGGCGCGGAGCCCTGTCTCGTGCCGCTGCCGTTCGTGTGGGACGGCACCTCGCTGCTGATCGCCACCGAGGCCGACAGCCCCACCGGCCGCAACCTCGTGGCCACCGGCAGGGCCCGGATCGGGATCGGCTTGGCCCGGGACGTCGTCCTGATCGAGGGAGCGGCCCAGGCGGTGACCCCCGAGGAGCTCCCCGAGGAGGACGCCGAGGTCTTCGCCGGCAAGACGGGCCTGGACCCGCGCCGGCTGGCCGACCGCTACCTGTACTTCAGGGTCGTCCCGCAACGGGTCCAGGCCTGGCGGGACGGGGACGAACGGGACGCCACCGACCTGATGCGGGCCGGACGGTGGCCGTCCGCCGGCTGAGCCCGGGAACGGGACCGGACGCGGGAGAGCGGATGGGGTGGCGATGGTGCGGCCGGTGCGACCGGGCTGGGTGGGGGCTGGTGGCTGAGTGCCCGCCGAGTACGCCGTCATGGCGGCCGGAGGCCCACCGGGCCCGCGACGCGACGGGGACGTGGCCGGCTGGTCCGTACCACGCCCCCACCCCACCACGGCCCCCCGGACGGCCCACCGACCGGCCCCGGCCGTCTTTGCCGTGCCCGCTGGCCGGTCCGGGCCGCTTTGGCCGCGTCCGCCGGTCGGCCCGGGCCGCCTGTGCCCGTGTCTGTCGTCGGTCCGGGTGGTCTTGGCCGTGCTTGCCGGTCGGTCTGGGCTGGCTTTGCCGTGTCCGGTGGCCGGTCCCGGTCGGGTGCGCCGTGTCTGCCGGTCAGTTCCGGTCGGCTTCGGCGTGTCTGTCGTGGTCCGGCCGGCGGGGGCGGCGCCGCCGGTCAGGGCTGGTCCGCCTTCGCGCCGCCTGCCGATCACCCCGGCCGGGACTGGCCGGCCGGTCCCGGCCGCCCCTCGGGCGGCGGCCGGGCCGGCGCTCCGCGCCGGGGAAGGTCAGTCCCGGCCGCCCTTGTCCGTCGTCGGCCAGACGCCCGTGGAGCGGGCGATGGCCTTCGCGCCGGTGCGGTCCACGGCGCTGCGGACCACTGCGAAGATCGCCCCCTGGACCGCCGCCGCCAGCAGGATCTCGCCCCAGCCGCGGTCCTGGTCGAGCGCGTCGGGGGCGTCGTCCTCGTGCCGGATCGCCTTCCACGCCTTGCGGAACGCAAGCCCGGCCAGCGCGCCGCCCGCCCAGCTCAGCGCGAATCCGAACGGCTGGTACACGAGCGGGAGCTTCTGCTTCTTGTGCTTGTCTTTCTTGGCCATGTGTGACTCCTTCCTCGTCGGGCGGTCCTCATGCGGGCCGTCCCCGGGGGGCCACCCGTTCGCCCAACGGCACCGGTCCGGGCGGGGAGCCGGCACCGAACGGCCGCCCGCCCAGCTCCGCCCGGTGGTGCTCGGTCAGCCAGCCGCCGAGATCCGGGCCGAGCGGCACGATCCCGGTGGGGTTGATGCCGGTGTGCACCTGGTAGTAGTGCCGCTTGATGTGGTCGAAGTCGACCGTGTCGCCGAACCCCGGCGTCTGGAACAGGTCACGGGCGTACGCCCACAGCACCGGGTGCTCCGCCAGCTTCCAGCGGTTGCACTTGAAGTGGCCGTGGTAGACGGCGTCGAACCGGACGAGGGTGGTGAACAGCCGGATGTCCGCTTCCGTGAGGGTGTCGCCGACCAGATAACGCTGCCCGGACAGCCGCTCACCGATGATTTCCAGCCGCCGGAAGACGGCCGCGCACGCCTCCTCGTACTCCCGCTGGTGCGTGGCGAACCCGGCCCGGTACACCCCGTTGTTCACGTCCTCGTACACCTCGGCCATCACCTCGTCGATCTCCGCGCGCCGGCCGGCCGGGTACAGGTCCGGCGCGCCGGGGCGGTGCAGGGCGGTCCACTCGGTGGCCAGGTCCAGGGTGAGGCGCTGGTAGTCGTTGGTGACCAGCCGCCCGCTGGGTACGTCCACGATCGCGGGCACGCTGACCCCGCCCGGATGACCGGGCTCCCGCTGGTCGTAGGCCTCGCTCAGGAACCGGATGCCGAGCACCGGGTCCCGGCCGTCCGGGTCCAGGGTGAACCGCCAGCTCCGGTCGTCCTGGACCGGATCGGCGACCGCCAGCGAGAGCGCGTCCTCCAGCCCCAGCAGCCGGCGCGAGATCACCGCCCGGCTCGCCCAGGGACAGGCGCGGGAGACCACCAGCCGGTAGCGGCCCGCCGCCACCGGCCAGCCGTCCCGGCCGTCGGCGGTGATCCGGTCGTCGAAGTGGCTCCGGGACCTGGTGAACGTCCGGTGTCCGTAGGCGCTGTTGCCGTCGCCGCCCATTGTCTCCTCCTCGCCGGCCGGTCCCCCTGGCCCACGCGTTCCCCGTTTCGCGCGGCCCGCACGGTGTGAGCCGCCCGGTCGGGGGCAGTCGGCGAGAGGTGAGCGGAACATCCTCGAACCGGGAGACGACGGCCGCGCGGACGGCCGGCAGCAATGCCCACCGAACGGCCCACGGCGCGCCTTCGGACGGGCCACGGCCCCATGCCGGGCCCGGCGGCCCGCCGGACCGCAGGGACGCGGACGGCGGCCACGCCGGCCCCGAGGGGCACCCCGGGCACGGCACCGGCCGGCACACCGCCCCGGGCGCCGACGGCCACGCCGCCCGTCACCCCGGCCCCCACGCCGGCCCACGGACCCCTCAGGGCACCGGCAGCGGGCCCACCGGCCGTGACACCGGCGCCGGCCCGGGAGCCGAGGGCGACCGTTCCACCCGCGTCACCGTCCTCGTCGCGCTCGCGGCCAATCTGGTGATCGCCGTGGCCAAGGGGGCCGGCGGGGTCCTCGCCGGATCACCCGCGCTGCTGTCGGAGGCCGCGCACTCGGTCGCCGACAGCCTCAACGAGGTCTTCCTGCTGGCCGCCCTGCGCCGCAGCCGCCGCCCGGCGGACACCCGGCACCCGTTCGGGTACGGCAAGGAACGCTTCTTCTGGTCCCTGCTCGCCGCCGTGGGCATCTTCGTCATGGGCGGCTGCTTCTCCTTCTTCCAGGGCATCGAGGCGCTGCGCGGCGGGGCCGAGGAGGAGTTCAGCGGCTATGTGGCGGGCCTGATCGTGCTGGGCGTGGCGCTGGCCGCCGAGGCCGGTTCGCTGCTGCGGGCCCTGTACCAGGTGCGGCGGCAGGGCGGCGGCCTCGGCGGGCTGCGCGACCCCGCGCTGCGGACGGTGGTGGCCGAGGACGGCACGGCGGTCCTCGGCGTGACCTTCGCCCTGATCGGCATGGCCCTGCACATGGTGACCGGGCAGGTCGTCTGGGAGGCGTCCGCCTCGCTGGCCATCGGCGTGCTGCTGGTCTACGTCGCCTACCGGCTCGGCCGCGACGCCCGCGACCAGCTGATCGGGGAGGCCGCCGACCCGGAGCTGAGCGGCAGGATCCGGGCGCTGCTGCGGGCGCAGCCGGAGATCGACAGCGTGGAGGCGCTGTTCACCATGAAGCTGGGCCTGGACTCCACGCTCGTCGCGGCCCGCGTCGACCTGGTGCCGGGTCTGGACAGCGAACGCGTCGAGGAGGTCGCCGACCGGATCAAGCGGTCCCTCACCCGGACGTTCCCCGACGCCGGACAGGTGTTTCTCGACGTCACGGACCGGCGCGCGGGCGGGACACGGGAAAGCCCCGCCGCGACGGGGGAACGCGGCGGGGCCTGAACGACGAGTGCCCGGAGCCGGGCCGGTTCACACGTTCCGGAAACAGATTTTTCTGAAACGCAGCGGTCCCCGGCCGGAAATCAGCTCTCGCCGGGGGAGTCCCCGTCGACGGGTTCCAGCACGAAGACGGGGATCTCCCGGGAGGTCTTCTCCTGGTAGTCGGCGTACGACGGGTACGCGGCCACGGCCCGCTCCCACCAGTCGGCCTTCTCCGCCCCGGTGACCTCGCGGGCCCGCATGTCCCGCTTCACCGGGCCGTCCTGCAACTCGACGTGCGGGTCGGCCTTGACGTTGAAGTACCAGACCGGATGCTTGGGCGCACCGCCCAAGGAGGCGACCACCGCGTACCGGCCCTCGTGCTCCACCCGCATCAGCGGGGTCTTGCGGAGCTTCCCGCTCTTCGCGCCCCGCGTGGTCAGCACGATCACCGGCAGTCCGGTGTCACGCAGCGTCGTCCCCTTCGTCCCGCCCGAACTCTCGTACAACTCGACCTGGTCGCGCACCCACTGTTCCGGGCTGGGCTCGTACTCGCCCTCAAGAGGCATGGGATCCGATTCCTTTCATCCGTCCGGCGGACCATCACCACGGCTGTCAACCACCGCGGCCGCCGGAAACATCCGTACCGCGCGCGGGAGGGAAACATCCCCCTGTGCCGCTCGCGGGAGTGGCCGGTTCCCGACCCTCGCAGCCGGGGTACTCCGGCCAGATGACGAAGGCCGCGGAAGTGGCCGAACTTCCCGTCGACCTATAGATGCCTGGGGCATCTAATGAAGATCGGCACGACGCACCTCCATTCGTCTGCGAGGTCTTTCCATGACGGAACTGACGGACATCACCGGCCCGGCTGCCCAGGCCGACCCCGTCGCATTCCCCCAGGACCGCACCTGCCCCTTCCATCCCCCCACCGGATACGACCCGCTGCGCGACGGGCACCCCCTGTCCCGCGTCACCCTCTACGACGGCCGCGAGGTCTGGGCCGTCACCGCACAGGCCACCGCCCGCACCCTGCTCGCCGACCCCCGGCTGTCCACCGACCGCCGCCGTGACGGCTTCCCGGTGCCCACGCCCCGCTTCGAGGTCGGCCGCTACCGCAAGCTGGCCCTGCTCGGACTGGACGACCCCGAGCACCACCAGCAGCGCCGGATGCTGATCCCGTCGTTCACCGTCAAGCGCGCCACCGCGCAGCGCCCCTGGATCCAGCGGATCGTCGACGAACTGCTGGACGCGATGATCGCCCGGGGGCCGGTCGCCGACCTCGTGTCCGCCTTCGCGCTGCCCGTGCCGTCCATGGTCATCTGCGAACTGCTCGGCGTGCCCTACGCCGACCACGAGTTCTTCGAGGAGCAGTCCCGCCGGCTGCTGCGCGGCCCGACCGGCGAGGACACCGTGGACGCCCGGGACCGGCTGGAGGAGTACCTCGGCGAGCTGATCGACGCCAAGGCCAAGGAGGCCCAGCCCGGCGACGGCATCCTGGACGACCTGGTCCACCACCGGCTCCGCGAGGGCGAGCTGGACCGGGCCGACCTGGTGTCACTCGCCGTGATCCTGCTGGTCGCCGGGCACGAGACGACCGCCAACATGATCTCCCTGGGCACCTACACCCTGCTCCAGCACCCCGACCGGCTGGCCGAGCTGCGTGCCGACCCCACGCTGCTGCCCGCCGTCGTCGAGGAACTGCTGCGGATGCTGTCCATCGCCGAGGGGCTGCAACGGGTGGCGCTGGAGGACATCGAGGTCGACGGCACCACCATCCGGGCCGGCGAGGGCGTCCTCTTCTCCACCTCCGTGATCAACCGGGACACGGCCGTCTACGACGGCCCCGACGACCTGGACTTCCACCGTGCCGACCGGCACCACCTGGCGTTCGGCTTCGGCATCCACCAGTGCCTGGGCCAGAACCTGGCCCGCGCGGAACTGGAGATCGCTCTCGGCAGCCTGTTCACCCGGCTGCCCGGGCTGCGTCTCGCCGCTCCGGCCGAGGAGATCCCCTTCAAACCGGGCGACACGATCCAGGGGATGCTGGAACTCCCCGTGACCTGGTAAGAGGCTTCGCTCATGCACATCGACATCGACATCGACAAGGACGTCTGCATCGGCGCCGGGCAGTGCGCGCTGGCGGCGCCGGGCGTCTTCACCCAGGACGACGACGGCTACAGCACGCTGCTGCCCGGCCAGGAGGACGGCGTCACCGACCCGATGGCCCGGGAGGCGGCCCGCGCCTGCCCGGTCAGCGCGATCAGCGTGCGCGAGCGCACCGCCTGAGGGCACGACGGTACGGCGGCCACGGCCGCCGTACCGCCGTCCGCTCCGCTACCGCACGGCGCGGACGTAGGCCGCGCTGCCCGGGGTGGACACGTCCCGGTCCCGGCGGACGATGCTCAGCCGGCCGCCCCAGCGGGCCCGGGCCGCGTCGAGGCCGCGGTCGGTGTACTCGATGTCCACCACCCGGTCGTGGAACGCCTTGGCGTACACCCCGCACTCGTCGTACTGGCCGCACTCCTCCGTCACCGCGAGGTCCAGCCCGGCCCGCTCGCGCAGCCCGGCCAGCTCCGCGGTGTTCTTCTGCGCGATGGCCAGCCCCCGGGCGTGCGCGTGCCGGGACAGCAGGCTCATGAACGCGGTCGCGTCGGCCGTACCGAGCAGCCCCCCGGAGCGGGTGTAGCTGTCGTAGTTGTCGGGCTCGACGGCGTCGAAACCCTTGTCCGCGCAGTCGTCGATCCAGCCGTTCACCCGCTCGGCCACCCGCTTCCGCTTGGCCGGGGTGCGGATGTCCAGCAGCGGCTCGTCCCAGTCCTCGTCGATGACGAGCCTGCCGCGCGCGTCGCGCAGCAGCAGATCGGCCGGCCAGGAGGAACGCTCGGCGGGCTGGGACTGGAACGCGTTGACGTAGCAGATGTTGTACAGGCCCCGGGCGGGGGAGTCGGAGCGGTCGCGGCTGACCACGCGCACGCCCTCGGGCGGAGGATAGGCGCCGCCGATCTGGTAGTCGAAGCCGGCGCCCTTCGGGGGCAGCCGCACCGCGGCGGGCTTGCCGGAACCGTCTTCGTCCCGGTCGCCGGAGGTGCAGCCGGCCAGCGCAGGCACCGCGACGGCCAGGGCCGCCGCCAAGGCGCCCAGGGCCCTGCGCGGCCCCGGGGCGCGGAGAACAGCCATCGGGGGCACGTCCGCTCCATCCTGCCCACGCCGGGCGGCGCGGCACGTTCCAGGATCAAAGCGTCCGTGTGCTCCCGTCGTCAAGTCGGGTCCCGGGCCACGTCGTAGGCTCGCTCCTGATCATCGTCTCGACGGCAGGAGCAGCAACGATGCAGTACGTGAAGCTCGGTTCGACGGGCCTGGACGTGTCGCGGATCTGTCTGGGCTGTATGACGTACGGGGTGCCGGACCGCGGCACGCACGAGTGGACCCTCGACGAGGAGGCGTCCCGTCCGCTGATCCGGCAGGCGCTGGAGGCGGGCGTCACCTTCTTCGACACCGCGAACATCTACTCCGACGGCACCAGCGAGGAGATCGTCGGCAGGGCCCTGCGGGACTTCGCCCGCCGTGACGAGATCGTGCTGGCCACGAAGGTGAACGGCCGGATGCGGCCGGGCCCCAACGGCGCCGGTCTGTCCCGCAAGGCCATCATGACCGAGATCGACCACAGCCTGCGCCGCCTCGGCACCGACTACGTCGACCTCTACCAGATCCACCGCTACGACCACGCCACCCCGGTCGAGGAGACGATGGAGGCGCTGCACGACCTGGTCAAGGCGGGCAAGGTCCGCTACATCGGGGCCAGTTCGATGTACGCGTGGGAGTTCTCCAAGGCGCAGTACACCGCCGAGCGGCACGGCTGGACCAAGTTCGTGTCCATGCAGAACCACTACAACCTGCTCTACCGCGAGGAGGAGCGGGAGATGCTTCCGCTGTGCGCGGACCAGGGGGTCGGCGTGCTGCCGTGGAGCCCGCTCGCCCGCGGCCGGCTCACCCGCGACTGGGGCACGGTCACCGGACGCAGCGCCACCGACGCCTTCGGCAGCGGGCTGTACCTGGAGAGCGACCGCGCGATCGTCGAGGCGGTCACCCGGATCGCGGCCGGCCGGGGCGTGCCGCGCGCCCAGGTGGCCCTCGCCTGGCTGCTGCACCAGGCCACCGTGACGGCACCGATCGTCGGCGCGGCCAAGCCGCGGCACCTGGAGGACGCGGTGGCCGCGGTGGAACTGGAGCTGAGCGACGCGGAGCTGGAGGAGCTCCAGCAGCCGTACACGCCGCGCGCGGTCAGCGGCCACTGACCGCCGCGCGGGGCCGTCCGGTGGGAACGCGCCGAGCGGGGACGGGACTTCCCGCCGGGCCGCCGGTTCACTCCCGGTGGTGCGGGGGCGGGGGCGGGATCGTGGTGAGGCCGGGGGCCGGTTCCGGCCACACCAGCAGGACCGGGCAGGGCGCGTGGTCGACGGCGAACCGGACGGCGGGGCCGAGGCTCCTCGGCCCGAGCCGGGACCGGTCCCCGTCCCGCGCCAGCACCAGCAGCCCCGCCCCCGCCGCGGCCGCCACCACCTCCCGCTCGGCCCGGCCCGACCGCTCCTCGCGGACGCAGGGCCGGCCCAGCCGCCGGGCCGCCGCGTCCAGCAGCGCGGACGCCGACGTGCCGCCGAGCGCCTCCAGCCGGTCCCCCGGATCCCGCTCCCAGCCCTCGGCCGGACGGTGACCCGGCCGGTGGCCCCGGCCCAGCAGCCCGTCGAAGGCCCCGTGCGCCACCGCCGGCACCTCGGGCCCGCTCACATGGAGCAGCACCACCTCGGCGGCCCGCGGCGCGTGCGCGCGCACCGCGTCCACGCAGGCCGGCCAGGTGCCCTCCACCAGCCAGGCGATCACCCGCATCCGCCGCACCTCCCGCCGCCGCGCGCGTTCGCGCGGCGGAACCCGCTCGTCCCTCGGACAACCTTCAGAGAACCCGCAACGATCCCCACAGTGCCACCACCGCGACCGCGAGGGACGACGGCACGGCGAGCAGACCGAGCCGCGTGAACTGCCCGAGGTTCACCTGGTGCTCGTGCTGGTGCACGATCCGCCGCCACAGCAGCGTCGCCAGCGAACCGGCGTAGGTGAGGTTCGGGCCGATGTTCACCCCGAGCAGCACCGCGAGGACCGCGCCCGGACCGGCCGGGGCCGCCAGCGGCAGCAGGACCAGCACCGCGGGCAGGTTGTTGATCAGGTTGGCCAGCAGCGCGGCCAGGGCGGCCGTCCCCAGCAGCGCGACGAGCCCGGTGCCGTCCGGCACCACATGCCCCAGCACGTCCGCGAGCCCGTTGTCGACCACCGCGCGCACCACGACACCCAGGGCCAGGACGAACGCCAGGAAGGCCGGGGCCGCCGCCCGTACGACCGTCAGCGGGGTCGCCCGCCGCCGTACCAGCGCCCGCCCGGCCAGCACCAGCGCGCCCCCGGCCGCCGCCCAGGCCGGTTCGACGCCGAACAGCGACGCCACCACGAACCCGGCCAGTGTGCAGCCCACCGTCACCAGGGCGAACAGCGGCAGCCGCGGCGGGGTGCCGGCGGCCCGGTCCGCCGGGGCCGCCGCGGCGAGGTCGCGGGCGAAGAACCGCCGGAACACCAGGTACTCGACGCCGATCGCGGCCACCCACGGCAGCGCCATCAGCGCCGCGAACCGGGTGAAGCTCAGCCCGCTCGCCGCGAACGCCAGCAGGTTCGTCAGATTGGACACCGGCAGCAGCAACGAGGCGGTGTTCGACAGGTGCGTGCAGGCGTACACATGCGGTGTGGGCCGTACGCCGCTACGCGCGGCCGTGGCGAACACCACCGGGGTGAGCAGCACGATCGTCGCGTCCAGGCTGAGGACGGCGGTGATGGCCGAGGCCAGCGCGAACACGGCGGTCAGCAGCCGTACCGGCCGGCCGGCCGCCCACCGGGCCGTCCAGGCCCCGCACGCCTGGAACAGCCCTTCCACGTCGCAGAAGTGGGCGATCACCAGCACCGCCGCCAGGAAGCCGACCACCGGCCCGAGCCGTTCGGCCTCGGCCCGGGCGTGTGCGAGGGAGATGGCGCCGGTGGCCACCGCGATCCCGGCGGCGGGCACGGCCATGGCCGCCTCCGGCCACCCGAAGGGCCGTACGACGGCCCAGGCCAGCACGGCGACCAGCAGAGCGGCGGACAGGGCCGCGGCGAGCGGGGTGTTCAGGGCGGGTCCTTCCGAAGTGATCATCGGGGTTGCCCGCCCATGTAAACAGACCGGCGGCCGGGGACCGGTCAGGGGCTCGGTGAGGGCCCGGTCAGGGTCCCGTGCCCGGGGCGAGGACCGTCAGCCGGGCGGCGGAGGCATTGCCGGAGACCGGGACCGGGCCGCCCGGCCAGCGCACCCGCAGCGGGTCGCGTTCGTCCGGCGGGGTGACCAGCAGGGCGGCCGGGGTGGCCGGCCTCGCCCCGCTGACCTGCGGGTTGGAGAACGTCAGCCCGGCCCAGGCGCTCTGCCCCGGCCGGACCGTGACGGTGACCGGGGTGTCCGGTGTGCGCCCGGGGTCGGCGCCGAGCTGACCGCCGGAGGCGCTGACGAAGGCCGCGCCCGGATAGCCGCGCAGGGTGCAGGTGCGGCCGGACGTGTTCGTGAGCACCACCGGGAAGTTCTCCTGCCCGGCGCCCGGGTCGTTGCGGCCCACCGAGGCCCGCAGCTCGGAGGTGTGGCAGCGGGAGCCGGCCGCGCTCGTCGCGGGCGCGGCCGGCGCGCCGCCGGAGGGCGCCGTCGTCCTCGGCGGGGCCGAGGAGGCGGTGCGGACGGGCACGGAGGGGGCGGCCGGGGCGGAGGCCGGGGGGCTGGGGGTCTCCCGTGCGGAGGCGGCCGTACCGGAGGAACTGGCCGGCGGATCGGCGCGGACGGCGTCGCCGCCGCCGTCGCCGCAGCCGGCCAGCAGGCCCAGTGCGGCGGCCGTGCTCACGAGCAGGGCCCCGCGCCGCGCGGACCGGGGGGTGTGCACCATGTCGCTCAACACTCCTGAAGGGTCGTGGCACGCGACCGGGGGGCGTGCCTGGGGCGCCGGGTGCGCCGTTCTCCCCGTCCGATGCGCGGACCGCCGGAAAAGTTCGGGGCACGCGGGTTCTTTTCCCCATTTCGCCCCCATGCAGGCGCCGTTCAGGCCACGCGCGGCGAACGCGGTACGCCGTCGGCCGTATCGCCGTCATCCCGCCGGCGTAGTCGCTCCCACGCCTGCGGCCGGGACTACCGGTCCTGTTCGAACAGCGGCAGCTCGGCCCAGATCGTCTTGCCCTCCGACGTGTGCCGGCTGCCCCAGCGCTGGGTGAGCTGGGCGACCAGCAGCAGGCCCCGGCCGCCCTCGTCGAAGACCTTGGCCCGGCGCAGATGCGGGGCGGTGTGGCTGGCGTCGAAGACCTCGCAGGTCAGCGTGGACGCGTCGTGGATCAGCCGGAGCCGGATGGGATGGGAGCCGTACCGGATGGCATTGGTGACCAGTTCGCTGACCACCAGCTCGGTCGTGAACGACGCCTCGCTCAGCGACCAGTCGGACAGCTGTTCCACGACCTGCTTGCGGACCGGTGCGACCAGCGCCGGGTCGGCCGGGATGTCCCAGGTCGCCACCTGTGAGGCGGGCAGAACCTGGGTGCGGGCCAGCAGCAGCGCCACGTCGTCGGGCGCGCCGCCGTAGGGGAGCAGGGCGTGCAGGACGCGGTCGCAGGTCTCGTCCAGCGATCCGGCGTACGCCCCGAGCGCCGCGTGGAGCATCTCCCGGCTGGTCTCCGGGTCCCGCTCCCGGGACCACACCAGCCCGTCCGTGTACAGCGCGAGGACGGTGCCCTCCGGCAGCTCCACCTCGGCGGACTCGAAGGGCAGCCCGCCCAGGCCCAGCGGGGGACCGGCGGGCAGGTCCAGCGCGCGGGGCGGGCCGCCCGGCTCCAGGACCACGGGCGGCGGATGCCCGGCGCGGGCCAGCGTGCAGCGCCGGGACACCGGGTCGTAGACGGCGTACAGGCAGGTCGCGCCGACCTCGCCGGGGCTGCCCGCCTCGTCGGCGCTCGCGGTCCCGGACTCGTCCGAGAGCCGCAGCACCAGGTCGTCCAGGTGGGTCAGCAGCTCGTCCGGGGCCAGGTCGATGTCCGCCAGGGTGCGCACGGCGGTGCGCAGCCGGCCCATGGTGGCCGAGGCCCGGATGCCGTGCCCGACCACGTCACCGACGACCATCGCGACCCGCATCCCGGACAGCGGGATCACGTCGAACCAGTCGCCGCCCACCCCGGCGCGGGCGGCCGGCAGATAGCGGGAGCATGCCTCCAGCGCGGCCGTCCGCGGCAGCGAGCGGGGCAGCAGGCTGCGCTGGAGCGCGAGCGCCGTCTCCCGCTCGCGCGAGTAGCGGCGGGCGTTGTCGATGCAGACGGCGGCCCGCGCGGTGATCTCCTCGGCCAGCAGCACGTCGTCCGGGGTGAACGCGTCCGGGCGGCGGTGCCGGCACAGCACCGCGACCCCGAGGGTCAGTCCGCGCGCCTGGATGGGCACCGCCATCGAGCAGTGGACGCCGAACTCCCGCTCCCGCGTGCCGTGCCCGTCGTGCCGGGCCGGCCCTTGGCCGGCGGCGCCGGGCACCGGGAGGCCGGTGACGGTGCGGCCCGTGGTCAGCGCGTCGGCCCGCGGGGACGCCTGCGGGTACTGCTCCGTCCGGCCGAGGCCGACCGCCGACTCCGGGACACCGGGCAGCACCGACTGCTGGGCCATCCGGCGCAGCCGCACGGGCGCGGTGACGCGGGCCGGGGGCTCGCCCGAGCCGTCCCGCGGGTCGAGCAGGTCGATGGTGACGAAGTCGGCGAGCGCGGGCACGCACACGTCCGCCAGCTCCTGGGCGGTACGGGTGACGTCCAGCGTGGTCCCGACGCGCACACTGGCCTCGTTGACCAGTTGGAGCCGCTGGCGGGCGTGGTGGCTGTCGGTGATGTCGTGCGCGGCCATGGACACGCCCCGCACCCGGCCCGCCCGGTCCCGCACCGGTGCCAACCGGACCAGCCAGGCGTGCGCCCGGTCCTCGCCGCCGGTGCGCAGGAAGGCCTGCACGTCCAGCGGGCGGCCCGAGGTCAGCACCCTGAGCAGGTCCCCTTCCAGTTCGTCGGTCTGCGGTTTGCCGCCGATCTCCGCGATCCGCAGCCCCCTCACCCGTTCCTCGGGCAGTCCGACGACGGCGGCCATCGTCTCGTTCATCCGGCGCAGCCGCAGCCGGTCGTCGTACACGGCGATGGCGCAGGGGGCCTGGATCAGGCCCGCCTCGGCGAGCGGGTCGTCGGCGGCGGGCGGCTCGCTGCCGGCGAGCGGGGTGACCACGAGCCAGTCGCCCGGCCGGCCGTCGCGCGGCGGGCGGTGGTGGGCGAGCAGCCACACGGAGACGGTACGGCCGTCGCGGTGGCGCAGCGCGACGGTGCCCTCCCAGCGCGGGCCGGCGGGCGCGGCCGGGGCGGGGCCGGCGGCGAGCAGGGCGCCGGCGGGGCGGCCGAGGACGGCGTCCGGCGGGTGGCCGAGCAGGCGGACGGCTCCCTCGTTCCACTCCACGAGCGTGCCGTCGTCGCCGACGACCGCCCGGGCCGTGCCCGTGTCGTCGAACGGATAGACCCGGCTCATCGTCGCCGCTCCCCAGCGCACACTCTCGGTGAACAGGTGGCACCACTCGTGTTCCAGCGTAGTGCGTGATGCCCGTGGGCGGGCGACGGCGCCGGGGCCGGACGGCCGACCGGTCGAACACGGTCGGGCTCGGTCACCGGTCACATCCGGCCTGCTCACGGCCGGAGACAGCCGGACACGTCCGGACTCTTGACGATCGCGTGGAGCAGGACGTCAGAATCTGTTTGGTCCCGATCAATTCTGAGCAGTTCTGAGTGGGGAGAGCCGCGTATGACGGTCACGCGCAGGTCGGTCCTGGTGGCAGCCGCGGCAGCGCCCGCGGCCGGAACGCTCCCGGTCCTCGCGGCGGCCCCGGCCGCCCTCGCCGCCGGGGCGTCCGGCGCCGGCGGACGCCACACCGTGCCGTTGCGGGACGGCTGGCGGTTCCTCCTGGCCGACCCGGTCGGCGCCACCGACCCGACCGGCGGCCCGGCCCGGACCGCCGCCCCCGGCTACGACGACTCGGCCTGGCGCGCGGTGGCCGTTCCGCACGACTGGAGCATCGAGCAGACCCCCACCACCGAGCACAACACCACCAGCGGCACCGGCTTCCTCCCCGGCGGCCTCGGCTGGTACCGGCTCGCCTTCACCCTCCCGCGCGCCTGGGCCGGCCGGCGGATCTCGGTGGAGTTCGACGGCGTCTACATGGACGCCCACGTCTACTGCAACGGCACCGAGGCGGGCCGGCACCCCTACGGCTACACCGGCTTCGCCCTGGACCTGACCGATCTGGTGCACACCGACGGCAGCACGCCCAATGTCCTCGCGGTCCGGGTGCGCAACCAACTGCCCAGCAGCCGCTGGTACTCCGGCAGCGGCATCTACCGCGAGGCCCGCCTGGTGATCACCGACCCGGTGCACGTGGCCCGCTGGGGCACCCACGTCACCACGCCCGACGTCTCCCCGGGCCGGGCGCTGGTCCGGGTGCGCACGAGCGCGCGCAACGACTCCGGTGCCGCCACGGAGGTGGAGATCCGCTCCCGGATCACCGCGCCCGACGGCCGGACCGTGGCCCGTACGGCCACCGCGGTCGCCGTCGCCGCCGCCGGGGAGTCCGCCGCGACCCACGAACTGACCGTTCCGGACCCCCTGCTGTGGGACTTCGCCACCCCGGGACACCGCTACACCCTGCACACCGAACTGCGCGTGGCCGGCCGCACCACGGACACCTGCCGCACCCCCTTCGGCATCCGCACCTTCCGCTTCGACCCCGACGAGGGCTTCTCCCTCAACGGCGCCCCCGCCAAGATCAAGGGCGTCGACCTCCACCACGACCAGGGCGCCCTCGGGGCCGCGGTCAGCGCCGACGCCGTCCGCCGGCAGCTGCGCATCATGAAGTCGATGGGCGTCAACGCCCTGCGCACCTCGCACAACCCGCCCGCCCCGGAGGTGATCCGGGTCTGCGAGGAACTGGGCATCGTGCTGCTGGTGGAGGCCTTCGACTGCTGGCGCACCGGCAAGACGAGGTACGACTACGGCCGGTTCTTCGACGAGTGGTGCGAGCGGGACGCCACCGAGATGGTCCTGGCCGCCCGCAACTCGCCGGCCGTGGTGCTGTGGTCCATCGGCAACGAGATCCCCGACTCCACCTCCACCGCGGGCCTGGCCATGGCGGACCGGATCATCGGCGCGATCAAGGCCGCCGACGACACCCGGCCGCTCGTCATCGGCTCCGACAAATACCGGCGGCCGCCCGCCAAGGGCTCGGCGGCCGACCTGATGCTCGCCAAACTGGACGGCCTCGGCCTCAACTACAACACGGCCAAGTCGGTGGACGCCCTGCACGCCGCCTACCCGCACCTCTTCCTCTTCGAGTCCGAGTCCTCCTCGGAGACCTCCACCCGGGGCACCTACCAGGAGCCCGAGCACCTCAACACCGGCGAGAACCACACGCCGGGCAGGCGGGAGGTCTCCTCCTACGACAACAACCTCGCCTCCTGGACGATGAGCGGCGAGTACGGCCACAAGAAGGACCGGGACCGGAAGTGGTTCGCGGGCCAGTTCCTGTGGTCCGGCATCGACTACATCGGCGAACCGACCCCGTACGACGTCTTCCCCGTGAAGGCGTCCTTCTTCGGCGCCGTCGACACGGCCGGCTTCCCCAAGGACATGTACCACCTGTTCAGGAGCCAGTGGACGACCGAGCCGATGGTCCATCTGCTGCCGATGAGCTGGAACCACGAGGAGGGCGACACCGTCGAGGTGTGGGCGTACGCCAACGTGCCCACGGTCGAGCTGTTCCTGGACGGACAGTCCCTCGGGGTACGGGAGTTCGACGTCAAGAGGACCACCGACGGCCGCACGTACCTGGAGACCACCGAGGCCACCGGCGACGACAAGACCTTCACCGACGGTCCCTACCCGGGCAGTTACACCAGCCCCGGCGGCAGCGCCGGCAAACTCCACCTGACCTGGAAGGTGCCGTACCGGCCGGGGGAGCTGAGGGCGGTGGCCCGGCGGGACGGCAAGGTCGTCGCCAGTGACGTCCTGCACACGGCCGGCGCCCCGCACGCCGTACGCCTCACCGCCGACCGCAGGTCCCTCCCCGCGGACGGCCGTTCCCTCGCCTTCGTCACCGCGGAGATCACCGACGCGCACGGGGTCGTGGTGCCGGACGCCGCACACCTGATCGCCTTCGACGTCTCGGGCGGTTCCCTCGCCGGCGTCGACAACGGCCGCCAGGAGAGCGCCGAGCGCTACCAGGCGAGCACCCGCACCGCCTTCCACGGCAAGGCCCTCGCCATCGTCCGGTCCGGCGCGCGGCCCGGCGCCCTGAAGGTCACCGCCCGGGCGGACGGCCTGCGCCCGGGCACCGTCCGCCTGCACACCACCCCGGCCGGCCCGGCCGCCACCACCGAGCCCGCGGTGTTCCGGTCCGGCCACCCGGCGCCGCCCGGCCACCCGTACGCGGACGCGAGCTACTCGGGCCGCCCGGACACGCCGCCCGCCGCGATGCTGGACGGCGATCCGGCCACCGGCTGGTCCAACGCCTTCGTCAAGCAGGCCACCGCGCTGCTGCCCGCGTTCGACGGGGCCCGGCCCGAGGACTGGGTGTCGGTCGACTTCGGGCGCGCCCGGACCTTCGACCGGGTGGCCGTCTCCTTCACGGCCGACGCGGGCCACAGCCTGCCCGCGCGAGTCGAGGTCGCGGTGTGGGACGGGCACGCCTACGTCCCGGCGACCGGGGTGCGGGTGGAGTGGGCCACCGCCTCCGACAGCCCCACCGTCATCACCTTCGACCCGGTCCGCGGCTCCCGTCTGCGGCTGACCCTGACCAGCGCCCGCCCGGGCCGCCCGGAGGGGGCGGTGCGCATCGTCGCACTCGTGGCGTAAGGGCGGGCGGTACCGGGCGGCATCGCGTCCCACCTGGGGATATTTACGCGTGAGTACCCGCGCGGTACCGTGAGGGCATGCCAGCTCTCAACGTGGAGTTCAGCGAACGGGAACTAGAGGACCTGCGCCAGATCGCCAAGGAGCGCGGTACGTCGATGAAGGCACTGGTCCGCGAGGCCGCCGCCGCCGACATCGCCCGGCACCGCGCCCTCCAGGAGGGCGCCGAGGCCTTCCGCCGCTTCTTCGCCGGCCACGCCGAGGAGTTCGCGGCGGCCTTCCCGGACGACGAGCGCCCCCGCCGGGGCGAGGCCGCCTGACCGATGTCCTCCGTCATCCACATCGACGTCCCCTGGCTGCTCCAGCGGCACGAGGAGGTCCTGCCCGACCAGCCCGCCGTGGACGACTTCTCGGCACTGGTCGCGGCCGTCGCCCGGCACCGGGTGGACCCGCCCCGGCTCGGCGTCGACTCCGACGCGGCCTGGCGGGCCGCCGCGCTGCTGCACACCCTCGCCGTGCTCAAGCCGCTGCCCGCCGCCAACGCCCGCTTCGCCTGCGCCACCGCCGTCGCCTACATGTTCGTCAGCGGCGCCGGCATCGACCCGCCCTACGGCGCCCTGGTCGACCTCGCGCGGGACCTGATCTCCGGCAAGACCGACGTCTACGGCGCCGCCGACCGGCTCCGTTCCTGGCAGATCTGACCCCGCCCGGCCGGCGGGGGAAGCCGCCGGAGCCACCGGCCGGGCGGGGTCTGCCGGGGAGGACCGGACCGCCAGTCCACTACCGGAACGCGCCCTTCGGCAGCGTGCGCGTCCGGCCGGCGCGTGCGCCCGTTTCACACGGGGCGCACGCGGCCGTACGGCTCCGGCATCCGGCCCGGACGGGAACCGACCATTCGGTGATCACTTCATGAACACGGGGAGTCATGAAGGGACTTGGAGCGGTCGCAGCCGGAATGTTTCAGGACGATTAACGACGCGCTGCTTTTCGGCCATCCGGCCGGTCCCGGCATCGGGGAACCGCTCTGTTACGGGGTCCCGGCGCTCGGTTTCCGTGACTTCGCGCCACTGATTCAACACGAAAGGTTACTGAAACCCATGCGTTCGATGTGAGTTTCCGCGGTGGACTCGGCAGAGTGGCGCACGCCGCTCCGGCACCCGACCGGGCCGGAGCCGGCAACTCGTCCGATCGAGCGGAAGGAAGCACACAATGCGGAACACCGCGCGCTGGGCAGCGGCCCTCGGCCTCACGGCCGCCGCAGTCTGCGGACCCCTGACCGGGGCCGCCGTCGCTGCACCGGGCGCCGCCCCGTCGTCGCTCTACGCCCCCTCGGCACTGGTGCTCACCACCGGCCACGGCAACGACGTGGCCACGGCCACTCCGGAGCGCGCCGTCACCCTGAGCTGCGCCCCGACGCCCTCCGGGACCCACCCGGCCCCCGCCGACGCCTGCGCCGAACTGCGCGGCCTGGACGGCGACCTCGACGCCCTGAAGGACGCCGACGGCGTGATGTGCACCAAGGTGTACGACCCCGTCGTGGTCACGGCCCAGGGTGTCTGGCAGGGGCAGCGCGTCTCCTACGAGCACACCTTCAGCAACGCGTGCATGCGGGATGCCGTCGGCGGCAGCCTCTTCGCGTTCTAGGACCGGGATCGCAGGGAGCCCGGTGACCACCGGATCAGGCCCGCAACTGGGGAGTGCGGCCCCCTGGGTCGGGGAACCTGCGATCTCGCACCGGGGCAGGCGGGCGGAGTGGGGCCGCCCGCCGGCTCCGGGCACCACAGCCGCTCCCCGGCCGGTCCGTGGGGGGCCGTCCGGGGAGCGGCGAAAAACGTACGGTTTCAACGGGGCGGGTTCGCCCTGCGCCGGTGACTCGTGTCGCACCAGGGGTAGCGGCGGCTGCGCCGACAGGTACACAGAGCGACGCGGAACCGGTCCGAACGGACCGTGGTCCCGTCCTCCAGCTCGACTTCCACGGGCCCTTCCATCAGGAGGGGCCCGCGCCGTTGCACGGTGACCCGCCGGGCGGGCACGGCGGGGTCTCCCGGTGCCTCGCCGGCCGGTTCGCGCGGCGCGCTGTCAGCGGGGTCGTTGGGCACGGATGACCACCAGCTCTTCCTTGTCCTCGGCCGGCGCGAGCAGCCCGCGCCGGCGCAGCCAGTCCTCCCGGGAGCGCAGCACCGGGCCGAAGGGGACCCGGCGGCGCCGCACCACCTCGGCGGTCAGGCCCGCCGCCCGCAGCAGCTCCAGGGTGCGGTCGGGACCGCTCAGCGCCGAGTGCACGATCAGCAGCAGCCCCCCGGGCCGCAGCAGCGCCGGGGCGTCCCGGCAGATCCGGTCCAGCAGCAGCCGCCCGTCGCCTCCCGCGTCCCAGGCGCGGGCCCGCCCGCGCGGCCCGCGCCCGTCCTCGGGTGCCGGGACATAGGGCGGGTTCGCCAGGATCAGGTCGTAGGCGCGGCCCCGGACCGGGGCGAAGAGGTTGCCGCGCCGGATGCGCACCGGCAGCCGGCTCAGCCAGGCGTTCAGCCGGGCCGTCCACACCGCCTGCCGGGACACGTCCACCGCGGTCACCTCGGCGCCCTGCCGAGCCGCCGCGAGGGCCAGTGCCCCGCTTCCGGTGCCCACGTCCAGTACGCGCGCACCGGGGGGCGGGGCCTCCTCGCGCAGGGCCTCCGCGAGCATCTCCGTGTCGTCCTGGGGGGCGTACACGCCCGGAAGCAGCAAAAGGTTCACGTAACCCGAATGCCCCTCGTCTCAGGATGTATGGGAAATCCGTCGCTCCGACTTCGGCCGTCCCGTCGTTCCCAGGGGCACCCGCAGGCACGTACGCCCCCTCCGCCAGTCGGCCAGCAGCCGCCGGGCCAGCCGGTCCTCCAGGTACTCGGTGGCGTCGATCCCGAAGGCGATGCCCGGCGCCAGCTCCGGCTCCTCGGCGAGCAGTCCGCCGATCACCTCGTGCCGGACCACCTGCTCGTGCACCGCGTCCGCCTCCACGTGCTCGTCGTAGAAGAACTCCGCGGCGGGCCCGGCCCCGGTGCGGCGCATCGCCTCGGCGAGCCGGCGCGAGGCGGGCGAGGAGGTGATCTCCACCTCGGCGAAATGGCCCACCAGCGCGCCGCGCAGCTCGCGGTGCAGACCGAACAGGGACATCTGGTTGACCAGGGCCAGCATCTCCGCAGGGGCGGCGTCCAGGTGGCGGCCGTAGGAGGTGTCCAGGCCGAGGTCCGTCATCAGGTCGGCGAACAGCCGCGCGTGCACCCGGTCGGCCCGGCCGCCGCCGAACTCGTCGTACTCCACCGCGGCCATCGCCGCCTTCGCCCGTCCCCACAGCCGCGGCAGCACCCAGGCGTGCGGGTCGGCCTCCTTCAGGTGGTACAGCGAGCGCAGCGCCGCGTACTCGCGCACCTGCCACAGCTCGCCCTCCTCGTGCAGGAAACCCGCGACCCCCGCGCCCTCGGCCGGCTCGACCAGCAGGGCGCCGAGCGCCTCGTCCAGGCTGTCGTGGACCGGGGTGTCGGCGCGCAGCGCGGCCAGGAAGCGCTCCTCCAGCGCGGCCCGTACGCGCAGCAGTTCCGGGTCCCACTCGCGCTCCGCCGGCACGCCGGCGAAGCCGCGGTAATGCAGCTCGTAGCACACGTACAGGGCGAGCTGGAGGTCGTCGCCGTACGGGTCCGCGGCCCCGGCGTCGGCGGGGCGGGGGAGCGGGCCCGTGCCGCGCAGGTTGGCGATCAGCGCGGTGGACAGGGGGCCTCGGGGACGGGGCAGCCGGGGTTCTCGCGGGTGGTGGTTCATGAGGCCCGTGTACCCGGCCGGCCGTCGATCAACGGCCCGGCTCACGCACCCGGCCCCCCGGCCGACGCCGCGGTCGCCTGCGGGGGTCGTCGGCCGGGTTCGGGGGCTCTGCGGCTCTGTGGCCGGTGGTGTGGCTTTTTGCCTGGGGTGTCGGCCGAGGGGCTGGCTCGTGTACCCGGCCCGTGGGTCGTCGGTGGGGTTGTCTGCGGGGATTGTCGGTCGTCGGCCGGGTTCGGCGACTCGGCTCTGTGGCCGGTGGTGTGGCTTTTTGCCTGGGGTGTCGGTCTAGGGGCTGGCTCGTGTACCCGGCCCGTGGGTCGTCGGTGGGGTTGTCTGCGGGGATTGTCGGCTGGCGGCCGGGTTCGGGGGCTCGGCGGTTTTGTGGCCGGTGGTGTGGCTTTCTGCCCGGGGTGTCGGCCGAGGGGCTGGCTCGTGTACCCGGCCCGGCCCCTGGGGCGACGGCGGGTTGCCTGCGGGGGATGCCGGTCGGCGGCCGGGCTCGGCGGCTTCGCCGGCTGGCTGAGCGGGCCGCCCGCCCGGGCCCGTCGGGCCGCTGAGCGGCCCGCGCGCCCGGACCGCCTCGCGGCCCGCCGGTGAGCGGCCCGGGCGTGTTCCGCCCGGCCGGTTCAGTCCCCGTCCGCCTGCTCCTGCGCCCCGGTGTTCGGGGTGATGGCGTCCCCGGCCTCCCCCGAGGCCTTGTCCTCGTCGCGCCTCCCGGCCTCCTCGACCTCCCGGAGCACCTCCTCCAGGGCCGACTCCTGCCCGTTCCCGTGTTCGTCACGGCCGTTCCCGCCCGGCATGACCTCTCCTTTCCGCCGTTGGGTGATCTCCCCTGCGAGTTACCCGGCACCGCCGTCCCAAGCCTCCGGCAGCCCTCGGCGACGCCGCTGCCGGACCCGGCGGGGCGCGGCTTCCCGCGCCGCCCCGGCGACCCCACGGCCGGACCGGCCGCGCGGTACTCGTCGTGCGCGGTGTTTCAGGGTGTGGCGCCCTGGATACACCCCGAGGGTTCGGCCCCCACAGTCCGCGAGCCCGTACGCCGTCGCAGTGAGGTCGTCACATGTCCCATGCCCCGTCTCCCGCAGGACCGTCCCACGGCACCCGGCCGGCCCCGGCCCACCAGCAGCGCGCCGCCCACCCGCCCGGGGGCCGGTCCGGCCGGGGCGGTGCCGCCCTGGTGACGGGCGCCTCCTCGGGCATCGGCGCGGCGGTGGCCCGCCGGCTGGCCGCCGACGGCGGCTGGCGGCTCGCGCTGAACGGCCGCGACGTCACCCGACTGGAGCAGGTGGCCGCCCAGTCCGGCGCGGTCGCACTGCCCGGCGACCTCGCCCGGCCCGGCGCCGACCGCCGGCTCGCCGACCTCGCCCTGGACCACCTCGGGCGGCTCGACCTGCTGGTGGCGGGCGCCGGCGTCGGCTGGGCGGGCGACTTCACCGGCATGCCCGCCGCGCGCATCGACGAGATCGTGGGCGTCGACCTGCTGGCCACCGTGCGTCTGGTGCGCGCCCTGCTGCCCCCCATGGTCGCCGCCGGCTCGGGTCGCGTCGTCCTCATCGGATCCCTGGCCGGCAGCGTGGGCGTGCGCGGGGAGGCCGTCTACTCCGCGGCGAAGGCCGCCCTGGGCACCTTCGCCGACTCCCTGCGGTACGAGCTGCGCGGCACCGGGGTCGGCGTCAGCCATGTCGTCCCCGGCGTGGTCGACACGCCCTTCTTCGACCGGCGGGGCCTGCCCTACACCCGGTCCTGGCCCCGGCCGGTACCCGCCGAGCGCGTCGCGGACGCGGTGTGCGCCGCCGTACGGCACGGCCGGGACGAGGTGTACGTCCCCGGGTGGCTCCGGCTGCCCGCCCTGGTGCGCGGTGCCGCGCCCGGACTCTACCGGCGGCTCGCCGCCCGCTTCGGGTGAGCGGCCATGACCGCGGTCACGGTGCTGCTCGCCCTGCTCGCGGCCCTGGCCAACGCGTCCGCCTCGGTGCTCCAGCGCCGGGCCGCCGTGCAGGAGACGGAGCGGACGGACCAGGACGACGGGCCCGGGCTGTCCATCCTGCGCCGGATCCCCCGGCTGCTGCGCCGCCGCGTCTGGCTGGCCGGTGCCGCGCTGCTGCTGCTGTCCGGCCTGCTGCAGGCCGGGGCGCTGGCCACGGGCAGCCTGTCCCTGGTCCAGCCGCTGCTCGCCGCCGAGCTGCTGTTCACCCTCGCCGTCGGCAGCGCCGTCTTCCGGCGCCCCCCCGACGCCCGGACCTGGCTGGCGTTCGTCGCGCTGGCGGGCGGGCTGGCCCTGTTCCTGCTGGCCGCCGCGCCGACCGCCGGGCGGGGCACCGCGCGGCCCGGGGCCTGGCTGCTGGGCGGCGGCGGGGTGCTCGGTGCCGTCGTCCTGCTCTGGCTGGCAGCCCGCCCGGTCCGGGGCGCCTCCCGGGCCATGCTGCTCGGCCTGGCCTCGGCGCTGTGCTTCGCCGCCACGGCGGCGCTGCTGAAGGAGGCCGTGGGCCGGCTTGCGGACGGGCCCGCGGCGATGTTCGGGCACTGGTCGCCGTACGCCACGGCGGCCGCCGGCCTCGGCGCCTTCCTGTTCCTCCAGGGCGCGCTGGCCGCCGGTCCGCTCACGGCTTCCCAGCCCGCCCTCACCCTCGGCGACGCGCTCGGCAGCGTCATCCTGGGCTGGGTGCTGTTCGCCGAGACGATCCAGCTGGGCCTGCGCGTGCTGCCCGAGGCGCTGGGCGTCGCCCTGATCGGCGCGGGCAGCCTCGGTCTCGCCCGCGCCCCGTCCGTCGGCGGGGAGTGGGACACCGGCGATCCGCAGGCGTCCCCCGGCTCCGCCACCGCCCTTCCCCGCACACCGAGGAGGTAGGTCCACCGATGTTCTCCGTGTCCGGCCGCTCCTGGCGGACGGCCGTCGCCCTGCTGCCGGCCGGCGCCGCCGCGGCCCAGATCGTCCCGGCGGCCAGCTGGCTGCCGGGGCTGCGGCCGCTGATCTTCCCGGGTCTCGCCGGCACCGGCCACGTCCGGCACATCGCGCTCACCTTCGACGACGGGCCCGATCCGGAGTCGACCCCCCGGTTCCTGGACGAGCTGGACCGGCTCGGGGCGCGGGCCACCTTCTTCGTGGTCGGCGAGTACGCGGTGCGCCATCCCGGGCTGGTCCGCGAGACCGCGCGGCGCGGGCACGAGCTGGGGGTGCACGGCTGGCGCCACGACCGGCCGTGGCGGCCCACATTGGCCCGGGACGCCGAGGAGGTGGCCCGGACGGTCCGCGTGGTCCACGACCTCACCGGCCGGCGCCCGCGCTGGTACCGCCCGCCGTACGGCATCCTCACCGCGACCCGCTGGCGGGCCGCCCGCCGGGCCGGGCTGCGTACGGTGCTGTGGTCGGCGTGGGGCAGGGACTGGACGGCCGACGCCACACCGGGGTCCGTCCGGGCCCGGGTCGCGGCGGACCTGCGGGGCGGCGGCACCGTGCTGCTGCACGACGCGGACCGGTACTCGGCCCCCGGCTGCTGGCACGCGGCGCTCGGCGCCCTCCCCGCCATCGTCGAGGACTGCCGGGAGGCCGGCCTGACGGTCGGCCCCCTCCGCGAACACGGCACGGCCCCGGCACCGCCCGCATCCCGGCCCGCCGTACCGGAGCGCGTGGCCGGGGGGTGACGGGTCGCGGCGACGGCGGCTCTGCCGTGCTGGTGCCGGGGAGACGGGAGACCCCCTCCGCCGCACCGGCGCGGTGGCCGGGCGAGCCCTCCACGGTGCCCCTGCCGAGCACGGCACCGCCCGCCTCACAGGTCCGCCAGGCTCTCCAGTCACAGGTCCGTCAGGCTCTCCAGGGCGTCACCGCGGAACAGCGCCTGCCCCCGGGCCACCTGAGCGGCGCGTTCCCGGGTGCCCTCGCGGAGGGCGTCCAGGGCCGTCAGGAGCGCGGTGCCGTCCGGGGCGAGGACGCACAGGCCGAGGTCGGCCATCCGGCGGACACCGTCCGCGCCGTGGCCGGGCAGCGGGCGGTGGGCGACCACCGGCAGGCCCGCCGCGAGCGCCTGTACGGCCGTCTGGCCGGCCGCGTTGTCCACCAGGGCGTGCCCCGCCGCCAGCAGCCCGGGCATGTCGTCGACCCAGCCCAGGGCCAGCGCGGCCGGCTCCCGGGACATGCGCGCGTACAGCCGCTCGTTGCGGCCGCACAGCACCACCGGCAGCCAGCCCGCCCCCGCCAGCAGCCGGGCGGTGGCCTCCGGCCGCGACGCCGCGCCCCAGGCACCGGCGGACAGCAGCACCGGGGGCCGGCCGGGTGCCCGCGCGGCGAACCGCTCCCGCCACCGGTCCGCGCCGGGGGCCGGCGCGCGGAAGACGGGCGCGACCACCGGCCCGGTGGTGACCACGGGGGTGTCCAGCGTCCGGCGCACCCGCGCCGCCGCCGTGTCCGTCAGGCACAGATACCGGTCGTTGCCCGGGTGCAGCCACTGCCGGTGCACCGCGAAGTCCAGCAGGAACACGGCGCTGGGCACCCGCAGCGCCCCCCGGTCCCGCAGGTGCCCGGTGAGCTGCGCGGCCAGGTGGAAGACGGACACCACCACGTCGGGGCGCGACCGGTCCACCAGGTCCGTCAGCCGCTCCCCGGCCAGCCGGGCCAGCGGCACCCCGCTGGGCCGCGGGCCGCGCCCCTCGCGCAGGAACGCGCCGTAGACCCCGGCGTACAGCCAGGGCAGGTGGCGTACCGACGCCTGGTAGCCGCGGCGCAGCCCGGTGCCCAGGCCGTACGGCAGCAGCCGCAGCACGTCGACCACCTGGGCCCGGCCGCCGCGGGCCGCGGCCCGGCGCGCGAGTTCGGCGGCCACGGTGTCGTGACCGGCGCCCATGCTCGCGCTGACGATCAGCGTCCGCCGCCGGCCGTCCGGCGCCTCCTGATCGGTGCTCCGCACGGATTGACGTTTCTCCGCCGGCGCGGCGCCCAAACCGCCCGCGGGCCGGCCGGGTCACCCGTGCGCACCACCCTGCCGTGCGGGTGCCCGCCCTGCGGCTGCGAGCCGCCCGGCACGTGCCAGGCTGGAGGCATCGGTACGACGCGGGGCGGTCGGCGAGCACGGGAGGAGCCGTGAGGCGGTTGCGGCGCGGCCTGCACCGCGCGTGGCAGTGGCTGCGGGTCCGGGCCCTGTTCGAGCACGGGCGGGAGCTGGAGCTGATGCACCGGGCCATGGGGTTCGCCACCCTGTCGCTCGTGACGCTGGCGCCGCTGCTGATCGTGGTCGCCGCGGCGGACCCCTTGGTGCGCGGCGGCTTCGCCTCCTGGCTGACCGACGGCATGGGCCTGTCCGGGCGGTCCGCGCACGCGGTCACCGATGTCATCAGCCCGCCCCGCAAGGTCATCGGCACCACCAGCGTCCTCAGCGGTGTCCTGCTCGCCGTCTTCGGCGTGGCCTTCGGCGGCAGCGTGCAGAACGCCTACGAGAGGATCTGGGGCCTGGCGTCCGGCCCCTGGCACCGGGTGTGGCGGCAGGCGACCTGGCTGGTGGTGCTGACCGCGTACCTCTATCAGGAGGCCGCGACGAAGACGACGCTGCACGGCGGGCAGCGGATCACCCTGTCGACGCTCAGCGGTGTGCTGTTCTTCTGGTGGGGGCAGCGGTTCCTGCTGGGCGGCCAGATCCGCTGGCGTGCGCTGCTGCCGGGAGCGGTGGCCACCGTCATCGGCCTGATCGGGCTGCGGGCCTTCTCCTACCTCGTCTTCACCCCCCTCATCGTCACCAACGCCCTCAGCTACGGCGCCGTCGGCACCGTCCTCGTCGTGGAGTCCTGGCTGATCGGCGTCGGCTTCGTCATCTACGGCGGTGCCCTGTTCGGCCGCTGGTTCACCGAGCACCACTGGATGCCCTCCCACCACCGGCCGGAGCGGCCGGACGGCACCGACGAGCGGGACGCGCGTGCTGGCTAGGCGAGCTGCCGGCGCACCAGTTCGCGCAGCCGGCCCCCGGTGTCCGCGAGGAGCTCGGCCGGGCTGCCCTGCTGGACGATCCTGCCCTCCTCCATCACGATCACCCGGTCGGCGTCCAGCACGGTCGACAGCCGGTGGGCGATCACGATCCGGGTGGCGTTCAGCTTGCGGGTGCTGTCGATGACGACGCGCTGGGTGTCGTTGTCCAGGGCACTGGTCGCCTCGTCGAGGAAGAGGATCCGCGGGCGCCGGATCAGGGCCTGGGCGATCATCAGGCGCTGCCGCTGCCCGCCGGAGACCGCCCCGTTGCCCGCGACGATGGTGTGCAGCCCCATCGGCATCCGCTGGATGTCCTCCGCGAGCCCCGCCAGCTCGGCCGCCGCCATCACCTCCTCCGGCGTGTACGGCTCCGCGCCGCAGATGACGTCCATGATCGAGCCGGAGAACGGCTGCGCGTGCTGGAGGACCACCCCGCACTGGCGGCGCACCGCGGACTGGTCGAGCGCCGCCAGGTCCTGCCCGTCGTAGAGCACACTGCCGGAGACCGGCCGGTCGAAGCCGATGAGCAGGCGCAGCAGCGTGGACTTGCCGCAGCCGCTGGGGCCGACGACCGCCACGAACTCGCCCGGCCGTACGGCGAAGGACACGTCGTCCAGGACCAGCGGGCCGTCGTCGGCGTACCGGAAGGACAGCCGGCGGGCCTCCAGCGCGCCCGACAGCGGCCCCGGACGGGTGCTCGCCGCCCGGACCTCGGGCGTGGCCTCCAGCACCGGCCTGATCTCCTCGAACAGCGGCAGCGCCGCCACCGCCGACACGAACGCGCCGGTCAGCTGGGTGACCGAGGTCAGCAGCATGGTCACCGAGGTGTTGAAGGTCAGGAAGTCCGCCGCCGACAGCGCTCCCCTGGCCGGGCCCGCCAGCAGCATGAACATCAGCAGGGTGCAGACGGGAAGGTAGACCGCGCCCAGCACGGTGGTCAGGTTCTTGATCCGGCCGACCCGCTGCTGGAGCTCCCGGCCGCGCGCGAACTCGCGGGCCCAGGCCGCGTAGGCGTAGTTCTCGGCCGCCGCCACCCGCAGCTTGGGCAGCCCGCGCAGGGTCTGGAACGCCTGGTTGTTCAGCTTGTTGCCGAGCACCACCAGCCGCCGCTGCCAGCGCACCTGCCACAGCCCGAGCCCCGCGAACACCACCGCGACGACGAGCAGCATCCCGACCGCCGCGAGCGCCATCGGCACGCTGTACCACAGCAGCAGCCCCAGGTTCATCGCGCCCACCGTCACCGACTGGGCGACGACCGGGCCGACGCCCGCCAGCAGCCGGCGGATCGCGCTGATGCCCATCGCCGCACTGGCCAGCTCACCGGTCGAGCGCCGGGTGAAGAAGCGGGTGGGCAGGCGCAGGAGCCTGTCCCACACGGCCGGTTGCAGCGCCGCCTCGATCCGGCCCTCCAGGCGCAGGATGGACAGGTTCTCCAGCAGCGTGAACGCCGCCGCGACCACCCCGCTGACCATCACCGCCAGGCACACCCGGACGATCAGGCCCTCCTCGGCCCTCGGCACGTACTCGCCGAGCACCTTGCCGGTCGCGATCGGCACCAGCGCGCCGACGGCCACCGTCACCAGGCCCGCGAGCAGCAGGTTCAGCAGGTCGCCGCGGGTCCCGCGGAGGCTGAACCGCAGCAGTCCGAGCGGCGAGAGCGGCCGGTCGGGCAGCGGCCGGTAGAACATCACGGCCCGCGGCTCGAACTCCCCGGCGTTGTCCTTCCCGACCGCTGTCTCCCGGCCGGTGCCCGGGTGGACGGCCACATAGCCGCCGCGCCTCCACAGCAGCGCCACCGGGGCCCCGGACAGCACCCGGTGCCCGACCAGCGGGCCCGCGTTCTCCCGCCACCAGCGGCCCTCCAGGCGGACCGTCCGGGTGCGCACCCGGGAGGCCAGCGCCACCCGCTCCACCGGGTCCAGCCGCTCGCTCGCGGTGCCGCTCCGCGCGGGCTCGGCGAGGGCGATCCCGGCCGCCTCGGCGACCAGCTTGCAGGCCGCGTAGGTGGCGTCCGCGTCGGCGGCCGTGGTGCGGCGGGCCGAGCGCTTGCCGATGGCGGCCAGCAGGGTCCGGTCGGCCTGCGCGCGCACCGCCTCGCCGGCCCTGATCCCGGCCGCCGTGCGCGACTCGTGCGCCTGCTCCAGCTGCTCGATCCACCGGTCCAGCGCGGTCAGCAGCCGGTACTGCTGGTCCACCATGCCCTGCCACAGCGCGGGATCCATCAGCAGATCGGCCGCGGCCTCGGCGCCGTAGAGCGAGCCGTACTGCACGCTGCCCGGCGGGACCTGCATCCAGAACACGTCGTCGTCGGCGGGCGTGGCGGCGTGCTCGTCCGCCAGCGGCGCCTGGAACAGCACGGACAGGCCCCGGCCGACGCCCAGCGCGACCGCGTACTCCAGCGGGCTGGAGGCCGGCGGCACGTACTGGGGGTTGCCGTACTCGTCGTAGGACCAGGTGTCGGTGGCGGCCGGCTGGTACAGCTCGCGCAGGCCGACGCGGTGCACCACGCAGTCCCGGACCGGGCGGGCCACCAGCGTGTGCCGGGGCCCGGTGACCGGGCCGAGCAGCAGCGTGCCCGCCTCCAGCCGGCCCAGGTGGTGCCAGTGGCCCTGCTGGGCGGCGTCCACCGCGAACAGGTCCAGCGCGCCGGCCGCGACCAGCCACAGCACCTGCGGACCCTCCAGGTCCAGGCGGCCGAGCCCGGCGCAGTCCAGCCGGGTGCCCAGCGAACCGAGCGCCCCGAGGACGAGGTCGCCTTCCCGCACGGATGTCATCTCACCGCTCCCTGACCAGCGCCGCGTACGCGCCGCCGCGCGCCACCAGCTCCTCGTGCCGCCCGCGCTCGACGACCGTGCCGTGCTCCAGGACGACGATCTCGTCGCTGTCGCGGACCGTGCTCAGCCGGTGCGCGATGACCACGCAGGCGCAGCCGCGCCGGCGCAGGTTGTCCATCACCACCAGCTCGGTCTCCGCGTCCAGCGCGCTGGTCACCTCGTCCAGCACCAGGATGCTCGGCCGGCGCACCAGCGCCCGCGCGATCTCCAGGCGCTGGCGCTGCCCGCCGGAGAAGTTCCGGCCGTCCTGCTCGACCTTGCTGTGGATGCCGCCGGGCCGGCGCATCACCACGTCGTACAGCGCGGCGTCCTGGAGCGCCTCCACCACGGCCTCGTCGGGGATCGACGGGTCCCACAGGGCCACGTTGTCGCGGACCGAACCCTCGAACAGGAAGACGTCCTGGTCCACGAAGGAGACCGAGGCGGCGAGCGCGCCGCGCGGGATGTCCTCCAGCCGGCGGCCGTCGATGCGGATCACCCCGTCCCACGGCGTGTACAGGCCCGAGATCAGCCGGGACACCGTGGACTTGCCGCTGCCCGAGCCGCCGACCAGCGCCACCTGCTGCCCGGGACCCACGGTCAGGTCGAAGCCGGTCAGCAGCGGCTTGTCCAGCGGGCTGTAGCCGAAGGTGATGTTCTCCAGCTCGACATGGCCGTGCAGCCGCCGGGCCGAGTCGCCGCCGGGGCGGGCGTAGAGCGGGTCGGTCCGGAAGTTCTCCACGTCCTTCAGCCGGGCCACGTCGGCCGCGAAGTCCTGGATGCGGCCCGCCACTCCGTTGAGCCGGGTCAGCGGCGCGGTGAAGCGGGCGACCAGCGCCTGGAAGGCGACCAGCAGCCCGACCGAGAGGTGCCCCTCCACCGCGCGCAGCCCGCCGATCCACAGGATGAGCGCGCTGTTGAAGGTGGCCAGCGTCGGCGCGACCACGCCCAGCCAGGCGCTCGGCACCCCGAGCCGCTGCTGCTCGTCCAGCGTGGTGGCGTGCTGCCCGGCCCACTTGCGGAAATAGCCGTCCTCTCCGCCGGTCGCCTTGAGCGTCTCGATCAGCTGGAGGCCGGTGTACGACGTGTTGGTGAGCCGCGCGGTGTCCGCGCGGAGCTTCGCCGTACGGGTCGCGCGCAGCCGTACGACGAGCCGCATGGCCACCACGTTCAGCAGCGCCACGGCGATGCCGACGACGGTCAGCTGGGGGTCGTAGGTGTACAGCAGGACCGCGTACAGCACGACCACGATCGCGTCCACGCCGGCCGCCGCGAGATCGCGGGCCAGGGTCTCGGCGACCTGGTCGTTGGACTGGAGGCGCTGCACCAGGTCGGCGGGGGAGCGCTGGGCGAAGAACGTCACCGGCAGCCGCAGCAGATGGCGCAGGAAGCGGGCGCTGGAGAGGGTGGAGGAGATGATCCGGCCGTGCAGCAGGTTGGCCTGCTGGAGCCAGGTCAGCACCAGCGTGAGCAGCACGCAGGCGGCCATCGAGGCGAACAGCACGCCCAGCAGGGAGGTCTGCCCGCCGATGAGGAACGTGTCGATGTAGGTGCGGCTGAGCGCGGGGACGGCCGCGCCGACCGCGACCAGCAGCAGGCTGGCCAGCACCGCGGCCGGGAGGGTGCCGGCGGTGCCGCGCAGCCGGGCGGGCATCGCGCCGAGCACCCCGGAGCGGCGCCCGCCGCGGGTGAAGTCCTCGCCCGGCTCCAGCACCAGCACGACACCGGTGAAACTGCCGTCGAACTCCTCCATGGGCACGAAACGGCGGCCCTTGGCGGGGTCGTTGACGTACACCCCGCGCCGGCCGAGGCGGCGGCCCATGCCGTCGTAGACGACGTAGTGGTTGAACTCCCAGAAGAGGATGGCCGGGGCGCGCACCTCGGCGAGGGCGGCCAGGTCCATCTGCATGCCCTTGGCGGTCAGGCCGTAACTGCGGGCCGCCTTCAGCAGGTTGGAGGCGCGGGAGCCGTCGCGGGAGACACCGCAGGCGATGCGCAGCTCCTCCAGCGGGACGTGCCGGCCGTAGTGGGCGAGGACCATCGCGAGGGAGGCGGCGCCGCACTCGACGGCCTCCATCTGCAGCACGGTGGGCGTACGGGCCCTGCCGGTACCGGACGTGGGGGCCGGCCGCTTCGCGGGGGCCGCCCGTCTGCGGCCACGGGTTTCCTGGGCGGTGGTCACGGGAGCAGCCAATCGACGGGATGCTGGTCGGCGAGGTGGACGGAGCCGGTGGCGAGGGTCATGGACTCCAGCCGGAACGGCGGTCCGCCGGCGCTGGACCAGCGGTAACCGCTCTTGGCGGAGGGCGACTCGGCGAGTTCGACCAGGACGGCGACCGGGCGGCCCTTGCGGGTGAACTGCTCGCCGAGCTGGCTGTCGCCGAGGAACGCGGCGATGGACCGGGCGGACTGAGCGGTGCGGTCCACCGACTTCACCGTGCCCCGCAGCACGCCGTACCGCTGGGCCGGGACCGAGGACACGGTCAGGTCGACGGAGGCGTGCGCGGGGATGGCGGCGGCGTTCTCGGCGGGCACGTACACGGTCGCGTACAGCGGGTCGGAGGCGTGGGCGACCTTCTCGACGGCGGCGACATCGGTGCCGGTCCGGATGATCTGCCCGATGGAGGCGGCGAGCGTGGTGACCCGGCCGGCGGCGACCGTGCGCACCACCGTCTCGCCCTGGTCGGTACGGACCTTGAGGACGGGCGCGTGCGCGGGCAGCCGTTCGCCCTGCCGGGCGAGGACGGCCGTCACCTGTCCGGCCACCGGGCTCTGGAGCAGGTAACTGCCCTGTCCGTGGGTGAGGATGGCGGGCGCGCTCACCGTGGAGGCGACCGAGCCGGTCACCGCCCACACCGAGGCGGCGGCCATGACGACGACGGTGACGCCGAGCGCGAGCCAGCCCTGCGGGCGGGCCAGCCGCACCGGGAGGTCCAGCTCCTCCGGTGACTGGAGCTTGGCGAGGGCCTGTTGGCGGAACTGCACGGAACTTCCCTCACCTGTGGGGGAGACGCACGGGGTGACGCATGAGGTGACGTGGCGGGTGACGTATCGGGTGACGCGTTCGGTCCGGAACGTCCGAGAGTCCCGGAGCCGGGAAACGGCTCCGGGACTCCGGTGGCACCGGGGTGCGATCAGAGACCGGCGACCAGGCCGTTGACCGGGGCGGTGTTCAGGCCGGTGACACCCTCGACGGTGCCGACGACCGTGTTGACCAGACCGGTCACGCCGGGGGCGATCTCGTTCACGGTGCCCAGGGTGCTGTTGAGGGTGTTCACGGACAGACCGCCGGAGACGTTGTCCAGCTCGGCGTCCGAGATCTCGACGGTCTCGACCTGGGGGGTGGAGTTCATGATGGAATTTCCCTTCGTAATGGATGACTTCACAAGGGGGGAGCGGCCCCCTCTGGGGACAGACGGACGGCCGCGAACCGCGGGAGCCAGGCACCCGGATCCGGGGGCCCGCCGACCCCGGCGGTGCGATGGATCAAAGCACGCGGGTGGGCCGCGCTTCCACTCAACCAGGGCTCTCACCTGCGAACTTGACTGTCGACGGGGTTCAACCGTGCAGGTGTGCGCACGTGGTGTCGGCGACTCCTTCACATGCCGCACGGCATCGACGCGAGCGGTCTCTTGTCCGCCGGGACGCGAATCCGGCACTCCTCGCCAAAGGCGTGCCGCGGGGGGTGCGGTTGTGCAGATCCCCGGGGGCCGGTGAGATGCCTGGGTGATCGATGTGCAGATTCCCTGAAGGGAGGATTCCGCTTCGTGTTGTCAGCTGATCGTCATCGATCGATTGCTGACGGTAATTGACCATGTGCGTGAGGGGCGACCGGTGTGCCGGGGCCGGTGCCCGTCAGCCCAGAAGGGCGTAGACCGTGGTCGCGTGGGCCGCGAGGGCGCCCGAGGCGGCGTCGGCCAGCGTCACGTCCGCGAAGGCCGTCCGGCGGCCGAGCTTCGTCACCACCGCCTCGATCAGGACGTCCGCGCCGGTCACCGCCCGCTGGAACGACGTCGACTGCTGCACGGTCGTCATCGGCACGAACCCGCCCCGGGCGGCCGAGACCGCGAGGACCGTCGCCGTGTCGGCCGCGGCCATCAGCGCCTGCCCCGACAGCCCGCCGCCCTCCCGGGCCAGCCGGTCCGACCAGGGCAGCCGCAGCACGGCCCGGTCCTCGCCCACCGCCTCGACCGTCAGAGCGAGTTCGAGCACCCAAGGGGCGAAGCAGGTGGAGAGGATCGTGTCCGCTTCGGCGCGGGTCATCGTCATGTGGCCGATTGTTCCCGCCCGCCCGCCGCGACACGCGGAGCACGGCCGGTTCACCGCGCCACGACGGCCGCACGGGACCGGGACCGGACGCCCTACGCGGCCGGTGAGTACCCACGGCCGTCCGGGCGCCGCGATACCCGTACCGGTCCGCGCCGCCCGCGCGCGGCGATACCCGTACCGGTCCGCGCCGCCCGCGAGCGGCGGTGCTCCGTCCCAGGAGATCGGGAAGGCCGGATCAGGGACGCGTGCCCGGGCGGGGGTCGCGCGGCGGCGTTCACGCCGCCCCGGGCCGACGCCGCGCAGGGCGCGGGGACGACGGACGGTCGCCGGGTGACACCGCACCGCCAGGACCCCGCGGGCCCTGAGCGCCCCGGGATTCCACGCCCGGGCGCCCCCGAGACTCCTCGGCCCCGGCCGGCCGGGGCGGGTGTTCAGTCGTCGTCGCGCGCCCGGAGGAGGAGGACCGCCACGTCGTCCGCCCGTTGCCGGGCCGCCGCACTGTGCCGGATCACCTCGTCCGCCAGACTCTCCAGCGGTTGGTCGCCGACGTCCGCGAGCAGTCCGCCGAGGTCCGCCAGCGCGTCCTCGATGTCGACGCCGCGGGACTCCACCAGCCCGTCGGTGTACAGGACCAGCACCGAGCCGGGAGCCAGGGACACCTCGGTCGTGGGATAGACGGCCGAGGCGTCGATGCCGAGCAGCGGACCTCCGGCCAGGTCCAGTACCCGTACCTTTCCGTCCGGCCGGCGCAGCAGCGGCGGCGGGTGCCCCGCCCGCGCCATCACGGCCCGCCCGTGCGCCGGGTCCAGCCGCAGATACAGACAGCTGGCGAACAGCTCGGCGCCGAGATCGATCAGCAGCCGGTTCGTGCTGCTGATCACCTCGTGCGGTGCCTGCCCCACCGTCGTGTACGCCCGGACGCCCGTGCGGATCTGTCCCATCAGGCCCGCCGCCGTCACGTTGTGCCCCTGGACGTCCCCGATCACCGCCGCCGCCAGCGGCCGGGCCGGCACCAGGTCGTAGAAGTCGCCGCCGATCTCCATGCCGTGCGTGGCGGGCAGATAGCGGGCCGCCGCCTCGATGCCGGGCAGCGGTGCCAGCGAGTGCGGCAGCAGCGCCTGCTGGAGGCCGTGCGCCAGACTGTGTTTCGCGTCGTAGAGCCGGGCCCGCTCCAGCGCCTGGGCGATCAGTCCGCCCAGCGAGGTCAGCACCGCCCGTTCGTCGGCCGGGAACACATGCGGCTCCGCATACGCCAGCACACAGGTGCCCACCGGCCGGCCGGACGCTATCAGCGGCAGATACGCCCAGGCCGCGAAGCCGTCCGGGGTCTCGTGCCGGTTCGGATACAGCCGCTCCAGATGGGCGCGGGAGCCGAAGAACGCCGGCACCCCGGTGCTGAGCGCCTGGGTGCCCGGGGTCCGCTCGGCCAGCGGCAGCCCCTCGAACCGCTCCACGACGTGCGGATCCCGGTAGCCGCGGTGCCCGAGGACATGCATCCGCCCGCCCTGCGAGCCGAGGACCGCCATCGCCTGGCTGCCGACGGCCGGGGCCACCTCGTCCCACACGAGCTGCACCACGTCCCGTACCCCGACCGCCTCGGTCAGCGCCCCCGCCAGACTCAGCACCTGCGAGATCGTCACCAGCCGGGACGGACCCGGGCCGGCCTGCCGGGCCCCGTGCGGGGCCTCCGTCACCGAGTGGGCCCGGCTGACCCGCACGCTCAGCCCGGTCGTGCCGGGGTACAGCCGGAACCACAGCCAGTCCCCGGGCGGGCGCAGTGCCACGAACGACGCCATCTGCTGGCTGAGCAGCGCGGCCCGGTAACGGTCCTCGTACATCGGGTCGTTCAGCCAGGGCACCGACGCCCACAGCGGGGTGCCCAGCAGCTCACCGGACGGCCGGCCGAGCAGTTCGGCGGCGGCCGGATTCACGAAGCCGATCCGGCCGTGCAGATCCAGCGAGATCAGGCCGTACGGCAGCCGGGACACCAGCCGGGCCGCCTCCACCGAGCCCAGGGTCTCCGCCACCGTCGCCGCTCCGGCCACCGAGGACGCCTGCACGTCCTCCTCCGGGCCCGGCGTCCGGTGGTGCGGTGCCGACCGCTCCAGCCGCAGTGCCAGCCGCTCGCAGGCCGCCCACAGATGGCCGCGCTCCGCCTCGGACAGCTCCGGCGGATGCCCGCCGGGCCAGGTCACGAACACCGCGCCGTACACCTGCCGCTCGGTCGCCACGGGCAGCGCGGCCAGCGCGAACGGGTACGGCAGCACCACCGCGATGCGCGGATAACAGCGCGCCATCTCCTCCTCGCCGCCCACCCACACCAGACGCCGTTCGCGCGCCGCGTCCGCCACCGGCAGCGGCGCGCTCAGCCCCACCCGCTCCCATGGCGCCGCGAACGCCCGGGGCATGCCCGCGTGCACCGCCATCTCCAGGACCGGCTCGTCGGGGTGGCGCAGGTACACCGCGCCGGAGTGCGCGTGGACCTCGTGCATCATCGACACCAGGGCGAGCGACAGCACCGGCTGGGCGGCCGTCGCCCCGTCGGCCGCAGGTGCCGGCTCCGGCACCGGCCCGTCGGACACGCCGACCACCTCCTCCGGTCACGCGCCACGCCCAGGGCACAAGACTCCCTCGCGGCGGCGCCGGGCGCACGGCGAGCGGTCCCCGGCGCCGGTTCCGTTCCGGGGCTTGTTCGGTGGGAGGGGCGCGTAGGTGGGCGCGCGGTGCGCGTGAGGTGTACGGATGGCTTCTGTGCGCCCCCTATCACGCCAGGTTGGCCGAAATCCGTAGGCGTGCGAAGCGGCCGGTGGAGTCCGGGTCCCGGTGCGGTCCGGCGCCGGGGGCGTTGGTGTGCGGGGTGGGCCGGCGGGGGGCTGGGAGGGCCGGTGGCGGGGCGGAACGGCCCACGGTGTGCCGGGTCGCCGTCCGCGCGCTGGGCCCAGCGTGTCCGGTGGCCGAATGGTCACCACAGATCAGGCGAGGTTCGGCCAACCCGTCGTACCGGGCGGTAGGGCGCCGGACGGGGCGGTGGGGGTACCGAGGACGGGCTCACACGGGTCCCGTTGGCATCAATTTCCCCTCGGCTGGTTTGCGAGTGGGACGCCGGGGCACACGCGGGCCCACGATCCGGCCCCGGCGTTCGCGCGCGTCGAAGGGGCCGGCGGAGGGCCCAACGATGACGCAAATGCATCGCCACAGTACTCTCCGTTCAACTTCAGGGGGTTGCTTGCGGGTGACGCACCGTGAAGACTGTGGCCGAGTTCCCTCGAAACGAAGGTGTCCCGGGGTGCGCACCATGCCCATCAGGGGGTGGCAACCGCTCATCACGGGAGGATGGTCGCCGAGAACGCGTCATCTCGCACCTCGTTTCGAACGGCCGGGGCTGGGGGCCCCGCTGTCCGTACAGGAGCCGGGAGGGGCCCGCGTGACGGCTGCGCGGGAGGTATCGCCGAGGGGATGGGTTATGTCGGGTTGGCGCGCCACACGACCGGGCTCGCCGCGGGGCCGTGGCCGGCCGCGCGGTCGCCGCGTCCTGCACCGCATGTGTTGAGGGCCGCAGGCCCGTCCCGGCGTCAGACGGACGGCGGCTGACCTTCCCGCCGCGCGCACGGAGACGGCAGCGGGCCGCCCGCTGCCCGTGTCCGGTGTCCGGAAAGCACCGGCGGCAGCCGTGACCGGAACCGCTCGCGGCCCCGGCGGGCCCCGGCCACCGACCGCCCCCGTGTACGTGACCCCTCCATGCCCGCACGCACCGGCCCTAGCAAGGAGACAAGGTGATCAGCAAGCAACCCACGGGCGAACGCCTCCTGTTGGAGGAGTTGCCCGAGCGCTGGCGGGAGTTACGTGACGCCGGCCCGGTGCGCTACGAAGCGACGCAAGGGGTCTGGCAGGTGCTGGACCACCAGTCCGTCGCCACCGTGCTCGCCGACCCGGCGACGTACTCCTCGGACCTGTCCGCCCTCACCCCCACCCAGTCCGACTTCGAGACCTTCCGTCAGGGCAACTTCGTCGGCATGGACCCGCCGGAGCACCGCACCCTGCGCACCCTGGTGAGCCAGGCGTTCACCCCCCGGGTCGTCCAGGGACTCGAACCCCGCATCGAAGCCGTCTGCTCCCGGCTGCTGGACGCGGTCGCCGACCGCGACCGGTTCGACCTGGTCGACGCGCTGGCCTACCCGCTGCCGATCATCGTCATCGCCGAACTGCTCGGCATACCGGCCGGGGAACACCGGCTCTTCCAGGAATGGGCCGGCGTGCTGTTCGGCGGCGACCAGCTCGGCGAAGCACCCGACATGGCCGACATCGAGCGGGCGCTGGAAGCCATCGCCCCCACGGTGCGCGAGATGAACGGCTACATGCTGGAGCACATCCGCGCCCGCCGCGCGGACCCCGGCGACGACCTCACCAGCAGGCTCATCGCCGCCGAGGTGGACGGCGTCCGCCTGCGGGACGAGGAGATGGTCGGCTTCGTGGCGCTGCTGCTGGTCGCCGGGCACATCACCACCACCGCGCTGCTCGGCAACGCCGTCGTCGCCTTCGACCGGCACCCCGGCACGGACGCCGCGCTGCGCGCCGACCCCGCGCGCATCCCGGCCGCCGTCGAAGAGGTGCTGCGCTGGCTGCCGCCCTTCCCGGAGCTGGGCCGCCGGGTGACCCGGCCCGTGGTCCTCGGCGGCCAGGAGATCCCGGCGGACACCCTGCTCATGGCCCATCTGGGCGCCGCCAACCGGGACCCCGCCCGGTTCGCCGCGCCGGACGTCTTCGACGCGACCCGGAACCCCAATCCCCATCTCACCTTCGGGCACGGCATCCACTTCTGTTTCGGCGCACCCCTGGCCCGGCTGGAGGCGCGGATCGCCCTGCGTATGTTGCATGAACGATTCCGCATGCTGGCGATCCCCTGTCACGAGGACATCGTCCACCAGAACCCGGCCGTCATCGTCGGCGTACGCCACCTGCCCGTCGAGGTCGGCAGACCCTAGCCCCGGCGCCCACAGCGCCCTCCGGCCGGCCCGCACCGCTCATCACGGGCCGGACCGGCACGCCCGCACCTGAGACCCACCCAACGGAGTCCCCTTCCCATGCCGTACACCATCCCCGCCGCTCGGGCCGCCTCCCGGACACCGTCCCCGTCCCACCGGGAGCCGCAGGACCTGCACCGGGAGCTGCAGAGCCGGCTCGACACGCTGGCCCGGGCCCACCGGGTGCCCGGCGCCCAACTGGCCCTGGACACCGGCACCGACGTGATCGCCGTGCACACCGGCACGGCCGACGTCACGACCGGCGGCCCCTTCACCGCGGACACCGCCGTCCCGCTGGGCTCGCTCACCAAGCCCTTCACCGCCGCGCTGGCCCTGCTGCTGGCCGACGACGGCGACCTCGACCTGGACGAACCCGCCGCCGCCCAGCTCCCCGAACTGGCGGGCATACCCGGCGTGACGATACGTCAACTACTCGCCCACACCGGCGGGTTACCCACCGGCCCCGATTCGGACACCGCCGCCGCGACCACCGCCGCCCGCTATCTCGCGGCCGTCTGCACCGACCGCGACCTGCTGTTCGAGCCCGGCACCGACTTCTCCTACTCCAACGCCGGCTATGTCGCCGCCGGACGGCTGGTGGAGACGGTCACCGGCATGCCGTGGGCCGAGGCGGTCCGGGCCCTGCTCCTCGAACCCCTCGGCATCCGCCCCGCGTTCACCGACGACGCCTCGCCCACCCGCCCCGTGGCCGCCGGCCACGCCGTCAACACCGCGACCGGGCAGGCCCGGCCGGCCCGGCAGAACCTGGCACCGCTGGAGGCACCGGCCGGCGCGCTGCTCGCGAGCGCCCTCGACCTGATCGCGTTCGGCAACGCGCTCACCGGCCGTTCGGACCTGCTGCCGCCCGCCGTCGCCAAGGAGATGCGCCGGCCCGAGAGCGCCGCCCGCCCCGGCGCGCTGGCCGACGGCTGGGGCCCCGGGCTCGCCCTGTTCCGGCGGGACGACCGGCTCTGGTGCGGTCACGACGGCAACGCCCAGGGCACGTCCTGCCATCTGCGGACGGACCCGGAGAGCGGGGTCGCGGTCGCCTTCACGGGCAACTCCGCGTCCGCGACCGCCCTGTGGCGCGACCTCGCCGAGGAGGTGACCCGGCTCACCGGCATCCCGGTGCCCGCCGGCGCGCGCGCCGTGGACCGGGGGCGGCCCGTCGCCCTGCCCGGCTGCGCGGGCACGTACCGCAACGGCACCACGACCTACCGCGTCGCGCCCGGCCCCGACGGCGCGCCGGCCCTGTCCGTGGACGGGGACCTGCCCCTCCCGCTGGTCTGCTACGCCGACCTGTCCTGCGAGCTGCGCGATCCGGCCACCGGGCGGCTCGAACCCGGTGGACGGTTCCACCGCGATCAGGCCACGGGCCGGATCGACCGGGTACAGATCTCCGGACGCACGGCGCGCCGGACCGACGACGGCTGAGGCGGGTGCCGCCGGCATCGGTGCCGGCCCCGCCGCTGGTTTCCGCGCGATGCCGGTTCGCGTCCGGCTCCGGGTTCGCCGTCGCGCCGGGTTCGGCTTCGGTTCCGAATTCCGGTTCCGGTTCCGGTTGTGCCGTTCCGGTCGCGGTCCTGGCCGGTGTGGTGCGGTGCCGTGCGGTCCGGGCGTGGTGTCCGCTGTGACGGGTTCGGCCGTCGCCAGAGACCGGTGCCGGTTCCGCCGGCGCCACCCCGTACCGGACGGTCCCGGCCGCACCTCGGCTCCGCACCCGTGGGCCGGTCCTCGCCCCGGCGGCTCCTGACCGCCAGGGCGCCCCGGCCGGACCGCGCCGGCACCGGTCACCGCTCCCGGGCACCAGACATCGCCGCACCGCACCGTCCGCCCCGTCACGCACTCCCGGTGACCCGCGCCCGTTCCCCCGCCCCGGGACCCACCGGGGTCGCCCCGCGCCGTATCGTCCCGCTCTCCAAAGGACTTCACCCATGACGGACCCGCACGACAAGCCCGCTCCGGCGTCCCCCCTGCCGCAGGCCGGCCCCGCCGCCGGCCTGCCGGAGAACGGCACGGCACCGGCGTACCCGACGCTCGGCGAGCTGTTCACCGCATGGGTGACCCGCACCCCGGACGCACCGGCCCTCACCGACGGACGGCGCAGCTGGACCTACCGCGAACTGGCCGCGCGCGCCGACCGGCTGGCCGCGGACCTGGTACGGCGGGGAGCCGGGCCGGACCGGGTGGTGGCGCTGGTCCTGCCGCGCTCCATGGAGCTGATCGCGGCCGAGCTGGCCGTCGCACGGGCGGGCGCCGCCTTCCTGCCCGTGGACCCCGCCTACCCCGCCGAGCGCCGGGCACTGATGCTCGCCGACGCCGGCCCGGCCGTCACCCTGGACGATCCGCGCGAGGTCGGCGAGCTGCTGGCCGCCGAGGAGCCGTCGGCCGCCGGGGACGGCACGGTACGGCGGCCCGGGACCGGCGCCGACCACGCCGCGTACGTCATCTACACCTCGGGGTCCACCGGCACCCCCAAGGGCGTCACGGTCACCCATCGCGGCCTCGGCGGCTTCACCTCGGCCGCCGCCGAACGGTACGCGGTGGGGCCCGGGGACCGGGTGCTCCAGTTCTCCTCGCCGAGCTTCGACGCCTCCGTGCTGGAGCTGTGCGTGTCCGTGCTGTGCGGGGCCACACTGGTCGTACCGCCGCACGGGCCGTGGCTGGGCGACGAACTCGCGGCGGTCCTGGACGAGCACCGCATCACCCACGCCCTGATCCCGCCCGCCGCGCTGGCCACCCTGCCCGGCCCCGCGCAGGGCACCGCACGCCGTCTGCGCACGCTGATCGTGGGTGCCGAGGCCTGCCCGGCGGGGCTCGTGGACCGCTGGGCGCCCGGCCGCCGCATGATCAACTCGTATGGTCCGACCGAGGCCACCATCGTCGCCACCTGGACCGGGCCGCTCACCGCCGGCCGGGGGACCCCGACCATCGGCGCCGCCCTGCCGCACACCCGGGTGTACGTCCTGGACGCCGCGATGCGACCGGTGCCGCCGGGCGTGGACGGCGAGTTGTTCGTCGGCGGCGACGCGGTGGCCCGCGGGTACCTGGGCCGGCCGGGCCTGACCGCCGCGCGCTTCGTCGCCGACCCCTTCGGCCCGCCCGGCGCCCGGCTGTACCGCACCGGGGACCGGGTGCGCCGGACCACCGACGGGGAACTGGAGTTCCTGGGACGGCTGGACCGGCAGGTGAAGATACGCGGCTTCCGCGTCGAGCCCGGCGAGATCGAGGCGGCCCTGCGGCGCGCCGGGGGCGGGGCGGTCGGCGAGGCGGTGGTCGTGGTCCGCGAGGACACCCCGGGCCACCAGCGCCTCGTCGCCTACGTCACCCCGGCGGAACACCCGGCGTCCACCGCGCCGGCCGTCCCCGCCCTGCCGGAACACCCGACGGCCACTGCTCCCGCCGCCCCGACGCCGGCCGGTCCGACGCCGGCCGGTCCGACGCCGGTGGAACAGCCGACCTCCGCGGATTCAGCCGCCCCCACCCCGGCGGAACGCCCGGCCTCCCCCGCCCCGGCCGTCCCCCCGGCGCCCGGCGGGCTGGGTTCCGCCCCCGCTCGCCCCTTGGACCCCGCCGGCCTTCGTGCCGCCGTGGCGGCGCTGTTGCCGGGGCACATGGTGCCCGCCGCCGTCGTGGTGCTGGAGCGGATGCCGCTCACCCCGCAGCACAAGATCGACCGGCGGGCGTTGCCCGCGCCGGAGCGTACGGTCGCGGCCGGGCAGGTGGCGCCCCGGACCGAGGCGGAGCGGGCGCTCGCCGCGATCTGGGCGGAGGTGCTGGGCGTCGACGCGGTCGGGGTGACCGACGACTTCTTCGACCTGGGCGGCGAGTCCCTGCTGGCGGCCCGGGTCCTCGCCCGGGTCCGGGAGGAACTGGGGGTCCGGCTGAGCGTGCGGGACGTGTTCACCGCGCGCACCGTCGCCGCCCTCGCCCCCCTGCTAGCCGACCCGTCGGCCGCCGCGGCCCCGGAGCCGATCCCGCCGGCCCCCGCCGGGGACGTCCTGCCGCTGTCCAGCGCGCAGCGGCGGCTGTGGTACCTGGACGACCTCTCCGGCGGCGGCACCGAGTACAACACCGGCGTGGCCCTGCGGCTGCGCGGTGCCCTGGACCCGGAGGCGCTGCGCCGCTCCCTGCACCGGCTCGCGGCCCGCCACGCCTCCCTGCGCACCACCTTCGCCACCGTCGACGGCCAGGGCGTCCAGCGGATCGCGCCGGAACCGGACCTGCCGCTGCGCACGGCCGACCTCACCGGTGCACCCGACGCCGAGAACGCCGTGGAGGCGCTGCTCACCGAGGAGTTGAACCGCCCCTTCGACCTGGCGGCCGGCCCGCTCACCCGCGCCCTGCTCGTCCGGCTGGGCACCGAGGAGCACGTACTCCTGCTGGCCCAGCACCACATCGTCACCGACGGCTGGTCGGTCGGCATCCTCACCCGCGAACTCGCCGCCCTCTACCACACCGAGACCACCGGAGACCCCGACCACCTGCCCGAAGTCGTCGTGCAGTACCCGGACTTCGCGCTGTGGGAGCGGAGACAGCGGACCGGTGGCACCGACACCGCCGATCTGTCCTACTGGAGACGGCACTTGGCGGGCCTCCAGCAGCTGGAGCTGCCCACGGACCGGCCGCGTCCCGCCGTACGCACCACCGCCGGCGCGGCCCACCGGCACGCCCTGCCCGCCGAGTTGGTGACCCGGCTGCGCCACCTCGCCGCCGGGCGCGGCACCACCGTCTTCACCCTGTTCGCGGGCGCCGCCGCGCTGCTGTTCTCCCGCTACTCGGGACAACGGGACATCGCGTTCGGCACCGTCACCACCGGGCGCGGCCGACGGGACCTGGAGGACGTGCCCGGGTTCTTCGCCAACACGGTGGTGCTGCGCGGCGAGGTGGACGAACGGGCCACCGTGGACCGGTTCGTGGAGAGCATGCGGACGACCGTGCTGGACGCCTTCGCCCATGACGGCGTGCCGTTCGACCGGGTGGTGGAGGAACTCGCCCCGCCCCGCGACCCCAGCCGCACCCCGCTGGTCCAGGCGCTCGTCGTCCAGCAGAGCGCGCTGCCCGTGCCGCCGCTCGCCGGGGCGCTGCGCCTGGCCGAGCACCCGCTGCCCCGCCCGGCCGCCCGCTTCGACCTGGTCCTGGAGTTCACCCCGGACCCGGACGGCGGCTCGGTCCTGACCGCCGAGTTCAACACGGACCTGTTCGACGCGGCGACCGTGGCCCGGATGAGTGCCCATCTGCACCGCCTGCTGGAGGGCATGGCGGACGGCCCGGGCCGCACCCTGGCGGAACTGCCCATGCTCTCCGCCGGGGAGCAGCGCACCCTGGTGGACAGCTGGAACCCGCCCGCCCGCCGGCTGAGGGACACCGGGCACGTCACGCTGCCGGGGCTGCTGCACGCCCAGGCGGCGCGCACCCCGGACCGTACGGCCGTGATCTGCGGCCCGGACCGAGTGGAGTATGCCGAGGTGGCCCGGCGTGCCAACCGGCTGGCCCGGCAGCTCGTGGCGCGTGGCGCGGGCCCGGAGACCCTGGTCGCGCTGTGCCTGCCGCGCACCGCCGACCTCGTGCCCGTGCTGTGGGCGGTGCTCACCTCGGGCGCCGGCTATCTCCCCGTCGACCCCGGCTACCCCGCCGAGCGGGTCCGGTTCATGCTCGGCGACGCCCGGCCCGCGCTCGTCGTCGCCACCCGGGAGACCGCCTCCGCCCTGCCCCCGGACTGCGACCCGCTGTTCCTGGAGGACTGCGCCGACCCGGCGGTGCCCGGCACGGACCTCACCGACGCCGACCGCCTCCGGCCGCTGCTGCCGGACCACCCCGCGTACGTCATCTACACCTCCGGTTCCACCGGCCGCCCCAAGGGCGTCGTGGTCACCCACCGCACGGTCGCCGCGCTGGCCCGGTGGGCCGGCGAGCGGTTCGGCGCCGACGGGCTGGCCCATGTGGTCGCCGCGACCTCCCTGAACTTCGACGTCTCCGTCTTCGAACTGCTCTGCCCCCTGACGGCCGGCGGCACCGTCGAGGTGGTCGCCGACCTGCCGGCCCTCGCCGACGGCGCCGGACCCCGGCGGGCCGGACTGCTCAGCGGCGTGCCGTCCGTCGTCTCCCGGCTGATCGCGGGCGGCACGGCACCCGTGCGGGCGGACACCGTCGTCCTCGCCGGCGAGGCGCTGCCCGCCCAGACGCTCCACGAGCTGCGCGCCGCCCTGCCCGGCTGCCGCGTCGCCAACATCTACGGCCCCACCGAGGCCACCGTGTACGCCACCGCGTGGTTCGCCGGTGACCGGCTCCCGGAGCAGGCCCCGCCCATCGGCACCCCGGTGGCGCTCACCCGCGCCTACGTCCTGGACGACGCCCTGCGGCCCCAACCGGTCGGCGTGACCGGCGAGTTGTACCTCGGCGGCGGCGGGCTGGCCCGTGGCTATCTGAACCGCCCCGGACTGACCGCCACCCGGTTCGTCGCCGATCCGTTCGGCGCGCCCGGGGAGCGCATGTACCGCACCGGCGACCTGGTGCGCCGCCGCGCGGACGGCGCGCTGGAGTACATCGGCCGGACCGACCAGCAGGTCAAGGTGCGCGGCTTCCGGATCGAGCTGGGCGAGGTGGAGGAGGCGCTGCGCGGCTGCGCCGGCGTGGCCGAGGCCGCGGCCGTCGCCGCCACCGACGGCGACGGCCACCGGCGCCTGGTCGGCTACGTCGTCCCGGCCCCCGGACAGCGGACGGAACCCGAGGCCGTGCGCCGGGAACTCGGCCGCGCCCTGCCCGACTACATGGTCCCGTCGACCGTCGTCGTGCTGGACGCCCTGCCCCTCAACCCCAACGGCAAGCTGGACCGCGGGCGGCTCCCCGACCCCGGGCCCGCCGTGCGCGCGGTACGGCACGTCGCGCCCCGCACCCCCACCGAGCGCACCCTCGCCGCCATCTGGGCCGAGGTGCTGCGGGGGGAGCGGATCGGCGTCGACGACAACTTCTTCGAACTCGGCGGCGACTCGATCCTCAGCATCCAGGTGGTGGCGCGCGCCCGGCAGGAGGGCCTGCCGCTGACCTCCCGGGACGTCTACCAGCACCAGACGGTGGCCGCCCTGGCCCGCCGCGCGGACGCCGCCGGCGGCCCGCGCGAGACCGCCCCCGCGCCGGAGGCGGCCGCCGGCACCGCCCCCCTGACCCCCATCCAGCACTGGCTGCTCGACACCGCCGCCGCTCGCGCCGGCCACTACGCCCAGGCGCTGTCCGTCCGGCTGCCGGACGACGTGGACCCGGCGGCACTCGAGGACGCGCTGAACGACCTGGCCGCCCACCACGACGCCCTGCGCTCCCGCTTCACCGCCGACGGCCCGGACGGCGGGCCCGCCTGGACGGTCGAGGAGCGGGCACCCCGCCTCCGCCTGGCCCGCCACACCGGGCCGGAGACCGACACCCCGCACTTCGGCCCCTTCGACCTGGCCCGGGGACCGCTGCTGCGGGCCGTGCTGCACGACACCGGCGCCGGCCGGCCCGGCGTGCTGCATCTCGCCGTCCACCACCTGGTGGTCGACGGCGTCTCCTGGCGGCTGCTGCTGGAGGACCTCGACCGCGCCTACCGGGCCCGCCGGGCCGGCCGCGACGGCGCCGCCGCGCTGCCCGCCAAGTCCTCGCCGCTGCGCCAGTGGGCCCGCCGGCTCGCCGCCCACGCGGCGGACGGCGGTTTCGACGGCGAACGGGAGTACTGGGCCCGGGCCCTCCCCGAGACCGTCCCCGCGCTGCCCACGGGACCCGCCGGCACCTACGCCCAACAGCGCGCCGTCACCGTCCGGTTGAGCTCCGAGGACACCTCCGCGCTGCTGCGCACCCTGCCCGACACCTACCGCACTCAGGCCAACGACGTCCTGCTCGCCGCCCTCGGCCGGGCCCTGTGCGGCTGGAGCGGCCTGGAGCGGGTGCTGGTCGACGTCGAGGGACACGGCCGCGAGGAACTCTTCCCCGAGCTGGACATCAGCCGCACGGTCGGCTGGTTCACCACCCGGCACCCCGTCGCGCTCGCCGTCCCCGGGGACGCCGGCTGGGACACGGTACTGAAGCAGGTCAAGGAGCAGCTGCGCGCCGTACCCCGGCACGGCCTGGGGTACGACGTCCTGCGCCGGCTCGCCGGTCCCGGGGCGGCACCGCGCACCCCCGAGGCCGGGATCAGCTTCAACTACCTGGGCCGGATGGAGCTGCCGCACGACCCCGACGGCCTCTACCGAGGTGCCGTACGCCCGCTGGAGCTGGACGCCGACCCGGCCGCCGCCCGCCCGCACGCCCTGGAGGTCGTCGGGCAACTCGTGGACGAGCGACTGGAGTTCACCTGGTTCTACGCGGACGGGCCGCAGCGCGAGGAGGACGTCGCGGACCTCGCCGGGCGGTTCGCCGGAGCGCTCGCCGACCTGGCCCGGTACGCCGCCCGGCCGGGAGCCGCCGGCCGCACCCCGTCCGACTTCCCGCTGGCCCGGCTCGACCAGACCGCCGTCGACCGGATCACCGGCCCGGACCCGGCGGCGGTGGCGGACGTGTACCCGCTCACCCCCACCCAGGCGGGCATGCTCTTCCACGGCCTGTCCCAGGACGACCGCGGGGTCTACCTCCAGCAGCTCACGTTCGTCCTGGACGGCGTGCCCGACCCGGACGCCCTCGCCGCCGCCTGGCAGCACGTGACCGACCGCACCGAGACGCTGCGCGCCCGGGTCGTCTGGCAGGACGTGCCCGAGCCGCTGCTGGTCGTGGAACGCCACGCGCGCGTGCCCGTCACCCACCTGGACTGGCGCGACCTGAGCGAGGACGAGCGCCGCGCCCGGCTGGCCGGCTTGCTGACCCGGGACCGCGCCGAGGGCATCGACCTGGGACGCGCCCCCCTCCAGCGCCTGCTCCTGATCCGGCTGTCCGCCACCGCCGTGCGCGTGGTGTGGTCCTTCCACCATCTGCTGCTGGACGGCTGGAGCATGTTCCAGGTCCTTGCCGACGTCTTCGCCCACCACGCCGGGGCCGGCCCCGGCACCCTCCCGCACCGCCCGCCCCACCGGGACTACGTGGCCTGGCTGCGGCAGCGCGACCCCGCCCCGGCCGAACGGCACTGGCGGCACCGCCTGTCCGGGCTGGCCGAGACCACCCCGCTGCCGTACGACCGCGAGCCGCGCGAGGCCCACCGCGCCGAGTCCACCCACGCCGTCCGGCGCACCCTGCCCCCGGCCGCCACCCGGGCGCTCCAGGAACTGGCCCGGACCTCCGGTCTCACCCTCAACACCCTGGTCCAGGGCGCCTGGGCGCTGCTGCTGGCCCGGCAGGCGGGCCGGGACGAGGTGGTGTTCGGCACCACCGTCGCCGGCCGGCCGCCCGAGCTGCCCGGCGCCGACACCATGACCGGCCTGTTCATCACCACCCTGCCCACCCGGGTCACCGTCCCCGGCCGCGGCACCCTGCTCGACTGGCTGCGCGCCCTCCAGCACGACCAGAGCGAGGACCGCCGCCTCGACCACCTGCCCCTCACCCGGCTGAAGACATTCACCGGACTCCCCGAACGGGCCGGGCTGTTCGACAGCATCGTCGTCTTCGAGAACTACCCGGTGGACCACGACCTCGCCGCCGCGCACGGGCTGCGCCTCACCGGTCTGGAGGGCGTCGAGACCACCAACTACCCGCTGAGCCTGACCGCCTACCCGGGCCCCGAGCTGACCCTGCGGCTCGGCTACGACCCCGGACTGTTCGACACCGGCACCGCCGAGCGCCTGGCCGAGTACCTGACCGTGCTGCTCACCCACCTGCCCGCCGGTTCCGCCCGGCCGCCCGCCCGGCTGCCGCTGCTCTCCCCGGACCGCCGCGCCCAGGTGCTCGACGCCTGGAACGACACCGCCACCGGCCTGCCCGGCACCACCGTCGCCGCTCTCTTCGCCGCGCAGGTGCGCCGCACCCCCGGCGCCGTGGCCCTGGACGCCGGGGACACGCGTCTCACCTACCGCGAACTGGACGACCGCGCCGAGAAGTTGGCGAACCGCCTGACCGGAATCGGCGTACGGCCGGAACACCCGGTCGGCGTGCTCATGGACCGGTCCGTGGAGCTGATCGTCGCCCAACTGGCGCTGGTGCGCACCGGCGGGGTGTACGTGCCGCTGGACGGCAGGGCCCCGGCCGAACGGCTGCGCCGCATGCTGGCCGAGGCCGGCGCCGGCCTGCTGCTCACGGACGCCGGCCGGGAGCGCACGGCGCGCGAACTGCTGCCCGGCGAGGCGGTGCTGCGCGTGGACGACACCTCCGCCGCGCCCGCCGCCGTACCCGCGTCCGCCACCGGGCCCGTGCCCGCCATCAGTCCCGACAACGTCCAGTACCTGATGTTCACCTCGGGCTCCACCGGCACCCCCAAGGGCGTCGCGGTGCGCCAGCGGGACGTCGCCGCGCTCGCCCTGGACCGGGCCTTCGCCGGGCACGACCGGGTCCTCGTGCACTCGCCGCACGCCTTCGACGCGGCCACCTACGAGGTGTGGGTGCCGCTGCTGCGCGGCGGCACGGCCGTCCTCGCCCCGGCCGCCGGTCTCGACGCCGCCCAGGTCCGCCGCGCCGTCACCGAGCGGGGCGTGACCTGCCTGTGGCTGACCGCCGGCCTGTTCCGGCTGCTCGCCCAGGAGGACCCCGGCTGCCTGCGCGGCGTCCGCGAGGTGTGGACCGGCGGCGAGGCCGTGCCGGGCGCGGTGGCCCGCCGGGTCCTGGACGCCTGCCCCGGCCTGACCGTCGTGGACGGCTACGGCCCCACCGAGACCACCACCTTCGCCACCCGCCGCGTCTTCCGCTCCGGCGACCCGCTGCCCGCCGTCCTGCCCATCGGCCGGCCCCTGGACAACACCCGCGTCTACGTCCTGGACTCCGCCCTCCAGCCCCAGCCGCCGGGCATCCCCGGCGAGCTGTACATCGCGGGCGCGGGCCTCGCCCGGGGCTACGCCGGCCGGCCCGGCGCGACCGCCGCCCGCTATGTCGCCGACCCCTACGGGCCGCCCGGCACCCGGATGTACCGCACCGGCGACCTCGTGCGCTGGAGCGCCGACGGCGAACTGCACTTCGTGGGCCGCGCCGACGACCAGATCAAGATCCGCGGCTTCCGTGTCGAACCCGCCGAGATCGAGGCCCGGCTCACCGCCCACCCCGCCGTCACCGAGGCCGTCGTCTCCCTGTACGAGGACGCCGGACGCAAGCGGCTCGCCGCCCACCTCGTACCGGCCGAAGGCGCCGAGGCGCCCCCCGCCGCCGAGTTGCGCGCCCATCTGGCGGCCGGGCTGCCCGACTACATGCTGCCCGCCGCGTTCGTCACCGTGCCGGAGCTGCCGCTGACGGCCAACGGCAAGGTCGACCGGCGGCGACTGCCCGCCCCCGACTGGTCGGCGGGCGCCGAGCAAGCCCACCGCGATCCGCGCACCGACACCGAGCGGGTCCTCGCCGGGATCTGGGCCGAACTGCTCGGCGTCGAACGCGTCGGCGTTGACGACAACTTCTTCATGCTGGGCGGCGACTCCATCCTCAGCATCCAGGTGGTCTCCCGGGCCCGCGCCGCCGGCCTCGCCCTCACCCCCCGCGACCTGTTCCGGCACCCCACGGTGGCCGGACTGGCCGCCGCGGGCGGCGACACGGCGACCGCCGTCGCCGGCACCGCACCGGTCGCCGGACCCGCCCCGCTCACCCCGATCCAGCACTGGTTCCTGGACGCGCGGCCCGCGCACCCCGCCTTCTTCAACCAGTCCGTCGTGGCCGAGACGCCCGGCCCGGTGGACGAGGGCGCCCTGCGCCGTGCCCTCACCGCGCTGTGGACCCACCACGACGCCCTGCGCGCCCGGTTCCACCGTGACAGCGACGGCACCTGGCACCAGGACATCGCCGCCCAGGACAGTCCCGTCCCCGGACTGCTCGGGCTCCACGACCAGCGGGACGAGGAAGCCGTCACGGCGGCGACGCACGCGCAACTGGACCTGAGCACCGGACCGTTGTTCGTGGCCCGCCTGTTCACCGCCGCCGGCGGCCGGTCCGCCCGGCTGCTGCTCGTCGCCCACCACCTGGTGGTCGACGGCGTGTCCTGGCGGATCCTGCTGGAGGACCTGGAGACCGCCTACCGCCAGGCCGCGGCCGGCGAGAGCGTACGGCTGCCCGCCCGCACCACCTCCGCCGCCGAATGGGCCCGCCGGCTGCGCGACCTCGACGTCACCGGGCAACTCCCGCACTGGGAACGGACCGTCCGGGCGGGCGCCGGCCCGCTGCCGGCGGACCTCACCGGCGGCAACACCACGGCCGACCTCCGCGAGGTGACCGTACGGCTCGACCGCGAGCGCACCGACGCCCTGCTGCGCCGGGTGCCCGGCGTCTACCGCACCCGCGTGGACGACGTCCTGCTCACCGCGCTGGGCCGGGTCCTCGCCGACTGGACCGGACGCGCCACCGTCGCCGTCGGCCTGGAGGGACACGGCCGCGAGGACCGGTCGGCCGAGGACGTCGACCTGTCCCGCACGGTCGGCTGGTTCACCGCGCTGTACCCGGTCGCCCTGACCGTCCCGGCGGGGGACTGGGGCACCGCGCTGAAGTCGGTGAAGGAGCAGCTGCGGGCCGTACCCGACCGGGGACTCGGCTACGGCGTGCTGCGCCACCTGGCCCGCGACCCACGGCTCACCGGCGCCCCCGAACCCGGCATCAGCTTCAACTACCTGGGGCGCTTCGACTGGTCCGCCGACGACGCCGCCCTGGTCCGCGCGGTGCCCGGCGGGCTGGGCGGCGCGGAGGCACCGGAGACGCGGCGGCCGCACCTGCTGGACGTCGTGGCCCGGGTCGAGGACGACCGGCTGGAGATCACCTGGTACTACAGCGCCGGACGGCACCGCGAGGAGACCGTCACCGCCCTCGCCGAGGGACTGCGGAACGCGCTCGGTGACATCGTCGCCCACTGCGCCCGCCCCGGCGCGGGCGGCCGGACCCCGTCGGACTTCCCGCTGGCCCGGCTCGACCAGGCCGCCGTGGACCGCATCGCCGGCGACGGCCGGGACGTCCAGGACATCTACCCGCTCACGCCGATGCAGGAGGGCATGCTCTTCCACAGCCTGCTCGACCCGGCCGGCCGCACCTACGTCAACCAGGTCCAGCTGGTGCTGGCCGGGGTCACCGACCCGCACGCGCTCGCCGCGGCCTGGCAGCACACCGCCGACGCCAACCCCGTGCTGCGCACCGGCCTGGTCTGGCAGGAGACCTCCGAACCGCTCCAGGTCGTCCGGCACCGGGCCACCGTGCCCGTCACCCACCACGACTGGTCCGCCTGGCCCGACGAACGCCGCGCGCCCGAACTGGACCGGCTGCTCGCCGAGGACCGCGAGCGGGGCATCGACCTCGCCGCCGCGCCCCTGATGCGGCTGACCCTGATCCGGCTGGCCCCCGACCGGGTCCGCCTGGTGTGGACGTTCCACCATGTGCTGCTCGACGGCTGGAGCGCCGCCCAGGTCTTCGACGAGGTGTGCGAGCGGTACGCCGCGCTGACCTCCGGGCGCCGCCCGCACACCCCCGAACGCAGGCCCTTCGCCGACTATCTGCGCTGGCTCGCCGGGCGCGACACCGAAGCGGCCGAACGGTACTGGCGCACCACCCTGGCCGGCTTCCAGGCCCCCACCGAACTGCCCCGCGACCGGCGGCCCGCCGAGGCCCACCGCACCTCCTCCTCCGGATCCGTGCGCATGACCCTCGGCCCGGACCTCTCCGCCCGGCTGCGGGAGACCGCCCAGCGGGGCGGGCTGACCCTCAACACCGTGCTCCAGGGCGCGTGGGCGCTGCTGCTGTCCCGGTACGGCGGCGGCACCGACGTGGTGTTCGGCACCACCGTCTCCGGCCGGCCCGCCGAACTGCCCGGCGTCACCTCGATGGTGGGCCTGTTCATCAACACCCTGCCCACCCGGGTCCGCGTCGACGGGTCCCGCCCGCTGTCCGAGTGGCTGCGCGAGATCCAGACCGCCCAGTCCGAGGCCCGCCGCCACGACTTCGTCTCGCTGTCCCAGGTGCAGTCCTGGAGCGACGTACCCGGCGGCACCGGCCTGTTCGACTCCCTCGTGGTCTTCGAGAACTACCCGTTCGACGCCGACGCGTCGGCCCGGCACGGCCTCGCCATGGAACCGGAACGGGACGTGGAGCCGACCAACTACGCGCTCAGTGTGGTCGTCGCGCCCGGTGACACCCTCACCGTGAACCTGGACTACGACCCGGCCGCCTTCGACGCCGCCACGGTGACCGCGCTCGGCGAGGGTCTGCGCGCCCTGCTGACCGGCATGGCCGCCGGCCTCGACCGCCGGCCGGCCGAACTGCCGCTGCTGGACGCGGCCGAGGGCCGGGCGCTGGTGGCCCGGTTCGGCGGACGGACGGCCGAGGCACCCCGGGGCACCCTGCCCGAGGCGTTCCGGCGGCAGGCCGCGCGCACCCCCGACGCCCCGGCCGTGCGCCACGGCGACCAGGTGCTCACCTACCGCGAACTGGACGCCCGCTCCGACCGGCTGGCCCGGCGGCTGATCGCCGCCGGCGCCGGACCGGAACGCTTCGTCGCCCTCTGCCTGCCCCGCACCGCCGGCCTGGTCACGGCGCTCCTCGCGGTGCTCAAGAGCGGCGCCGGCTACCTGCCCGTGGACCCCCAGTACCCGGCCGAGCGCGTCGCGTTCCTCTTCGAGGACGTACGACCCGACGCCGTGATCACCGCCGCCGAGACCGCCGGCCGGCTGCCCGAAGGCCCCTTCACCCGCGTCCTGCTGGACTCCGACCCGCCCTCCGGGGCGCCGGACACCCCGGTCGGCGACGACGAGCGGGGCACCCCCCTGCTGCCCGGCCACCCGGCCTACGTCATCCACACCTCCGGCTCCACCGGCCGCCCCAAGGGTGTCGTCGTCAGCCACGCCTCCGTGCTCGCCCTCACCGACTGGGCGGCGGCCGAGTTCGCCGGGCGGGGACTGCACCACGTGGTGGCCTCCACGTCGCTCAACTTCGACGTGTCGGTCTTCGAGATCTTCGCCCCGCTGCTGTCCGGCGGCTGCGTGGAGATCGTCCGCGACCTGCTGGCCCTCGCCGAGCGCCCCGGGCCCTGGCGGGCCGGACTGCTCAGCGCGGTGCCCTCGGCCCTGGACCGGCTGCTCGCCGAGGACGCGGTGCGGATCACCGCCGACACCGTCGTCCTCGCGGGGGAGGGGCTGCCCGCCCGGACCGTGCGCCGGGTCCGCGACGCCGTCCCGGGCAGCGAGGTGCGCAACATCTACGGCCCCACCGAGGCCACCGTCTACGCCACCGCCTTCACCTGTGACCCGGCCGACCCCGACCGCGACCCGCCGATCGGCCGGCCGATCGGCGGAGCCCGCGCCCTCGTCCTGGACGAGCGGATGCGCCCGGTGCCGGCGGGCGCGCCGGGTGAGCTGTTCCTCGCCGGGACCGGCGTCGCCCGCGGCTACCTCGGCCGCCCCGGTCTGACCGCCACCCGCTTCCTGCCCGACCCGTTCGGCCCGCCGGGCAGCCGCATGTACCGCACCGGCGACCTGGTCCGCTGGACGGCCGACGGCAACCTCGTCTACCTCGGCCGCGGCGACGACCAGGTGAAGGTGCGCGGCTTCCGCATCGAACTCGGCGAGGTCGAGGCCGCGCTGGCCCGCCACCCGGCGGTCGCCGCGGCGGCGGCCCGGGTGATCGAACACGACGGCCACCGCCGCCTCGTGGGGTACGTGGTCCCGCGCACACCGGCCCCGGCGGCCGGCACCGGGACCCGGGGCGCAACCGCCGCGCCGGGCTCCGCCGGCTCCGCGGTGCCCAGTGGGCCCGCCGGGCCGGCCTCCGCAGGCATGGACGCGGCCGGCGCGTCGGCCTCGGGGGCCCTTGCCGGTCCCGAGGCGGACGGCCCGGCCGGTTCCCCGCAGACCCGCCCGGCCGGGCTGCCCGATCCCGCCGAGCTGCGGGCCTTCCTCGCCCGGAGTCTGCCCGACCATCTCGTCCCCGCCCTCGTCGTGCCGCTGGAGCGGCTGCCGCTGGGGGCCACCGGCAAGCTCGACCGGCGGGCGCTGCCCGTGCCCCAGTGGGCCGCGCCGGCCGCCGGGACGGGCGGGCGGCCGCCGCGCAGCGAGGCCGAGCGGATCCTCGCCGCCATCTGGACCGAGGTGCTGGGCGTGCCCGAAGTCGGCGCGGACGACAACTACTTCACCCTGGGCGGCGACTCCGTCCTCGGCATCCGGATCGTCTCCGCCGCCCGCCGGGCCGGTCTCGCGCTGACCCCCCGGCACCTGTTCACCCACCAGACCCTCGCCGAACTGGCCGCCGCGGCCGAACGGCTGCCGGTGCCGGCCGTCACCGCCGAGCAGGGCCCGGTGACCGGCGACACCCCGCTCACCCCCGTACAGCACTGGCTGCTGTCCACGCTCACCGGCGACCCCGCCCACTTCAGCCAGACGGTCGCCCACGAGCTGGCCACGGACCCCGACGAGACACTGCTGCGGGCCGCCCTGGCCGTCGTACTGGACCACCACGACGCGCTGCGGATGCGCTACGAGCGCACCGCGGACGGCGGGTGGCGCCAGTACGGCACCGCACCCGGCGACCGTGACCCGCACCTGGAGGTACGGCACGGAGCGGACCCGGACGAGGTGGCCCGGACGCTCGGCGCGGGGTTCGACCTGGCCGGCGGGCCCCTGCTGCGGGCCGCGCTGTGCCACCCGGCCGGCGGGGCGCGCCCGGTGCTGCTGCTGGCCGCCCACCACCTCGTCGTGGACGCGGTGTCCTGGCGGCTGGTCCTGGAGGACCTGGACACCGCCTACCGCGCCCTGCGGGACGGCGAACGCCCCGCCCTCGCCCCGAAGAGCACCTCGTTCCGCGACTGGGCGCGACGGCTGGCCGCACACACCGGGCAAGGCGGCTTCGACGGCGAACTCCCGTACTGGCAGGGCCTGGACACCGACACCGCGCTGCCCGTCGACCACCCGGGCGGTGCGAACACCGTCGCCGACGAGGACAGCGTGACCGCCGGCCTCGACGCCGAGGAGACCCGCCGGCTGCTCCAGGACGTGCCGGAGGCCTACCGAACCCGTGTCAACGACGTGCTGCTCACCGCGCTGGGCCGGGTCCTGGCCCGCTGGACCGGCCGGGACCGGGTGGCGGTCACCCTGGAGGGACACGGCCGCGAGGACCTGTTCGAGGACACCGACCTGGCCCGGACCACCGGCTGGTTCACCGCGATGTACCCGGTCGCCCTGGACGTGCCCCGGGACGCCGGCACCGGCACCGCGCTCAAGTCCGTCAAGGAGACCCTGCGGGCCGTACCGCACGGCGGCCTCGGCTACGGCGCACTGCGCCACCTGCACCCCACGGCAGGCCGGGACCTGCCCGCCCTGCCGCCGGTCTGCTTCAACTACCTGGGCCGCCCGGACGGCGCTCCAGCCCCCGGTGGGCTGCTGCACGCACCGTACGGCGGCCTCACCGGCGGCATGGACCCCTCGGCGGACCGGCCGCACCTCCTCGACGTGCTCGGGCAGGTGACCGACGACAGGCTGGAGTTCACCTGGTCCTACGCGCGCGGCCTGCACCGGCGGGAGACCGTCGCCCGGCTGGCGGCCGAGCTGACGGAGGAACTCCGGGTCATCGTGCGGCACTGCGCCGCACCCGGCGTGGGCGGCCGTACCCCCTCCGACTTCCCGCTCGCCCCGCTCGACCAGGCGGCCGTCGACCGGCTCGTCGGCGACGGAACGGGCGTCACGGACGTCTACCCGCTCACGCCTACCCAGACGGGCATGGTGATGCACGGCCTGGACGAGGCCGAACACGGCCTGTACGTCGAGCAGATCACCTTCGTGGCCGACGGCGCCCGCGACATCGCGACGCTGGCCGCCGCCTGGCGGCACGTGGTCGACCGCACCCCCGTACTGCGCACCTCCGTCGCCCTGCACGGCGTACCGGTGCCCCTCCAGATCGTCCACCGGGACGTCACCCTCCCGGTCACCGAGCACGACTGGAGCGCGCTGCCGAAGGACCGGCACGCGGAACAGCTGGAGCGGCTGCTCGCCGACGAGCGGGGCCGGGGCCTCGCCCTGGACCGCGCCCCGCTGCTGCGGCTCGCGCTCGTCCGGCTCGGCCCGGACGCCGTACGGGTGGTGTGGACCTTCCACCACGTCCTGCTGGACGGCTGGAGCGTCTTCCACGTCCTGTCCGACGTCATGGCCGCGCACGCCGCCCTCGCCCGGGGCGAGCGGCCCCGGCTGCCCGAGCGCCGGCCGTTCGCGGACTACGCCGCCTGGCTCGCCGCCCGCGACACCGCCGCCGCCGAGGACCACTGGCGCTCCACCCTGGCCGGCCTCGGCGCCCCGACCCCGCTGCCGTACGACCGGCGGCCCGCCCCCGGCACCACCGCCCGCTCCGGCACCTGGCTGTCCCGGCGGCTCGCCCCCGAGCGGACCCGGGCCCTCCAGGACTTCGCCCGCCGCCACCGTCTCACCCTCAACACGCTGGTACAGGGCGCCTGGGCACTGCTGCTGGCGCGGTGGAGCGGGGAGCGGGAGGTCTGCTTCGGCACCACCGTCTCCGGGCGGCCCGCCGGACTGCCCGGCGCCGACACCATCACCGGCCTGTTCATCACCACGCTGCCCGCCCGCACCGAGGTCGACGGCGCCGCCCGCTGCGACACCTGGCTGCGCGCCCTCCAGGAGGCGCGGGCCGAGGACCGCCGCCACGACCACCTGCCCCTGGGCGAGTTGCGCTCCTACACCCAACTGCCGTCGGGGAGCAGCCTGTTCGACAGCCTGGTGGTGTTCGAGAACTATCCGGTCGGCGACGCCACCGCGGGCGCGCACGGGCTCGCGCTGCGCGACCTGGACGCCCGGGAGGCCACCAACTACCCGCTCACCGTGGTCGTCTCGCCCGGCGACCGGCTCACCGTCGAACTCGGCTACGACCCCCGGCACTTCGAGCCGGCCACCGCCGACTCGATGGCCGGGCAGCTGCTGCACACCCTGCACGCGCTGGCCGCCTCCGACGGCACCGCCCGCCTGGACGACCTCGACGTGCTCCCGCCCGCACACCGCGAGCGGCTGCTGCGCGGACCGTCCCGGCCCGCGCCGGCCCCGGTGCCCGCCGCCACCCTGCCCGTGCTGGTCGAGACCGCCGTGGACCGGTGGCCCACCGCGCCCGCGGTGGACGCGCCCGGCACCCTGCTCACCTTCGCCGAGGCCGAGGAGATGGCCAACCGGCTGGCGCACCGGCTCATCGCCCGCGGCGCCGGTCCCGGCGGCCTCGTCGCGCTGCTGCTGCCCCGCTCGGCGGACATGGTGCTGGCCCAGCTCGCGGTGGCCAAGTCCGGTGCCGCCTTCCTCCCGGTGGACCCCGCCTACCCCGAGGAGCGGATCGCCCTGATGCTGCGCGACGCCGCCCCCGCCCTCACCCTGGACGCCAAGGAGGTCGCCGCCCTGCTCGCCGCCCCGCCGGACGGTACCCCCGGGCACCGGCCCACCGACGCCGACCGGACGCGCCCGCTCGACCCGGACGACGCGTCCTACGTCATCTACACCTCCGGCTCCACCGGCACCCCCAAGGGCGTCGTCGTCACCCACCGGGGCCTCGCCGCGTTCAGCGCCGCCGAGGCCGCCCACTACCAAGTCGCCCCCGGAGACCGGGTGCTGGCCTTCGCCACGCCCAGCTTCGACGCCTCCGTGCTGGAGCTGTGCATGTCCCTGCCGCACGGCGCCCGGCTCGTCGTACCCCGGCCCGGCCCGCTGCTCGGCGCCGAACTCGCCGGTGTCCTGCGCACCGAACGCGTCACGCACACCCTGCTGCTGCCGGCCGCCCTCGCCACCCTGCCCGCCGACACCCCCGGCACCCTCCCGGACCTGAAGACCCTGATCGTCGGCGCCGACGCCTGCGGCCCGGAACTCGTCGCCCGCTGGGCCCCGCACCACCGCATGGTCAACTCCTACGGCCCCACCGAGGCCACCGTCGTCGCCACCTGGTCCGCCCCGCTGGAACCGGACGGCGCCGCCCCGCCCATCGGCCGCCCGCTGCCCGCCACCGGCGCCTACGTCCTCGACGCCCGGCTGCGGCCGGTCCCCGACGGCGTGCCCGGCGAACTGTGGCTGAGCGGACCGGCGCTGGCCCGCGGCTACCTCGGCCGGCCGGGACTGACCGCCGCCCGGTTCCGCGCCGACCCGTTCGGGCCGCCCGGCACCCGCATGTACCGCACCGGTGACCTGGTGCGCCGCGACGGCGCGGGCGAACTGCACTACCTGGGCCGCACCGACCATCAGCTCAAACTGCGCGGCCACCGCATCGAGGCGGGCGAGGTCGAGGCGGTCCTCGTGCGCCACCCGGGCGTGCTGGACGCGGTGGTGACCGTACGCGAGGACGAACCCGGCCTGCCGCGCCTGGTCGCCCACCTGCTCACCGTCCCCGGCGCCGAGCCGCCCGCTCCCGCCGGACTGCGCGAGCTGGCCGCCCGCTCGCTGCCGGGGTACATGGTGCCGACGGCGTTCGTGGTGCTGGACCGCTTCCCGCTCACCGAGAACGGCAAGACCGACCGGGCCGCCCTGCCCGCCCCGGCCCCGGCCGGGGAACGGGACAGGCCGGAGTACGTGGCGCCCCGCACCCCGACCGAGGAGGCGCTGGCGGCCATCTGGGAGGAGACCCTCCAGACGGCCGTGGGCGCCGAGGACGACTACTTCCTGCTGGGCGGCGACTCCCTGCGCGCCCTGCTCATCGCCTCCCGCGCGGGCGAGGCGTTCGGCATCACGCTCACCCCCCGCGACGTCCTTGTCTCCCGCACGGTCGGCGCCCTCGCGGACCTCGTGGAGGAACAGGTGCTGAGCGAACTCGAAGCGGCCGCCTACGGCGACCCCGACGAAGACCCCGCCTACGCCGGTCCCGGCGACGAAGACCCCGCCTACGCCGGTCCCGGCGACGAAGACCCCGCGTACGGCGGACCCGACGACGAAGACGCCGCGTACGGCGGCCCCGACCACGACGAACGGTGAGGATCCGACGACCATGACGTCTTCGACCCCTTCCCCCGCCTCCGGCCCCGCCGGCTCCTCCTCCGGCGCCGCCAGGTCCTCCGGGGCCACCCCGTCCGTCGGCCCCTCCCGGCCCACCGGCCCCGCCCGGTCCGCCGCGGGCTCCGGCGCGTCCCGGCGGGACCGTGCCGAGGCGCTGCCCGAGGAGATGCGGGAGGCGCTGCGCCGGCGCCTCGCCGGCCGGGCCGCCGGCGGCGCCGCTCCGGCCGCCCGGCAGGCCATCCCGCACGCCGGCCGGGACCACCCGCTGCCGCTGTCGTTCGCCCAGCAGCGCCTGTGGTTCCTGGACCGGCTGCGGCCCGGCGACGCCCGCTACAACAGCGCGGTCGCGGTCCGCTTCACCGGCGCGCTGGACCACGAGGCGCTGGGCGCCGCCCTCGCCGCCGTCGTGGCCCGGCACGAGGCCCTGCGCACCACCTTCGAGGAGACCGACGGCCGCCCCGCGCAGCGCGTCCACCCGGCGGGCCCAATCCCGCTCCCGGTCCGGGACACGAGCGACCTGGACGCGGACCTGCTGGCGGAGTACGCCCGCCCCTTCGACCTGCGGCACGGCCCGCTGCTGCGCGCCCTGCTGCTGCGCGAGTCGCCCACCGCGCACGTCCTGCTGCTGACGGCCCATCACATCGTGACGGACGGCTGGTCGATGGGCGTGGTGCTGGACGAACTGTGCACGGCCTACGACGCGTCGGCGCGCGGCGCCGCCCCCGGGCTGCCCCCGGTGCCGACGCAGTACCCGGACTTCGCGGTGTGGCAGCGCGCACAGTTCTCCGGGTCCCGGCTCGACCGCGAACTCGCCCACTGGAAGGGCAGGCTGGCCGGGACGGTGGCGCCCGAGCTGCCGCTGGACCGGCCGCGGCGCGGCGAGGAGGCGGGCGAGGGCGCCGTGCACACCTTCACCGTGCCGGCCCCCCTGACCGCGCGCCTGCGCGACCTCGCGGCCGAACGGCACAGCACCCTGCACACCGCCCTGGTCGCCGCCGTCCAGGCCCTGCTGGCCCGCTGGTCCGGGCAGGACGACATCGCCGTGGGCTCCCTCACCCCCGGCCGGCCCCGCACCGACCTGGAACGGACCGTCGGCTTCTTCGTGAACACCGTCGTGCTGCGCACCCCGGTGGACACCGCCGCATCCTTCCGGGACCTGCTGACGAAGGCCGCCGACACGGTGAGCGACGCCTTCGCACACGGCGACACGCCGTTCGAACGGATCGTGGAGGCGGTGGGCGCGCCCCGTGAGGCCGGCCGCAACCCGCTGTTCGACGTGATGGTGCTGCTGCACCCCGCCCCGCCCGCCGCCACCGCCCCGCACGGGCTCGCCGCCACCCCGGTCACCGTGCCCCGGCGGGCGGCCACCTTCGACCTGAGCATCGAGTTCGTGCCGGACGGCGCGGGCCTGACCGGGCTGCTGGAGTACCGCACCGACCTGTTCGACGCCGGCACGGCCGAACGGCTGGCCGGACAGCTGCTGCGGCTGCTCCAGGGCGCGGCCGAGGCACCGGACCGCCCACTGGACAGCCTGCCGCTGCTGTCCGAGGACGAGCTGCGCCAGGTCCTGCACGACTGGAGCGCCGGCCCGCGCCTGCCCCTGCCGGACGCCACCCACGCGGAACTCCTCCAGCGCCGGGCGGCCCGCACCCCGGACGCCCTCGCCCTCGTCGCGGGCGGTGAACGGCTGGACTACGCCACGCTCAACGCCCGCGCCAACCGGCTCGCCCACCACCTCATCACGCTCGGCGCCGGCCCCGAACAACTGGTGGCGCTGCGGCTGCCGCGGACCGCCGACATGATCACCGCGATCCTCGCCGTGTGGAAGGCGGGCGCCGGCTATCTGCCGCTGGACCCGGCGCTGCCCGAGGAACGCGTCCGGTTCCTGCTGGACGACGCCCGCCCCGCCCTGGTCCTGGACGAGGCCGCGCTGCGCGCCGTACCCGCGACCGCCCCGGACACCGACCCCACCGACGCCGACCGGCACGCCCCGCTGGACGCGGAGCACACCGCGTACGTCATCCACACCTCCGGCTCCACCGGCCGGCCCAAGGGCGTCGCCGTGCCCCACCGCGCGGCGGCCCACCTGCTGGCCGCGCACCGGTCCGGCTTCGTCGCCGAGGCGGGCGGCGGCCCGCTGCGGGTCGCGCTCACCGCGTCCTTCTCCTTCGACACCTCGCTCGAAGGCGTGCTGCTGCTGGCCGACGGCCACCCGCTGCACCTGGTCGACGAGGACACCCGGATGGACCCGGCCGCCCTGGTCGAGTACGTGGTCGAGCACCGCATCGACTTCCTCGACGTCACCCCCTCCTACCTGCGGCAGCTGCTGCCCGCCGGGCTGCTCACCGATCCCCGGCACCGCCCCCGCGTCCTCATGCTCGGCGGCGAGCCGGTCGGGCCCGCGCTGTGGCGGGAGCTGGCCACCCACCCGGACGTGACCGCGCACAACTTCTACGGCCCGACCGAGTGCACGGTCGACGCGCTGTCCTGCCGCATCGACGGCCGTGACCGCCCGCTGGTGGGCCGCCCCCTGCCCGGACTGCGGGCGTACGTCCTGGACGCCCGGCTCCGGCCGGTCCCGCCCGGCGTCGGCGGCGAACTGTATCTGGCGGGCCCGCAGCTCGCCCGCGGCTACACCGGCCGGCCGGGCCTGACCGCGGCCCGCTTCCTCGCCGACCCGTTCGGGGCGCCGGGGGAGCGGATGTACCGCACCGGCGACCTGGCCCGCTGGACCGCCGACGGCCGCCTGGACTACCTCGGGCGCGCCGACGACCAGGTCAAGGTGCGCGGTCACCGCATCGAACCCGGCGAGATCGAGGCCGCCCTGCTCGCGCTGGACGGCATCGCCGCCGCCGCGGTCGTCGCCGTGCCCGACCCGCACGGCCACACCCGCCTGGCCGCCTACGTCGTGCCCGCGCCCGGCGCGCCCCGGCCCGCCCCAGCCGACCTGCGCGCTGCGCTGCGCCGGGTGCTGCCCGAGGCGCTCGTGCCGTCCTCCTTCACACCGCTGGACGCGCTGCCCCTGACCACCAGCGGCAAGCTGGACCGCCGCGCCCTGCCCGCCCCCGAAAACCCCGTCCGGGAGCGGGAGTTCACCGCTCCGCGCACCCCCGAGGAGGAGACCCTCGCCGGTATCTGGGCCGAGGTGCTCGGGGTGGACCGGGTGGGGGTCACCGACAACTTCTTCGAGCTGGGCGGCGACTCCATCCTCAGCATCCAGGCCGTCTCCCGGGCCCGCGCCGCCGGGCTCCGCATCGGCTCCCAGGACGTCTTCCGGCACCAGACGGTCGCCGACCTGGCCGCCGCCGCGAGCCGCCGCACCGCCGCCGTGCCCGCGCCCCGGCGCCCCCGGGAGGACGGGCCCGCCCCGCTCACCCCCGTCCAGGAGTGGTTCTTCGCCACCCACGGGCCGCTGCGCCACTTCGCCATGTCGATGCTGCTCGACCTGCCCCGTGACCTGGACGCGGACGCGCTGGAACGGGCGCTCGACGCCGTGGTCGCCCGCCACCCGGCCCTGCGCACCCGCTTCACCCGCACCGGGGACACCTGGCGGCAGCACCCCGGCACCGGCCCGGCCGGCGGGACGCTGACCCGCTGCGCCCCCGGCACCCCGCCCGCCGAGGCGGCCCGGGCCGCCCGCGCCGCCCTGGACCCGGCCGCCGGCACCCTGCTGCGCGCCGCCCTGCTCACCGGCGGCACGGACCGCCCGCGACTCTTCCTCGCCGCCCACCACCTGGCCGTCGACAGCGTCTCCTGGCGGATCCTGCTCACCGACCTGGAAACGGCCTACCGGCAGGCCGTGACGGGCGAGGAACCGCACCTGGAGCCCGAACACACCCCGTTCACCGCCTGGGCACGCGAACTCGCCGATCTGGTCCGGGCCGGCGGCCTGGACGACGACCTGCCCCACTGGACGCGGCAGACCGCCGAACCGCGCACCCCGCTCCCCGTCGACCTGCCCGGCACCCCGCTCGCCGGATCCGTGCGCACGGTCCGCACCCGGGTGGACCGGGCCACCACCGAGGCCCTGCTGCGCAAGGTGCCCGGCGTCTACCGCACCCAGGTCAACGACGTGCTGCTGAGCGCGCTGGGCCGGGTGCTGGCCGACTGGGCCGGCACCGACCGGGTGACCGTGGCCCTGGAGGGCCACGGCCGCGAGGAGGACCTGGTGGAGGGCGCCGACCTGTCCCGCACGGTCGGCTGGTTCACCACCCAGTACCCGGTCACCCTGACCCCGGCCGGCCCGGACGACTGGGGGACCACCCTCAAGTCGGTCAAGGAACGCCTGCGGGCCGTGCCCCGCCGCGGACTCGGCTACCAGGCCCTGGGCCACCTCGGCTCGCCCGCGCCGGCCGCCCGCGCGCTCGGCGGACTTCCGCTGCCCGAGGTGTGCTTCACCTACCACGGCCAGTGGGAGGCGTCCGCCGGAGGGGACTTCGCGCCCGTCGCCGACGTACCCGGCGGCGACCTGGACCCCGGCGCGCCCCTGGACCACCTCCTGGACGTGTCCGCCCTGGTCGCCGACGGGGAGCTGGAGATCACCTGGCACTACAGCGACCAGGTGCACCACACCGGCACCGTCCGCCGGCTGGCCGACGGCATGGTGGCCGCGCTGGCCGCCGTCGCCGAGCACTGCGCCCGGCCCGGCGCGGGCGGCCGTACCCCCTCCGACTTCCCGCTGGCCCGCCTGGACCAGGCCGCGGTGGACCGCCTCGCCGGCGACGGCCGGGACGTGGAGGACCTGCTGCCCCTCACCCCGCTCCAGGAGGGCATGCTCTTCCACCGGCTGGTCGGCGGACCGGACGACGTGTACGTGGACCAGGCCGCCCTCCTGCTGGAGGGTGTCACCGACCCCGACGCCCTCGCCCTGGCCTGGCAGCGGGTCACCGACCGAACCCCGGCCCTGCGCACCTCGGTGGTGTGGGAGGGCGTACCGGTGCCGCTCCAGGTCGTCCACCGGCACGTCACCGTGCCCGTCGGACAGGTGGACTGGCGGGGGCTGGACGCGGGGGAGCGGGCCGCACGGCTGGAGCGGCTGCGCGCCGACGACCTCGCCCGCGGCCTGGACCTCGGCACCGCACCGCTGATGCGGCTCACCCTGGTCCGGCTGCCCGACGCCCGGGTGCAGCTGCTGTGGACCTCCCACCATCTGATCCTGGACGGCTGGAGCCTCGCCCAGGTGCTCACCGACGTGTTCGAGGAGTACGCGGCCCTCACCACCGGCACCGCTCCGCGGCCCCCGGCGCGGCGGCCGTTCGGCGACTATGTGCGCTGGCTGGCCGGCCGGGACACCGAGGCCGCCCGCGCCCACTGGCGGACCGTCCTCGCCGGGTTCGCCACCCCCACCCCGCTGCCCGCCGACCGCGTCCGCCGCCCGGGCCACGAGACCCGCTCCGGCCAGGTGCACACCGCCGCCCTGTCCGAGGAGGTGTCCGCGCGCCTCGTCCGCACCGCCCGCGCGGCCGGGCTCACCCTCGGCACCGTGGTGCAGGGCGCCTGGGCGCTGCTGCTGTCCCGCTACGCCGCCGAGCCGGACGTGCTGTTCGGCACCACCGTCTCCGGACGCCCCGACGACCTGCCCGGCGCCGAGTCGATGGTCGGCATGTTCATCAACACCCTGCCGACCCGTGTCCGCGTGGACGACACGGGCACCGCGACCGACTGGCTCCGGCGGCTCCAGGAGGAGCAGGCCGAGGCCCGGCGGTTCGCCGACGTGTCCCTCGCCGAGCTGACCTCGCTGAGCGACGTACCCGCCGGCAGCCCGCTGTTCGACAGCATGGTCGCCTTCGAGAACTACCCCTTCGACGAGGCGCGTTCGGCCACGGCGGGCATCCGGCTGGCCGACGTCTTTGCCCGCGACGCCACCAACTACCCGCTGGTGCTGCGCGCCTGGCAGGGCGAGCGGTTCGGCTTCGACCTCGCCTACGACCCCGAGCTGTTCGACGCCCCGACCGTACGCTCCCTCGCCGGCCGGCTGTGCCTGCTGCTCACCGAGCTGGCCGCCGGCCCGGACCGCCCGCTGCGCGCCCTCGCCTGGACCACGGCCGAGGAGCGGCGCCGGATGCTGGCGGACTGGAACGGCACCGCGGCGGGCCGGCCCGACGGTACCCTGGACGCCCTGTTCGCCGCCCAGGCCGCCCGCACCCCCGACGCCGAGGCCGTCACCTGCGGCGCCGAACGGCTCGACTACGCCACCCTGGACGCGCGCGCCGGACGGCTCGCGCACCGGCTCGCCGAACTCGGCGCCGGCCCCGAGGCGTTCGTCGCCCTCGCCCTGCCCCGCTCCACCGACCTCGTCGTGGCCGTCCTCGCCGTCCTCAAGACCGGCGCCGCCTACCTGCCCATCGACCCCGCCCTGCCCGCCGAACGCGTCCGGAACCTGCTGGCCGACGCCCGGCCGAGAGCGCTGGTCACCACCGGGCGGACCCTGGCCGGCACCGGCGTACCCCGGCTGTCACTCGACGACCCGGAGGTGCGCGCCGACCTGGCCCGCCGCCCGGCCGCCGGCCCGCCCCGCCGCGCGCTGCCCGAGAGCCCCGCCTACGCCATCTACACCTCCGGCTCCACCGGCCGCCCCAAGGGCGTCGTCGTCCCGCACGCAGGCGTCGTCCGGCTGTTCACCCGCACCCGGGACTGGTTCGGCTTCGGCCCCGACGACGTATGGACGCTGTTCCACTCCTACGCCTTCGACTTCTCGGTGTGGGAGCTGTGGGGGCCGCTGCTGCACGGCGGCCGGCTGGTGATCGTCCCCGAGGACACCGCCCGTTCCCCGGAGGACTTCCTGCGCCTGCTCGCCGACGAACGGGTCACCGTCCTCAACCAGACCCCCTCCGCGTTCTACCCGCTGGTCCGCGCGGACGCCGAACTCCCAGAGGTGAGCGGACGGCTGGCGCTGCGCACGGTGGTGTTCGGCGGCGAGGCGCTGGACGTCGCCCGGCTCGCCGACTGGTACGCCCGCCACCCGGACACCGCGCCCCGCCTGGTGAACATGTACGGCATCACCGAGACCACCGTGCACGTCACCTACGCCCCGCTGGACGCCGAGGCGGCCCGCGCCGGCACCGCGAGCCCCATCGGCACCGGCATCCCCGACCTCAGGCTCTACGTCCTCGACGGCTCCCTCCGGCCGGTGCCGCCCGGCGCCGTGGGCGAGCTGTTCGTGGCCGGCGAGGGCCTGGCCCGCGGCTACCTGGGCCGCCCCGGGCTCACCGCGACCCGCTTCCTCGCCGACCCGTTCGGACGGCCCGGCACCCGCATGTACCGCACCGGCGACCGGGCGCGCTGGCGGGCCGACGGCACCCTGGAGTACCTGGGCCGCGCCGACCAGCAGGTCAAGATCCGCGGCTACCGCATCGAGCCCGGCGAGATCGAGGCCGCCCTGCACCACCACCCGGGCGTGGGCGCGGCCACCGTCGGCGTGTACGAGGACGCCGCCGGCACCCGCCGCCTGGTCGCCCACGTCGTCGGCACCGGCACCGGCGACCGTGCCGTACCACCCCCGTCCGCCGCCGAACTCCGCGCCTACCTGGCCGAGCTGTTGCCCGCGCACATGGTGCCGGCCGCCTATGTGCCGCTGGCCGCGCTGCCGCTCACCGTCAACGGCAAGCTCGACCGGCGCGCCCTGCCCGCGCCCGGCCCCGACGGCTTCGCCGCCGACGCCGGCCGGACCCCGCCGCGCACCCGGGCCGAACGGCTGGTCGCCGCCGCCTGGACGGACGTCCTGGACACCGACGAGGTCGGCGCCGACGACGACTTCTTCGCCCTCGGCGGCGACTCCATCCTCGCCGTCCGCGTCACCTCCCGGCTGCGCGCCGCCTTCGGCACGGAGATCTCGCCCCGGCTGCTGTTCACCCACTCCACCCTGTCCGCCCTCGCCGCCGCGCTGGACGAGCCCCGCCCCGCGGACACCGCGGACGCCGTCCCGGCCACCGACCCGGCCGCCCCGGCCCCCCTGTCGTACGCCCAGCAACGCCTGTGGTTCCTCGACCGGTTCGAGCCGGGCGGCACCGCCTACACGACCCTGTCCGTGCTGCGGCTGCGCGGCCACCTGGACACCGGCGCGCTGCGCACCGCGCTGGACGGCCTGGTCGCCCGGCACGAGGCACTGCGCACCACGTTCGCCGAACACGACGGCCAGGCACGGCAGTCCGTGCACCCGCCACGGCCCGTCGACCTCCCGGTGGACGACCTGCCGGACGCCGCCGCCCTGGACGCCCTGCTGGACCGCGAGGCCGCCACCCCCTTCGACCTGGCCTCGGGACCGCTGCTGCGCGCCCGGCTGGCCCGGTTCACCGCCGACGAGCACGTGCTCGTCCTGGCCGTCCACCACATCGTCACCGACGGCTGGTCCGGCGGTGTGCTGGCCCGGGACCTGGGCGAGCTGTACACCGCGGCCCTGGAAGGCCGCCGCCCCGCCCTGCCCGGACTGCCCGTCCGCTACGCCGACTACGCCGCCTGGCAGCGCTCCCGCGCCGGGCGGACCGAGTCCGACCTCGCCCACTGGCGTGCGGCCCTGGACGGCGTGACCCCGCTGGAGCTGCCGACCGACCGGCCGCGCCCGGCCGTCCGCACCCGGGAGGGCGCCCTGCTGACGTTCACCCTGCCCGCCGCGCTCACCGAGCGGCTGCGCGCCCGCGGCCGGGAGACCGACGCCACCCTCTACATGACCCTGGTGACGGCCTGCCAGGTGCTCCTCGCCCGCTGGGCGGGCCAGGAGGACGTCACCGTCGGCACCGTCACCGCCGGCCGCGAGAAGGCCGAACTCCACGACGTCGTCGGCATGTTCGTCAACACGCTGGTACTGCGCGCCCGGGTCCGCCCCGAACTGTCCTTCCGGGAGCTGCTGGCCGAGGTGCGCACCACAGTCCTGGAGGCGTTCGCCCACCAGGAGGTCCCCTTCGAACGCGTGGTGGACGCCGTCCAGCCCGAGCGGGACACCAGCCGTACCCCGCTGTTCCAGGTCATGGTCGCCCTGCACAACCTGGACGCCGAGCCGCCCCGGCTGCCCGGCCTGACGGTGGAACCGGTCACCCCGCCGGTGCGCACCGCCACCTTCGACCTCGCCTTCGACTTCGTGGAGACCGGCGACGGCCTCACCGGCCATCTGGAGTACAGCACCGGCCTGTTCGACCACGGCACCGCCGAACGCCTCGCCGCCCGGCTGCGCGTCCTGCTGGAGGCCGCCGCCGAGGACCCCGGGCAGCAGGTGGGCCGGCTGCCGCTGATGACCGGCGACGAACGGCGCCAGGTGCTCCGCCACGGTCAGGGCGCCCCGCTGCCCGCGCCGGACACCACCTTCCCCGCCCTCTTCGAGGCCCAGGCCGCCCGCACCCCCCGCCACACCGCCCTGGCCGCCCGCGACACCACCCTGGACTTCGCCGCGCTCAACCGGCGCGCCAACCGGCTCGCCCACCACCTCATCGCCCGGGGCGCCGGCCCCGAGGACGTCGTCGCCGTACGCCTGCCGCGCACCACCGACTTGATGGTCGCCCTGCTCGCGGTCCTCAAGGCGGGCGCCACCCTGCTCTGCCTCGACCCCGGACTCCCCTCGGCCAGGCAGGACCTCCTGCTCGCCGACACCCGCCCGCACACCCTGCTGACCGGCCTCGACGAGGTGCCCTGGGACCGGCTGCCCGACCACGACCCGACCGACGCCGACCGGGTCCGGCCCCTGCTGCCCGCGCACACCGCCTACCTCGTCCACACCTCCGGCTCCACCGGCCGCCCCAAGGGCGTCGCCGTCGAACACCGGCACCTGGTCAACCTCTGCCACGACCACCGCGAGGGCCTGCTTGCCCCGCACACCGCGGACGGGCGACGGCTGCGGGCCGCGCTCAGCGCCTCCTTCTCCTTCGACACCTCCTGGGAGGGGCCGCTGCTCCTCGCCCTCGGGCACGAGGTGCACCTGATAGACGAGGACGTGCGCCTGGATCCGCAGGCGTTCTGCGCCCAAGTCGCCGAACACCGCCTGGACCTGGTCAACGTCACCCCGTCGTTCCTGCGCGAACTCACCGCCGCCGGACTGCTCGCCCCCGGCCGCCACCACCCGCGCCTGCTGCTCGTCGGCGGCGAGGCCGTCACCCCGGCGGACTGGCACGAACTGGCGCGCACCGAACGGGACCTGGGCGTCGCCGTGTACAACATGTACGGGCCCACCGAGTGCACCGTCGACGCCGTCTACGGCCGCGTCGCCGACCGGCCCGACCGCCCCGTCATCGGCCGCCCCGGCGGCGGCCTGCGCGCCTACGTCCTCGACGGCGCCCTCAGCCCGGTGCCGCCCGGCGTGCCCGGCGAGCTGTACCTGGCCGGGGCGCAGGTGGCCCGCGGCTACCGGAACCGCCCCGGCCTCACCGCCGCCCGCTTCCTCGCCGACCCCTTCGGGGCGCCGGGGGAGCGGATGTACCGCACCGGGGACCGGGCCCGCTGGGACCGGGACGGGCTGCTGGAGTTCCTCGGCCGGGTGGACGAACAGGTCAAGATCCGCGGGTTCCGCATCGAGCCCGGCGAGGTGGAGGCCGCCCTGCTGGACCACCCCGACATCGCCGACGCCGCGGTGGCCGACCGGGAACACGCCGGCCGGCTCATGCTCGTCGGCTATGTGGTGCCCGCCGCCGGCCGGGCCCCGTCCGCCGACGCCCTGCGCCTCGCGCTGCGCCGCACCCTGCCCGACCACCTGGTGCCCACCGCGTTCGTCCCGCTCGCCCGCATCCCCCGCACCACCAGCGGCAAGACCGACCGGCGCGCCCTGCCGGCCCCGCCCGCGCAGCCCGACAGCACCACCCCGTACGTCGCCCCCCGCGCCGGCACCGAGGAACGCCTGGCCGCCATCTGGGCCGAGGTGCTCGGCGTCGAACGCGTCGGCGCCCGCGACAACTTCTTCACCCTCGGCGGCGACTCCATCCTGAGCATCCAGATCGTCTCCCGCGCCCGGCAGGCCGGACTCGCCCTCACCACCAAGGACGTCTTCCGGCACCAGACCGTCGGCGAACTAGCCCTGCGGGTGAAGGAGTCCACTCCGCACGCGGCCGTGCAGGAGACCGGCGAGGCACCGCTGACCCCGATCCAGCACTGGTACCTGGACGGCCGCGACCCCGCCCGGCCGCTGCGGTTCACCATGACCCAGCGCCTGGAACTGGCCCCCGGCACCCGCTCCCCGGCCCTGGAGCAGGCCGCCCACGCGGTCCTGGGCCGGCACGCGGCCCTGCGCACCCGGTTCCGCCACACCCCCGACGGCTGGCGCCAGGAGGCGCTGCCCGACGCCCCGGACGGCGTGTTCACCCGGCACGACGTGGCCGCGCTGGACGGCCCGGCGCTGGAGCGCGAGGCCCAGCGGCTGACGGAACAGGCGCAGGCCGCCCTCGATCCCACGGCCGGGCGGGTCGTCCGCGTCCTGTTCCTCGACCGGGGCCCGCAGCGCCCTGGCCAACTCGTCGTGACCGCGCACCACTTGGTGATCGACGGGGTGTCCTGGCGGATCCTGCTCGCGGACCTGGAGGCCGCCCACCGGGCGGCGGCGGCCGGCCGGCCCGCCGGCCTGCCCGCCACCGGCACCCCCTACGGCCACTGGGCCGCCCGTCTGGAGCGGCACACCCGCTCCGGCGCCCTGGACGCCGACCTGCCGTACTGGACCCGCACCGGCACGGCCCCCGCCGAACTGCCCGCCGGACGCCCCGGGCCGAACACCCACGGCACCGCCGCCACCCTCACCGTCACCCTGGACGAGTCCGCCACCGACGCCCTGCTGCGCCGGGTCCCCGAGACCTACCGCACCCAGGTCAACGACGTCCTGCTCAGCGCCCTCGGCCGCACCCTGGCCCGCTGGTGCGGACGCGACACCGTCCTGCTGGGCGTGGAGGGCCACGGCCGGGAGGAACTGTTCGAGGACGTCGACCTGTCCCGGACCGTCGGCTGGTTCACCGCCGAGTACCCCCTGGCCCTGCGCGTCGCCCCGGACGCCGGCTGGCACGACACCCTCCGCTCGGTCAAGGAACAACTGCGCGCGGTCCCGCTGCACGGCCTGAGCCACGGCGCCCTGCGCCACCTGGTGCCCGGCAGCCCGCTCGGCGGCGCCCCGGCACCGAAGGTCGGCTTCAACTACCACGGCCAGTGGGACACCGACGGCACCGACGGGCTGTTCCGCGCCGCGCTGCCCCCGGCCGGCCGCGACACCGACCCGGACGAACCCCGCCCCTACCTGCTGGACATCACCGGCGTCGTCCAGCACGGCCGCCTCGAACTCGGCTGGACCTACCCGGCGGCCGTCTACGACGAGGCCACCGTCCGCCGGCTCGCCGAGGACACCCTCACCGCCCTGCGCGAGATCACGGAGCACTGCGCGGGCCCCGGAGCCGGCGGCCGTACCCCCTCCGACTTCCCCCTCGCCGGCCTCGGCCAGGACCAGCTCGACCGGCTCGTCGGCACCGGCCGGCACGTCGAGGACGTGCTGCCGCTCACCCCGCTCCAGTCCGGCATGCTCTTCCACGGCCTCGTCGGCTCCGAGCACGCCTACTTCGACCGCACGGCCGTACGGCTGTCCGGGGTGGCCGACCCGGGCACCTTCGCCACCGCCTGGCAGCAGGTCGCCGACCGCACCCCGGCGCTGCGCACCAGCGTCCACTGGCAGGGCCTGCCCCACCCCGTGCAGGTCGTCCACCGCCACGCCCGGCTGCCCGTCACCCACCTCGACTGGCGCACCCTGACGCCCGCCGAGCGCGCCGAGCACACCGAACGGCTGCTCGCCGAGGACCGCGCGGCCGGCCTGGACCTCACCACCGCACCGCTGACCCGGCTCACCCTGGCCGCCCTGCCCGGCGACGAGGTGCTGCTGCTGTGGTCCACCCACCACATCGTCCTCGACGGCTGGAGCACCGGGCAGCTGCTCACCGAGGTCTGCGCACGCTACGCGGCCCTCACCGGCGGCCCCGAGGAGGCACCCCCCGTGCGGCGGCCCTTCGCGGACTTCCTGCACTGGCTGCGCACCCAGGACGAGCCGGCCGCCGAACGGCACTGGGCCGAGGCGCTCGCCGGATTCACCGCCCGCACCCCGCTGCCCTACGACCGCACCCCCGTCGAGGCCCACCGCGCCCGCTCCGCCGCCGCCGTCCACCACGAACTGGACGCCGGGGTGACCCGGCGGCTGCGGGAGGGCGCCGCCCGCGCCGGACTCACCGTCAGCACCGTCGTGGAGGGCGCCTGGGCGCTCCTGCTGGCCCGCTCCGGCGGCCGGGACGACGTGGTGTTCGGCACCACCGTCTCCGGCCGCCCGGCCGAACTGCCCGGTGTCGAGGGCATGATCGGCATGTTCGTCAACACCGTGCCGACCCGGGTACGGATCCCCGCCGGACCGGTGCTGCCCTGGCTGCGCGACCTCCAGGAACGGCAGAGCGACGCCCGCCGCTTCGACTTCCTCGCGCTGCCCCGCATCCAGGCCGTCAGCGAAGTACCGCCCGGCGAGCCGCTGTTCGACAGCATGGTGGTGTTCGAGAACTACCCCGTGGACGAGTCGGCGACCGCCCGCACCGGCATCCGCGTGGAGGAGGTGCGCGCCGACGACGCCACCACCTTCGCCTGGTGCCTGCGCGCCCACCTCGACGAACGGCTCGGCTTCGACCTGGCCTACGACCCCGCCCTGTTCGACGCCGGCACCGCCGAGCGCGCCGCCGGCCGGCTGGCCGCGCTGCTCACCACCCTCGCCGACGGCTTCGACACCGGCCTGGCCGGCCTGGACCTGCTCACCCCGGCCGACCGCGAACAACTGGCCGCCTGGAACACCACCGTCCGCCCGGCCGACCCGCGCAGCCCCGTGGACCTGTTCGCCGAGCAGGCCCGCCGCACCCCGGACGCGGTCGCGGTCCACGACGGCGGCCTGGAGCTGACGTACCGCGAACTGCACGCCTGGGCCGGGACGCTGGCCGGCCGGTTGCTGGCCGGCGGACTGGCGCCCGAGGGCCGGGTGGCCCTGCTGATGGACCGCTCCGCCGAACTCGTCGTCGCCCAGCTCGCGGTGCTCCTGGCCGGCGGCGCCTACGTCCCCGTGGATCCCCGGGCGCCCGAGGAACGCCGCCGCACCCTGCTGCGCCGGGCGGACGCGGCCACCCGCCTCACGGCGGCGGACGTTGCCGCGGCCCGTACCGGTGCGGCGGGCCACCGGCTGCCGCGCCCCGACCCCGACCGGCTGGCCTACGTGATGTTCACCTCCGGCTCCACCGGGCTGCCCAAGGCCGTCGCGGTGCGGCACCGGGACGTGGCGGCGCTGGCCACCGACAGCCGGTTCGGCGGCGGGGTGTGCGACCGGGTGCTGCTGCACTCGCCGGTGGCGTTCGACGCGGCCACCTTCGAGGTGTGGGCACCGCTCCTCAACGGCGGACGCGTGGTCGTCGCGCCCGGTGACACCGTGGACGCGGCCCTGCTGCGCCGGCTCGCCGACGGCGGCGGGCTGACCGCGCTGTGGCTGACCGCCGGGCTGTTCCGGCTGCTCGCCCAGGACGCCCCCGACTGCTTCCGGGGCCTCAGGCAGGTGTGGACCGGCGGCGACATCGTCCCCGCCCCGGCCGTGCGCCGGGTGCTGGCCGCCTGCCCCGGCCTCACCGTCGTCGACGGGTACGGCCCCACCGAGACCACCACCTTCGCGACCTCCTTCGCCCTCACCGACCCGGCCGCCGTGCCCGGCACCGTCCCCATCGGCCGGCCGCTGGACGACATGCGGGCCCACCTCCTCGACACCCGGCTGCGCCCCGTACCGCCGGGCTGCCCGGGCGAGCTGTACCTGGCCGGCGAGGGCGTCGCGCGCGGCTACCTTGGCCGCCCCGGGGAGACCGCCGCCCGCTTCCTCGCCGACCCCGCCGGCCCGCCCGGTGCCCGCATGTACCGCACCGGCGACCTGGCCCGGCGGCGCCCGGACGGCACTCTGGAGTTCCTGGGCCGGGCCGACGACCAGGTGAAGATCCGCGGTTTCCGGGTCGAGCCCGGCGAGGTCGAGGCCGCGCTCGCCGCCCACCCGGGCGTGACGGACGTCGCCGTCCTGGCCCGCGAGGACCGGCCGGGCGCCAAACGGCTCGTGGCCTATGTCGTCGGCGAGGCCGGCCGGGACGCCGGGGAGCTGCGGGCCTTCGCCGCCCGCACCCTGCCCGACTACCTCGTGCCCACCGCCGTCGTCCCGCTCGCCGCGCTCCCGCTCAGCCGCAACGGCAAGGTCGACCGGTCCGCCCTGCCCGCCCCGGAGGCCCTGCCGGGACGCACCCGGACCGAGCCCCGCACCGAGGCCGAGCGCCGCGCGGCGGCCGTCTTCGCGGAGGTGCTGGGCAGCGAACCGCCCGGGGTGGAAGACGACTTCTTCCAGCTCGGCGGCGACTCGATCCTCAGCATCCGGCTCGCCTCCCGCCTCGCCGAGGCCTTCGGCACCGACGTCACCCCGCGCGCCGTGTTCACCCACCCCACGCCGGCCGCCCTGGCCCGCTTCCTCGGCACCCGGCGCGGACCCGGCCGGCCCGCACTGGTCCCGGTCGCCCGCGACGCCGTCGCGCCGATGTCGCACGCCCAGCAACGCCTGTGGTTCCTCCAGGAGTTCGAGCCCGGCGGCGCGGAGTACACGACCGCGCTCGCCCTCCGGCTGCGCGGCACCCTGGACACCGGCGCGCTCCGCGCCGCCCTCGCCGCCGTGGTGGCCCGGCACGAGACCCTGCGCACCACCTTCGACAGCGTCGACGGGCACGGCGTCCAGATCGTCCACCCGCCCCAGGACGTGCCGCTGCCCGTCCGCGACCTCTCCCGCCTCGCCGAGGGCGCACGCGAGCCGGCGCTGCGGCGGCTGCTCGCCGAGGAGCGGGCCCGCCCCTTCGACCTGCGCGAGGGCCCGCTGCTGCGGGCCGGCCTGGTCCGGCTCGCCGGGCAGGACCACGTCCTCGTCCTCACTCTGCACCACATCGTCACCGACGGCTGGTCCACCGCCGTCCTGCTCGGCGACCTCGCCCACCACTACCGCGCCGGACTCGGCGTGCCGCAGCACGACCTGCCGCCGCTGCCGGTGCAGTACGCCGACTACGCGCACTGGCAGCGCACCGCCGGGGACAGCGACGCCGACGAACACCTCGCCCACTGGAAGGAGCGGCTGGCCGGCACGGCACCGCTGGAGCTGCCCACCGACCGGCCCCGCCCGCCGGTGCGCACCACCGCCGGCGCGACCGCCCGGCTGACCGTGCCCGCCCCGGCCGTCACCCGGCTCACCCGGCTCGCCCGGGACCACGGCACCACCCTGTTCACCACGCTCGTCGCCGCCGCCCAGACCTACCTGGCGCGGCTGTCGGGCACCGAGGACATCGCCGTGGGCACCGTCACCTCCGGCCGCGACCGCCCCGAGACCCAGGGCCTGGTCGGCTTCTTCGTCAACACCCTGGTGCTGCGCTCCCGGGCCGAGGCCGCACGCCCGTTCTCCGCGTTCCTCACCGACGTACGGCAGACCGTCCTCGACGCCTTCGCCCACCAGGACGTGCCGTTCGAGCGGGTCGTGGACGCCGTCCAGCCCGAGCGGGACACCAGCCGCAGCCCGCTCTTCCAGGTCATGGTCGTCCTCCAGAACACCCCGGCCGCCGCCCTCGACCTGCCCGGCCTGGACGTCACCGACGTCGAACCGGAGTCGGAGCAGGCCGCGTTCGACCTCACCGTGGAGTTCGCCGAGACCGGCACCGGCGCCCTGCACGGCCTGCTCACCTACAACACCGACCTGTTCGACGCGGCCACCGCCGAACGGATGGCCGCACAGCTCGGCACCCTGCTGCGCGCCGTCGCCGACGACCCCGACCGCCCGCTCGGCGCCCTGCCGCTCGCCTCCGACGACGAACTCAGGGCCCTGTCGGCGCACGGCCGGGGCACCTTCGGCCCGGTGCCCGAGTCCACCCTGCCCGCCCTGTTCGAACGGCAGGCGGCCCGTACCCCCGACGCCGTGGCGCTGATCGACGGCGACCGGGAACTGACGTACGCCGAGGCCGACCGGGCGGCCAACCGGCTGGCGCACCGGCTCCTTCGCGACGGCGTCGGCCCGGAGCGCGTGGTCGCCCTGGCGCTGCCCCGCTCGGCGTCGGTCGTCGTGGCCCAGCTCGCCGTCGCCAAGGCCGGCGGCGCCTTCCTGCCCGTGGACCCCGACTACCCGGCCCCCAGAAGGGAGTTCATGATCCGGGACGCGGGCGCCCACCTGGTCCTGGGTGACCCGGCCGAGGTGTGGACCGCCGACGGACCGGACACGGCGCCCACGGACGCCGACCGCGCCACCGCGCTCACCCCCGCCCACCCCGCCTACGTCATCTACACCTCCGGCTCCACCGGCACCCCCAAGGGCGTCGTGGTCACCCACCGGGGCCTGGCCTCCTTCGCCGCGGCAGCCGCCGGACAGTACGCGGCGGGCCCCGGCGACCGGGTCCTCCAGTTCGCCTCCCCGAGCTTCGACGCCTCCGTGCTGGAACTGTGCGTCTCCCTGCTGAGCGGGGCCGCCCTGGTCACCGGCGAGGAAGGACCACTGGTCGGGGAACGGCTCGCCGAGGTGCTCGCCGGACGGGAGATCACCCACACCCTGATCCCGCCGGCCGCGCTGGCCACCGTACCGCCCGAGCACGCCGCGGCCCTGCCCCGGCTGCGCACCCTGATCGTGGGCGCCGAGGCCTGCCCCGCCGACCTGGTCGACACCTGGGCCCCCGGCCGCCGCATGATCAACTCCTACGGCCCCACCGAGGCCACCGTGGTCGCCACCTGGACCGGCCCGCTGACCCCCGGCGCCGGCACCCCGTCCATCGGCCGCCCCGCCGGCGCCACCCGCGTCCAGGTGCTCGACGCCGCCCTGCGCCCCGTACCGCCCGGCGTCACCGGCGAGCTGTACGTCTCCGGGCCCGGACTGGCCCGCGGCTACCTGGGCCGGCCGGGACTGACCGCCCAGCGGTTCCTGCCCGACCCGTCCGGGACGCCGGGGGAGCGGATGTACCGCACCGGGGACCTGGTCCGGTGGACCGCCGACGGCCGGCTCCGGTTCGCCGGCCGCGCCGACGACCAGGTCAAGCTGCGCGGCTACCGCATCGAACCCGGCGAGATCGAGAGCGCGCTGCGCCGCAGCCCGCTGGTCCGGGACGCGGCCGTCGTCGTCCGCGCGGACCAGGCCGGCGCACCGGCCCGGCTCGTCGCCTACGTCGTTCCCGCGGAGCCGTCCGGCACCGCCCTGCCCGTCGGCGAACTGCGGGTGCACCTGGCCGGGTCGCTGCCCCCGCACATGGTGCCGTCGGTCTTCGTCCCGCTGGAACGGCTGCCGCTCACGCCGAACGGCAAGACCGACCGCCGGGCCCTGCCCGCGCCCGGCCCCGCCCAGGCCGCGGACGGGCCGCGCACCGCACCGCGCACCGACACCGAACGCCGGATCGCCCGGATCTGGGCGGACGTGCTGGGCATCGCGGACGTCGGCGCCGACGACAACTTCTTCGCGCTCGGCGGCGACTCCATCCTGAGCATGCAGGTGGTCTCCCGGCTGCGCCGCGACGGGCTGCACGTGGCCACCCGGGACCTGTTCACCCACCAGACCGTCGCCGACCTCGCCACCGTCGTCCGCACCGCGCCCCGGCGCTCCGCCGAGGGCCCGGTCACCGGCGAGGTGCCGCTCACCCCGATCCAGCACTGGTTCCTCACCACCCCGCGCGCCGCCCACCACCACTTCAACCAGTCGGCGCTGCTGGAACTCGACGGCACCCCCGACCCGCGGGCCCTGCGCGCCGCCCTGGACGCGCTGCTGGAACACCACGACGCCCTGCGCATGACGTTCACGCAGGAGGAAGGGAGCTGGCGGCAGTTCAACCCGCCGCCCGCCGCCGGCCGGGACCTCCTCGTCCGCCACGACCTGACGGGCCTGTCCGCCGAGGACGCCGACGCGGCCATGGCCAAGGCCGCCGACGAACTGCACGCGAGCTTCGACCTGGCCCACGGCCCGCAACTGCGCGCGGCCCTGTTCACCGGCGCGTCCGGCCGGCCCGCGTTCCTCCTCCTCGTCGCCCACCACCTGGTCGTGGACGCCGTCTCCTGGCGCATCCTGCGCGATGACCTGGAGGCCGCCTACCGGCAGGCCCGCCAGGGCGGCCCGGTCACCCTGGGGGAGCGGAGCACCAGCTTCCGGGAGTGGTCCCGGCGGCTCGCCGCACACGTCGCCGAGGGCGGCCTCGACCACGAACTGCCCTACTGGGAGCAGGCGGTGAGCACCGAGGAGCCCCCGGCCCCGGCCGCCGACCCGGCGCCGGCGGCCACGGTGAGCGTGGAACTCGACGAGGCGGACACCACCGCCCTGCTGCGCTCCGCGCCCACCGCCTACCGCACCCGTGTCAACGACGTGCTGCTCGCCGCCCTCGCCCTCGCCCTCGCCCGCTGGACGGGACGCGACCGGGTCCGCCTGGACCTGGAGGGACACGGCCGCGAGGACCTCCTCGACGGTGTCGACCTGACCCGCACCGTCGGCTGGTTCACCACCGTCCACCCGGTCGCCCTCCAGGTGCCCGACCCCGGCCGCCTCGGCCCGGACCGGGACTGGCGGACGCTGGTGAAGTCGGTGCGCCGCCAGCTGCGCGCCGTGCCCGGCGGCGGCATCGGCTTCGGCGCGCTGCGCACCTTCGGCCCGCCGGAGGTCCGCGAACGCCTCGGCGGCACCGCGCACAGCCAGGTGGTGTTCAACTACCTCGGCCAGTGGGACGCCCGCCCCGACACGGCCGACGGCGGCCTGGTCCGCGCCGAACACGGCTCGTTCGGCCAGGACCACGACCCCCGGGACCCCGGCTCCCACCCGCTGGAGGTGGTCGGCGCCGTCCAGGACGGCCGGCTCGCCTTCACCTGGCACCACCGGCCCGGCGTCCACGACACCGCGACCGTGCGCCGGGTGGCCGAGGAGTTCGCCACCGCCCTGCGCCACCTCGCCCGGCACGCCCGGACAGGCCGGTGACGGTCCCGCACTCCGGCGCCCCGCACGGCCCCCGCTCACCACCCGCCCGCCCCGCCCACCGCACACCACCCACCGCCCACCGCACGACGAAGGAAGACGACATGGACGAGAACACCCGCTACCAGGTGCTGCGCAACGACGAGGAGCAGTACTCCCTGTGGCCCGTCGACATCGAGGTGCCCGCCGGCTGGCAGCCCGTCGGCAAGGAGGGCACCGAGGCCGAGTGCTCCGCCTACGTCGACGAGGTATGGACCGACATGCGGCCCAAGAGCCTGCGCGAGCGCATGGAGAACGCCGGCGCCTGACCGCCGTCGCGCCACGACCGCCCGCCGGGCCGGCCACGCGCCGGCCCGGCACCGCCTCCCCCCACCCGAGCCGCAGCACCGGCGCCCCACCGCCCTCGGCCCCGCCGCACCGCCCCACCTCCGAGGAGCCCGCCATGACCACCGCCGAGACCCCCGTCCTGCGCACCGAGCGCCTGGACTTCCTCCCCTACCGGCCCGAGCACGAGGACGACTTCGTCGCCCTGCTGCGCGACGCGGAGGTGTGCCGCTGGATGGGGCAGGACCTCGTGCCCGAACCGCAGCTGCGCGAGCTGTTCCGCGCCATCCTCACCGACGTCTACCCGCAGCGCCGGTTCGACGTGTGGGGCCTGTGGCTGTCGGGCACGTACGTCGGCCACGCCGAGGTGAAGCCGACCGGCAACGTCGACGGCCATGAACTCGTCACCGCGCTCGTGCCCGCGTACTGGGGGCGCGGCCTGGGCGGCGAGGCCGTCCGCGGCCTGCTTCGGCACGCCGCCGGCAACCTGGGACTGACCGAGGCGTACGGCATGGTCGGTGCCGGGAACACCGCCAGCCTGGCCCTGTGCCGCAGCCTGGGCTTCCGCCACGTCCGGGACGTGGTCGGCGACGACGGCTCGGTCACCAAGCTGCTCGTCATCCCGACCGGGGACCCGGGGTAGGCGGGCCCGGCGGTCGGGGCCCGCGCCCGGTGGCCGTCCCGCCACTCGGGTGCGGGGCGGCCGCTTCCGGCAGGTCGCTCTGGGCGGGAGCGCCGAAGCTGCCTAAGGTCGGTTGGCGTGTCGCACACCTTCGAAGAACTGGTCGCCAAGCAGCGCGCGGCCGACGCCGCCCAGACCCAGGTCCAGGAACTGCGGGAGGCCTACGGCCCGCCGGCCGAGCAGCGGCTGACCGGCGTCCAGGCGGGCACCTACGAGACCGCCCTGCGCGCGTGGCGTGACCTCGCCCGTGATGTGCAGACGGCGGTGAGCGAGTACGCCCGGCAGACGGGCCGGCCCCGGGCCGAGGTCGAGGCGGAGGTGGAACGCGCGGCGGCCGGCGAGCAGGACGGAGCGCCGTAGAACCGCCCGACCAGGCATCCGGCGCCCGGCCCCGGGTACCCGGCGACCATGAACACTGCCATGTACCAAGCGGCCACGGGCGCGCAGGCCTTCGGATACGTCCTGATCCTGATCGCCGGAGTGGCCCTCGTCGCGGGAATCATCTGGGCCTTCCGGCTGGGTGCCAAGGTGCGCGAGCGGGAGCCGGCGCCGCCGCGCCCGGAGGAGCAGCCCAAGATGCCGGCGGGCGGACCGGTGCGGGAGACCCGCGAGGTCCGTGAGCCCGACGAGGTGCCCCGGGCCGCCGACGGGGGCGACCGCCTCACCCCGCACGAGCTGGGCAACGCCGGCACCAAGCGCGCCGCCGACCAGAGCCGTCCCCGCTGGTCGCCGGGGTCCAGCGGGTCCTTCGGCGGCGGTGGCGGCGGCCGCACCTGATCCCGTGCGGCCGGGTTCCGCGTGCGCGGGGGCACACCCCGGGACCCGGCCGGGCACCGGACACGGACCGCTCGGCCGGGCCCGGCACCGGCCCGTGCCACCGACGGTCCCCCGGGAAAGAGGCCCGTCAGGGAGTCAGACGCGGGTCTTGGCGAGCAGCTCCATGATCTCGGCGGCCGTACCGGTCTCACCGAGCCGCGGGAAGATCCGCTCCACACTGTTGGCGTGCGCCTCGCCGTCGGCGTCGGCCATGGCGTCCGTGGCGAGCGTGACGTGATACCCGTGCGCGTAGGCGTCGCGCGCGGTGGACTCCACGCCGATGCTGGTCGCGACGCCCGTCAGCACGATCTGCGTGACGCCCCGGCGGCGCAGCTGCACGTCCAGGTCGGTGCCGTGGAAGGCGCTCCAGTTGTGCTTGGTGACCCGGATGTCGCCGGGGTGGCCGGACAGCTCGTCCACGACGACGTCCCAGCCCTCCGGGAAGGCGAGCCCGCGCGCCTGGCGTTCGGTGCGCCCGGGGACCGCGTCCGCCCCGTCGGCCGCGAAGGAGACCCGGACCAGGACCACGGGCAGCCCGTGCGCGCGGAAGGCGTCGGCGAGTTCCGCCGTGCGGGAGACGACCTCCGGGCCGGGGCGGGGCTGGGTGGGCATGGCCACGATGCCGTTCTGGAGGTCGATGGCGACGAGGGCGGTACGGGGGTCGAGCGTGGTGAGCGACATGAGCCGGTCGGGCCTTTCGGGTGTTCCGGTGGTGAGCCGGCCGGGGGGACGGCCGGGCGGGGGAGGGGCATGGCGGCCGGCCTGCCGGCCCGTGCCGTGCGTCCTCCCCGGGGTCACGGCGCCGACAGCCGCTCCAGCAGCTCCAGCGCCGCGAGGACCGTCTCCCGCTCCTGCTCCGTGTAGCGGTCCTGGAAGGCGCGGGCCAGCCACTCCTCGCGCACCTGCCGGTTGCCCTCGGTCCGGGCCCGGCCGGCGTCGGTCAGGGTGACGAGTTGCCGGCGGCCGTCGTCGGGGTCGGGGGCCCGGCGGATCAGCCCGTGCCGCTCCAGCGCGGCCAGGGTGACGGCCATCGACTGCGGGCGCACCCCCTCGGCGGCGGCGAGCGCGCTGGCCGTGGCCGCGCCGTGCTTGCCGGCCAGGGTGAGCGCCGACTCCTGGGAGGGGCTGAGGTCGGCGTCCTGCGCGACCTCGCGGATGCGGCGCCGCAGCCTGCTGAAGACCACGCGCAGATCACGCGCGGCGCGGGCGGCGGAGTCGGAGATGTCGGCCATGCCCGCCAGGCTATGGCCGACAGCCGTAACTGTCCAGTTCGGACTGTTCAGTTTTACCTGTCTATTTGCCGGGGTACTCGCCCGGCCCCGGACACGGGCAGTACGTCGGTGAACCCAAGGAGCGCAGATGACCCCTGCGGACAGGTCCGGCCTGGAGGCGGCCCTCCGTGCCGAGGTGGACGGCGAAGTCCGCTTCGACGCGGGCAGCCGCGGAGCCTACGCCACGGACGGTTCCAACTACCGGCAGCCCCCGATCGGCGTCGTCGTCCCCCGCACCGTGGAGGCGGGCGCCCGGGCGGTGTCGGTGTGCGCACGCTTCGACGCCCCCGTCCTGTCCCGGGGCGGCGGCACCAGCCTCGCGGGACAGACGACCAACACCGCCGTGGTGATCGACTGGAGCAAGTACTGCACCGGCGTGCTCTCCGTCGACGCCGAACGGCGCACCTGCGTGGTGGAACCCGGCATCGTCCTGGACGAACTCAACCGGCAACTGGCCCGCCACAAGCTTCAGTTCGGCCCCAAGCCGTCCACCCACAGCCACTGCGCGATCGGCGGCATGATCGGCAACAACTCCTGCGGCGCCTCCGCCCAGGCCTACGGCAAGACCGTCGACAACATCCGCCGGCTGGAGATCCTCACCTACGACGGGCAACGCGCCTGGGTCGGCCCCACCCCGCCCGACGAACGGGAGCGGATCATCGCCGGCGGCGGACGGCTCGCCCGGATCTACGCCGGCCTGGACCGCATCGCCACCGAATACCTCGCCGACATCCGCCGCGGCTACCCGAAGATCCCGCGCCGCGTCTCCGGCTACAACCTGGACTCCCTGCTGCCCGAGAACGGCTTCGACGTGGCCAAGGCGCTCGTCGGCAGCGAGGGCACCCTCGTGACCGTCCTGCGCGCCGAACTCGACCTCGTACCCGTGCCGGCGTACCAGTCCCTGCTCGTCCTCGGCTACGACGACATCTGCGCCGCCGGGGACGACGTACCCCGCCTGCTGGAGCACTGCAACCCCACCCAGCTCGAGGCCCTGGACGGCCGGATGGCCCAGCTGATGCGCGAGGAGGGCGCCTACCTGGACTCGCTCGCCGTGCTGCCCGAGGGCGACAGCTGGCTGATGGTGCAGTACAGCGGCGACAGCCAGGAGGACGTCGACGAACAGGCGCACGCCCTGCTGCACGCCCTCGGCCGCGACGAGAAGGACCGGAACGTCGCCTTCTCCGACGACCCCGAACGCGAGCAGAAGATGCTCAGGGCCCGCGAGGCCGGACTCGGTGTCACCGCCCGCCCGCCGGACGACCGGGAGACCTGGGAGGGCTGGGAGGACTCCGCCGTCCCGCCCGAACGGCTCGGCGACTACCTGCGCGACCTGAAGGGCCTGTTCGCCGAGTCCGACTACGACCACCCGTCCCTGTACGGCCACTTCGGCCAGGGCTGCGTGCACACCCGCATCCCCTTCGACCTGCGCACCGCCGAAGGCGTGGCCGTCTTCCGGCGGTTCGTCGAGCGCGCCGCCGACCTCGTCGCCTCCTACGGCGGCTCCCTGTCCGGCGAGCACGGCGACGGCCAGTCCCGCGGCGAACTGCTCACCCGGATGTTCGGCGCCCGGCTCGTGACCGCGTTCGGCGAACTGAAGGCGCTGTTCGACCCCGGCAACCGGATGAACCCCGGCAAGGTCGTCCACCCGAACCCGGTCGACGGACAACTGCGGCTCGGCCCCGCCTGGCGGCCCGCCACCCCCGCGACCCACTTCGGCTTCCCCGACGACGAACACTCCTTCAAGCGGGCGGTGATGCGCTGCGTCGGCATCGGCAACTGCCGCGGCCACACCGGCGGCGTCATGTGCCCCTCGTACCGGGCCACCAGGGAGGAGGAGCACTCCACCCGCGGCCGGGCCCGGCTGCTGTTCGAGATGCTCGGCGGGCACCCGGACTCCGTGGTCGAGGACGGCTGGCGGTCCACCGCCGTCCATGACGCGCTCGACCTCTGCCTGGCCTGCAAGGGCTGCAAGTCGGACTGCCCGACCGGTGTCGACATGGCCACCCTCAAGGCCGAGTTCCTCTCCCACCACTACGCGGGCCGCACGCGCCCCATGGCCCACTACTCCATGGGCTGGCTCCCGCTGTGGGCCCGGCTCTCCCGCACCGCCCCCAAGCTGGTGAACTCCGCGCTGCACGCGCCCGGCCTGGCCCGCCTCGGCAAACGGCTGGCCGGCATCGACCGGGCCCGCGAGGCACCGGTGTTCGCCGAGGAGTCCTTCCTCCAGTGGTGGCGGGCCCAGGGCCGGCCGGAACCCGACCCGGCCGACCCGCGCACGGTCGTCCTGTGGCCGGACACCTTCAGCACCTACTTCCACCCCGCCATCGCCCGGTCCGCCGTCCGCGTCCTGGACGACGCCGGCTTCCGCGTCGCCGTTCCCACCGAACCCGTGTGCTGCGGACTGACCTGGATCTCCACCGGCCAGCTCGCCACCGCCGAGAAGGTGCTGACCCGGACCCTCGGCGTGCTGCGGCCCTATCTGGAGGCCGGTACGCCCGTCATCGGCCTGGAACCCTCCTGCACGGCCGTCTTCCGCTCCGACGCCCCGGAACTGATGCCCGGCGACCAGGACGTACAGCGGCTGGCCGGGCAGGTGCGCACCTTCGCCGAACATCTGGTCCACCACGCCCCCGACGACTGGCGGCCGCCCCGGCTGTCCCGGCGGGCCACCGTGCAGACCCACTGCCACCAGCACGCCGTCATGAAGTTCGACGCCGACCGCGAGCTGATGCGCCGCGCCCACCTCGACGCCGAGGTGCTCGACGAGGGCTGCTGCGGCCTGGCCGGCAACTTCGGCTTCGAACGCGGCCACCACGAGGTGTCCATGGCCGTCGGCGAACTGGGCGTCCTGCCCGCCGTACGCGCCGCCGCCCCGGACAGCCTGGTCATCGCCGACGGCTTCAGCTGCCGCACCCAGATCGAACAGGGCGCGACCGGCCGCCGCGCGCTGCACCTCGCCGAGGCCCTCGCGTTCGCCCTCGACGGCAACCTGCCCAGCGACCGGCCCGAACGGCTGGCCGTCCGCCCCGCCGAACCCTCCCGCACGGCGGGCTGGGCGACCGCCGCCTCCGTGGCCGCCGTCGCCGCGGGCACCGCGGCCGTGCTGAGCGGGAGGCGCCGCCCCGGGAGGCGCCCATGACCGCCCGGCCGGCCGTCGACGAGGTCGGCACCGCCGTCTACACCGTGCCCACCGACGCCCCCGAGGCGGACGGCACCCTCGCCTGGGACAGGACCACCCTCGTCCTGGTCACCGTCCGCTCCGGCACCACCGCCGGGCTCGGCTACACCTACGCGCCCGCCGCCACCGCCCACCTGGTCCGCGAACTGCTGGCCGGCACCGTCACCGGCCTGTGCGCGTACGACGTGCCGCGCGCCAACGAGCGGATGTGCCGGGCCGTGCGCAACGCCGGACTGCCCGGTCTGGCCGCGCAGGCGATCGCCGCCGTCGACATCGCCCTGTGGGACCTCAAGGCCCGCCTGCTCGGCCTGCCCCTCGTACACCTGCTGGGCGCCGCCCGCACCGACGTGCCGGTCTACGGCAGCGGCGGCTTCACCACGTACGACGCCGAACGGCAGGAACGCCAGCTGCGCGGCTGGACCGAGGACCAGGGCATCCCCCGCGTCAAGATCAAGATCGGGGAGTCCTGGGGCGCCCGGCAGGACCGCGACCTGAAACGTGTCGCCCGCGCACGGGCGGCCATCGGCGACACGGCCGAGCTGTACGTGGACGCCAACGGCGGGTACACCGGCGGCCAGGCGCTGCGGATCGCGGGGGCACTCGCCGACCAGGGCGTCACCTGGTTCGAGGAACCCGTCTCCTCCGACCACCTCACCGTCCTCGCCGGCCTGCGCGACCGGATCCCCCTCGACGTCGCCGCCGGCGAGTACGGCTACACCCTGCCGTACTTCGAACACATGCTGGCCGCCGGAGCCGTCGACTGCCTCCAGGCCGACGTCACCCGGTGCGGCGGCATCACCGTCTGGCTGCGCGCCGCCGCGCTCGCCCAGGCGCGCGGCACCGACATCTCCGGGCACTGCGCGCCGCACGCACACGCCCACGCCGCCGCCGCCGTGCCCAACCTGCGCCACCTGGAGTGGTTCCACGACCACGTCCGCATCGAGCGCCTCCTGTTCGACGGCGTCCTCGACCCGGGCGGCGGCAGCGTCACCCCGGGCGCCGACGGGGAACCCGGGCTCGGCCTCACGCTCGCCGAGGAGCGGGCGCGGCCGTACCGGACGGAGTGAGACCCACGGCGCCGGACCCCCGCGCCGCCATCGTGCTGGAAACCGGCATCGTGCTGGAAGCCGACATCGTGCTGGAAGAGGAGAGGACCATGCCCCCCACCGTCGTCATCACCGGCGCCAGCGCCGGCATCGGCCGCGCCACCGCCCGCCTGTACGCCCGGCGGGGCGCCGACGTCGTCCTCGTCGCGCGCGGCGAGGGCGGTCTGCGGGCGGCGGCCGACGAGGTCGCGGCGCTCGGCGGACGGCCCCTGGTGCACGTGGCCGACGTGGCCGACCCGGCGCAGCTGGAGGCCGCCGCCGAGGCCGCCGAGCAGGCGTTCGGTCCGGTCGACGTCTGGATCAACTGCGCGTTCGCCTCGGTGTTCGCGCCGTTCGAGGAGATCACCGCGGAGGAGTTCAAGCGGGTCACCGAGGTGACGTACCTCGGCTTCGTCAACGGCACCCGCACCGCCCTCAAGCGCATGCTCCCGCGCGACCGGGGCACGATCGTGCAGGTCGGCTCCGCGCTCGGGGAACGGTCCATCCCGCTCCAGTCGGCGTACTGCGGCGCCAAGCACGCCATCAACGGCTTCACCTCCTCCCTGCGCACCGAACTGATGCACCGCGGCAGCGACGTGCACATCACCGTCGCCCAGATGCCCGCCGTCAACACCCCGCAGTTCGAATGGGTCCGCTCCCGGCTGGCCAAGCACCCCATGCCGGTCCCGCCGATCTACCAGCCCGAGGTGGCCGCCCGGGGCGTGCTGTACGCGGCCGACCACCCGCGCCGCAAGCAGTACTACGTCGGTGCCTCCACCGTCGCCACCATCTGGGCCAACCGGCTCGTCCCGGCGCTGCTCGACCGCTATCTGGCCCGCACCGGCTTCGACTCCCAGCAGACCGACCGCGTCCCGCCCGCCCACCTGGACAACCTGTTCGAACCGGTCGACCGCGGCCCCGCCGACGACCAGGGCGCGCACGGCGCCTTCGACGACAGCGCGCACTCCCGCTCCTGGCAGGAGACCCTGGTCCGGCACCCCGCCGCCACCGCCCTCGGCGCGGGCGCCGCCGTGCTCGGCACCACGCTCGGCGTGCGCCGCCTCACCGGACGAGCGGCCTAGGCTGACGGCGTGCGCCTCCTGCTCATGTCCGACACCCACCTGCCCAAGCGGGCCAAGCGGCTCCCGGAGCAACTGCTCGCCGAACTCCCGCACGCCGACGTCGTCCTGCACGCCGGGGACTGGGTGGACACCGCCACCCTGGACCTGCTGGAGAGCCGCAGCCGCCGGCTGATCGGCGTGTACGGCAACAACGACGGCCCCGGACTGCGCGCCCGGCTGCCCGAGGTGGCCCGCGCCGAACTGGGCGGCCTGCGCTTCGGCGTGGTCCACGAGACCGGCCCCGCCCAGGGCCGCGAGGCCCGCTGCGCGGCCCGCTTCCCGGACCTGGACGTCCTGGTGTTCGGGCACAGCCACATCCCCTGGGACACCACCGCCCCCGGCGGCCTGCGCCTGCTCAACCCCGGCTCCCCGACCGACCGCCGCCGCGAGCCGTACTGCACCTACCTCACCGCGACGGCGGCCGGCGGCGCGCTCACGGAGGTGACCCTGCACCGCCTGCCGCGGCCGTAGCGGGGGCCTGTGCGAGGATGCCGGAATGATCCCCAGCGCCGGCATACCCGACGTCGTACCCGCGGGCCGCATGGCCGGCCGCGGGCAACCCGTCCTCGGCCTGCCGGACGGCCGGGAGCTACGGCCGTGGCGGCCCGGGGACGCCGACGCGCTGCTCGCCGCCGGGCAGGACCCGGACATCCGGCGGTGGAACCTGTTCACCGTGGCCGGCACCGCGCAGGCCCGCGACCGGATCGCGCGCATGCACGAGCGGTGGCGGGCCGAGACCGGCGCGGTGTGGGCCCTCGCCCGGACCGACGGCCCGGCCGTCGGACTCGTCGGCCTGAACGACGTCGACCTGGCGGGCGGCGGCGCCGAACTCGTCTACTGGCTGCTGCCCCCGGCGCGCGGCGCCGGCCTCGCCGTCACGGCGGTCCGCCGGCTCGCCCGGTGGGCCCTGGACGACCTGGGCCTGCACCGCCTGCGCCTGTGCCACTCCACGGGCAACACCGCGTCCTGCCGGGTCGCCGAGCGCGCCGGCTTCCCCTACGAGGGCACCCAGCGCAGCGCCCTCCTGCACGCCGACGGCTGGCACGACCAGCATCTGCACGCGAGGGTGGCCGGAGACCCCGAGTAGCGCTCGCCGCACGGCCGTCGAGTCCGTCCGGCCGGGCGGGGTGCCGGGGCCGCCCCGGCGCGGGGCCACGGCCTCCGCCGCCCCTCAGGGATCCGGGCGCCGAGGCCCGGGCCGACGGGAGAGCCCGGGCGGGCCGGCCCCGCGCCGGAAAGGCCTGCCCCGGCCGGGCGGCGCGGTCGGTCGTCGGGGTGCGCCGGCCGCCCGTCGCCCGGCGTACGCCGCCCACCTCCACGCCCGCCGGGCAGTGAGGTGGTCTCCGGGGTGAGTGGGGCACCCCGGAGACCACGGTCTGATGGGGCGTCAGCTACCGCCGGGACCGGTCCAGTCGGCCGCCACGTGCCCCAGCCGGACGCGCTGCGGATGGTCGCCGACGGGAACGGAGGCCACCTTCCGTCCGGTGGCGAAGTCGATCGCCGTCACCTGGTCGGCGCCGCTCTCGGAGACGACACAGTCCCTGCCGTCGCCGCTCACCGTCGCCCAGTACGGCTTGGCCGCCGGGACCAGCGGCCCCTCCTGGAGCGAGGCCCGGTCGACCACGGTCGCGTAGTCGTCCATGGTGCCCGCCACGCACAGCTTGGTGCCCTCGGGGTTCATCGAGATCCCGTGGTGGCGCGAGTCGTTGACCCAGGTGGTGCGGTCCTCGCTGGTCGCCGGGTTCTTCGGCAGCGTCTTCAGCCGGGTGATCCTGTCGGTGGCCACGTCGTACTCGAGGAAGCCGTTGAAGAACGACACCTGGAAGTAGAGCTTGGACTCGTCGGGGGAGAACACGGCCGGGCGGACCGCGTCGGAGAAGTCCTTCAGTCCGAACGCGTCCAGCCGCTGCCGCATGTCGACGACCTTCACCTGCTGGAACGTCGTGGTGTCCACGACCGTGATGTGCCGGTCGCCCTTCGTCCAGTCCCAGCCCGGGCCGTCCAGGTCGGTGTTGACGTCACCGATGGACATGTTCCACAGGCGCGTGCCGTCCTTGCTGAAGACGTTCTCGTGCGGCTTGTCGCCGGTCTTGAACGACCCCAGCTGCCGGCCGGTGGTGATGTCCAGCACATGCACGGTGTTGGCCGTCGAGGCGGACACCGCCACCCGGGTGCCGTCCGGCGAGACCGCCATGTGGTCGGCCCGGTAACCGGCCACGGGGAACCGCCAGTTGACCTTTCCGTCGGCCAGGCCGATGGAGACCACGTCCGCGAAGCTCGGCCGGGACACCACCACCGACCGGCCGTCCGGGGTGGAGTACATGTCGTCGGCGAACTGGTCGTGGCCCTCGCCGACGCTGTTGCGGATCGCCTGGAAGTAGATCCACTTGACCGGATCCGCGTTGATCTCCGCCATCCGCGCGGCCTTGTCCGGGACGACGCTGATCCGGCCGATCTTCGCGTAGTCGCCGGAAGACCGGATGACATCGGCGGTGCCGTCCCAGTTGTTGCCGACGAACAGCACCTCGCGCAGACCGTCGGGGGCGGCGGCACGCGCGGAGGCGGCGGCCGGCCCGGCGGCGGCCAGGGCGAGGGCGACGGCCATGGAGCACAGGTGCCTGGTTCTGGAGGCAGCCATGACGGCTCTCTTTCCTCAAGGGAGGTCGGGGGGAAGTCCGGGGGATCTGAACACGGCCGCATTCACAGTGAACTTACTGAAAAGTAAGGACGAGACGGCCTTCTCGACAAGATGCGTGCACGACAAGATTGGACGACCGCGGACCGAACCGCTGACGACCGGCGGGGCGATGGAGGGGGACACGTTGGGCGGCAGACTCAGGGCGCCGACGGGACGCTACGGCGGCCGGTCCGCCGAGGAACGGCAGGCCGAGCGGCGCCGCCGCTTCCTCGACGCGGCGCTGCGGCTGTTCGGCGACGCCCCCGGCTACCGGGGCACCACCGTCGCCGCCCTCAGCCAGGCCGCCGGACTGTCCACCCGCCAGTTCTACGAGGAGTTCCGCACCCTGGAGGACGTCCTGGCCGCGCTGCACCTCCAGGTCAACGGCTGGGCCGAACAGGCCGTCGTGGACGCGCTCGCCGAGGCGGACGGACTGCCGCTGGCCGACCGGGCCACCGTCCTCTTCCGGGCCTACGCCCGCGCCGTCACCCGCGACCCCCGCCGCACCCGCATCGCCTTCATGGAGATCATCGGCGTCAGCCCACGGCTGGAGGAGCAGCGCCTGGCCCGCCGGGCCCGCTGGGTCGACCTCATCCGCGCCGAGGCCGCCGCGGCCGTGGCCCGCGGGGAGGCGGCGCCGCGCGACTACCGCCTGGCGGCCACGGCCTTCATCGGCGGCGTCAACGGCCTGCTGCACGACTGGACCGCCGGCTGGGTGGACGCCACGCTGGACGAGGTGGTGGACGAGCTGGTCCGGCTGCTGCTGGGCATGCTCCGGCCGGACGGCTGGCGTCCCGGCTCCCGCTGAGCCGACGCGGGCGCGGGTCGCGGGGGTGCGGGCGGGTTCGGCGCGCGTGATCGGGCCGGAGCTGGTCTGCTGGGGGTGAAGGCCGTCGCCCCGTCCCCCGGAGAGCGCCATGAGTACCAGCCGAGTCGCCCAGGTGACCGAGCCCAACGGCACCTTCGAACTCGCCGAGCGGGAGATCCGGCCGCCGGGTCCCGGCCAGGTGCGGATCGCCGTGGAGGCGTGCGGGATCTGCCACAGCGACGCCCTCTTCGTCGGCGGCGCACTGCCGGGCGTCACCTTCCCCGAGGTTCCCGGGCACGAGATCGCCGGGCGGATCGAGGAACTGGGCGAGGGCACCGGGGAGCGCGGCTGGAGCGTCGGCGACCGGGTGGCCGTCGGCTGGTTCGGCGGCAGCTGCGGTCACTGCCGGCCCTGCCGCCGGGGCGACTTCGTGGTGTGCACCGCCCTGAAGGTCCCCGGCTGGGCCTACGACGGCGGCTTCGGCGAGCGGACGACCGTGCCCGTCGACGCCCTGGCCCGGATCCCCGACGTGCTCGCCGCGGCCGACGCGGGGCCCCTGGCCTGCGCGGGCGTGACCACGTTCAACGGGCTGCGGCGCGGTCCGGCCGAGCCGGGCGACCTGGTCGCGGTGCTCGGCCTCGGGGGCCTCGGCCACCTCGGCGTGCAGTACGCGGTGGCGATGGGCTTCGAGACCGTGGCGATCGCCCGGGGCGCCGAGAAGGCCGGCTTCGCCGAGCGGCTCGGCGCCCACCACTACGTCGACAGCACGGCACCGACCCCGGTCGCCGAGGCGCTGCGCTCCCTCGGCGGGGCGAAGGCCGTCCTGGCCACCGCCGGCAGCTCCGAGGCCATCACCGCGACCGCGGACGGCCTGGCCCCGCGCGGCGAACTGACCGTCATCGGCGCCACCCCCGAGCCGCTGGGCATCAGCCCGGTGCAGCTGATCATGAGCGGGCGGGTGGTCCGCGGACACCCCTCCGGCACCGCGCAGGACGTCGAGGACACCATGGCCTTCAGCGCCCTGCACGGCATCCGCCCGATGACCGAGACGGTGCCGCTGGAGCGGGCCGGCGAGGCGTACGACAAGATGCTCACCGGCGCCGCCCGCTTCCGCATGGTCCTCACCACCGGCTGACTGACACCCCCGGAATGCCGGTGCGCCGTCGGCGGGCCGGGCGGGGACCGGGTGGGCCGGGACCGTGGCCGGGGTGGCGGGTCCGGGTCAGCCGGTGAGCCGGTCGACGGCGGTCAGGACCGGTGCGGTGCCGTCCTCGTCGCGGATCCGGGCGCCCAGTGCCTCGGCGCGCCGCCGGCAGGCCGGGTCGCGGGTGGCCCGTACCAGGGCCGTGGCCAGCGCGTCCACGGTCAGCCGGCGCAGGGGTACGACGGCGGGGGCGACCCCCAGCGCGACCAGCCGGGCGGCCCAGAAACCCGCGTCGAACTGCACCGGCACGGGCACCGCCGGCACCCCGGCGCGCAGCCCCGCCGCCGTGGTGCCCGCGCCCGCGTGGTGGACCACGGCGGCCGTCCTCGGGAACAGGAGCGAGTGCGGCACCTCGCCGATGGTCAGCATGTCGTCCCCGTCGGCCGCGAGCCCGCCCCAGCCGCGCTGGATCACCCCGCGCAGCCCGGCCCGCCGCAGTGCCGCCACCACCCGCGCGCTCAGCCTCCCGGCGTCCGGCACGGTGGCGCTGCCCAGCCCGACGAAGACCGGTGGCGGTCCCGCGTCGAGGAACTCCTCGACCTCCTCGGGGAGCCGGTGCCCGGTGTCGTACGGCCACCAGTAGCCGCCCACCTCCAGGCCCGCCCGCCAGTCGGCGGGCCGGGGCACCACCAGGGGGCTGAAGCCGTGGTGCACCGGCCAGCGCCGCCGTTCGCGCCCCCGCCGGGCGGCACCGGTGCCCAGCGGGGGCAGGCCGAGCCGCTCGCGCAGGGCCGGCACGGTACCGGAGAAGACATGCTCCACGGCCAGGCCCACCCCCTGCCCGGCGAGCCGGTTCACCGGCCCGCCCCAGGCACCGCCCCCGAGCACCGGTGGCGCGAACTCCCTGGTGGCGGCGAGAGGTTGCAGATACACCCCCAGGCTCGGCAGCCGCAGCCCCTCGGCGATCGTGTGCCCGAGCGGGGCCAGCGAGGCGGACAGCAGCAGCACGTCGCTGTCCCGTGCCGCCTCCAGCAGGTCCTCGGTCATCCGCCCCACCAGACGCCGCGCCAGCTCCACCACGCGCAGCAGCTTCCCGGCCCCGCCGGCACTGCGGTGCAGGCCCTGGCCGCGCGGGGACCGCAGTTCCGCCAGCGGATCCACCGGCAGCGCGTGGAACCGTACGTCCGATCCCGCCACCAGCGGTTCGAAACGGCCGTGCGTGACCAGTGTGACCTCGTGCCCGGCCAGCGCCAGCCGGTGCCCGAGCCCGGTGTAGGGGGCGGCGTCGCCCCGGGAACCCGCCGTCATGATCGCAACGCGCACGACGGCCAGTATGGCCGCTCCCGTGGCGACGGCGCCCCCGCGTCGGCGCGAATGTCCGGTACGCACGTGTCACGTGTCACCGGTCACCGGTCACGGGTGCGGCGTCTCGGCGAGCGCCTCCGTGGCGATCCGGCAGTGCGGGCGGGTGCGCACGTGGAAGGCGAGCAGGGCCAGGGCGCTGGTCGCGGCGGACCAGGCGAACGAGAGCAGCCCGTACGACCAGGGGGTGCGGGACGTGAAGGCCGCCGTCAGCGCCGCCTGGCACGCACCGTACAGGGGAAGCGCGCTCAGCCCGGTGAGGTCGGCGACGTTCAGGACCGGGTTCTGCAGACCCGTGTCGACCAGGCTGAGCATGATGACGAGGAAGAAGCCCTCCAGCTCGCCCCGTACCAACGAGCCGAGCAGGAGACCGATTCCGCCGTACGCGAGGCCGGCGCCGAACACCGCGAGGGCCAGCGGGCCCGGCTGGCGCACCGGCAGCGAGCTGCCGAGCACGGCCATGGTGTACACGGCGACGACAGCGGTGACCAGGGCGACCGCGGTGACCTTGGCCAGCAGCATCTGGAGCTTCGGGTAGCCCGCCAGCACCAGCCGGCGGTCCGTCTCCCCGGCCTTGAAGGTCTCCATGAACATCGAGAAACCCGTGACCAGGGTGACAGCGGCAAGAGCGTTCACCACCTGGCTGACATGATTCGCCGGCGCGAGGACATCGGTGCCCCGCGGTTCCAGGGAGAACCGCAGCGTCCGGTCCGGCGCGCACAGACGCGCCACCATGATCCAGGCGGGGATGAAGGCGACCGCCAGGAGCACTGCCATGCGGCTGCGCAGATGACCGAGGAGAGTGCAGCGCAGCATCTCGATGTAGGCCGGGGGGCGGAACGTCATCGGGTGGGACGTCATCGGGTGGGTCTCTCCATGTCGAGACAGCCGTCGCGCAGGTGGCCGACCGCGTCGAAGTGATGCAGATCGTGCAGCAGATGCGAGACCACGACGATCGACCTGCCCTGGTCGCGCAGGTGAGCGGCGAGGGCCCAGAACCTTTGATGCGTATCCCAGTCGAAACCCTGATAGGGCTCGTCGAGCACCAGGAGCTGCGGATCGTGCATGAGGGCGAGCAGGAGGTTCAGCTTCTGCCGGGTGCCTCCGCTGAGCTCCCCGGCGCGCTGCCGGCCGCAGTCGGCGAACGCCAGGAGGTCCATCAGCTCGTGGGCCCGGGCGAGCGTCGGCAGCCGGTAGGCCGCCTGGAAGAGGCGGAGGTGCTGCATGACGGTGAACGAGTCGTTCAGCACGGCGTGCTGGGGGCAGTACCCGGCCCTGCCGGTGCGCTCCACCGTGCCCCGGTCGGGCGCCAGGTGTCCCATGGCGATCCGGAGCAGTGTGCTCTTGCCCGTGCCGTTCTCGCCGACGACGCCGATCAGCGCCCCGGCGGGTACGTCGAGGTCGGCACCGCGCAGGAGCTGTCTGCGGCCGTAGGCCTTCCAGACGCCACTGATGCGCAGGCGCGGCTGGTGCCGCACGTGCTGCGCGGCCTCTGCGGTCACGTGGGGGCCTTTCGTCAGCGAAGGGTGTAGACGGAGGCGGCCAGGGCGAGGGTGTACCACTGTTCCACCAGGCGGTAGCTGCGCTGGTCCTGTTCCCGGCCCCGCGCCAGCATCACCCGGACGGAGAGCAGCAGGCTCAGACCGCACAGGACGACGTCCGTGGCGATGATCCACCAGCGCGGGCCGGCCGGCTCCATGAGGAAGTGGTGGATGGCCAGCGGGCCGACGGCGAAGCCGGCGCACAGGAAGACCCGGGTGGGTCTCTCGCCGAAGACCAGCGGCATGGTGGAGCGGTGCACCGCGCGGTCGCCGGTGATGTCGCGGAGGTCCTGGACGGACATCAGAAGGGTTACGGTGATCGCGAGGGTCACGATCCAGCGCCAGGCGTCCGGCGACATGGCGGTGACCATCTCCCAGGCGGCGGCCAGCTGGGCGACGACCCCGATGCCGGCGTAGAGGTTCCTGCCCAGCCAGTGCCGGCCCCAGCCGTACTCGTGCTGGAGCAGGGAGAGGATCTGCCACATCAGGGCCCACTCCAGCACGCCCAGGCAGTACCCGTACACGGGGAAGAGGACCCGGACGGCGTTCAGGCGCAGCCGAGCGCCCCGGATGCTGCTCTGGCCGGTGACCAGGGGGCGGAACGGCTTGTTGACACGGTCCTCTTCGACGCCGACGAGCTGGTTGGCCAGGGTGTGTTCGTAGACGAACAGCCAGAAGTACAGCGCACCGGAGCCCAGGGCGACCGCGGCTTCGGCCGGGGGCAGCCGGGCATGGACGACGGCCGCCGTCACGAAGCAGGTGGCGGGGAAGATGGTGGTCCAGCGGTCGGCGCTGATGAACAGCCAGCTCAAGCGGATTTCACGCCAGGCGGTCTGGAGGACCGCCGCGGGTGCGGTCATGGTCAGCACGATGGATCCGTCCTCCCTGGTGGGCCGGGCCGGTGGACGGCCGGGGCAGCTTCTGGTGCCGGCCGGCGGCCGGCCGGCTTCACGCCGTGCGGTGCACGACCGCCTCCGCGACGTCCTTCAGCGTGCGGACGGCGCTCGCCGGGAAGGGGGCCAGGGCCAGGGAGTCCAGAGCCTGCCGGTACCTCTCCTCGATCATCCGCTCGACCTCCCGCCGGGCTCCCGTGCCGGCGAGGATGTCGCAGACCTCCGCGGCTTCCCGCTCCCCGATGTCGGGGTCGCCGATCAGGGTGTGCAGCCGGCCGGCCTGCGCCGGTCCGCAGACGCGCAGCGCGTGGACGACGAGGCTGGTGCACTTGCCCTCGCGTAGATCGTCCAGGCGGGATTTGCCCGTCCGCTCCGGGTCCCCGAACACCCCGAGGACGTCATCCCTGAGCTGGAAGGCCTCCCCGAGGGGGATTCCGTAGGCACTGCAGGCGTTCATGACGTCCGGACCGGCACCGGCGAGGGCCGCCCCCACCTGGAGGGGGCGCTCGATGGTGTACTTGGCGGTCTTGTAGCGGATGACGCTCAGCATCGTCTCGAGGCTCGCGTGGAGCCTGCCGGTGGTCAGCAGGTCCAGGTGCTGGCCGGCGATCAGTTCGCTGCGGGCCAGGTCGACGCAGCGCAGCACCCTGGCCCGGTGGGCGTCGGGCATGGGCGTGGTGTGGAGCAACTCGTCCGACCAGACGAGGGCGAGGTCACCGAGGAGGATCGCTCCGCCGGTCCCGTACTGCTGCGCCAGCCGCGGCAGGTGGTGCCGGTCGGCCAGCGCCCGGTGGACCGTGGGGCGCCCGCGGCGGCTGTCGGACGCGTCCATGATGTCGTCGTGGATGAGCGCGCAGGTGTGGGCCATCTCGATGGACGCGGCCAGCCGGACGGCCTGCGTCATGTCGCCCTGCCCCCCTGCCGCGACCCATCCGGCCACGCACAGCAGCGGACGCACCCTCTTCCCCCCGGCGATGAAGTCACGCAGCACCAGGATGAGCGCCGACTGGCCGGGCACGGGAGCGGTCCGTGCCTTCTCCGTCAGGAACGCGCAGAGGAGATCGTCGATCGCGGTGCGTGGCGCGAAGAAGTCCGACTCCACCGCCAGGGTTTCAGCACTCATCGCCCGTGCGCCTTTCAGGGGGAGGCCGGTCACCGGTCCGGCTCCGTCGCTTCGTCCCGTTGCCGCCCCACCGACACGTCGCCTGTGCGCCGGACGTAACGGCCCAGCGCCATCAGGGGGAAGACGTGCCCGTAGTACGCGTAGTGCGCGGCCACGGCCCGGGGCACGAGTGTCCCGGTGAACTGCGGCTCCTCCCAGGTGCCGTCCGCCGTCTGCCGCTCGGTCAGCCAGCGCACCCCGTCCCGCACCGCGGTGCTCTCGCCCTCTCCGGCCGCGAGCAGTCCGAGCAGCGCCCAGGCGGTCTGTGAAGGGGTGGAGGGGCCACGGCCGGCGCGGGCCGGATCCGCGTACGACTCCCAGCTCTCGCCCCAGCCGCCGTCCGCGTTCCGCACCGACGTCAGCCAGGCGACGGCGCGCCGGACGGCCGCGTGGCCGCGGGGAACGCCGGCGGCGACGAGAGCGGGGAGAACGCTTCCCGTGCCGTAGACGTAGTTCACCCCCCAGCGTCCGTACCACGCGCCGTTCGCCTCCTGCTGCCCGAGCAGCCAGCGGACGGCACGGCGGGTACGGGGGTCGCGTTCCCTTCCCAGCGCGGCCAGCATCTCCACCACGTGGGCGGTGATGTCGGCGGTGGGCGGGTCGGTGCAGAACTCACCGAAGTCGAAGAACGGGACTCTGGCGGGGAGGGTGCTGGTGTTGTCCGCGTCGAAGGCCGCCCATCCGCCGTTGCGGCTCTGCATGCCGAGACACCACCGCACCGCCCTGTCCAGCGCGTCGTCGACGCGCGCCGGATCGGGATGGTTCACCCGGCGCAGGGCGAGCGCCACCTCACTGGTGTCGTCGTTGTCCGGATAGGTTCGGTTGTGGAACTGGAAGGCCCAGCCGCCGGGCGACAGCCGGGGCCGCCGCGCGGCCCAGTCGCCCGGCCGGTCGGCCTGCCGGGTGAGCAGCCAGTCGGCGGCTCCGACCAGCGCGGGATGGCCGGGGGCCAGGCCGGCGTCGAGCAGTGCGTTGACGGACAGACAGGTGTCCCACACCGGACTGTGGACGGTGTGCAGGGCCCGGACGCCGTCCTCCGGCCACGCGCCGCAGTCCTCCAGGAAGCCCCAGGCGGCCTTGAGCACCGGATGGTCCGGAGGGTAGCCGTGCAGATGCAGGGCGAGGACGACCCATGTGGTCATGGGGGTGCACGCCCCCCAGCTGCCGTCCTGCTCCTGACGCTCCAGGAGCCAGCGGACGCAGGCGTTCACCGCGGCCTCGCGCACCGGGCGGGGGATGCCCCGGGAACACACGCGCACCGTGGCGTTCAGGCGCCGGAAGAACTTCTCCCAGCCGCTGTCCGGCGCCGGCGAAACCCCGGAGGTGCCGGGCGGAGCGAAGAGTTCGTCGATGCCGAAGGGAACCGGCCGCGCGGGGCGATGGGCGCTGATCACGCTGATGGCCACCAGCGCCACCCGCATGACGGAGCTGAACGAGTAGATGTTCAGCGGCGCCCACTTGGGCAGGGCGATGATCTCCGGAGGGACTTCGGGCAGATCGTCCCAGCTCCACCAGCCGAGCAGGGCGAGCCATACCCGTGCCGTCAGCTGGCCGGCCGCCACACCGCCCCGCTCGCGCACCCACGCCGCGCTCCGGAGCATGTGCTCCTCGTCCGGGCCGTCCCCGGCGAGCCGGAGGGCGACGTACGCCTGGATCGTGGTCCCCAGATGCCCCTCGCCTTCGAAGACGAGGGGCCAGGAACCGTCCGCGCTCTGCTGCGAGCGGATCCATCGTGCGGTCGCCGCGGCCAGCCGCTCGTCCGGCACTCCGAGCACATGGCGCAGGAAGAGGTCGTGGGCGTCATAACTCACGTCCGTCGTGAAGCGGCCCTTCCACCACCCCCCGGCATCCTGCCGGGCCAGCAGGTGGTTCGCGGCCCGCACCACCGCACCGCGGGCCGCCTCCTCCGCCGGGCCGGACGCGGCGAAGGCGAAGGTCACCCCGGCGTCACCCGCGACGACAGGGCCTTTCACGTGCGGCACACCACCAGCCGAAATCGCCATGGCACTCCTAGACCACCGAATCCGTGAATGCCCCGCGTTTCGCAGATCATCTGAATTCCACTGAATTCCACGACGATCACGGCCGCTGATCCACCGAGTCGTCGTCACGCCGGGGCGACATGGATCCTTCCGGATCTTTTCGGCCGGCACATCCTGCATTCGAGTGCACGGCGCGGGCGTGAAGGGTCACACCGTCCATCACCGGACGCGCCGTCGCGTTCCGCGGCCCGGGCACGCCTCGTTCGACTCCGCTCACCCCGACGTGCCTCCGCCCGCGCTTGTCCCGCGAGTTCCACGAACCGGAAGATGTTCTCGATCAGCTCGGCCCGTTCGGCGACCTTGGGCCCGGACACCGGGACCGTGGTCTGGAAGACCCCGGTCGCGCTGGGGCAGAAGCTGGGTGACGACGTTGCGGTTCCACCGGTCGGCGACACCGCGAGGGGGATGCCCCGGCCGTCGCTGAGGACGTGGTGCTCCGGTGGCGTTTCCCTTGGCGTGCCGGCTGGCAGGGAGTGCTCCGTGCGCAGGATGAGCGCCGAAGGCGTCTTGACATGAAGATGCAGCAGTCCCTCGACTGGGTGCCACACTGTCGTCCTACTGTGTCGGGGTGATCCGACTCATCGCGCAGGACGACACCCTCGAGCTCAGTGAAGAACAGGTGTCGAAGATCAAGTTCTGGCTGCTGGAGTTCTTGCCTGCTCGCACGTGCGAGGTCAGTGTGGGGCCTGGAGCCGCGATCGTGGTGCCGGACCAAGACCGCGGTCTCGACGATCTCACGCCAGGTCTTCTTTCGCAGTTGGAAGCCATCGTCGGCTGTGCGCTGCTCCCCTGACTTCCTCGCGGGTTCCCTCATCTGCTCAGCCGGCGCCGGCAGATGGGGGTTGCGGCAATGGCCACCGTTCTCTCCACCATCCAGCGATGGCGGCCAAGCCGCTGTGAGGGCTCGACGCCCTCACGGGCGATGCGATGACGAACGCCGCAGCCACGGAGCCATCGACACGGGTGGTCGTAGTGGTAGCCCTTGTCACCGTGTAGTTTTCCAGGCCGTCGGCGGCGCCGGCCTGTCGGGAGCGGATGGGTGCAATGCCGCGCACGAGCGGCTGAAGGCCCGAGGTGAGCTGGACTGGCCCCGATGCGCGAGGGCTGCAAAAGGGGGCCACCGACGGGACCGAATCCGACCGAACGTGGCACGTTTGGATCGAGGATCCACCTGATCACCCGCCCGGTGCGTCGTGGATGACGCGGTGGAGCCCGGCCCGGACCCGGTCCCGGCTCCACTGGGCGAAGCGCCGGTGGACCATGGGCCAGGCCGGGCCGGAGACCGGCGGGAGCTGGCGCCAAGCGCAGCCCGAAGCGGCTACGAAGATGATCGCCGCCAACGCCTCGCGATCACCGGCCCGTCGACGACCCCGCCCTGCGGACGTATGACCTCTGCCGGAGGAACGGTCCGCCGGAATAACCCCCACAACTCATCGGGCACCAACCGCTCAACCACGTCCGCCATGAGCGGAGCAGCGATCGCAGAGCCCGAAAGAAGCGACGTCTTCAGGCGCCGAGCTGCCGGCCGGCCGCCGTCACGGTCTGTTCCAGCAGCGTGGCGATCGTCATCGGACCCACCCCGCCCGGCACCGGCGTGATCAGCGAGGCCCGCTCCACGGCCGAGTCGAAGTCGACGTCGCCCACGTTCCCCGGGTTGTAGCCCGCGTCGACGACGACCGCGCCCGGCTTGATGTCCTGCCCGCGGATCAGCCGCGGCCGGCCCACCGCCGCCACGACGATGTCGGCCTCGCGGACCGCCGCCGACAGGTCCCGGGTGCGCGAGTGGCAGTACGTCACGGTCGCGTCCCGCGCCAGCAGCAGCATGCCCGCCGGCTTGCCGAGGATCGCGCTGCGGCCCACCACGACGGCCCGCTGCCCGGCCGGATCGACGCCGTACGCGTCCAGCAGCCGCATGATGCCGCCCGGGGTGCAGGAGACGAAGCCCGGCAGCCCGAAGCTCATCGTGGCGAACGAGGCGAAGGTGACGCCGTCCACGTCCTTCTCCGGCGCGATCGCCTCGAACGCGGCCCGCTCGTCGATGTGGTCGCCCACCGGGTGCTGGAGCAGGATGCCGTGCACGCCCGGGTCGGCCGACAACTCCCGCAGCGCGCCGACGAGTCCGTCCGTCGTCGTGGTGGCCGGCAGCGCGACGTGCCGGGAGGTGATGCCCGCCCTGCGGCAGCGGTTCTGCTTCATGCGGACGTAGGTCACGGACGCCGGGTCCTCGCCGACCAGCACGGTCGCGAGACACGGCGCGGTGCCCGTGCGCTCGGTGAGCGCCGCGGCCCGCTCCGCGGTCTCCTCCACGATGCGGCGGGCGAGCGCGGTGCCGTCCATCAGACGGGCGGCCTGGGTCTGGGTCGTCATGCTGCACACTCCTGGGCTGGACCGACTTCTTCTCGCCCAGGCGCGCGGCTGAGTTCACGGGCCGCTCCCCGGTGGTGCTCCACCTCAGCGCCAGTCACGGCCCGCGTACAGCGTAACCGAGCGTGTGTACGGCCCGGGGACCCCCTTCCTCCGTGCCCGGCCGGGGCTACTCGTCCCAGGCCTGGATGATGAGCTGATCGGCGATCTTCCCGTCCCGCAGCGTGAGCATCGACTCGGCCAGCACCCGGGTGCCGTCCGCGTACTCGCAGGACTCGCTGTAGGCGGCGTGGTCACCCTGGATGACGCACTGCTCCATCCGGTGCGTCATGTCCCGGCGGTAGATGTCGTCCAGCAACTCGGCGATCCGGGCCCGGCCGCGCAGCACCGTGGGACGACTGGGCTGGTGGTCGCGGTCGACGATACGGATCCGCGCGTCGTCGGCGTAGAGCGACAGCAGGGTGTTGCCCGTGTCGCCCTCGATGCCCCGGCGCAGTGTCTCGGTGTCGAAAGCGGAGCCCGTGGCGCTGCCCATGGTGACCTCCTTCAGGCGCCCGCGGCCCGCCCGGGGACGGGCCGCACGGGTCCCCCCTGACGAGACTCCTCCGTCCCGGCGGCCCCGGCAAGCGCGGCCGCCCCGCTCCACCTCACGGGTGAGCCCGACCCGCCGCCCGTGTCCGGCCGGGGCACCCGGCCGTTGCTGAGGGCATGATCTCAACACGACGCATCGCCGCCGCCGTCGGCCTGGCCGCCGGGATCGCCGGTCTCGTCGCACCCCAGGCGGACGCCGCGAACTCCGGCGCACCCATCATCGGAAAGCTCGGCGCGCTGTCCGCGCTGGACTCGCTCACCGCCGGTGACATCCCCGCACCGCACCGGAACCGCGTGCCCAAGGTCAGCGACCAGCTGCAGGAGCTGAAGCACCTGCGCGAGCTGAACCAGTTGCGCCAGCTGGAGCAGGTCGTCGCCCCCGCGGCGCCCCTGCTCGGACTGGTGAACGCCGTCCCCGTCCGGCTGCGCTGACACCCCGCGCCGCGCCGCGGCCGACGGTGGCCGGAACGATCCGCGATCATGTGCGTGATCCTTCCCGCTGCCGATCGGTCGCGTCGTAGGGTCGTCTGCGAAGGCATTCGATGAAGGGACAGACCATGGCGCAGGAAGTACGCGGCGTGATCGCGGCGGGCAAGGACGAGCCCGTACGGGTCGAGACGATCGTGGTGCCGGACCCGGGACCCGGCGAGGCCGTCGTACGCGTCCAGGCCTGCGGGGTCTGCCACACCGATCTGCACTACAAGCAGGGCGGGATCTCCGACGACTTCCCCTTCCTGCTCGGCCACGAGGCGGCCGGCGTCGTGGAGTCGGTCGGCGAGGGCGTCACCGACGTCGCCCCCGGAGACTTCGTCGTCCTCAACTGGCGCGCGGTGTGCGGGCAGTGCCGGGCCTGTCTGCGCGGCCGGCCCTGGTACTGCTTCGACACCCACAACGCCCGGCAGAAGATGACCCTCGCCGCCACCGGCCAGGAGCTGTCGCCGGCCCTCGGCATCGGCGCCTTCGCCGAGAAGACGCTCGTCGCGGCCGGCCAGTGCACCAAGGTCGACCCGAGCGTCTCCCCGGCGGTCGCGGGTCTCCTCGGCTGCGGGGTGATGGCCGGCATCGGCGCCGCGATCAACACCGGCAACGTCGGCCGCGGCGACTCGGTCGCCGTCATCGGCTGCGGCGGTGTCGGCGGCGCCGCCATCGCCGGGTCGTACCTGGCCGGCGCGGCCCGCGTCATCGCCGTGGACATCGACGACCGCAAGCTGGACACGGCACGCACCCTCGGCGCCACCCACACCGTCAACTCCAGGGCGACCGACCCCGTCGAGGCGATCCGCGAGCTGACCGGCGGCTTCGGCGCCGACGTCGTCATCGAGGCGGTCGGCCGCCCCGAGACCTACCGGCAGGCCTTCTACGCCCGCGACCTGGCCGGCACCGTCGTCCTGGTCGGCGTCCCCACCCCCGACATGAAGCTCGAACTGCCCCTGCTGGACGTCTTCGGCCGCGGTGGCGCCCTGAAGTCGAGCTGGTACGGCGACTGCCTGCCCAGCCGTGACTTCCCCATGCTGATCGACCTGCACCTGCAAGGCCGCCTGCCGCTCGACGCGTTCGTCACCGAGACCGTCGGACTCGACCAGGTGGAGCAGGCGTTCGAGCGGATGCACCACGGTGACGTACTGCGCTCGGTGGTGGTGCTGTGATGACCGCGCGGATCGAACGCCTCGTCACCAGCGGCCAGTTCACGCTCGACGGCGGCACCTGGGACGTGGAGAACAACGTGTGGATCGTCGGCGACGACCGTGAGGTGATCGTCATCGACGCCGCCCACGACGCCGAGGCCATCGCCCGTGCCGTCGGCGACCGCCGCCTGACCGCCATCGTGTGCACGCACGCCCACAACGACCACGTCAACGCGGCCCCGGCACTCGCCGACCTGACCGGCGCCACGATCTGGCTGCACCCCGACGACCTGCCGCTGTGGCACCAGACCCACCCGCACCGCGAACCCGACCGGCATCTCCTCGACGGCCAGGTCATCGAGACCGCCGGCGCCGACCTCACCGTCCTGCACACGCCCGGACACGCCCCGGGCGCCGTCTGCCTGTACGACCCCGGTCTCGGCACCGTGTTCACCGGCGACACCCTCTTCCAGGGCGGCCCCGGCGCCACCGGACGTTCCTTCTCCCACTTCCCGACCATCATCGACTCCCTCCGCGACCGCCTCCTCACCCTGCCACCCGGGACCGAGGTCCTCACCGGGCACGGCGACGCCACCACCATCGGCGCGGAGGCCCCTCACCTCCAGGAGTGGATCGACCGCGGGCACTGATCACGGGCGTCCGTCAGAATCCCGACAGGAGATGTCTGGTATCCCCGTGAGAGTGGCAGGGCACAGCAGTCACGGCACACGGGAGGCAGGACATGACAGGACCGCTGGACGGCAGGGTGGCGCTGGTCGCCGGGGCGACGCGGGGCGCGGGCCGGGGCATCGCCGTGGAACTCGGCGCGGCCGGCGCCACCGTGTACGTCACCGGCCGCAGCACCCGCGCCCGCCGCTCGGAGTACGACCGCCCCGAGACCATCGAGGACACCGCCGACCTCGTCACCGCGGCCGGCGGCCGGGGCGTCGCCGTGCCGGCCGACCACCTCGACCACGCGGCCGTACGGCACCTGGTGGACCGCATCGCCGCCGAGCGGGGCCGCCTCGACGTCCTCGTCAATGACATCTGGGGCGGGGAGAACCTCTTCGCGTGGGACACCCCCGTGTGGGAGCACGACCTCGACGACGGGTTGCGACTGCTCCGCCTCGCCGTCGAGACCCACGCCGTCACCAGCCACTACGCCCTGCCGCTGCTGCTGCGCCGGCCCGGCGGCCTGGTCGTGGAGGTCACCGACGGCACCGCCGAGTACAACCGCGACACCTATCGCGTGAACTTCTTCTACGACCTCGCCAAGGCGTCCGTGCTGCGCATGGCCTTCGCCCTCGGCCACGAACTCGGGCCGCGCGGCGCGACGGCCGTGGCCCTCACACCCGGCTGGATGCGCTCGGAGATCATGCTCGACGCGTACGGCGTGCGCGAGGAGAACTGGCGGGACGCCCTGCGGCGCGAACCGCACTTCGCCATCTCCGAGACCCCGCGCTTCACCGGCCGTGCCGTCGCCGCGCTGGCCGCCGACCCGGACGTGGCCCGGTTCAACGGACAGTCCCTCTCCAGCGGCGGCCTGGCGAAGGTGTACGGCTTCAACGACCTCGACGGCAGCCGCCCGGACGCCTGGCGGTACCTGACCGAGGTACAGGACGCGGGCAGGCCGGCGGACGTCACCGGGTACCGGTGAACTGCGGTACGGCGACGGCCCGTCCACGCCCGCACGGTCGCCGCTTTCCGGCGGGACTCCGCGTCCGGCGAGGGCGCGGTCTCCGGTGGAGCCCGGTGCTGAACCGGTGAATTCGCGTCCTCGGGGACGTACTGTCGGCCCATGACTGATCCAACCCGCTTCGCGGGACACGGAGTTCTCGTCACCGGCGCCGGCCGGGGCATCGGCGCCGCCGTCGCCCGGCGGCTCGCCGAGGAGGGCGGCCGGGTCCTGGTGACCGACCGGGATCCGGCCGAGGCCGAGCGGACCGCCGCCGGCCTGCGCCGGGCGGGCCTGACCGCCGAGGCCTTCACCTGCGACGTGGCCGACCGGGCCGCCGTGGAGGCGGCCGTCGCCCGCGCCGTCGCCGCGTTCGGTTCCCTCGACGTGCTGGTCAACTGCGCCGCCCACTGCAGCCCGGACGGCCCGCTCTTCGAGGAGGACCCGGACGACGCCTGGGCGCGGGACCTGGACGTCACCCTCACCGGCACCTACCGCTGCTGCCGGGCCGCCCTGCCGCACCTCGCCGCCTCCGGACGGGGGGCGATCGTCAGCATCGGCTCCGTCAACGGCCTCCAGGACTTCGGAAACCACGCCTACAGCGCCGCCAAGGCCGGTCTCGGCTCGCTCACCCGGACCCTCGCCGGGCACGCGGCGCCCCGGGGCGTCCGGGTCAACCTCGTGGCGCCGGGCACGGTCCGCACCTCGGCGTGGGAGGGGCGCGAGGACGCTCTCGACGCCGTGCGCGCCGTGTACCCGCTGGGCCGGGTCGGCGAACCGGAGGACATCGCCGCCGCCGTCGCCTTCCTCGCCTCCCGCGACGCCGCCTGGATCACCGGGACCACGCTGGTGGTCGACGGCGGCCTCACCGCCGTCCACACCGGCTTCCGCGCGGCCGTCCGGGACACCTGACGCAGCGGCCGGGGGAACGGCCACCGGCCGCCGGACCAGGCACGCCTCCCGGACACCCGGCCGGCGTCACGTACGGCTCCCCGACCGTGACGACCGTGACGACCACCCGGGCCGCACCCGGCCGGCGGAGCGGTTCGGGGCGTGCGATACGGTCTGGACTTCACCGTTTCGTCACAGCCTGACCGGAACCACAACCATGCCCTCCCCGGCCGGGTCTAGTACTCCGAGACCGCGGGAATCGCACTGGAGAGCAGCCGGGGAGGACCCGGCGAGCAGACCAGGGAACCGGAAGGAGAGAGGCCGCCATGGGGGGCATACGCACACGAGGCGTCATCGGGCTGGGCGTGACGGGGCTGGTGGCGCCGCTCGCGCTCGCCTTCACCGCGGCACCGGCCCAGGCCGCGAGCTGCACCACGAGCACCGGGCCGTACCAGAAGCAGGCGGAGAAGTTCCTGGGCCGGCCGGTCGACGGCAGGCAGTCCGCCGCCGACTGCACGGCGATCCGGGCCTTCCAGAGCAAGCACGGCATCACCCCCGCCATCGGCTACGCGGGTTCGGTCACCTGGGGCGTGATGGACCTGATGAACAAGCAGAAGGCCGTCGGGAACAAGCCGAACAAGGACGGCAAGTGCCCGGTGAACAAGGGCCGGGTCGCCTGTGTGAACCTCACGCTCCAGCTCAGCTGGATCCAGGACGGCAAGAAGCTGGTCTACGGCCCCGTGCCGGTGCGCACCGGCCGTGACCGCTACGAGACCCGCACCGGGCTGAAGAAGATCTACTGGCGGGACATCGACCACGTCTCGAACCTCTACGACGTGCCGATGCCCTACAGCCAGTTCTTCGACGGCGGCCAGGCATTCCACTCGGTGGGCCTGAGCATGTGGAACCCGCCGGGCTCGCACGGCTGCGTCAACATGACGAAGACGGACGCCAAGAAGTACTGGTCGCTGCTGAGGAACGGCGACGACGTCTTCGTCTACGGCCGCAAGCCGGGCACCTGAGCCCGGCGGACCCGTCAGGACCCGGGGGCGTCCCCGAAGTCCGGGATGTCCAGCCGCACCCCGCCCTGCCGTGCCGACTCGTGCGCGACGATGCCCGGCAGGGTGTAGCGGGCCGCCGTCCACGCGTTCACCGGCGGCAGCGTGCCCTTGGTCACGGCGGTGACGAAGTCGTCCACCAGGAAGTGGTGGCTGCCCTCGTGTCCGTTGGGCAGGTGGTCGAACTCACGCGGCAGCCGGGACCGGTCGTGCACCGGCGCCGAGCCCGAGGTGAAGGCCGCGCGCAGCGCGGGCGCGAGAGAGGCGAGGGACGGATCGTCGGGCGCGACCGCCCGCTTCGGCTCCAGCAGTTCGGTGATGTCCTCGACACCGCCGCGGTCCTGCCACAGGGCCACCGTCGCCAGTTGTTCCATGCTGGCCCGTGTCCCGAAGAACCGGAACCGGGACTCGCGCAGGTGCGCGGGATAGCCGACCCGCCGGAACTCGTTGGTGCGGAACGACCCGCCGCCCGCCACCTCGAACAGCGCGGTGGCGTTGGACACGTCGTTGTCGAACATGCTGACCGAGCGGTCGAAGACGCCGTCGTCGCCCTCGTCGCGGACGCCGATCGCCGACACGCTCACCGCGTGCGTCCGCCAGGCCCCGAGCACCCCGCCCACCGAGTGCGTCGGGTACAGCAGCGGGGGATAGCTGGCCGTCGCCCGCCAGTTCTCGCCGCCGCTGTAGCGGTAGGCGTCGTAGAATCCCAGGTCCATGTCGTGGACGTAGTCGCCCTCGGCATAGAACAGCCGGCCGAAGGCGCCCTCGGCGATCCGCGCACGGGCGTGCACGGTCGCCGGGTGGTAGTGGCTGGTCTCGCCCATCATGTACGTCAGCCCGGTGGTCCGGACCGTGGCGACGATCGCCGCGACCTCCTCGGCGGTGACCGCCATCGGGACCGCCGAGTACACGTGCTTGCCCGCGTTCAGTCCCTGCATGACCAGCGGGCCGTGGGTCCACCGCTGGGTGAAGACCGCGACCGCGTCGACGCGCGGTGACTCCAGCATCGCTGCGTACGACGGGAAGGTGCCCGCGAGGCCCTGCGCGGCGACGAGGCGCTCGGCGCGCTCGGGCAGGACGTCCGTGACATAGACGTCCCGTACGCCGGGATGGGCGTGGAAGAGCGCGGCGAACTGGCCGGAGAACTGTCCTGCGCCGACGATGCCGAGGGAGAAAGTCATGTGGATCACTCTTGCGACCGAGGAATTTACGCGTCAAGAGCGCGGCCGGTCACCCCTGGAACCGGCACGGGGCCGTCGGCATCATCGGATTCCCGCTGAGGCTTGACATAGTGACGTGATGAGCAACACGGTCTCAAATGTCCGTATCGCGCACACTTACTCACAGCGCCTTCACCAGGCTCGGCATATGCTTCACAGCATGTCCACCACTGTTGCAGCCGCCTCCGAGCGATCGGCCGCGGAGGTCAACGAAGAGATCCGGGCCCTGTGGCGCAGGTCGGGCGGGACACTGACCACCGAGCAGCGCGCGCAGTACCAGCGCCTCGTGATGGAGTGGGCCGCCGCGGCCCCGCGGTCGCACCGCGCCGCCTGACCGGCCCGCGGCCTGCGCCCGCCGTCAGCCCCAGGCCGCTGACAGCACCGCCGGTACGCCCCGCGGTCCCGCTCGGCCCGCGGGCACCGGGACGGGCCCGTCCGGCCGGGGACCCGCTGCCCGTCACGGATCCGCCACCGTGGTGGCAGTTGACGGAGACGACCACGGAGACGACCACGCCGAGCAGGATCAGCGCCACCGGCTCGCCGACGAAGTCCGGTGCCGTAGTCGTCCTTGCCGCCGAGCCGGCAGTCCGGGCGCGCCCGTCCCCGTCGGCCGCCGGAGGGCAGGCTGTCTCGATCCGTGCGGTTCAGGAGGCCTCGGCCTGGCTGGACCCCGGACCGGGCGGGCGGGAGACTGCGGTCATGGATCACACACGGCTTGCCCGGCTCGGCGCCGGTCCCTACCTCCTGCTGACCACCTACCGCCGGAACGGCACCCCTGTCGCCACCCCGGTCTGGGTGGTCCGGGACGGGGACACCCTCGGCGTGTGGACCGGCGCCGGCACCGGCAAGGTCAAGCGGATCCGGCGCCGCCCCGACGTCCTCGTCGGCCCCTGCGACCGGCGGGGGAATCCCACCGGCGACCAGGTGCCCGCCACCGCCGAGATCACCGGCGCGGACACCACCGCCCGCTACCGGAGCCTCATCGCCCGCAAGTACGGCATCGTCGGCCGCCTGACCCTGCTCGGCAGCCGGCTGCGGCGCGGCCAGGACGGCACGGTCGGCATCCGGGTGACCCTCGCCGGCTGAGGGCCACCCGGACCCGAGTGCGGGGGCTCTACGACGCGTCGAGCACCGAGCCCGTCGCCTCCAGGCCGCCGGGCAGCGGCTTGCCCGTCTCCGGGTCGAGCTGGCGGAACCGCACCGACTCGGCCGCCTCCCGGACCCGGTCCGTGACCGTCGGCACGGTGAGGTCCACGCTCGTGCTGCCGGCCGGGAGGTCCGCCCACAGCCAGAGCCCGGCCACCTTGGACAGCGGCCGTTCAGGGTCGGGCTTCTCCCCGGCCTGGTCCCGCAGCCAGGTCGCCGGGACGTCCTTGGTGGACAGCTCCGGGGCGGTGGCCGGCGCGAACGCGAAATAGGCGTCCAGGTTCACGTCCACCGGCTCCGACAGTGTCACCCGCCACTTCAGCGGCTGCCCCTCGGTCACCTTCGCGGCGACCGGTGTGAGGGTCATCGTGGGCGCCGGATCGTCGTCGCGCACGGTGAGCCCGCCCCGGTAGGTGCCGACGACCGCGCCGCGGACCGCCTTGACCAGCACATCATGGGACACGTCGGTGCCGAACCGGGTGTTGCCCTTCACCTCGACCGGCACATCGGCGTCGTGCCCGCCCGGCCGCACCGTCACCAGCCGGTCGGTGGTCCGCCCGGTGACCGGGTCGACGACGTACACCCGGACCTGGCCGCTGCCGCCCCGGCCCGTCACCCGCACCGGAACGCGGTAGGTACGCGTGCCCGAGTCACCCTCGTCCACGGTCGTCCGGCCGACGTCCACGCGCGGCAGCGCCTCCACGCGCACCGCGGGCGTCCCGGCCCGCCAGCCCCACGCGTCCATCAGCCAGGCCCGCCCGGAGGCCGAACGCGACGTCAGTTCGAGGGACTTGACCGAACCCAGCTTGAGCCCGGCGCGGGCGGCCGCCGTCAGGGGCACCCGGACCTCCCGCGCCCAGTAGGAGGCGGTCCGCTCGCTGCCGGGCAGGCCGTCCAGCGTGATCCGGCCGAGCCCGGCCCTCTTGCCGTCGGTGTCGGTCAGGGCCACGTCCAGCCGCGTTCCCCGGGAGTTCGGCGGTACGAACACGCGCAGTGCCAGCGCGGTCGAACCGGACAGCGACACCGGCCGCTCGGGCGTCACCCGGACCGGGCTGCCGGCGCGCGTCCAGCGCAGCCCGACCGCCTGCCGGCCGGTCTCCCGCTCGGTCTCCCACCGGGCGAAGTGCGGCGAGGCACCCTTGGTGTTCGCGGGCAGGCAGCTGCGGGCCGGGCTCGGGTCCACCGCGGCGCACAGCCTGCCGCCGGCCACCGACACCCCGCCGTCCGGCAGGAACCCGCCGCCGCGGCGGGCGCCGACCGCGTGGCTCAGCACCCGCGCCGGGTCCGCCGACGGGGCGCGCTTCCCGGAGCCGTCCAGCAGCGGCCGCACCCGGTCGTCCCCGGCGAGGAACAGCCGTGCGGCGGCGGCGATGTACGTGCTGCCGGCCCGGTGCTGCCGGTCGGCGGACAGCCGGGTCGCGGCCTTCTTGCCGCACACCGGGTCCGGGTGGCCCGGCTCGTCGTAGAAGTCGTCCTCGGCCGGCGCCGCGGCCTGGCCGGGCGTCCACTCCGAGTTGAAGAAGTTGTGGTTGGCGCCGATCACGTACACGGCGCTGTGCAGCGCGGTGCCGTTGCCGACCGCGCGCGTGCCGTCGACGTACACCTCGCCCTGGAGGTCGGAGACATCGCCGTCACAGCCCGGCAGGACGGTCACCGAGGGGACGTCCGGCACCGGGTTCTGGCCGAAGACGGTCGGGCCGATGAGGACGGTGCCCCGGACGGTCCAGCGCACCGGACCGTGGTAGCCGTCCTGGCCGGCGGGCGGCGGGGCGAGGCTGTCCAGCGCGGCCCGGTTGACGCCCTCGCCGCCCCGGGAGTGCCCGACCAGCAGCACCTTCGACAGATCGGCGCGGGGCGCCGTACGGACCGCCTCGGGTGCCGTCTCGGGGTGTTCGGCCCAGCCGGCCCAGCGGGCCAGGTGCAGCCGCACCAGCGACGAGCGGGCCTGCGCGCCGCCGTCCTCGGCCGCGAAGTCCTGTCCGTTGATGCCGTTGGCGGCGATGGAGACGGTCACATAGCCCTGGGAGGCGAGCAGTTTCTGGTCGCGCAGATAGCCGCGGTGGCTCGGTATCGGCTTGGTGCCCGCCGTGCAGGGCCAGTCACCGGTGATCTCCCCGGCCCCCTTGTAGCAGGTGGCGTGCCGGCCGTGCAGGAACAGCGCGAGGGGCCGCTTGCCGGTGGCGCCGACCGGGGCGACGACCACCGCGCGCATCTCCACCGGCGCCGGAAAGCCGGGCAGCCGGACCGAGTTGAGCGCGTACTCGCCGGTCGTGGTGCGATAGCCGCCGGGCTTGCCCGGATCCACGGAGTTCGCCGGGAGCGGGGCGGGGAGCGGGACCGCCGGCGCGGCGGTGCGTGCTTCGCGAGCGTCCAGCCGCCGTCCGCCGGACCAGACCTCCAGACCGCCGGACGGTGCGGCCGGCAGGATTGCGCGCAGCTCGGCCAACCGCCGTGCACCGAGCGGCAGTCGGAAGGTGTGGCCGTCCGCCGCCGGACGCGGTACGCCCAACAGGCGCCCCCCGGCGCGGAATTCGACCCGCGCGTCACCCATCGGCACCGGCCGGCCGGACCGCCACACCAGCTGCGGCGCCGAACCGCCTGGATCCACCCGCCATCCCGGCGGCAGCGGTGTCGCGCCGCGCGCCGTCGATTCTCCGTCCACACTGGCTGGTTGGGAGCGGGCGGACGCCACCCCCGGGGATGCTCCGGCCACCGCGAGCAACGCGGCGGCCATCACCCCTATATGCCGGGCACGGACCACAGTTCCTCCTTGGACCCCGACCTCGGACGTCCCGGAGGCCCCGGGCGTCCCTCGCCCACGGAGGATGAAAGGCGAAGGCTGTGGGTTGCCTGTGCGCGGCAGGTGATGGATCACATGTACGGGTCCGAGGGGCCCGCGCCCCCGGAGACGCGCTCCCGTGGCAACGGCGCGGCCGGGGCGTCCCTGGGGCGCTCAGGTCCAGGCCCGGTACGGCTCCTCCACCAGCTGGAAGACCGGCTCACCGCGCACCGGGTCCTTGGCGGTGGACAGCCGGACCCGGTCGCCGCTGTGGATGCCGACCGGCGGGCCCATGACCCGGCCGCGGACGACGAATCCCTCGGCCATCTCCACCAGCGACACATTGCGCGCCGCCGGGGTGTTGCGGTGCACCACGGTGGAGTGGCGGACCGTGCCGGCCCCCTCGCTGCGCTCCGTGCGCAGCTCGCTGCCCTGGCACACCGGACACAGCAGCCGGTGGTACATCGCGGTGCCGCACCAGGTGCAGCGCTGGAAGAGGAGGGCGTCCCGGGAGTCGGCGGCGGGGTCGAGAACACCCGTCGCGAGAACACCCGTCGCGGAACCGGCCGCCGGCCCCGAGGTGCTTGCTGAGTGGTGGTACACGGTCGTCAACTCCCTGCGCTCGGCCGGAAACCCGCGTGCCCGAGGGCGGGCCGGGCACGCGTGCGCACGGTCGCCGTGCCACCGTGCACGCCGACAGGATATGGCACTCAGTGTCACACGTAAAGGCACTGCGTACCCCCGAATCATTCCCGTCCGCGCCCCGGGCCGCTCCGGACGGGCGGGTCAGGGCCGGTCCAGGACCGTCTCCAGCTCCCGCACCACCCGCCACAGCGGGGCGTCCCGGCGGGACACCAGCACCACCACCTCCCCGGCCGCCCCCGGTTCCGCGCCGGGGCCGGCCGGGCCGTTCCAGGCGGCCGGGGCGTCCGCCGGCCGCGCGTACGTCCGCTGCACGTACGCCAGCGCGTGGTCCACGGCCGCGCCCGCGTCGCCCGCCCCGTCCGACCGCAGCCAGGAGCGCAGGGCGTTGTTGTGCGCGGCGACCACCGCCGCCGCGATCACGTCGGCGCGCAGTGTCCCGTCCGGCCGCCCGGCGAACCGCCCGCGCAGATACTCGGCGAGGGCCCGCTCGTAGCGCCACACCACCGACAACTCGTAGGCGCGCAGCCCCGGCACCTGGCGGGTGAGGCGGTAGCGCTGCACGGAGAAGGCCGGGTTCTCGGCGTACATCCGCAGCACCAGCCGGGCCGCGTCGCACACCCGCCGCACCGGCTCGTGCTCCGGGCCGCTCGCCGCGAGGAAGGCGGTCATGCCGGCCAGGCAGCCCTCGTGGTCGGGGAAGACCACGTCTTCCTTGGAGGGGAAGTAGCGGAAGAACGAGCGCCGGCCGACCCCGGCCAGGGCCACGATGTCGTCGACGGTGGTCTGTTCGTACCCGCGTTCCAGGAAAAGCCGGAAGGCGGCCGCCACCAGGGCGTCCCGGATCGGCGGCTTCGCGGCCGGCACCGCGCTGCTCGAGCTCATGGACGGGAACGTAGCACCCGGACGAGTCTGCTGGCACTCAGTGCAGCGTGTGTGACCGCAGAGGGTACTGAGTGTCGTACCGGCGCTCGCCCAGGGGCGGACGACGGGGGCCGCACCCTGCGGCGTACCCTTTCCCCGGCCCTCTCCGGTGCCCGACCCGCACCACCCCCCACACCCCCCGAGGAGATTCCGCATGCCCGCCGCACGACCCCGCCTGCTGTACGTCACCGACCTGGCGTACCAGGCCCGCGGGCGCCGCTACTGCGACGAGGACATCCACCTGGCCTCCCGGCTGCGCGCCCACTTCGACCTGGCGCTGTGCCATCCGCTGGACGTGACGGCCCTGATGGACGGCTTCGACGCCGTCGTGGTGCGCAACAGCGGGCCCGTGCTCGGCCACCAGCGGGCGTACGACGCCTTCCGTGCCCGGGCGCTCGCCGCCGGCACCCGCGTGTACAACCCGCTCACCGGGAAGGCGGACATGGCCGGCAAGCAGTACCTTCTCGATCTGACCGCCGCCGGCTTCCCCGTCATCCCTACCGTCGACCGCGCCGAGGACCTGCCGCAGCTGCCGGCCGCCGCGCGCTACGTGGTCAAGCCCAGGCTGGGCGCCGACTCCCTCGGCCTGCGGATCGTGCCCGCCGGGGAGCTGGACGCGCTCGCCACCGGAGACGTCCTGATCCAGCCCTGTGTCGACTTCGCCTACGAGGTGTCCTTCTACTTCGTCGACGACGACTTCCAGTACGCCCTGTACGCCCCCGATCCCGCCCGCCGCTGGGAGCTGGAGCCGTACCCGGCCACCGCCGCCGACCTGGAGTTCGCGCGCCGGTTCATCGACTGGAACGCCCTCGGCTGCGGCATCCAGCGCGTCGACGCCTGCCGTGCGCCCGACGGCGGACTGCTGCTGGTCGAACTCGAGGACCTGAACCCCTACCTCTCCCTGGACGCGCTGCCGGAGCCGGACCGGGACGGCTTCGTCGCCGCCTTCACGGCGTCCCTGGGCCGGTTCGCGCGCGCGGAGGTCAGCCCAGCCGGACCGTGACCTCCTGTCCGGCCCCCGCCGTGCCGGACAGGTCCCCGAAGTCCAGCGTCAGCGCGGCCCCGGTGGCCGAGGAGACGAGGGTGGCCGGCGCGGACGTCACCGCGGCGACCGCCCGCCGCCAGGTCACCGTCAGCCCGGTGCGCATCCGCATCGGGTCGCTCACCACGAGCACCGCCGTGCCGTCGCCCCTCTCCCGGACCAGCACGCAGCACGGATCGCTCGCGGTGAGCGGTCCGGCCGTGCCGCCGAACCAGAAGTTCACCCCGGTGAAACCGGCCGACGGCACCGAAACCCCCTGCTGCCGGTTGGAGTTGGCGAGCACGTCCAGCCACCCGGCATCCGCCGCCCGAGCCCGCGTGGCCTCGGCGGTCGCGCCCGGCAGCAGCACACAGGCGTACGCGGCGTCCGCCGGGTCGGTGCCGTGATCGACGTACAGGGTCAGATAGGTACGGGTGAGGACGGCCGTCGAGCCGCCCGTGTCGATCAGGCTCCAGCTGCCCTCGCGGGCCTCGCGCAGCGCCCGTACCGTCGCCCCGCCCGGGAACACATAGCCGCCGTGGCCGCCGATGTGGGCCCAGTGCGCCCCGGTGAGCGTCCGGGACCAGGGGACGGAGACGGGCTGTGCCGTGCCGTCCGCCGTGAACGGGGCGTCGCCCGCGGCCCCCAGGTTGCGGTTGTCCACGGTCGTCTCCACGGCGGTGCCGTCGGCGCAGGTGATGCCCGCGCCGAGACACACCACGGCGTCGTCCAGGAAGAACCACGACTTCTTGGCCCGCAGCGACGACTGGAGGCCCTTCAGGTACTGGCCGACCGCCGCCCACTGCCCGTCGGTCGCCCCGCCCACCCAGTGCACGTCCGGCTTGGCCGCGCCCCAGTCACCGCCCGCGCCGTCCGCCAGCACCTTCCGGGAGACCGTCGTACCCGGCAGCCGGTACGGGTCGACGGTCGGCCAGAAGGCGTCGCCGTACTGGTCGTTCGCGAACGTGGCGCCCCACCAGTACAGCATTCCCGCACCGGTGTGCCAGCCGCGCAGGTTCTCGCCGTCGCCCGTCTCGTAGTGGCTGATCCTGCGGTCGGCCATGCTCAGCGACGCCGCCCAGCCGGGCCGCCGGTGGGTGGCCCGGGCCATGCACGGGAACAGCCGGTGCCCGGTCGGCTCGGGCACCGCCGGCACCGCCGGATCGTCCCGGACCGCCTTCAGCCGGGCCAGCTGCGGCACGCCCAGCGTCGGGTCGGCGAGCGGCGGGCTGGAGCGGTCGCGCTCGATCCAGCCCTTCACCAGGCCCCGCCAGCGCGCGTTCTCGGCCGCGGACGCACCCTGTCCGAGCAGCACGACCGAGGCGAGGACCGCGTGCCCGCGCGTGTGGTCGTCCTGCTGGAGACGGGCGCCGGCCGCACGCCCCCGGCTGATCGCCCGGCCCGAGACGCCGTCCATGACCAGCCCGTTGTACACGAACGGCGCCCAGGCCCGTTCCACCGCGTCGAACACGTGCTGCCGGCCGGGATCCGTCACCTCCCAGCCGGAACCCGCCAGCAGCGCGAACAGCAGGGCCAACCCGCCGAGCAGCACCGAGCCGTAGGAGCCGGTGTACGGCACCGACCCGTGCTGGACGAAGGAGCCGTCGGCGTACAGCCCGTCGCCGGAGGTGACGTACCGGAAGACGGGGGAGAGGGCGTCCCTCGCCAGCGCCACCTTCTCGCCGTTCGCCCCGACCACCCCGCGCAGCGCCAGCACCCGGCACAGGTCGACCCGGTTGGCTCCGGTGCTGTTCCCGGTGTAGGCGGCCACGAGCGAGTCGGGCACGAAGTGGTCCACCGCGGTGAGGAAGCCTGCCAGCCGCGCGGCCGGCAGCGCGTCGTACAGCAGCACGCACAGGTCCAGCAGCGCCTGCGGGATGCCGATCTGCCAGTTGTACCAGTTGCCGTACGGGGGCTGCCCCGCGTGGTAGACGTCGTCGTGGAGGTGACCGAGCCCGGTGAGGAGCGCGTCGCGCGCCCGCGGGTCGCCGGTCAGGCCGGTGCCCGGCTGGCAGTAGGCCTGCCCGAGCGTGCACAGCCGCGCGTAACTGGTGTTCAGACGGGCCGAGGAGTCGTACGACGCGTGGTCCGTGTCCGGCTCCGGGGCGGCGTACACCAGGTCGGGCCACAGGGAGCCGGCGGCCGGGGCCATGGAGGCGAGGTACCGGCCGGCCGTGCCGCCCAGGTCGGCGAGCCGGGACCGGAAGGGCTCGGCGGCGGGGTCGAAGCCCTCGCCGAGGATCAGGGCGCGCCACCTCGCCCGGAGCGCCGGGAACTCCTCCGGCGCGGTGAACGCCCAGGTGGTGCCGAGACCCAGCGCGACGGCGGTGCCGGAACCGGCGGCGGTCAGGAAGGCACGGCGTGACCAGTGAGACGTCATGGTGGCGCTTTTAGCATGCCGGCGATCGGCCGGGGGGACGACACGCGTCGCCCACCGGGACCCCGCGCCGGCGCCGGCGACGGTTCGGGCGCGGCTCGCGGGGCACCGGAGCAGGAGCGGCGTCCTCCCCGGCCGAGCGGGCCGGGCCGGGCGGCGGAGCGGACGCGATGACGGACGGCGGACGGGAGCGGAGCCCATGACGGACGAGAACGGCAGCGAGCGCGAGGACGGCGCGCCGGACGCGGGGGAGCGGGTGGCGGATGCGGGCGACCTCGACGGCTTCTTCGACCGGCTGGACCCCGACATGTGCGTGGTGACCGCCGTGGCGGGCGGCGAGCGGGCCGGGTGTCTGGTCGGCTTCGCCTCGCAGTGCTCCATCCGGCCGCCGCGGTTCGTCGTGTGGCTGTCCAAGGCCAACCACACCTACCGGGTCGCCCGCGCCGCGCGGCACCTCACCGTCCATCTGCTCACCCGCGACGAGCGGGACCTCGCGGAACGCTTCGGCGGGCAGACCGGCGACGAGACCGACAAGTTCGCGGGGCTCGCCTGGCGGGAGGAGCCCGCCGGCGCCGTCGTCCTGGACGCGGCGGCGGCCTGGTTCACCGGCACCGTCCTGCACCGCGTCGACGGCGGCGACCACGTCGGCCATGTGCTCGAACCGGTCCGGTGGGGCGAGGGACGGCCCGGACCGCTGCTGCGCCTGTCCGACGCCGCCGCCATCGAGGCGGGCCACCCCGCCTGAACCGGCGGCCGGGCGCCCGGCTCCCGTCAAGCCTCCACCGCGTCCTGGACGTCCCCCAGCGGCATCCGGATGTCCAGCACGCACACGTCGTCCCGCCGTTCGTCCGCGAGCATCGCCGCGAGCAGCGCGTCCAGCGAGCCCGACTCGCCGCAGCCGTGCGCCCGCACCGCCTCGGCCAGCCGCGTGAAGCCCGCGTCGAGACCCTCGCCGGGGCGCTCGACCAGACCGTCGGTGTACAGCAGCAGCCGGTCTCCGGGTTCCAGCCGCAGCTCCAGCGATTCGTAGACGGGGGCGCCCGTCGCACCGAGCAGCATGCCGCCGGGGCGGTCCAGGAAGCGCACCTCGCCCCGGCGCACCAGCAGCGGCGGCGGGTGCCCGGCCTGCGCCCAGGCCAGCACGTGCCGGTCGGGGTCGTAGCGGGCCAGCATCATGGTGGCGGTGATCTGGCCGTCGCGGGAGTGCAGCAGCAGCTGGTTGAGCCGCGCGAGCGCCCCGGTGAGCGAGGAGCCGGTGCTGACCATGCCCTTCGCGGTGAACCGGAGCTGGGCCATGGTGGCGACGGCGTCGATGCCGTGGCCCGCCACGTCACCGACCACGAACAGCGCCTCCCGGCCGGGCAGTTCGATGGCGCTGAACCAGTCGCCGCCGACGTGGATGCCGGCCTGCGCGGGCAGGTAGGCGACCTCGACGCGCAGCCCGGCCAGCCGGACCGGCTTGCTGGGCAGCGGCAGCAGGGCGTGCTGCAGCCGGGCCGCCAGGGCGCGTTCGGCCTGGAGGATGCCGCGCTGGAGCAGCATCGCGCGCTCGCTCTCCACCAGCGCGAGTTCCGCGCTGCGCTGCGCGGTCAGGTCCTGGACGAACCCGTGCACCTCGACCGGGGTGCCGTCGGGCGTCGAGACCGCCTCCGCGACCAGCCGCAGATGCCGCACGCCGGCGGCCGTCTCGGTGCGGAACGGCACGTCGAGGGGGCGCCCGCGCGAGACGAGGCCGGCGATGGCCCGGGCGAGCGGCCCGGTGTCCTCGGGCACGGCCAGGTCGGGCAGCCGCTCCAGCGGCAGCGGCGGCCGGTCGGCGCGCCGGCCGAGCACGGTGCGGGTCTGCGCGGCCCAGGAGATCTCACCGGTGAGCAGGTTCCAGTTCGCCCAGCCGAGGTTGCCCAGCCGCTGCACGTCGGCCAGCCGCTGCTCCTGCCGGTCCACCGGGTCGTACCGCAGCCAGGTCACCACCAGGCCCTCGCCCAGCGGCGCCGCCCGCACCGTGTAGGTGGCGGTCACGGGCGCCGGGCCGGTGTCGTGCTGGTAGGCGAACGGCTCGCTCTCGTACGGCACCCCGGTCTCCAGCGCCCGCAGACAGCCGCGCCACAGCGGAGCGCCCGCGACCGCCGGATAGCTCGCCAGGAGGTGCCGGCCGACCATGTCCCGGCCGGTGAGCCCGAACACGTCGGCCGCCTCCGGGGTGGCGGCGGCGATCCGGTAGTCCGTCACCCGGCCGGAGGCGGTGCGCAGCGGTGTCAGCAGCACCGCCGGGCCCGGCAGCGCGTCGAACACCGCCTGCACGGTCTGCGCGATGTCCCCGGCCGCGACGGCGCGCGGGCGGTCGAAGGCGCGCAGCCGGCCCGCGCACAGCCGGGCCACCGCCCGCAGCAGCTCCCGCTCGCGCGGCGCGAACGGCGCGTCACGCCGGCGCAGCACCCCGAGGGCGACGCGCGCGGTGTCGCCCTCGGGCACGGGCAGCCAGGCCCGGGTCAGCCACCGCTCCGGGGGCGGCCCGATGAGCAGGTAGCGCGCGCGGTCCTCGGCGGGCCGCTCCAGCCAGCGCGGCTGTCCGGACCGCAGCGCCTCCAGCGCGGGCAGGCCGGTCACCGGCGGGACGTGGTGCCACTGGGCGGCGAGGGCGGGCTCGACACCGGCGTGGCCGATCAGGGCGAGACCGTCCTCGGGCAGCCGCTCGTACAGCAGCACCGCGTCGGCGGCCACCTCGGGCCCGAGCCGGTCCAGCAGACAGCCGGCCAGCTCGTGCGGCGAACCGACCCGCACCAGGGCGCGGCCGAGGGCTTCCAGTGCCCCGGCGAAGTCCCCGGTGCCCACGGCAGCGCTCTCCCCGTCGGCGGCGGGCGCGGGTCCGGCCGCCGGGTGGGCGGGCCGGTCCCTGGGCGGCGGCAGCGCGCCGAGGGTGAGCCAGCACTGTTCGAGGAGCGAGCGGTTGCCGTCCTTGGCCCGCTGGAGCAGTTCCTCGTGAGCGGCGTCCGGCGCACAGCCGGTGACGGCCATCAGCACGCCCTTGGCCCGCTCCAGGATGGCCGCGGCCGCGGCTTGATCCCGCAGTCGTGCCAGCTCGGCGCGCTGCCGGGCCACGACCTCCGCCGGTGCCGCCGGCTCGGGACCGGTGTCGGGGTCGCCCGGAAGCAAAGGCTCGCTCGTCACGCGACGAGCATCGCACACCTCGGCCCGCGGGATCACTCGTCTGCCGGGCCGGGATTCCCGTGACCTTGGGGAGCGCGGCCCGGCGGGGGCGGGCCAGGGGCGGCGGGCGGCGCCCGGCGTCGCCGGGGGTCAGCGGGCCGCGCCGCGGGCGGCCAGGGCCGCGCTGACCGCGCGGACGCTGCGCGCGATGTGCTGGAGCTGGAGCACCTCGGCGGCGTACAGCTTGATCGTGTGTTCGATCACGGATTCGGGCAGTCCGAGCACCGGCAGCTCGGTCCGCGCGGTCTGCAGGGCGGTCCGGGCGACCCGGATCTCCTGCTGCACCTGGATCTGCGCGTGCCGGGCGAGCAGGACGGGGTGCCGGATGAGCGCCGGATAGCTGGCGTAGCGCGCGGGGATCAGCTCGCGCAGCCACTTGGCCGCCGAGCGCTCCCAGTCGTAGCTGCCCGGCGTCTTGACCTGACAGGGCCAGTCGGGGCTGATGCGCGTGCTGGTCAGGGGCATGATCATCGCTTCCGGTGGGCGGCATCGGCCGGGTGGTCGACGGGGCCGGGCGGCGGCCTCGGCCTAGGGGAGGGCCGGGGCCGCACGACGCGCCGCGCAGACGGCACGCCCCGGCGCGGAGCAGTATTTATATATGCCGATGGCTTTGCAAGACGTATGAAAACATTCATGCGCCTTATGCGGTGAATCATCCCCGTCCCAGGGGTGGATGACCGCAAGATCTTCACGACTGTCCCGCCGCGGGCGGAAGGAACGGCCCTGCGGCCGCGGGTTCAGTCCCGCAGGAAGAACTGGTGCTGCTCCGACAGCTGCTCGTACTTCTCCAGCCGGGCCTGGGTGCGCTCCGGATCGGCGTCCGTCATGGCCTGGAGCAGGGCCGCCGCCAGCACCCCGGGCGCGGCGTACGAGTCGAACACCAGCCGCGAACCGGTGCCGGTGGCGAAGGTGACGTCGGCCTCGTCGGCCAGCGGCCCCAGCGCCAGATCCGTCACCAGGGCGACCTTCAGGCCCGCGTCCCGCGCCACCCGGACGGCGTGCAGCGTCTCCTGGGAGTGCCGGGGCATGGCGAAGGCCAGCACCCAGCCGCCGCCCGCCTCCCGGGCCTGCAGCAGCGCGTCGTAGGCCACGCTGCCGCCGCGGGTCACCAGCCGCACGTCCGGGTGGATCCGGCGGGCGGCGTAGCCGAAGTACTCGGCGAGCGACACCGAGATGCGCAGCCCCAGCACCGTCAGCGGGGTCGAGCGGGACAGCTCGCGGCCGACCCGGATGACCCGGTCGGGGTCGGCGAAGTCGCGCCGCAGGTTCTCCAGGTTCGCGATCTCGGCGTCCACGGCCGCCTGGAGTTCGTTGGCCCGGTCCTCCTCGCCCGGCCCGCCCGCCAGGCCGCTCAGCGCGATGGACTGGAGCCGCTCCCGCAGCGCGGGGTAGCCGCTGAATCCCACGGCGGCGGCGAAGCGGGTGACGGAGGGCTGGCTGACCCCGGCCCGGTCGGCCAGCTCGGTGATCGACAGGAAGGCCGCCTCGGTGAGGTGCTCGATCAGGTACTGGGCGATCCGTCGCTGCCCCGGCGACAGACGCGGCCCGTCGAACAGTTCCCGCAGCCGGGAGGTCGGGGCGGCCTCGGCCTGGGGCGCGGTCCTGCCCGACGTGATCGCTGATGCCTGTGCGCGTGCCTGCTGCGGCGAGGGCACCGGTCGGCCTCCTTTGTCTGCCACGGGCCCTCAACATAGCTCACCGACCCCCGTGACCAGCGGCTCGAGGCGGGCCCCGGCCCGGCACCGGGGCACCCGGCCCAGGCCACCGCCCGCCCCGCTCCCCGTGCCCTGCGGGCGGCGCTCGTACGTCGGAGGGCACGGGAACCGTCCGCACCGGACCGCGGTCCGCGCGAAACCCCTTGCTCAATGGTCAAGAATCGTTGCCCATTGCTCGCATGCCTGCCGACGACCTTCCCGAGACGTTTCACGTCACCACGGACGAGCAGCTGCGCGCCGTCTCCAGTCTGACGCGGCACCGGATCATGGCCGTGCTCCGCTTCGAGCCGGCGACGATCACGCAGATCGCCGAGCGGGTGGGCCTCGCGAAGGGGAGCTCCAGCTATCACGTACGGCTGCTGGAGCGGGCCGGCCTGGTGAAGGTGGTGCGGACGCGCAAGGTGCGGGGGGTCACCGAGCGGTACTACGCGTTGGCCGCGCGGGCGATCGTGCTGCCGGATCCGGGCGAGGGAGGGCCGGACGTGCTGATGCGGCACGCGGTGGCGGACCTGGAGGCCTCGCCGGCGGACGGCGAGCGGCACGTGCGGATGGCGCATCTGCGGCTCACCGAGGAGCAGTTCGCGGAGCTGGGGGCTCGGTTGCAGGCCCTGGCGGACGAGTACCAGGAGTTGTCCGACCCGTCGCTGCCGGACACGTCACTCGTCTTCGCGCTGTTCCGCCCGGCACCGCGCGCGCAGGCCGAGGAGGGATCCGAGTGACCTCGGACATCCGGAAGCTGCCGAACGGGTTCGGACGGCTGTGGACCGCTCAGACGGTCTCCTCGCTCGGTGACGGGGTGACGCACGCCGCGCTGCCGCTGCTCGCGCTGACGTTGACGCGGGATCCGATGGCGCTCGCCTTCGTCACGGCCGCGGGGACGCTGCCGTGGCTGATCTTCGGGGTGCTCGGCGGTGCGTTGGTGGACCGCTGGGACCGCCGCCGCACGATGCGGGTCGCGGACACGGCACGCGCGGTGCTGCTCGCGATACCCGCGGCAGCGGCCGGGCTCGACGTCCTGAGCGTCCCGCTGCTCGCGGCCGCCGCCTTCCTGCTCGGCCTCGGCGGACTCTTCTTCGACACGGCCGCCACGGCCTACCTGCCGGATCTGCTCGGCCGCGACCCCGCCCTCCTGGAGCGCGCCAACTCCCGCCTGCGCGGCGCCCAGACCGCCATGTCCGGCTTCGCGGGCCCGCCCGCGGGCAGTGCCCTGCTCGCGCTCGGCCGGGCGGTTCCGCTGCTCACCGACGCGGTGTCGTTCCTGCTCTCCGCACTGCTCGTCCGTACGCTGCCCGCCATGCCCCGCCCCGTGCCGGAGACCCGCGAGTCGCTGCTCCGGCAGGCGCGGGCCGGGGCCTCGTACGTCTTCCGGGACCGATTGCTGCTCGGCCTCGCGCTCCGCCCGGCGGTCGGGAACATCGCCTTCCTCGCCGTGGAGACCGTACTCGCCCTCTTCGCGCACGACCGCCTCGGCACCGGCACCTACGGCTTCGGCCTGCTCCTCACCGCGGAGGCCACCGGCGGCCTGCTCGGTGCGGGCATCGCCTCCTCCCTCGGCCGGCGACTCGGCACCGGCACCGCGCTGACCTGCACAGCCGCCGTCGAGGGACTTGCCGTCCTGGGCCTGGCCGCTGCCCCCAATCCGTACGCGGCAGGGCTGGCGCTCGCCGTCTGCGGGGCCGGCATGGGCGCCACGATGGTGCTCGGGCCCTCCCTCCGGCAGGCGATCGTCCCCGCGCACCTGATGGGCCGGGTCGCCTCCACCTCCCGCATGCTGGCCATGTGCGCCGCCCCCGTCGGGGCCTTCCTCGGCGGCTGGCTGGCCACCACCTGCGACATCCGCACCCCGCTCTACGCCGCCGCCGGCCTCCTCCTGGCGATGACGGCCGTCACGGCATCCATGACCAGCGACCGCCGGATCGAAGCGGCGCTGCGTACCGCCGCCCCGGCCGCCGGTCCGGAGCACCCGGCATCCGAGGAACCCGCCCAGGAGGGCGCACCCGGATAACCGCTCCGGTACGCCGTACGCGGACACCGGCGCGGCAGTTGGGGGGCCACCCTCACGGGCGACCCGCACACCGGGAACCCGAACGCGTCGGTCCGGCCGGTGTCCACGACCTCGCTGTCCTCGGTCAGCCGCCACGGCCGCGGGTACCGGCAGGCGTACGAGGCCGGGTTGCCGGTCGAGGGGACCGCTCGCGCACCGGCCCGGCGGCGCCGGTCCTGCACACCGTGGCGAACCCGCCGGGGACGCGGACCACCGCGTGGGTCCCGGGCGTGCGGTGCGCCGTGGTGTCGCTCCGACAGTCGTCCACGAACGCGGCGGGCCGGTAGTGGCCTCGGCGTCGGCGGCCGGCGAACAGGCGGCGGCCGGCGCGGCGAGCACCCGCGCTGACGCGGCCGGCGAGGCGGTGAGGGACCCGCGCCGGCCCGGAACGGGGGAGTGGCGCCCGGCGGTCGACGGCGTGCCTGTGGCCCTCGGAAGGTGACCCGGAACACCCGTGCCGCTGTGCGCGGTTGTGCGGCCCCGCCGCGAAGCGCGGGCCGAACGGGTGCGGGTCCAGGGCGATTCCGTGACCCCGTGGGAAGGCCCCGGCGGCCGGCGCGTGGGCGGCGGGTGAACGTATGGCCCCCCGCCCTCCGAAGGGCCGCGGGCGAGCCGAGGGCGGCGGAGCCCACCGGGACGAACAGGGCGGGTGGCGTCAGCCGCCGGAGGGCAGCGCGCCGGCCGGCACCACCAGGTCCGCCCGGTCCCGGGTCGCCGCGACCAGGTCGGCGTTGCGCTGGTCCGTGCCCCGCACCCACGCCACGGCCGCCGTGTGCTCCTTGCCGAACTCCTCGTGCCGGGCCACCAGCCGGCGGATCCGCTCCGCCTCGTCGATCTCGCAGAACCACACCTCGTCCAGGCACGGCCGCACCCGCGCCCACGAACCCTCCGACAGCAGCAGGTAATTGCCCTCGGTCACGACCAGGCGGGCCGCGGGCGGCACCGGGAGCGCGCCCGCCAGCGGCTGCTCCAGCACCCGCTCGAACGCCGGCGCGTACACCACCTCACCGGTCTCCTCGCGCAGCCGCCGCAGCAGCGCCGCGTAGCCGCCCGCGTCGAAGGTGTCCGGGGCGCCCTTGCGGTCCCGGCGGCCCAGCCGGTCCAGTTCGGCGTCGGCGAGGTGGAACCCGTCCATCGGCACGTGCGCGGCCCACCGCGGTCCGTCCCCGTTCAGGGCGTCCACCAGCCGCTCGGCGAGGGTCGTCTTGCCCGCGCCGGGGCTGCCCGCGATGCCCAGCAGCGCGCGCCGGCCGCCCCGGGGCAGGGCGCGGGCACGGGCGACGAGGTCGTCGAAGGTGCGCGGTACACGGTCGGGGGTCACAGCCACACCGGACAGTGTGTCACCACCCGTCCGGGCAGGATGTGGTGTGCGCCACCCACTGGAGTGCCCCGGACGGGGAACAGTCCTCGGTATGACTCAGCTCGGTCTGCCCGACACCATCCAGGCCTGCCTCTTCGACCTCGACGGGGTCGTCACCAGGACGGCCGTCGTACACGCGGCGGCCTGGAAGGAGACGTTCGACGCGTTCCTGCGGGACTACGACGGAGAACGGGGACGGCCGTTCGACGCCCACGCCGACTACGACGAGTACGTGGACGGCCGCCCCCGCGCCGACGGCGTCCGCGCCTTCCTCGCCTCCCGCGGCATCCACCTGCCCGAGGGCGAACCCGGCGACCCGCCGGACGCCCGCACCGTGCACGGCCTCGGCAACCGCAAGAACGAGCTGCTGCTGGAGAAGATCCGCACCGGCGGCGTCGAGGCGTACGAGGGCACCCTGCGCTATCTGGAGGCCGTGCGCGCCGCGGGCCTGCGCACCGCGATCGTCTCCTCCAGCGCCAACTGCCGGGACGTGCTGCGCTCGGTGGACGCCGAGCACTTCTTCGACGTACGGATCGACGGCGTGGTGGCGGCCGAGCGGAACCTGCCGGGCAAGCCGCGCCCCGACACCTTCCTCGCCGCCGCCCGGGACCTGGGCGTCGAGGCGTCCCGCGCGGCCGTGTTCGAGGACGCGCTGGCCGGCATGGACGCGGGCCGGGCCGGCGGCTTCGGCTGTGTCGTCGGCGTGGACCGGGTGGGCCAGACCGACGCGCTGTACGCGCACGGCGCCGACCTCGTCGTCAAGGACCTCGCGGAACTGGGAGGCGAGCGGTGATCACCGACCGGTCGTACGCCGTCGAACCCTGGACCGTCCGGGAGACCGCCCTCGACCTGGACGTCCTCGCCCAGAGCGAGTCGGTGTTCGCGCTGTCCAACGGGCACGTCGGCTGGCGCGGCAACCTCGACGAGGGCGAACCGCACGGCCTGCCCGGCAGTTACCTCAACGGCGTCCACGAGGTGCACCCGCTGCCGTACGCGGAGGCGGGCTACGGCTACCCGGAGTCCGGGCAGACCGTCATCAACGTCACCAACGGCAAGATCATCCGGCTGCTGGTGGACGACGAGCCGTTCGACCTGCGCTACGGCCGGCTGGTCGCCCACGAACGCGTCCTGGACCTGCGCCGGGGCGTGCTGGAGCGGACCTGCGAATGGATCTCCCCGGCCGGCTCCACGGTCCGGGTGCGCTCCACCCGGCTGGTGTCGCTGACCCAGCGGGCGGTGGCCGCCGTCGCGTACGAGGTGGAGGCAGTCGACAGCGCCAGCCGGGTGGTGATCCAGTCCGAGCTGGTCGCCAACGAGAGCCTGCCCGAGCCCGACGGCGACCCCCGCGCGGCCCGCGCCCTGAAGTCACCGCTGGAACAGGAGGACGACTTCGCCTCCGGCAACCGGCTGCGGCTCGTGCACCGCACCCGGCGCAGCGGCCTGCGGGTCGCCGTGGCCGCCGACCACGTGGTCACCGGCCCCGAACGCACCACCACCCGCAGCGAGAGCGGCATCGACGTGGCCCGGCTCACCGTCACCTCCGTACTGGAGCCCGGACAGACGCTGCGGGTGGAGAAGCTGGTCGCGCACGGCTGGTCCGGCGCCCGGTCGCTGCCCGCGATGGCCGACCAGGTCGACGCCGCGCTCGCCGCCGCCGCGCACGACGGCTGGCAGGGCCTGCTCGACGGCCAGCGGGCCTGCCTGGACGACTTCTGGGCCCGCGCCGACGTCGAGGTGGAGGGCGACGAGGAGATCCAGCAGGCCGTCCGGTTCGCGCTGTTCCACGTGCTGCAGGCCGGAGTCCGCGCCGAGCGGCGCGCGATACCGGCGAAGGGGCTGACCGGCTCCGGCTACGACGGGCACGCCTTCTGGGACACCGAGATGTTCGTGCTGCCCGTGCTCACCCACACCGCGCCCCGGGCCGTCGCCGAGGCGCTGCGCTGGCGGTACAGCACCCTGGACGAGGCCCGCGAACGCGCGGCCCAACTCGGGCTCGCCGGGGCCGCGTTCCCCTGGCGGACCATCGCCGGCCCGGAGGGCTCGGCCTACTGGCCGGCCGGTACCGCCGCCTTCCACGTCAACGCCGGCATAGCCGACGCCGCCGTCCGCTACGTCGAGGCCACCGGCGACACCGACTTCGAACGGGAGACCGGCCTGGAGCTGCTGGTGGAGACGGCCCGGCTGTGGCGCTCGCTCGGGCATCACGACCGCCACGGCGTCTTCCACCTCGACGGCGTCACGGGCCCCGACGAGTACAGCGCGGTCGCCGACGACAACACCTACACCAACCTGATGGCCCGGCAGAACCTGCGCGCCGCCGCCGACGCGGCCGGCCGCCACCCCGACCGGGCCCGGGCGCTCGGCGTCGACGAGGAGGAGAGCGCGGCCTGGCGGGACGCGGCCGACGCCATGCACATCCCCTACAACGACGAACTCGGCGTCCACGAACAGCACGCCGGGTTCACCCGCTACCAGCGCTGGGACTTCGACGCCACCCGCGCCGACCAGTACCCGCTGCTGCTGCACTTCCCCTATTTCGACCTCTACCGCAAGCAGGTCGTCAAGCAGGCCGATCTGGTCCTGGCGATGTACACCTGCGGCGACTGGTTCGAGCAGGAGCACGACGAGGAGCAGATCGCCCGGAACTTCGCCTACTACGAGCCGCTGACCGTCCGCGACTCCTCCCTGTCCGCCTGCTGCCAGGCCGTCGTCGCCGCCCGGACCGGGCACCTGGACCTCGCCCACGCGTACACCACCGAGGCCGCGCTGATGGACCTCCAGGACCTGGAGCACAACACCCGGGACGGACTGCACATCGCCTCGCTCGCCGGCACCTGGATGGCACTGGTCGCCGGGTTCGGCGGGATGCGCCGCGACGGCGACCGGCTGCGGTTCGCGCCCCGCCTGCCCGAACGGCTGCGCCGCCTCGCCTTCCGCATCGCCTTCCGCGGCCGCCGGCTGCGCGTGGACATCGGCGCCGACAAGGTGACGTACGCGCTGCTGGACGGCGAGCCGCTGACCCTGCGTCACCACGGCGAGCCGCTGACGGTCAGCACCGACGAGCCGGCGGTCCGCCCCGTACCCCCGGTGGCGCGCCGGCCCACCCCCGCCCAGCCGCGGCACCGGGCGCCGAACGCGGCGGCGCAGCGGTGACGCTGGGCGGCGCGAGGATCCGCCGTAGCGGTGCCGACCGGTTGAGGATCCGCCGTAGCGGTGCCGACCGGCTGCCGGGTGCGGGCCGTGCGCCCGCTCCCGTACGGCTGCGGCACACCCCGTCGGCCCGCCGGGCGATCCACCGGCGTGCGGGGCCGTCGGCCGGATGGCCCTGTCCGCCGGGCACGGCCGGGTGATCCGGGCCGGTCCGGCCGGGTTGTCGCCGCCCGCCTCCCGGCACTTGAGGGGCGGCGGGAGACAGTGGACCCTACGACCCGTAGGGACGTGAGGGGTGGTCATGGCCGGCAGCGAGCACGCGACACTCGACGCGGTGAGCCGCGCACGCTCCGGCGGGGCGCGCCCCGCCCCCGCTCGCACCGCCTGGCCGCTCGCGGCCGTCGCCGGGGCCTTCACGCTGGCTCAACTCCTCCTCGTACCGCCCGGCATGGGACTCGGCTGGGACGAGACGGTCTACGTCAGCCAGGTCAGCGCGCACGCCCCCGCCGCCTTCTTCAGCGCCCCCCGCGCACGCGGCGTCTCGCTGCTGGTCGCCCCCGTCGCGGCCTGGTCGTCGTCCACCGCGCTGCTGCGGCTCTACCTCGCCCTGCTGTCCGGCCTGGCCCTGTTCTGGTCCCTGCGGGCCTGGCGGGGACTGTTCCCCGTCCGTGTCCTCGCCCTGGCCGGCGGCCTGTTCGCCTCCCTGTGGGTGACCCTCTTCTACGGCCCCCAGGCCATGCCCAACCTCTGGGTCGCCCTCGGCGCCCTGGCCGCGGCCGGCTGCTTCCTGCGCGCCCGCACCGGCCGGGCGGCCCTGTGGGGCCTGGCGGGCGGCGCGGCGCTGATGGCGTGGATGCGGCCGGTGGACGCGGTGTGGGCGGCCCTGCCCCTGTTCGCCGCCGGCCTGCTGCGCCGCCGGTGGGTGCCGCTGCTCGTGCTGTCGGCCGGGCTCGCCGCCGGCGCCGTCGAGTGGGTGGCCGAGGCGTACACGAGCTACGGCGGCCTGGCCCGCCGGCTGGCCGACGGCTCGGCGGTCCAGGGCGGCCTCGGCTGGCACCTCGCCGTCGTGGACCAGTTGCGCAGCCTGGGCGGCCGGACGCTGTGCCGGCCGTGCGCCGGCGCCCTGCCGCACCCCCTGCTCACCCTCTGGTGGTTCGCCCTGCCCCCGCTCGCCGCGTTCGCCGTGGCCGTCGCCCTCCGCGCCGGGCGCCGGGCGCCCACGCTGCTGCCGCTCGGCTGCGCGGCGACCGCCGCCTTCCCCTACCTGTTCCTGATCGGCTACGCGGCCCCCCGCTTCCTGCTGCCCGCCTACGCCCTGCTGGCCGTGCCGCTCGCCGACGCCCTCGCGCGCCTGCTGACCGCCCGGCGCCCGCGGGTGCGGGCGCTGGTCTGCGCCGGGCTCGCCGCGCACCTCGCGGCACAGCTCGCCGTGGCGGTGCGGACCACCGACCACACCGTCCGCGCGCGCGAGGCCTGGGCCCGTACCGTGGCGGAACTGCACCGCCGGGGCGTCCGCCCGCCCTGCCTGCTCACCGGCCACGAGGCCATCCCGGTCGCGTTCGCCGCCGGCTGCGCCTCGGCCGCGACCACCGGACCCAACGCCAACACCACGCGGGACGGCATCATCCGCGCCGCCCGGCGGATGCCGGTCGCCGCGCTGGTGCCGGCCGGAGCCGCGCCGCCCGGCTACGCCCGCGGCTGGACGTCCGCGGCCGTCGGCACGGTCCGGTTCCACTACGTCGTCCCGGGCGCCGGCTCATGACCTCGCCGGCCGGCCTCACCGCCTCCCTGGGGCGCCGGCGCGCCTACTGGCAGGCGGCCGGCTGCCTCGCCGTCCTGCTCGGCGCGCTGTACCTGGTCCGCCGGCACTGGCCCGCGGTGGAGACCGGGGCCGGGCAACTGGCGGTCGCCGACCAGGGCTGGCTGCTGACCGGCGCGGCGGCGGCCGTGGCCACCTGGGCGGCCTCCGCGCTCGCCCAGCAGGGTGCCGTCGTCGGGCGGCTGCCCGGACCCCGGCTGCTCGCCGCCCAGTTCGCCGCCTCCGCGGCCAACCACCTGCTGCCCGCGGGGATCGGGGCGGGCGCGGTGAACCTGCGCTTCCTGATGCGCTGCGGACTGCCCGCCGGACGCGCGGCCGGCGCGCTCGCCGTCAAGGCCGCCGCGTCCGCCGCCGTCCGGCTGGCGCTGCTCGCGCTGCTCGCCCCGGCCTGCCCCGGGCTGCTGCGCCTGCCGCGCGTGTCCCCGGTGGCCGTCGCCGCCGCCGCGGGCACGGCCGTCCTGCTCGCGCTGCTGCTGCTCACCCCCTGGTGGGCGCGGTGCCGGCGGGCGCTCGGCGCCGTGCTGGCCGACATCCGCGCGCTGCACGCCCGTCCGGCCCGCGCGGCGGCCCTGTGGGGCGGTTCGCTGGCCTTCGCCGCGCTGCACGCGCTGGTCCTCATCGCCGTCACCCGGGCCGTCGGGCTGCCGCTCGCCCCCCTCCAGGTGGCGCTGCTGTACCTCGCCGCGAGCAGCGCCGCCGCCCTGCTGCCCACCCCGGGCGGGCTGGGCTCGCTGGACGCCGCGCTGGCCCTCGCCCTCAGCGCCGCCGGCACCCCCGGCGCGGGCGCAGCCTCCGCGGTGCTCGGCTACCGGCTGCTGACCGTCTGGCTGCCGCTGCTGCCCGGCCTGCTGGTGCTCGGGGTGCTGGTACGGCGCAAGGCGCTGTGACGCCCGGGAGTCTCCGGCGCGCCCGCGGCAGGCAGGACTCGGGTCCTCGCGGACGCGGGGAGGGGCAGCCGTGCCGGGAGACCACGGCGCGGGGCGAGGCCTTCTCCGCACCGGGCGCGTCGTCGTCCACCGAGTTGCCGGCCGCCCACCGCCCCGGGCTGCCGCCCACCGCGCCCGCCCCGTCGGCCGGTGTCCGGACCGCGCCCGGCCGGCGGGCCACGACGGGAGACCTCATCGCCCGGCGCGACCTGGAGAAGGTCCGCCGGCGCGCCACCCGCCCGTACGGCCCGCACGCCGCCCAGGCCGAGCGGCACGGCCGGCCCGGGCCGGCTTTCCCCGTCCATGGCACATGCCTGCCGTCTCTTTACTGCGCATTGGTTGCAGTTACCTGTGAATGGCATAAGGGTGGAGGGCGCGCGGTACCGAAGGTGGTTCCTCCCTGACAGCCGTCCCTGATCCCGCTCCGCCCCTCCCCGCTCGGTCCGGGCCCACCCGCCCGGCCCGGCACCGCGTCCGCGGCTCGCGGCGCGGCAGGAGCGGATCAGGGACGGCGGGATCGCCGGTCCACGGGATTAACGGCCCGGTCGGCGGAAACGCGGACCGGGACGGTCCGTGAACCCCTAAGGAGGCGACCATGAGCGACCAGCAGTCCGAGCAGACCCCCATGGCGGACGACGCCTACCAGCCGACCGGCGGCAACGAGGAACAGGAGGACGCCGGACCGCTGGACCTCCAGGACGCGGTCGGCGAGCGCACCTACGACGACATGCTCGACGAGGGCTACTCCCCGCCCGAGCGACCCCTGGGCGTCACCAAGCACGGCACCACCGCCGCCGAGCAGCACGAGGGCGAGACGCTGGACGAACGGCTCGGCCAGGAGGTCCCGGACGTCACCGGGCCGCCCGGCGACGAGATCGGCGACCTGCCCGGCGGCGAGGGCGAGCCCCTCGATCCCGAGGCCGGCGCCTCCCGCGCGGGCCGCCTGGTCGCCCCCGACGAGGGCACCCACACCGACATCACCAAGGAGGAGGTCGCCCGCGACGTCGGCATCGACGGCGGCGCGGCGGGCGCCGAGGAGGCGGCGGTCCACGTGGTGGACGAGGAACCCTGACCTCACGGCCCGGACGGCGGGCGGGGCCGTTCCCCCGCGAGCAGCCGCAGGATCCGCCCGCGCACCTCGGACGGGTCCGCCTCCAGACCGCGCAGCACCCGGGCCCGCACGGCGTCCTGCTCCGCCGGTGGCAGTTCCCCCGCGCCGAGCAGCAGCGCGAGCACGTCGTGCGCGAGGGAGGTGGCCGGTCCGCCCGGTGAGGTGACGAAGGTGGTGACGGCCGGCCCGAGCCAGGTGAAGACCGCTCCTCCAGGGCCTGGAACCAGGCGAGGACCACGATCACGGTGTGTGCCGCGTGCAGCAGGCCGGTGCGCTCGGCACGGCCCCGCGCACGGCCCAGGCTCCGGCCGGTCCCGCGCACCGCGGCCCGGCCGAGCGCCAGCACGCTGCCGCGGGCGTCCGCGATGCGCAGCAGCCCGTCGCCGACCCCGCCCGCCGCGAGGTTCAGCGCCCCGCCCAGCGCCCGGTCCAGGGCGGCGACGGCGGGCGGGTCGCAGCCCAGCAGCCGCAGCGCGTCCGAGAACGACAGCAGCCCCCGTACTCCCATCACGCCCCTTGACCGCGCGTCGGCCGTGACGGCCCCCCTCGCACTCCGGCACAGCGGAGCGGCACGGGGGCGCGCTGCGGAAAACCCGATGGACAAAGCCGCTTCAGAGGGTCAGGTCCTCGCCCGGCGCCGGGGTGAGGACCGCGCACGGCTCCGAGGCCGCCGCGTCGCGGAGGCGGGAGGGTTCCCCGGGCCCGGGGTGCCATCCGCCGTAGTGGACGGGCAGCACGGCCCCCGCGCCGAGCAGCCGCGGCGGCGTGCGGTGCGGGAAGCACGGGGCCGGTCCGTCGACGGGGGTCAGTGCGGCGTCGAAGGAGCCGTACCGGTGGGCGGCCCGCCACCGGCAGCCGTGGAACATGCCCCCGGGCCGGGCGCCGCCGGCGCCCGGCCCGGGCCTCTCGCGCGGGTCCCCGGTACGCCCTAGGGCAGCAGCTTCTCGATGGCCGCCGTGCCCTCCGACTCCAGCTTGCGACGCGCCCAGTCGAGGGTCTTCGGTGTGACGTCGCGGCCCGCCGCCATCACCAGGTCCTCAGGGCTGACGTCCCCGGCGGGCGCGGAGTGGAGCAGGGCGTCCGGGGTGCAGACGTCGTCCGACGCGCGGGACTCTTCAGGTGTGGATGCCGACATGATGCCTCCTCCTCGGTCCGGATGACCGCATCCGTGCCGGTGCCTCCGAACGGGGCACACTCTCACCATTGCCCGCCCCGGCGCACCCTGCATCCGGAAGACGCCGGGAACGGGTGCCGAGCGCCTTCCCGCGCCACGCCGGACCACTCGCTCCTAAGCTGGAGAACATCCCGTACGGGGGAAACGCCCCGCACGCGGAGGCAACGCCCCGCACCGCTCACCGGGAGGCCGCCGATGGCCGCGACGCCGTTCGCCGAGGACGCCAGCCCCCGCCCCCGCTACCTGCCCATCGCCGACCACGGCCTCATCGGCGATCTGCGCAGCGTGGCCCTGGTCGGCACCGACGGCACGATCGACTGGTACTGCTGCCCCTCCTTCGACTCCCCGAGCGTCTTCGCCGCGATCCTCGACGCCGAGCGCGGCGGACGCTACGAGCTGGCCGCCGCCGTACCGGCACGCACCAAGCAGTTCTACTTCCCCGACACCAATGTGCTGATCACCCGCTTCTTCACCGAGGAGGGCGTCGGCGAGGTGCAGGACTTCATGCCCGTCGGCTGCGACGAGTCGCTCGAGGTGAGCCGGCACCGGCTGATCCGGCGCGTGGTGTGCGTGCGCGGCACCGTCCCCTTCCGGGCCCTGATCGCCCCCCGCTTCGACTACGGCGCCGCCCCGCACACCCTGCGCACCCTCGACGGCATGGTCTTCTTCGAGTCCCCGGCGCTGTCCCTGGCGCTCACCTCGACCGTCGCCGTGGAGACCGACGGCCGGGACGCCCGGGCCGAGTTCAAGCTGAGCGAGGGCGAGACGGCCGTGTTCGCCCTCGACCAGCTCGGCGCGCGGGTGCCGCCCCGCGGCTGCGCGCACGCCGAGGCGGAACACGAGTTCAACGCCACCGTCGCCTACTGGCGCCGCTGGCTGCACCAATCCCGCTACCGGGGCCGCTGGCGCGAGATGGTGCACCGCTCGGCCCTCACCCTCAAGCTGCTCACCTACGCCCCCACCGGCGCCATCGTCGCCGCGCCCACCACCAGCCTGCCCGAACAGCTCGGCGGCGAGCGCAACTGGGACTACCGCTATGTGTGGGTCCGCGACGCCGCCTTCGCCGTCTACGCGCTGCTCCGGCTCGGCTTCAGCGGCGAGGCCGAGGCCTTCATGCGGTTCCTGACCACGCACATCAGCCCCGGCGACGGCACCGCCACCGGACCGCTGCAGATCATGTACGGCATCGACGGCCGCACCGACCTGCCCGAACGCGAGCTGCCCCACCTGGAGGGACACCTCGGCTCCGCACCGGTCCGGGTCGGCAACGCCGCCGCCGACCAGCTCCAGCTGGACATCTACGGCGCGCTGATCGACTCCGCCTACCTCTACGACAAGTGGGCGCAGCCCATCTCCAGCGGGCAGTGGGACGACCTGTGCCACCTGGTCGACTGGCTGTGCGACCACTGGGACCAGCCCGACGAGGGCGTCTGGGAGACCCGCGGCGGACGCAGGAACTTCCTGTACTCCCGGCTGATGTGCTGGGTCGCCATCGAGCGGGCCATCCGCCTCGCCAACCATCGCGGGCTGCCCGCCGACCACCGCCGCTGGCGTCAGGCCCGGGACGCCGTCTACCGGCGGATCATGGACCGAGGCTGGTCGGAGCGCCGGGGCGCGTTCGTCCAGTACGAGGGCGCCGACGTCCTCGACGCCTCGGTGCTGATGATGCCCCTCGCCAAGTTCATCGCCCCCACCGACCCCAAGTGGCTGTCCACCCTGGACGCCCTCACCGAGGACCTGGTCTCCGACTCCCTCGTCTACCGCTACGACCCCACGGTCAGCCCCGACGGCCTCCGCGGCGACGAAGGCACCTTCTCCATCTGCTCGTTCTGGTACGTCGAGGCGCTGGTACGGGCCGGCCGGCTCGACGAGGCGCGACTGGCCTTCGAGAAGATGCTCACCTACGCCAACCATCTCGGCCTGTACGCCGAGGAGATCGGCCGCACCGGCGAGCAACAGGGCAACTTCCCGCAGGCGTTCACCCATCTGTCCCTGATCAGCGCCGCCTTCAACCTGGACCGCGCCCTCGGCTGACCCACCCGGTGTGCCGGGGCCCGCTGCGGCGCGGTGACCGACGGGTGACGGCACCACCCGATCGGCCGGTGTGTCCGCAGGTCGCACGGGTACCCGGGGGTCTCCCACAGCGGAATCCAGCCACGTTGCGACTGAAGGAGGAGACCCCGGATGACCAGCACCAGCGAGACCGGCGACGTCACCGGCACCCGCGACAAGGACTACAACCTCATCTGGTACGTCGAGGCGTGCCTGAGCAATGCCCTGCGGCTGGAGCAGTACGTCCAGGACGCCGAGCGGGACGGGGACGACGAGGTCGTGGAACTGTTCCGCAAGGCCCAGTCCGACAGCCGCAAGGGCGCCGAACTGGGCAAGCAGCTCCTGCGCTCCCGGCTCAGCGGCGGCTGACGGCCGCTCCGCTCAGGCGAACCGGGACCCCGGGACGGGCCCGGCGGACCGTATGCGCGCGCGGTCACCGCGCGGCCAGGTGCCGGCGACGGCCGTGGCGAACGCGGTGAACGCGGCGTCGTCGTCCGCCGGGCCGTCGCCGTCCCCGGGATCGGCGGCGACCTCCGCCTCCGGACAGTCGTCCGCCGGTCCCCGCTCGATCCCCAAGTGCGCTCGGACAGTCGCCCGATCAGCTCCGGTCCGCCGTCGTGCGCCGCGAGCCCGTCCAGGTCGTGGGCCACGACGTCCGTGCCGGCCCGGTCCGCGGCGAACGGCTCGGCCGGCAGGCTCAGGACCTCCGCCGCGGCGAGACCGAGGACCCGCGAGTTCCGGTCCTGCGGCAGCGACACCGAGCGCGGCCGCACCCGGTGGCGGCCGGCAGGGCCCGCAGCCGCAGCAGACCCCGCGGACAGACACTGGTCCGGAGTGTCCTGCAGCAAGGCGTAGCGGCCGCCTCCCGGTGCCGGCCCTCGTCCTCGTACGCCGACACCAGTTCCCGCAGCACGGGCAGGGCCCCGCCGCTGCGGTCAGGGCGGCCTCGGCGTCGGCGAGGTCGGTGGAACCAGCCGCACCGGCCGCACCGGCCGCCCGGCCCGCCACCAGGGCCACCTCGGCGAGCGGCCGGTCCTCCCCGGCGGCCCGGACCTGCCGCAGGGCGCCGGGCACGTCCCCGCCGTCCAGGGCCTCCCGGGCGGGGAGCGGAGCGGGGGAGGCGGGCCGGCGCGTCCGGCGGTTCCCGCGCGAGAACATGCGGAAGATCATCACCCCCGGCGTGGCGCCCTCAGGGTGAGTTCCGAGGGCCGGCCCCGCTCACGGCGAGCCGCGCCCGCGCCCTCACGGCAAGGGCTGTTCCGCCCAGATCACCTTGCCGTGCGGGGTGTACCGGGTGCCCCAGCGCTCGGCGAGCTGGGCGACCAGGAACAGGCCCCGGCCCCCCTCGTCGGTGCTCGCCGCGTACCGCAGATGCGGTGAGGTCGTGCTGCGGTCGGAGACCTCGCAGATCAGCGTGCGGTCACGCAGCAGCCGTACCCCGATCGGGCCACGGCCGTAGCGGACGGCGTTGGTGACCAGCTCGCTCAGGATCAGCTCCGTGGTGAACGCCAGCTCCTCCAGTCCCCAGTCGGTCAGCCGCCGGGTCACCGAGGACCGTACCCGGGACACCTCCGCCGGGTCGGCCGGCACCTCCCACCGCGCGACCCGGTCCCCGCCCAGCACCCGGGTGCGGGCCACGATCAGCGCCACGTCGTCGCTCGGCCGGGCCGGCAGCCGGTCCAGCACCGCCCGGCACGTCTCCTCCGGCGAGGCGCCCGGAGTACGGCGCAGCGCGTCGCCCAGCAGGCCGAGCCCCTCGTCGATGTCCCGTTCCCGGTCCTCCACCAGACCGTCGGTGTACAGCACCAGCCGGCTGCCCTCCGCCGGCTCCAGCTCCGCCGTCTCGAACGGCAGCCCGCCCAGGCCCAGCGGCGGACCCGCGGGCACGTCCGGGAACTCCACCGTGCCGTCCGGGCGCACCAGCGCGGGCGGCGGATGGCCCGCCCGGGCCACGGTGCACCGCCGGGACACCGGATCGTAGATCGCGTACAGGCAGGTCGCGCCCGTCACCACGGCCCCGCCGGCCGCCGCCGTCTCCTCCTGGTCGAGCCGCGCCACCAGTTCGTCCAGCAGGCCGAGGAGTTCGTCCGGCGGCAGGTCCAGCGCGGAGAAGTTGTGCACGGCCGTCCGCAGCCGGCCCATCGTCGCCGCCGCGTGCAGCCCGTGCCCCACCACGTCCCCGACGACGAGGGCCACCCGCGCCCCGGACAGCGGCAGCACGTCGAACCAGTCGCCGCCGACCCCGGACTGGGCCGGCAGATAGCGGTAGGCGATGTCCAGGGCGCCCTGCTCGGGCAGGGACCGCGGCAGCAGGCTGCGCTGGAGGGTGACGGCCATGCTGTGCTCGCGGGTGTACCGGCGGGCGTTGTCGATGGACACCGCCGCCCGCGCCACCAGTTCCTCGGCCAGGGACACCTCCTCGGCGTCGAACGGCTGCGGCTTCTCCGCGCGCCAGAAGTTCACCAGGCCCAGCACCAGGCTGCCGGCCCGCAGCGGCACGGTGATCAGCGAGTGGATGCCGTAGTCCAGCACCTGGTCGGTGCGCTCCAGGTCCTGCGCCCGCCAGCCGGGCGCCTCGCGCAGCCGCTCGGCCACGACCGACTGCCCGGTGGTCAGCGCCCGGGCCTGCGGCGAGGTGGGCACGAACCGGATCCGTTCGCCGAGCGGGTACAGCGGGGCGTCCTCGCGCACCCCCGCGCAGGCCGTGCGGCGCAGCGCCGTGCCCGGGCGGGGCTCCTCGCCGCTGAGCACCGCGTCGAACAGGTCGACGGTGGCGAAGTCCGCGAACCGGGGCACCGCCAGGGCGGCCAGCTCCTCGGCGGTCCGGGACACGTCCAGGCTGGTGCCGATGGTCACCCCGGCGTCGTAGAGCATGTTCAGCCGCTCCCGGGCCACCTCCGCCCGGCCCGACAGGGCGCGCAGCTCGGTGGAGTCGCGCAGCGTGGTGACGCTGCCGGCCGGGCCGCCGCGCAGGTCCGTGGGCCGCTGGTTGATCGCCAGCAGGCGGTCCTTGACCAGGTGCACCTCGTCCGTGGCGACCCGCCCGGAGGCCAGCAGGCCCGCCGTCTCGTCGTCCAGGCCCAGCTCCCGCACGTGCCGCCGCTCGGCGTCCGCGGGCAGGTCCAGCAACCGGTGCGCCTCGTCGTTGGCGAGCAGCAGCCGGCCGTCGCCGCCGACGATCAGGACGCCCTCGCGGACCGCGTGCAGCACCGCGTCGTGGTGCTCGTACATCCGGGTCATCTCGTACGGTCCGAGGCCGTGCGTCTGGCGCATCAGCCGCCTGCTGACCAGGGCCGTGCCCGCCGTGGCCAGCGCGAGCGCGGCGGCGGCCGCGGCGAGCAGCAGCGGCAGCTGCCGGTCGGCGGTGCCGCCCACGTGCGCGGTGGTGATCCCGGCGGACACCAGCCCCACCACCTTGCCCGCCGGGTCCCGCACCGGCACCACGACCTGTACCAGCGGGCCGATGGTGCCGGTGATGTGCTCGGTGACCGTGCGGCCGGCCAGGGCCGGGGCGATCGTGCCGACGAACTTCCTGCCGATGCGGTCGGTGTTGGGGTGCGTGTAGCGGATGCCCCGGGTGTCCATCACCACGATGAAGTCCACGCCGGTCGCCGTGCGGGCGGCCTCCGCGCGCGGCTGGAGCACGGCCGTGGGATCGGGGGAGCGCAGCGCCTCGGCCGTGCCCGGCGCGTTGGCGAAGGTCTCGGCCACGGCGAGGGAACGGTTCGCGGCCTCCACGTCGGTGTCGTGCCGTACCTGCAGCACCTGGGCCACCACCGCCGAGACGACCAGCAGCAGCACGATCGCCACTTGCAGGAGGAACACCTGGCCGGCCACGCTGCGTCCGGTCACCGCCGACCGGAGCACCCCGGACCGGCTGCCGTCCGCTCCGTGTGCCGGGCGCGGCGGGCTGTGCGGTGCGCGGGGGTGCCCGAACGTTCGGGGCGGCCGGGGAGCGGACCGGCCGGGCAGTCGCACCATGTGCCCATGTCTACACTGCCCGGCGCCATGAGGCGAGAGCGTCACCCGAGCCGCCGACGGCCGACCGGAGGGTCACCCGGCCGGCCGTGGCCCACGCGTGCCCGGGTCCGCCGTACGTTCCCCGCGGCCGCCGCTTCCGGCCGCCGCCGGCCGTCAGGCCTCGGGTGTGCGGCGCGGCAGCGGGAGGCTGCGCAGGGCGAGGAGCAGGACGCCGATGTCGTCCAGGTAGACCGGGTCGGGCAGCAGGTCGGTGGGCAGCAGCAGATAGGCGACCGCACCCCAGAACACCCACCGCGGACCCGTCGGCAGCCCCGCCCGCCGCAGCGTGCGCCGGGCCCGCACCAGCCGTACCAGCAGGCCCGCGGCGACGGCGAGCAGCGCCGCCGCGACGCAGGCCGCGATCAGCAGCAGGGTCGTGGTCGTGTCCATCGGGGCTCCGTGAAGTGTCGGGCCGGCCCGGCCGGACCGGATGTCTGGGTCCGGCCCGGGACCGCTAGGCGGGCTTCTCGTCCTCCGGCGGCGGGGTGCCGGCCGGTGCGCCGGTGCCGTCCGCCGCGCCGGACGGGGTCGTCGTGGCGGGTTCCTGCTGCTGCCGTCCCCACACGGGGAGTTTCAGCCGCTCGAACGTCCGCGTCAGCTGGTGCAGCGCACCCGGTGTCCGGGGGCCGGGCCGCTGCTGCGGCAGCGCGGACGGGGGCACGTCCCGGTAGGCGGCCAGGGCCTCCAGCGCCTGCTCTGCGGCCTGCTTGTACAGGTCCCGGGACTTGGTCATGGCCTCCAGCGCGTCGGCGTACATGGCGACCAGCCGCCGTTCGCGCTCCAGCTGCTCCTGGAGGGTCATCAGGGTCCAGTTCTCCCGCAGGTCGGTCAGCGCGTCGGCCGCGTCCCGGGACAGCGGCCGGGGCAGGGCCACGAAGTGCCGCAGCGCGGCGACGAGTTCGGCCGGCTCCGAGCCGTCCAGGAAGACGTTGCGCACGCGGTGCTCCCGGCCGTCGTAGCCCTCCGGCGCCGGGTCCGGCGGCAGCAGCACCGCGCCGCCGCGCGGCACCTCGACGCCCAGGTCCTTCAGCGCCCAGTTGACCCCGCGGAACTGCTGCGGCGCGGCCCGGTGCTCGATCACGCGGTGCCGCAGGCCGGGCGGGAGCAGGCGCGCCAGCGGCAGCCGGCCCCGCTCGTCCGGCGTCATCGCCTCGTGCACGACGACATGGACACACCACGCCTCCCGGGCCGCGTCCCGCAACCGGCGGCGCATCTCCTTGTCGTCCTCGGGCAGCGCGTTGACGTGCCGGAAGCGCAGCCCGGTGACCGTGGGGTGGTGGTCCCACGAGCCGTCGTCGTCGCCGGAACCGCCGTCGGGCCAGAACAGGGTCGCGGGCGAGGGCCAGGCGTCGTCCCACGGCCGCTCCGCCTCCGCGACCAGCCGCCACTCGTGCCCCTGCGGCCGGCCCTGCCGCGGTACGAGGGTCAGCCGGGCCCGCACCGTCACAGTGCCGCCGGCCCGCCAGCGCGCCTCGAAGACCCGCGGGCCCGGATCCCCGGCCGCGGGCGGCTCGGCGAAGTCGTCGATGTCCCCGCTCTCCTTGTGCCGGCGCAGGGTGCGGCGGACGACGTCCTCGGGGGCGGGGCCGGTGTGACGGCCCCGCACCGCCCAGAGCGTCGGCGGGACGGTGGCGTGGTCGGTGGCGGAGTTCGACATGAGCCAATCTGCTGATGGGGGCGGGTGCGCCTCCCAGTATCACCGCTCGACGGGACGACCGGGGCGCGGGGGCCGAACCCCGCGCGTCGCCCGGGAGCACGCCCGCCCCGCCGGCACCCGCCGCAGCCGGCCCGCTACGGCGCGCGGATACGCCCGTACGGGGGACAGCCGACCGGTTCCACGCGATATATATCGACTGCCGACATATTCTGACCCTATGTCCCCTATGTCAGCGAAGGGCATGACCCGTGCGGCGTTCTTCGTCCTCACCGCGCTCGCCGACCGGCCCCGGCACGGCTACGGCATCCTGCGCGAGGTGGAGGAGCTGTCCGACGGGGAGGTGCGGCTGCGGGTCGGCACGCTGTACGGCGTGCTGGACCGGCTCACCGCGGACGGCCTGATCGTGCTGGACCGCGAGGAGGTGCGGCAGGGCCGGCTGCGGCGCTACTACCGGCTCACCGAGGAGGGTGTGAGCGCCCTCGACGCGGAGGCCGAGCGGATGGCCGCCGGCGCCGGCGCCGCCAAACGGCGCATCGCCGAGGGCCGCCGCGCCGACGCCCCGGCCGGCCTCCGACCCCCCACTCCGCCCGGATACGCGGGAGGCCGCGCATGACCACCCTGCTGGAAGCCCGCTACCGCACCGTCCTGCGCCTGCTGCCCGCCTACTACCGGCGCGAGCGGGAGGAGGAGATGGTCGAGACCTACCTGTGCGGCCTCGACCGCGACACCCAGGACCAGAGCCGGCCGACGCTCGGCGAGGTGGCCAGTGTCGCGGCGCTCGCGGTGCGCTGCCGGCTCGGCCCGCCCGGCGCGCCCGGCCCGTACGCCCTGCTCGGCTCCGCCGTCCGCCTCTTCGCCCTGTCCGCCGTGCTGCTCCAGGCGGCCTCGGCGGTCGTGGACCGCGCCCTGGAGCTGACCTGGACGCTCACCCGGGGCGCCGACGGACGGCAGATGTTCCTCACCGGCTTCACCGGCGCCGGCCCGGCCCGTACGGCCGTCACAGTGCTGACCTGGGTCCTGCCCCTGCTGTGGGCGGTGGCCTACTTCGCGCTGCTGCACGACCGCCGCCGCCTGGCCCGCCGCGCCGCGCTCGGCGCGGCCCTGCCCGCACTGTGGCCGCTGCTCGGCCCGCTGACCGGGAACGCGGCACCGGCCCCGCACTGGTACGAGACGACGGCCGCGCTGCTGGCCTGGCTGCCCGCGCTCGCCCTGTGCGCCGCCCACCACCGGGACGCCCCGCCGGCCCGCCTGCCCGCCGGGTCACCGGGGCTGGTCCTCCTGACCGCGTGCGTGCTGACCGGTGCGTCCCTCGTGCTGCTGCCCGGCGCGGCGGACACGGCGTGGGCGCCCGCCACCTGTTTCGTCGTGGGCGCGCTGGGCTGGCTGCTGTGGCACGCCCGGCGGGCGGACCGCACGCCGCCCGGGGACGCGCTCGCCCTGACCGCGCTCGGCCTGCTCGTCCTCGCGGTGCGGGTCACGGCCCTCTACCCCTGGCTGCGCGCACCGGGGGCCGGCCTGGTGCGCGGCGGCGGCCTCGGCCAGACGGCGGCGCTCGTCCTGCTGACCGCGGCCCTGGCCGTGACCGCCGGCCGCGCCCTCGCCCGACGCTGACCGGCGCCGGGCCGCTACGGCTGTTCTTCAGGGCGCGGCCGGGACCTCACGCCCCGCTCTCCCGCAGCATGTCCTCACGCTCGACGATCTTCACCCGCTCGCGGCCCTGCGGCTCGCCCAGGGCCCGCTCGGCGGCGTCCAGCCCGTACCAGCCGTCCCAGGTGGTGAAGCGGACGTTCCGCTCGGCGAGGAAGGCGTCCACGGCCTCCGGCTCGGGCGCGGACGGGGCGTGCAGCCGGCCGTTCGCGTAGTCGTCCAGCAGGTTGGCCACGGTCTCGTTGGCGTCGCCCTTGGTGTGGCCGATGAGACCGACCGGGCCGCGCCGGATCCAGCCGGTGACGTAGGTGGACTGAAGGTGGGTGCCGCCCTCCTCGACGACCCGGCCGCCCTCGTCCGGCACGGTCCCGGAGTCCTCGTCCCAGGGCAGCTTGGGCAGCTTCTCGGAGAGGTAGCCGACCGCGCGGTACACCGCCGTGACGTCCCAGTCCTTGAAGACGCCGGTGCCCTTGACGTTGCCGGTGCCGTCCAGGGCGGTGCGCTCGGTCCGCAGGCCGACGACCTTGCCGTCCTCACCCAGGATCTCCACCGGCGACTCGAAGAAGTGGAGGTAGAGCTTGTGCGGACGGTCGCCGACGTCCCGGATCGCCCAGTTCTCCAGCGTCTTGGCGACCATGTCGGCCTGCTTGTTGCCGCGCCGGGTCTCGATCGAGCCCTCGTCGTAGTCGATGTCCTCGGGGTCGACGATGACCTCGATGTTCGGGGAGTGGTCCAGCTCGCGCAGCTCCATCGGGCTGAACTTCGCCTGGGCCGGGCCACGGCGGCCGAAGACGTGGATCTCCACGGCCTTGTTGGCCTTCAGGCCGTCGTAGACGTTCGGCGGGATCTCGGTCGGCAGCAGTTCGTCGGCGGTCTTGGCCAGGATGCGGGCCACGTCCAGCGCCACGTTGCCGACGCCGAGCACGGCGACCTTCTCGGCGTCCAGCGGCCAGGTGCGCGGCACGTCCGGGTGGCCGTCGTACCAGGACACGAAGTCGGCGGCGCCGTAGGAGCCGTCCAGGTCGATGCCGGGGACGGACAGCGCGCGGTCGGCCATCGCGCCGGTGGAGAAGATCACCGCGTCGTAGAAGGCACGGAGGTCGTCCAGGTTCAGGTCCGTCGGGTAGTCGACGTTGCCGAACAGCCGGATCTGCGGCTTGTCGAGGACCTGGTGCAGGGCGGTGATGATGCCCTTGATGCGCGGGTGGTCGGGCGCGACGCCGTACCGGATCAGGCCGAACGGGGCGGGCATCCGCTCGAAGAGGTCGATGGACACGCCGGGGTCGGCGGCCACCTCGGACTTGAGCAGGGCGTCGGCGGCGTAGATCCCGGCGGGGCCGGCTCCGACGATGGCTACCCGCAGGGGGCGCGGCATGATCAGGGTCCCTTCGAACGTGAACGGGCGACTTGATCAGGAAGCCTAAACTAAGGCAGACCTTACCTAGTACGGGGGTCTGCTCTATGACCTCATAAGCAGCTCTTATGACCTGCCCAGGGGTGGCTTATGGGTGGCCCGGCATCCCCGGGGCCGCCGGCGGCCGTCGCGTGGCCGCCGCCCGCCCTGCGTTCCGGTGGCCGGACCCCGGCGCATGGCCTGAGTGTGGCGAAGTCCGGGCCGTGGGCGGTGAGGCGGCCGAGCGGGTCGGTCAGCCGGTCGATGTCACCGGTGACCGTGAATTCCGCCAGGTGCCGTTCTCGCTGCCGTGTCCGGGCTGCTCCAGCGCGTCGGCCTGGAGCGCGCGGGCCTCGGCGTTGTCCGGACCGGCGAAGGACGCCGCTCGCCGCCAGGCGCCTGCCCCCCGTCCGTCGGACCCGGCAGCGGACGCCCGTACCCTTGTGGGAGCGCTCCCAAACGATCAGTATGGAAGCCATGTCCTTTCCCGACCAGGGCCCCGTGATCCGGCCGTACCGCCCCGCCGACCGTGACGCCGTCGCGGACGTCTGCGTCCGCACCGCGCACCTCGGCGGTGACTCCCGGGCGCTCTACCCCGACCCGGACCTCATGCCGTCGATCTTCGCCGAGCCGTACTGCCACTTCGACCCGGATCTCGCCTCCGTGCTGGACGACGGCACGGGCCGGGCCGTGGGATACATCCTCGGCACCGCGGACACCGAGCGTTTCGTCGCGGACTTCCGGCGGGAGTGGATACCCCGGCTGGCCGCCCGCTATCCGGAACCCGCCGGCCCGCCCCGCACGCCCACCGAGGAGATGATCCGGCTGCTCCACCGCCCGGAGCGGATGCTCGTGCCCGAACTCGCCGACCACCCCGCCCACCTGCACATCGACCTGCTGCCACGCTGGCAGGGACAGGGCCACGGCCGCCGGCTGCTGCACACCTTCCTGGACGCCCTGTCCGCACAGGGTGTCCGGGCGGTGCACCTGGGCATGGTCACCGCCAACACCGCCGCCCGCGCGTTCTACGACCGGGTCGGCTTCCACCCGATCCCGGTACCGGACGCCGGTCCCCTCACCTACCTGGGCCGGGCCACGGCCAGGGACTGAGCGGGGCGCGGCCGGCGGCCGTCAGGAGAGCGTGAGCGTCTGCCGGGCGAGGTCGTACGCGGGCCGCATCTCGTCGTGCTCCTGGGTGTCCATGCCGCCGAGGTGCAGGACGACCGGACCGTCGGGCGTGACCACCGCGAAGGCGCTCTCCTTCTTGGTCCCGTCCGAGAGCTCGTCGGTCTTCACGTACTCCGCCTCCACGGCGGCGACACCGCCGCCGGTCTTGAAGGAGTGGTACTTTGCCTCGCTGACGCCCTTCTCGGCGGCGAGGAACGCGCGCAGCACGCCGCCCGCGTCGGCGCCGCCGGGCTTGCCCCGCCACACCCGCAGGAAGCCGATGTGCCCGGCCGGCTTGGCGTCTATCTCGCAGGCCGCGGTGACCGGCCCCTGCCGGAACAGCGCCGCCAGTTCGCCGGCCAGGTCGCCGTCCTCGCCCTTCGAGGCGGCGGCCAGTTCCTTCTCGGCGTCGACGGGCTTGGGCTTCCAGCCCTTGGCCAGGCCGAAACTGACGGGCAGTTCACAGGCCGAACCGGCCGGGCCGAGGGTGGTGCCGCGGGCCACCGCCGTGGCCTTCTTCCCCGTCTCCCCGGCCGCCACGCCCCGGGTGCTCGCCGACGCGCTCGCGGACGTCCTCCCGGCGTCGTCCGCCGCCCCCGCGCAGCCGCCGAGCAGCACCGCGACCGCCGTCGCGACGGCCGCGCGACCGCCGACTGTTCCCACCCTGACCTGCACTGTCGTCTCCTGTCCGATGCGGAGCCGCAACTCTAGCCGAGGGCACCGACAACGCCGGACGGAGCGCGGCTCAACGGTGCGCGGCCGGCCGGTCCCGGCGCCGCGCGTGCAGGAACAGGTGGGGTTCGGACGTCGCCCCGGGAAGATCCGGGGTGAACTCGGAGCACTGCGCGGCCAGTACCGTCAGGCCGGCGCCGGTCGCCAACCCGGTGAACGCCTCCGCGCCGGAACTGGTCAGGCGGATCGGCTGCTCATGAAGACGCCCTCGGCTTCCTCGACGTCGACGGGCACGGTGGCTAGCGCGAGGAGGCCACCGGGCCGAACGACCCGCGCCAGCCTCGCCACCACGGCCGTCTGTTGGGCGCGTGACATCTGGAGCAGCGAGAAGTACGCGCACACGGCGTCGAAGGAGGACTCGGCGAGCGGCGCCGCACGGATGCCGGCCGGCTCGAACCCCGCCGCGGGCACCTGCCGGGCGGCCGGGTCCACCATGACCGGCGAGACTGAACGATTCCGGACGCTGCCCGGCCGGTTGTCCCGAGCGACGAAGTCGACCAGGAACCTTCGCATCGGCTCCACCGCTCCGCCCTCCTCATCGAGGGCCAGCCAGGGCACCGCCCCCGCGCCTTCAGCCACCCGCCCCCAACGCGGCAGGCGGATCGACTGGGTGTCACGAGATGCTGTGTCCGCTCGTAGTCCAGGCCCAGGGCGTCGAACACCACGGCGGCCGGCGTCCGGTGGTTCTCCTCGGTCATGACGACCCCTCTCGTCACCCCGCGGCGCCCCCCTCGCGCCGTCCGCCGTTTGCGCCGACGGCCCACGCACGGCAGGGTGCCGGGTGTGCCTACCCTGCTGATCGTCCATCACACCCCGTCACCCAACTGCCGGGCGCTGTTCGAAGCCGCCGTCTCGGGAGCCACCACACCGGAGACCGAGGGCGTCCGCGTCGTGAGCCGGGCGGCCCTGTCGGCCACCGCCTCCGACGTGCTGGAAGCCGACGGTTACCTGCTCGGCACACCCGCCAACCTGGGCTACATGTCCGGCGCGCTCAAGCACTTCTTCGACCAGGTCTACTACCCCTGCCTGGACGACACCAGGGGCCGTCCCTTCGGTTACTACGTCCACGGCGGCAACGACGTCACCGGTGCCGTCCGCGCCATCGAGAGCGTCACCACCGGCCTCGGCTGGCGCCGGGCGGCCGGCCCGGTGAGTGTCACCAGCGCGCCGGGCAAGGCCGACACCGAGGCGTGCTGGGAACTGGGCGCCACGGTCGCGGCGGGACTGATGTCCGGCGACTGAGCGGTGGCCGGCCGTGGCTTGCGGCCGCCATCGAGCCCCTCCGCGCTCCGGGACGGCGGCCGGGGGGCCCCGACGCCCGTCGCGCGGCCACCGGAGTGATCTTCGTACGGCCGCATCCGGTGACCGGCGTGGGCGGAGGAGCGTCCCCGGGTCACCCTGTTAATCGTATTTATGTGATTATCGGATCGCTGGGTGGGTGTGGACGGGCCGTCGGGTCGCGCCTGCCCGCGGTGCTGCCCCTGCTCATGGCCGTGTCGGCCGGGGCGGTGGACCGCGCGGTCGCCGACGGCGCGGGCGCCCACGGGCTCGCCCTGGAGGTCACCGTCAACACCAGGCCCGGCACCGGCGCGACCCGCCCGGGCATCCGCGTCGGACACCCGCTGGTGAAGACCTACCGCCTGATCAACCGGACCGGGGCCGACCTCTACGACGTCCGGGTGAGCGACCCCGACCTGCCCGACGCCGTCCTCCGCTGCCCCGGCGGCGGCGACCGCATCCGCATGCTCCGCGGCCTCGACTCGGCGACCTGCACCGCCCGGTCCACCGCGCGCGAGGGCACCTGGATCACGGACGTCACGGCCGTCGGCCGCGTCCCCTCCCTCGGTTACGAGTCCCGGGCGTCCGCCCGTTCCGGATACACGGGCGTCGGCGGACGGCTGTCGCTGACCGAGACCGTCACGACCGGCGGCGAGATCCCCGACGAGGGCCTGCTCCTCGGCCGGGCCACCGTGTTCTACGACGTGACCAACACCGGCAACCGCACGGTGTACGACCTGTGGTTCACCGACCCGGTCCTCCAGCCGCCCGCCATCGTCTGCCCGACGGGCGACGACACCGTTGCGAGCCTGGAACCGGGCGAGACGGCACGGTGCGTGGCGACCGTGGAACTGCCGCCCGGCGAGTACCCCAGCGAGGGACACGTCAAGGGCACCGACCGGCTCACCACGCTCGGGCCCGACGGCTGCAAGGAGTGGCCACCGAAGCTCAAGGCCTGGGCGACCGGCGGGATCACGATCCACCCGCCCCCGCCACTCCCTGAGCCCACCCCGCCCCCGGCACCGCCGACACCGGCTCCCGTCCCCGTACCGCCGCCCCCGACCCTCGTCCCCGTACCGCCGCCGGCCCCGCCGGTCCCCGCCCCGCCGCCTCCCGTACCGCTGCCGCCGCCCCCCGCGCCGGCACCGCCCCCCGCGCCCCCGGTGCTGCCCCTTCCGCCCGGTGCCGTCTTCCCTCCGCCCCCGCCGCTGCCCCTGCCGGGCGCGCCCGCCCCGGTCCCTGGCGCGGGAGTGCCCGCCCCAGGTGTGGGCGTGCCGGCGCCTGGCGTGGGTGCGCCTGGGCCTGGTGCGGGCGTGCCCGGTGCGGGTGCCGGTGGTGCGGTGGCGGGTGTCGGCGCGGTCGCGGGTGCGGGTGCGGTGGCTGGTGCCGGTGCCGGTGCCGGTGCCGGTGCCGGTGCGGGCGTGGGTGCGGTGGCCGGTGCCGGTGCGGTGGCGGGCGCGGGAGTCGCGGCCGGTGCGGGGGGTGCGGGCGCCGGTGCGGGAGTTGGAGCAGCGGCGGGGGCAGGGGGCGGGGCGGTGGCGGGAGCCGGTGCGGCTGCCGGCGCTGGGGCCGGTGCCGGGGGAGCGGGGGCCGGTGTCGGTGCGGCTGCGGGTGCCGGCGTGGGTGCGGTGGCGGGCGCCGGTGCCGGTGCGGGCGCCGCAGCCGGGGCAGCCGCCGCTGGTGCTGGTGCTGGTGCTGGTGCTGGTGCTGGTGCGGCAGCCGGTGCGGGTGCGGTGGCCGGTGGGGCCGCGGCTGTCGGTGGTGCCGGTGCGGTTGCTGGTGCCGGCGGGGCGGCAGCCGGTGGGGTGGCGGCTGTTGGTGGAGCAGCGGCAGCGGGAGGTGCGGGGGCCGCAGCGGCTGGTGGCGGAGGGGCCGCTGCCGGTGGCGCCGACACGGCGGCCGGCGGAGGGGCAGCGGGCGCTGCGGCCGGCGCCACGGCCGGTCAAGGAGGTGCCACAGCGGGCCAAGGCGGAGCCACCGCCGGTCAGGGCCGGACGACCGGAGGCGCGGCAGCCGGTGGCCAGGCCACCGGGGGTGAGGCAGCCGGTGGCCAGGCCACCGGGGGTGAGGCAGCCGGTGGCCAGGCCACCGGCGGTCAGGCAACGGGAGGCGAAGCCACCGGCGGTGAGGCAGCAGGCGGCCGGACCACCGGAGGCCAGACCGAGGGCCAGACCGGAGGCCAGACCACCGCAGGCCAATCCTCCACCGGAGGACAGAACACCGGCGGCCAGGCAACGGCAGGTCAGGCAACCGCAGGCCGGACCACTGGCGGCCCGGCAACCGCGGGTCAGACCACCGGGGGTCAGTCCACTGCGGGTCAGACCGCCGCGGGTCAGACCACCGGCGGCCAGTCCACCACCCCCCACAAGCCCCCGCCCCCCACCGCAACGCCCCGGACCCGCTCTGCGCAGTCCCCCGCCCCGTCCATCATGTCCCGGTTCATCCGGCCCGGTGGCAGGCCGACCGGGCTCGGACTGCTCGCCGTGCTGTTCCTGTTGCTGATCCCCGCCGCACTCGCCGCCGCCCTGCTCGGCTCGCGGCGTATCGGCAAATAACCCCAGCCGTCAGCCCCCACACCCCCCGCCCCCCGTCCGCCCCGTTCCCGGACCGGGCCCACGAAGACGACAGACGACAGACGACAGGAGACCGCGCCGATGATCGAGACCTTCGCCGTCGTTCTGGGGATCGCCGTGGTCGCCGCGGGCGCCGTGGTGCTCCGGGACCGCTTCTGGCCGCCCGCCGAGGACGCGGAACCCCGGGAGGACGTCGCCGAGTACATCGCCATGATGGTCAGCGTGCTCTACGCCCTCGTGCTCGGGCTGTCGATGGTGGCCGTGTGGGAGGCCCGGTCCGCAGCGGACGACCACACGCAGGTGGAGTCGAGCGCCGCCCACCAGATCCGGCTGCTCGCCGCCGGGCTGCCGGCGCCCGCGGACGAACGGACCAGGGACGCCGTCGACGCGTACGCGCACCACGTCGTGTCCGAGGAGTGGCCCGCCATGGCCGCCGGGCAGCCGCCGGGCCGGCGCGGCTGGGACCTGCTGGACGACCTGCGGGCGGCCGGCCGGATCCCCGCCGACGCCGGCCCCGTCCAGCAGGCCACCCTCCAGGAGTTCCTGGCCCAGCTCAGCGTCCTGGACGACGCCCGGCGGGGCCGGGAGGGAGCCGTCGGGGACAGCCTGTCACCCGTCCTCTGGTTCGGGCTGATCGTCGGCGGCCTGCTGACCGTGGCCTTCATGTTCATGTTCGGCGTACGGCGCAGTGTCACCCATGTGGTGATGGTGATGGGCCTGACCGCGCTGATCACCTTCACCGTGCTGCTGGTCTACGAGCTGAACCAGCCCTTCAGCGGCATGTTCGCCGTCGACTCGTCCTCCTTCACCCGCTACTTCCCGGGCAGTTGAGGATGGGGCGCCCGGCGGCCGGCCGCTCGTGCGTGCAGCCGGGCGGCGATCCGCCGCCGGTCCGGCCAGCGCACGTCGTACGCCCAGCCCCACCGCTCGAACCGGGCGATCAGCCACGCCGTGAGGTCCGGCTGGCCGCGCAGCCCGCCGTGCCGGGCGCTGTTGGGGTCGGCGTGGTGGAGGTTGTGCCAGCCCTCGCCGAAGGTGAGCAGGGCGACCCAGCGAACGTCCCGGGACTGGTCGCGGGTGCGGTAGTGGCGCGGACCGAAGGCGTGCGCCACGGAGTTGACCGACCAGGTCACATGGTGGACGACGGCGTACCGCACCAGGCTCGCCCAGAAGAGGGTGACCAGCGCGGACCGCCCGTCCTGGGTGACCGACAGGACCAGCGCCGGCGGCAGCGCGAGGGAGACGGCGATGGTCAGGGGATAGCAGCGGTCCAGGCGGCGCACGTCCGGATCGGCGAGCAGATCGGGGGCGTAGCGCGGGTAGTGGGATCGGACCGGCGAGGAGGAGAACCATCCGACCTGGGCGTGCCACAGCCCCTTCAGCAGCGCCCGCCGGGTGGTGCCGTACTTCCACGGCGAGTGCGGGTCGCCCGCCCGGTCCGCGTACTGGTGGTGGCGCCGGTGCTCGGCCACCCACATCGTCACCGGGCCCTCCATGGCGAGGCCGCCCGCGACTCCGAGGGCGAGCCGCAGCGGCCGTTTCGCCTTGAACGACAGATGGGTGAAGTGCCGGTGGTAGCCGGCGGTGATGCCCATGATGGACAGGGCGTACATCCCGGCGCCGAGGGCCACGTCGTACCAGCGCGGTCCCCAGCCGCCGGTCAGGGCGACGGGCAGCGCCAGCGCCAGCACGGCCAGCGGGCCCACCACGAGGGTGAGCAGATAGCCGGTGCGCAGCGGCAGGCCGACCGGGACGGTGTCGGGAAGCGGGGCGCGCGGGCCCTCCGGTCGTCCGGGGCTCACGGTCACGGCGCGCCTCCCGCGAGGCGGGACGGGGCGGTGCAGGGGGTCATGTGCGGCGATTATGCGCGGCCCCGGCGGCCCCGGCGCCCAGGCTCGGCGCGCGGCGCGGCCCCCGCGGGCATCCTCTACCTGGATGGATGAAGGTGCGGGCACGGCCCCGCTGGCCGACGATGGGAGCGGGGCCGGGCCCGTCGGCGCGGCCCCCGCTGCGCCCCATGTCGTCGAGCCGAGGGAGCGTCGGATGCGAGCGGACGGCACCGCACCCGGACGGCCCGCGCCGGACGGCCGGGACGCCAGGGAACTGCTGCGCGGGTGCGCCCGGGACGTGGTGGAGGTCGCCGAGGGCATCCGCGCGGTCTCCGCACGCACCAGCACCGCGCTGTTCACCCCGGCCCTGACCGCCTCAGCGCGCCGCCGCCCCCGCACCGGCCTGCCCGCCCAGTGGGCCCTGCTGCGCGCCCTGACCAGCACCCAGGGCCTCGGCGGCTCGGCGATCACCGCACCGAAGGGGGTGGGCCACATGCTCGGCGCCGCCGGGGAGGCGCTGGGCCGGGAGAGCCTGGCCGCGCTGGTGGCGGTCACCTCGCTGCGGCTGCGGATCGCGGCCGTGCTGGTCGACCACCCCGAGTTCGTGCGCGATCCCGGCATGCGCCGGCTGACCGAGGCCGTCACCACCGACCGGGACCTGGCGGCCGTACGGTCCCTGCGCGCCCTGTTCCGCGACCAGGGGGCCCAGCGCGCGCTGTCCGGGCTGGCCCCGCTCATGGCCGAACTCCTCGCGATCCGCGCCCTGCTGGACGAGGACCCGCACAACGACGAGACCGGCTGGGCGCTGGCCACCGGCCGTGAACTGTCCGCCGATCCGCTGCACGGCGTCAGCGCCGCCCACCTGGCGGGCCTGGACCGGGGCGAGGGCGCCGCCGAGGCCGTCACCCTCACCGACCAGGAGCGTCAGGTCATCGCCACGAGAGGGTCCTTCCTCGGTTTCCTGCGCAACATCGAGATGCTCTCCACGAACGGGCGGATCCTGCTGCAGAACGTGCGCGGCCCGGACGGCGTCGTCCGCTACGTCCTCCAGGCACCCGGCATGGCGCCCGGCCGCCCCCGCAACGACTCCCCGCAGGACTTCATCGGCGCCTGGCGCAACCTGTTCATGCCCGACTCGCCGTACACCCGGTCGATCCTGCTCGCCCTGCGGGACTACGGCATCCCGCGCGGCGCCGACCTCGCCCTGATTGGGCACAGCGAGGGCGGGATCGCGGTGATGAACCTCGCCCAGGACGAGGAGTTCTGCCGCGCCTACCGGGTCACCCACGTGATCGCCGTCGGCTCCCCGGTCGACAACAAGAAGCCCGCCGACCCGCGCACCTGGGTCGCCAGCATCACCAACCAGCACGACATCGTGCCCGTCCTCGACGGCCGGGGCGCGGGCTCCGCGTTCGACCCGCACCCGAACTGGTACGAGGTCGACTACACCGGCCCCACCCACGAGTTCCCGCTGTGCCACATGCTGCACGAGTACATCGAGCACCTGCGCACCGTCGTCCCCGAGGCCCGCGAGCGCGTCGACGAGGCCCTCGCCCCCTACCGCGGACCCGTCGTGCGCACCCAGGCCTACCAGCTCAAGGACCGCGCCAACCCGCCCGAGGGCTATCCCTTCCTCACCCTGCCGATCACCTCGGTCCCCACCACGGCGGGCCCGGTCGACGTGCCCGTGCGCTACTACGACTCCTCCGCCGCCCACCTGTGCTTCCCCGTCGACGCGGACACCGCGCGCGGGCTGCTGCCCGAGGTCACCTGGATGACGCCGAGCCGGCTGGGCCGGCGGGCACTCGCGGTGCTGTCGCTGTACGAGCACCGCTGCACCACCATCGGCCCGTACACCGAGATCGCCCTCTCCGTGCTGGTGGACGACCTGTGGCGGCCGCGCCCCTACGATGTCGCCCTCGACCTGCTGCGCCGGGTCGACCTGCGCCGCACCGGCCGCTACGTCGTCTCCCTCGCCGTCACCAGCGAGGAGGCGCGGGCCGTCGCCCGGGAGATCTGGGGCCAGCCCGCGATCCGGGTGAGCGCCGAGGCCAGGCTGACCGGCCGGGACCTCGCCCTGCGCGCCCCGGACCTCGGCCTCGCCGTCGACGGCCGCCTCGGGCCCGGCGCGCGCTGCCCCGAGGCCGACTGGATCCTCTACGGCCGCCGGGGCGAGAGCACCATCCGTACCCAGGTCCGGGCCCACGGCGGACTGCGGCTGCACCACGGCGGCGGCGTCCGGCTGCGGCTGGACGCCGGGGCGGCCGAACCCCTCGCCGGGCACCTGCGCCGGCTCGGCATCGCCACGGCCCGCCCCCGGCTGGTCCTGGCCAGCCCCTCGTTCATGCTCCACCGCAGTGCCGGCACCGTTCTGCCGCGCTGACACCCCCCACCCCCACGGGAGCCCCGCCATGGTGACCGAGCCCGCCCACGCCACGTCGTTCGACGCCGAACTCCGCGACCGTGCCGAGGCGTTGCGGTCGGACGCCGAACTGATGGAGGAGTACGCCCGGCGGCTGCGGGCCACCGCCGGCACGCTCGCCGGCTGCCCGGCGGCCCCGGAGTGGAGCCGCCCCACGCTGGAGCGGCAGGCCGCCGCCTGCGTCACGGCGGCGGAGCAACTGCGCACGGCCGCCGAGGCGTTGCGCACCCACGCGGGAACCGGGGACTGAACCCGCCCGGCTCCCCCGCGGGTGCTCAGTTCAGTGCGGCCCGGGCCTGGGCCGCGCTCCGGCCGAGCGAGACGACGTAACGCCCCTTGTCCTCCGGCAGGTTGCGGTGCACCAGGTCGGAGAAGCTGCGGGTGTGCCGGATGATCTCCCAGCCCTCGGGGGAGAAGGTGGCGGGTCCGAACAGGCGGGGCGCCAGCAGCGGGTTGTTCAGCGCCTCGGAGAACGCGTCGACGGAGATGATCCGTTCGAGCAGCCGGCCGAAGATCGCCCCGGGTTCCGGTTCCTCCGCGAACAGCCCCACGTGCAGGTCGATCGCGTCCACGTCGCCGTACACCTCCAGCAGCGCCTGCTGGACGCGCGGGTCGCCGGAGATCTGCCGCGGGTCGGTGACCCGGGGGAAGCCGTAGTAGGCCCGGTAGTCGTTGTACGAGGCCAGCCGCAGCTCCCGGCCGACGGCGACGCTGTGTTCCTCGATGGGCAGCAGCAGCGGATCGGTGTTGAACAGGCCGGACAGACCGGCGGGTTGCCGGGACAGGTCCTGGAACAGCGGGCCGAGGCCCCGGTCCAGGAGCAGCTGTCCGTTGGCGATGGTGTGCGCGAGCGGCACCGGCCGCCCGGCGATGGCGTACGTGGACGGGATCAGGCTGTGCCAGCGGTAGACGAGGCTGAACTCGATCGTCGCCCGGTTCTCCCGGTGCCACACCCCCCGGTCGGTGCGCACCGGATCGAGGACGAAACCGAAGTGGTACGGCGTGATGTGGTTGATGTACTCCTCCAGCATCACCCGGATCATCAGCACGATCAGCGTGTTGCGGGCGGTCTGGAAGATCCGTTCGTCGTCCCAGTCCGGGTGCGCGGCCGCGAGGATGCCGGCGACCCGGTTGTGCTCGCGCAGGAACAGGACGTTCAGCGCCATCGGCCCGATGTGCGCGTGCGCCCGCTCCCCGCCCCACGCGAACAGCGTGTCCACGAACTCCTCGGGCACCTCCTCGAACCGCACCGGCCGGATGGCCCGGAACTCTTCCCTGATCCGCCCGCCCTCGCACAGCGCGGGCGGGAACTCGCCCCCGTCGACGATCCGGCTCTTGAGCCGGCCGCCCCGGAAGGCACGCAGACAGGCGGTGACCTCCTCCCGGTCGCCGTAGAGCTGGCACATGTCCAGGGTGTGCGGCGAGTCGGTGCGCCGCGGGTCGCCGGTGGCCGCGTGGCCGCGCAGGAAGCCGTCGGTGAACCACTGCGCGAACGCCGGGAGCAGCGCCGTGGACCGGGCGCAGCAACGGCCCTCGCCCTCGCGGCGGAACAGCTCGGCCACCCGCTCCGGGGCGGGCAGGTCCCGGCGCGCCTCGGTCACCGGCGGCAGCTGCCGGCCCACCCAGGACCGGTCGGTCAGCGAGTCCCAGGAGGTGTAAGGGGCCTTGGTGCTCAGCGGGTTGGGGCGGGGCGGCGCCTTGAGCACGGCCAGGTCGATCAGCGTCGAGTTGAGCCTGCGGTGCAACCACCGGCTGCGCCGGGCGGTCTGCCAGGCCGGGCCGTAGTGGGTCAGCAGATGGGTCTCGAAGCGGTTGCGCAGCCCGTCCCGGGACCTGTCCCTGGCCCCGGTCCAGGGCGGCGTCCCCTCCTGGTCCTGGGGCGGGCGGGAGGTGACGGTCATCGGTCCTCCGGTCGGTTCACGGGGTGGTCGGTTCACAGGGGGGGCCGTGTACGGGGCGGCCGGGCCCGGGGTCAGGACGCGGGCACGGTGTCCCGGCCGGACCGCACGGTGTAGTGCTGCGGGAACGGGGTGCCCGCGTAGTCCAGGGCGCGTTCGGCGCCGGGCAGCGGGCGCACCCCGGGGCGCAGCAGCACCCGCCGCACCAGCTCGGGCACGATCACCCGGGCCGCGTACCGGCCGACGCAGTCGTGGGCGCCGTAGCCGAGGACGAGGTTGTGCGCGGGCGGTCGTCCGGGCCGGAACTCGCCCGGCGCGTCGAGCACGTCCTCGTCGAACATCGCCGAAGCGAAGCAGGCCAGCACCACGCTGCCGGCCGGAACGACCGTCTGCCGCCCGGTGCCCGCGGCCAGCAGGTGGTCGCGCACGCACAGCCGGGGCGTCACCGGCACGAACGGGTGGAAGCGCAGTGCCTCCCACACATGGGCGTCGAAGCGGGACGGGTCGCTCTCGCCCGCCGCCCGCTCCGCCTCCGCCAGCGCCTCGGGGCGCACGGCGAGTTCCTTCAGCGCGGTGGCCGTGCACTGGGTGGCGTTCTGCTGATAACCCGTCAGATAGCCGACCAGGTTGGCGTTGACCCGCTCGTCGTCGAAGCCGTACCCGGCCGGCAGCCGGGTGCGCAGCATCCGGCCGAGCACGTCGTCCGGGCCGTCGTCCGGGGGCGCGGCCCGGCGGCGGGCGATCACCTCGGCGACCCGCTCGCGCAGCTCCCGGCCGGCGGCCACGCCCGCCGCGTGGATCTCCGGGTCCCGGCCGGGGTTGATGGCGAACGCCCACTGCATCCGGCGGGTGCAGGAGTGCAGCGTCTCCTCCTCGACGCCGGTGAAGCCCAGGTAGGCGACGGCGACCCGGGCGGCGGCCAGGCGGGCGTAGTCCTGGACGAGGTCGAAGGTGTCCGTGCCGCGGCCGATCACCTCGTCCAGCACCTCGTCGGCGATCCGCGCGGTGAGTTCCCGGACCCGGGGCGCGTCCTCGGCGGCGAGCATCAGCTGCCCGTACCCGCGCTCCCGCCAGTGCACGTCCGCGCCGTCCCGGGCGAGGATGAACGGTCCGCCGAGCACGTCCTCCAGGACGGGACCGAACACCCCCACGGTGAACGTCTCGGGCGCCGACAGCACCTCCAGCACATCGGGGTGCCGGGTGACGAACACACCGATGGGCGTGGCGAACACCGGCCGGTGTGCGCGCAGTTCGGCGAACAGCTCCGCCCGGCCGGCCGCCATGGCCCGCCGCAGCAGAGCCACCCGCTGCGGGACGTCGTCCTGGGGGATCGCGTCGTAGGCGGCGAGAAAGTCCATGCCGGTCATTCAGCCACCGGGCCCCGGCCGGCGCACGCCGGACGGGCATTCGGGGCAGAGGGGTGCGGGCGGGCGGGACGCGGGGGACGATGGGCGTCCGGGGGACACGGCGGAGAGGAGTGCCCGATGCTGTCGGCATGGGCCGGGGCGCTGGTGCCCGTATTCAGCGACACGAGCGTGACCGGCACCGGCAACCTGGCCGTGACGGGCACCGGTGACCTGGCGCGGGGGTCCGGCGCCGGCCGTCTCCTCGCCGCCAACCACACCTCGTTCTTCGACCCGGTGCTGCTCCTCGGCACCCTGCACCGGCTCGGGCTGCGCCCCGCCGTGCTGACGACGGCCGGGCTGTGGCGGGTACCGCTGCTGGGCCGGGCCCTCACCCGGGAGGGTCACGTGCCCGTGCACCGGGGCAGCCGCCGCGCCCCGGACGCCCTCCGGCACGCCGCCGACGCCCTGGCCGCCGGACGCGACGTGCTCATCTACCCCGAGGGCGGTCTGCCCCGCTACCGCGCCTCCCACGACCGCCCGCCCGGCCGCCTGAAGTCCGGGGTGGTCCGCCTCGCCCTGTCCACCGGCGCGCCGGTGATCCCGGTCGGACACGCGGGCGCCCGCCGGGTCACCTCCGGCAACCGCGCCAAACAGCTCGCCGGCTGGGCCACCGCACCCCTCCGCCGCCCCCGCGTCCACGTCCACATCGCCCCCGCCGTCCGCCTGGACGCCTCCGACTCCCCCCTGACCACCCTGGAGACCGCCCTCGCCGACGCCTGGTCGAAGGCCGTCCGGGCCATGGAGAAGGGGCCGGACGGGGCCGCCGCCCGTGGTTGACCCGGAGAGTCCGACGCGAGGCGGCGGGTCCGGCGCACGACGCCGAGGGAAGCCCGGCGCCGACGGCGGGCGGGGCCGGTGCGGGCCGGCAGCGGCGGCGTTCCCGGGCGCGCGGTGGCGTCCGCCGACGCCGGACGAGTCCGCCTGGCGGAGCGCGCGCAGGAGAAGGCCGCCTGGGCGGGCTCCGGACCCGAGAGGGCGGACCGGGCGGATTCCCGGTCGAGGAGTGCGAGCGGGCGGTCTCCGTGCGGGCCGGGCTCTACCGGGCGGCACCTGTGAAGCCCGCCCTGCGGGCCCCGTGCCGGCACGGGGCCGTTCCCGCATCCGGGTGGTAGCGCGCCCGCTCCCCGGCCGGGCGAGCTGTCGTGGCGCGGAACCGGGCCGGCGCGTGCGCATAATCACGGCTCATGCAGCGGCTCATGCAGCAGGTGGAAGCAGGGACGGCCCGGGCGCCGGTCGCCGTCACCGGACTCGGTCTGATCACCCCGGCCGGCATCGGCCGGGACGCTGCCTGGGCGGGGCTGTGCGCCGGGCAGGCCACCGCCGCTGTCGACCCCGCGCTGGCCGGACTGCCCGTGGCCTTCTCCTGCCAGGTCCCCGGCCTGGACGCGCCCGGCCTGCTCGGGCACCGGCTGGCCCGCCGGCTCGACCGGTTCACCACCTTCGCGCTGCTCGCCGCCCGCGAGGCCGTCGCCGACGCCGGCCTCGCCCCGGCCGACTGGGACGGCGCCCGGGTCGGCGTGGTGATGGGCGTCGGCACCGGGTCCATGCAGGGCTGGCAGGCCGAGTTCGACCGGCTCGCCGACGCCGTCCCCGAGCGGGTCTCCCCCCTGGCGCTGCCGCGCAGCGTGCCCAACATGGCCGCCGCCGAGATTGCCCTGGACCTCGGCGCGCGCGGACCCAACATGGTGGTCAGCACCGCCTGCGCCTCCGGCACCAGCGCGCTCGGCCTGGCCCGGGACTGGCTGCTGTCCGGCCGGTGCGACCTCGTCCTGGCCGGCGGCAGCGAGTCGGCCCGGCTGCGGATGACCGCCGCCTGCTTCGCCCAGATGCGCGCCCTGTCCCGCCGCGCGGACAGCCCCGCCGCCGCATCCCGGCCCTTCGACCGGGACCGGGACGGGTTCGTCCTCGGCGAGGGCGCCGCCGTCCTCGTCCTGGAGCGCACCGCCGACGCCCGCGCCCGGGGCGTACGGCCCGAGGCGCTGCTCGCCGGGTTCGGCGCCTCCTGCGACGCCCACCACTTCACCGCCCCGCACCCCGACGGCGACGGCGCCGCCCGCGCCCTCGGCGCCGCCCTCGCCGACGCCGGCCTGGCCCCCGAGGACATCGACCACGTCAACGCGCACGGCACCGCCACCCCCCAGGGAGACGCCGCCGAACACAACGCGCTGCACCGCGTCTTCCGCCGCCCCCCGCCCGTCACCGCCGTCAAGGGCACCATCGGGCACGCCATCGGCGGCGCCGGGGCCATCGAGGCGGCCTGCACCGTGCTCACCCTGCGCCACCAGCTGATCCCGCCCACCGCCAACCTGGACACGCTCGACCCGGCGATGGACCTGGACATCGTCACCAAGGTGCCCCGCCCGCACCGGATGGCGGCCGCCGTCAGCAACTCCTTCGGTTTCGGCGGCCAGAACGCCGTACTCGTCCTCACCGCCGTCGACTAGCCCGCCCAGGGCCGGGAAAGGGCCGCCATGTCCTCGGAGATCTCCGGCACCGCCCGGCCGGCGGCCGGTTCCGGCCCACCGGCGAGCAGCTGATGATCGGCGTCTTCGTCGCCGTACCAGCGCCCGGCACGGCGTGCTCACCGGCCGGCTCGACGCCGGCGCCCGGCTGATCCGCTGGTTCGAACGCCTCGGCTGGGCCTAGGACCTGCGCTGGCCGGACCGGCGCCGCCTCACGGCCCGGCGCGCGACGGACGGCGACGGCCGGGCCGGGGTCAGCGCACCCGTTCGGCCGCCGCGCGGGTGAGGTGGCGGCGCGGCCCGGCGGCGGCCCGGGCCCGGCCGGTGCCGGTCGCGGGCGCGTCGGTGAGCTGCCGGACGAACAGGCTGACGCTGGCCTCCTCCTCGAAGCCGTTGCGGCGCATCAGCTCGGCGGAGGGGGTGTTGCGCCGCTCCACGTCCGTGACCACGCACACCGCGCCGGCCTCGGCCAGCCGCGCACAGCACTCCCGCACCAGCAGGGAGGCCGCTCCCCGCCCCTGGTAACCGGGGTCGACGGCGATCCACTCCAGGTAGCCCCAGTCGGCGCGCTGCTCGAAGGACAGCGAACCGAGCACGAAGCCGGCGACGCGGTCACCGTCGAGCAGGACGAAGCAGGCCGGGTCCGGCGCGTCCAGGTGCCCGGCGACGGCCGACAGCGACCAGCCCGTGTACGGCATGGCGTCGGTGTCGTACACCCGGTGGCCGAGGCCGAGCACGGCGGCCAGGTGCTCGATGCCGAGCGGGCGCAGCGTCAGCTCGCCGGCGGGGGAGCCGGGCGGGCCGGCGGACGCCGGTGGTTCCTGCGGGACCGGTGCGGCGGCGGGATCGGTGGGTGTGGCGGCCATGAGCACTCCCTTCGGGGCGGCATTTGGCAGCATATGTCCGGTCCGTCGATCGGGCACGACCGGTTCCGCCCGGGCCGGGCGTCATAGGGGGAGGCGGCCCGGGGCGGTCGGTCGGCCCCGGAGGCGAGCCGGTCGGGGCCGCAGAGCCCGGGGAGTCGACCAGGACACTCGCCTCCGGGTGGTTCGGAAGGGGCCGGCGGCCGGCGCGGAGACCGTCCGGCGTCCGTTGCCCCGCCCGTACGAGCCCAGCCTCCGCCCCGGAAGGCGGCCGGCTGTCCGCCGCCCGGCCGGTACGCGCCCGGGAGCCGCCGGAGGCCGCTCGGTACGGGACACCGTGCCCATCGGCCCAGCAGCGGTGCCCGGGCACCGGGGTGGAACGCTCGCCCCGCCCGGTACCGCCGGGGTGCCGGCATGACCGGGTGCGACCACCACCGCGCGGGAGCGGTCCGCGGCGGTGGCGGTCGGCGGCCGGGCGGGGGAGCCGTCGGGGGAGAGGACGGAGCCATCGCCGTGCGTCTTCCGTCCGGCCTCGTGAGCGGGTCGCGGTCGGCGGACGTGTGCGCCGCCTGCCCGAAGACCCTGGTGGCGACCGGTCTGCCGCCGGCCGGACGTGCCGCCCGCTCCGTGGGCCGGCCGGGAGCGGCGGGTCCACTCTGGCACCTGCCAACCAGACATCGCAACCGGCAAGTTGAAATTTGCAAGTGGCGAAGTGCATGCTGCATCCGACGGAACGTGATCCAATGGGCGGCGGGAAACCGGTGTCGCCCGTGCGGACGACCGGGAGCCGGCGAGGGGGGGTGGGCGTGACCGTGGAGACCGAGTGGGGCGGTGCGCCCTCCGTGCTGCGCATGATCCTCGGCAGACGCCTGGAGGACCTGCGCACCCGGGCCGGCCTCAGCTACGCCGAGGCGGGCGCGGCCATCGGGGTCAGCCACTCCACGATCCGCCGCATGGAGGCCGCCAAGGTGGCCCGGCTGCGGCTCGCGGACGCCGAGAAACTGCTCCAGGTCTACGGCGTCACGGACCGGGACGAGGTCGGCACCTTCCTGGAGTCCGTGCGCGAGGCCAACAAGCGCGGCTGGTGGCACACATACCGCGATGTGGTGCCGCACTGGCTGCCCGCCTACCTCAGCCTGGAGCAGGCGGCCCTGCACCTGCGCGGCTACGAGAACCAGTTCGTGCACGGCCTGCTGCAGACCGAGGGCTACGCGCGCGCCCTGCTCACCGCCTCCTACCCGCACGCCCCCGCCGAGACCACCGAGCGCCGGGTCGCGCTGCGCACGCGCCGCCAGAAACTGCTGATGCGGGCCGAACCACCGCGGCTGTGGGTCGTGATGGACGAGACCGTGCTGCGCCGGCCGGTCGGCGGCCCCCAGGTGATGCGCGCGCAGATCGACCACCTCATCGAGCTGGGCCGGCTGCCCCATGTCACCGTGCAGGTCATGCCGCTGGCGAGCGGACCGCACCCCGCGCTGTGGGGCGGCGCCTTCCACCTCTTCCGGTTCCGCGCCCGCGAACTGCCCGACATCGCCTACCTCAGCGGACTGGCCAGGGCCGAGTACCTGGACAAGCCCGACGAGGTGGTGGTCTACCGGGAGGCCCTGGACCGGCTCAGCGCCCAGGCGCCGTCCGCCCGGAAGACCGAGACCCTGCTCGCCGCGCTGCGCAAGGAGTGGTGAGCCGCCGACCGTATCCGCCCGTCGTACCACCCAGCGCACCCGCCCCCGCACGTGCCGACGCGAGGGCTCGACCCCTGACTCGAATGTGGAGACACGGCGTTGCCCGACAACGGATGGCCGGCCGACCGGATCGACACCGAGAACGCCCACTCCGCCCGCGTCTACGACTACCTCCTCGGCGGCAAGGACTACTACACCGCCGACAAGGAGGCGGGCGAGGCGATGGTGCGGGAGTGGCCCGCGCTCCCGGTCCATATGCGCGCCAACCGGGACTTCATGAACCGGGCGGTGCGCCGGCTCGCCGAGGACGCGGGCGTGCGCCAGTTCCTGGACATCGGCACCGGCATCCCGACCTGCCCCAACCTGCACGAGATCGCCCAGGCCGTGGCCCCCGAGTCACGGGTCGTCTACGTCGACAACGACCCGATCGTGCTCACCCTCTCCCAGGGCCTGCTGGCCAGCGCCCCCGAGGGCCGCACCGCGTACCTGGAGGCCGACTTCCGCGATCCGGCGGCCATCCTGAACGCCCCCGAACTGCGCGAGACGCTGGACCTGGGCCGGCCCGTCGCCCTCACCGTCATCGCGATCGTGCACTTCATGCTGGACGCGGACGACGCGGTCGGGCTGGTGCGCCGGCTGCTGGAGCCGCTGCCCTGCGGCAGTTACCTCGCGATGTCCGTCGGCACCGCCGACTTCGCCCCCGCCGAGGTCGGCCGGGTCGCCCGCGAGTACGCGGCCCGCGGCATGCCGATGCGGCTGCGCACCCTCGCCGAGACCCACGAGTTCTTCGACGGCCTGGACCTGCTCGGGCCCGGCGTCGTCCAGGTGCACAAGTGGCATCCCGACGGCAGCGGCGAACGGGGCGTCCGGGACGAGGACATCGCCATGTACGGCGCGGTAGCCCGCAAGCCGTGACAGACCCGGGGCCGGGGTCCGACCCACCTCCCGGACCCCGGCCCCGCCTCCCGTCGTACGACGGGCCGTGCGCGGGCCGGCGGCCACCGCCCCCGAGACGAACGGAAGGCCCGAGGCGAACGGAAGCCCGGAGCCGAAAGGGAAGCCCGGAGCCGAACGGAAGGAAACCCCGGAGAACGTCCTCCGGGAAACGGAACCGGAGTGCCCGGAAAGCGGTCTTAAGGACCGTCGACGGCCGGGACCGGCCCGGTCGCGAAGAATCCGGGGGAACGAGACATATGTCCGAGCGCAGCCGCAAGACCCTCCTGACCGCCACCGCCCTCGCCGCCGGGCTCACCCTGGCCGCCGTCACCCCCGCCCTCGCGGGCGGCACCACGAGCCACGCCCCCCGCACCGCCGCCGTGTCCTCGCCCGCCCAGGGCGACCCGCGCAGCGCCGCCCACCACGTGGCCGACTTCTACGGCGCCTACATCGACGCCGTCTGGGCCGCCGACGACCCCACGGCCGCGGCGAGCGCCAAGGCCCTGCGCGGCTTCTACCTCTCCGCCGGGGCCCGCAAGTCGGTCGCCGCCTACGAGCAGCGGGAGCACGCCGACGGCATCCTGTTCGCGCAGAACGTGCCGGTGAAGTGGCAGGCGGCCTACACCGGCTCCGGCGCGGGCCACGCCACCACCAGGGTCACGCTCACCTGGGGCGACGGCCCGCACGCCGAGGTCAGCCGGATCGACGTCCAGTCCGATCTGAAGACCCTGAAGATCACCGGCCTCAGGCCGGCCGCCTGACCAGGGGGGTGGGCCCCGCCCCGCCCCACTCGGGGCCGGACCCACCCCCCGCGCATCCTGGGCCCGGTCAGGCGTGGCCGTGCGGCTGGTAGGAGCGCGGCAGCCGCATGCCCCGGTCGGCCATGATCCGCCGTACCCGGTCGGGATAGTCCGTGATGATCCCGTCGACGCCCAGGTCCATCAGCGCCTCGACGGTCGCCGGATCGTCACAGGTCCACGGCACCACCTTCAGCCCCCGGGCGTGCGCCCGCGCGACCATGGCGGCGTCGGAGTAGAACCGGAAATCCGGGTCGCCGACCTCGCCGCTCTGCGGGAAGCCGTAGTTGGGGGAGAGGGTGGTGACGCCGGGCAGGGTCGCCGCCGCCCGGACGAAGTCGCCGCCGTAGTCGTCGGCGTCGATGCCGCCCAGCCACGGGGACGCACCGGGCCGGCCGACCTGGAGGAAGTCGTAGTTGGTCAGCGCCACCAGCGGCCACCGCGGCGCGAGCCGGTGCATCACCCTCAGCGCGCCCCAGTCGAACGACTGGATGGTGACCTGCCGCTCGATGCCCGAGCGGTGGATCTCCTCGTACACCCGGCGCACGAACACCTCGCGCGGCGCGGTCTGTTCGGGCGCGCCCGCCTCCACCTTGGTCTCGATGTTCAGCTTCACGCCCCGGGCACGGTAGCTCCTCACCAGGCCCAGGACGTCCTTCAGTTCCACCATCCGGAAGCCCTGGACGACCTCCTGCTCGGGGAAGCCGGGCAGTTGCCGGTAACCGCAGTCCAGCGTCTTGACCTGAGCCAGTGTCAGGTCCTTGATGTACTTGCCGGTGTAGGGGTACAGCGGGTCGCCGGGCGCGACCGGACCGGTGTCCCGGCACTTGACGCCGCTGATCTGCCGGTCGTGGTTGACCACCACCTTCAGGTCCCGGGTGACCTGGGTGTCCAGTTCCAGCGTGGACACCCCGAGCCGCAGCGCCTTGCCGAAGCCCTCCAGCGACTCCTCGGTGGTCAGGCCGAGACCGCCGCGGTGCGCCTGGAGGTCGAAGCGGGCCGGCGCGGGGCCGCCGGGCGTCGCCTGCGCGGCCACCGGGGACAGCAGCGCGGGCAGCACGGCCAGGCCGGCCAGCAGGGGCCGGGCGAGGCGTCGTAGGGGCAGGTGCCGTAAGGGCATCGGGAACCTCACTCGGGTCGGGGCGGGCGGGGAGCCCGCCGGCGGGCGCGTGGCGGATTCTCGCAACGCCCCGCGGGGCGGGCCACCCTCCCGGCTGAACACCGCCGCACCGGCAGGTGAACGCTCCCGCCGCCCCGCCGTGCCGCCGACGGCCCCTCAGCCCTGGTGGCGGCGGCGTTCGGCGGTGGCGCGGTGGACGGCGATGAGCGCGGCGTCGTCCCCGAGCCGGCCGCCGGCGTGGGCCAGCAGATCGCGCCGCAGATGGTGCATGAGCGCCTCGGGGCCATCCCCGGTCCACCGCGCGACCCGGTCGGCGAGCGGATAGAACCGGCCCCGCTCGTCCCGGGCCTCCACCACCCCGTCGGTGTACAGCAGCAGCGTGTCGCCCGGTGCGAAGGAGAACACGTCCAGCGAGTGCTCGCCGCCGCACTGCACCCCGAGCGGCGGCGAGGGGTGCAGACTCGGGGCCGTGACGACATGGCCGGGGCTCAGCAGCAGCGGCGGCGGATGGCCGCAACTGGTCAGCCGGGTCACCGGGGCGTCGTCCGGGATCTCCACGAGCAGCGCGGTGGCGAACCGCTCGCCCTCCTCCTCCGGACGGTCCAGCTCGGCCGCGTAACGGGTGATGCTCCGGTCCAGCGCGGTGGCCAGTTCCGGCAGCGGGGCGAGCCGGTGCGCGCTCTCCCGGAAGGCGCCGAGCAGCAGCGCCGCCTCCCCGATCGCGGGCAGCCCCTTGCCGCGGACGTCCCCGATCAGCAGGCGTACCGTGCCGTCGCAGCGCGCCGCCGCGTACAGGTCGCCGCCGATCTGGGCCTCGTCCTCGGCGGCCAGGTACAGCGAGGCGATCCGCAGGGCGCCGATCCGCTCGGGCAGCGGCCACATCAACACGTGCTGGGCGGCCTCGGCGACCGTGCGGACCCGGGCCAGCTGGGCCTGACGGCGCTCGCGCAGGGCGCTGTAGAGGACGGTGAGCACGACCAGGACGGCGAGGGTGATGAGCTGCACGACATGGTTCGTGGTGGCGAGCCCGCCGTGCGTGACGGCGACGAGGAACTGCGCGGCGAGAGCGAGCGTACCGACGCCCGCGGTGGTGCGAGGGCCGGCGAAGGAGGGGGTGAGCGCGGGGGCGATCACCAGGGCCGGTCCGAGGTGCACGTCGTAGGGGGCCCGCATGTCCACCACGGTGATCGCGACGACGAGTGCGACGGGGAGTACCAGCAACGCGCGGGCCGACTGCCACGGTCGCGCGCGCCCGAGCCGGGGTGCCATGCCTCCCAGCGTGCGCCCGGGGCGGGAGTGGCGCACGTCACAAGGGAAGATTTGGAATCGGACATTCCGGGTGGGTGTGCGATTCCCGAATAGTGGACACCGATCACTTTGCCTTCGTCAGGCGGATCGACTAGCGTCATTCTCCGTTCAAATACCGGCCGGTTTCCCGTTTCGGCCTGGGAAATAAAGGTGCTTGACAGGTGTTCTGAACCACCCTCAACCGAAATCGCAGCATTTAGCGTCCTGTGTCATGACAGAGACGGCGATGAGGCCGGACGCCCACGACACGGCACCCGGCGACGGAGTGCGGGGCAAAGGCCTCGGCGGAAATTCCATCGGTCTGCTGGGCAGCGCGGTCATCGGTCTGTCGACCGTGGCCCCGGTCTACTGCCTCACCTCCACGCTCGGCTCCACCGCCGGCGAGGTCGGCCTGCACATGCCGGCCGTCTTCCTCGCCGGGTTCCTGCCGATGCTGCTGGTCGCCTTCGCCTACCGTGAGCTGAACAAGGCGGTGCCCGACTGCGGCACCTCGTTCACCTGGACGGTCAAGGCGTTCGGGCCGCACGTCGGCTGGATGTGCGGCTGGGGTCTGGTCATCGCGACCGTGATCGTCCTGTCCAATCTCGCCGGCGTCGCCACCACCTACTTCTGGCTGCTGGCCGGGGAGGTCACCGGTAGCGACGCCGTCTCCGGCCTCGACGGGAACAAGGCCGTGCACATCGTCACCTGTCTGGTCCTGATCGCCGCCGCCACCGCGGTCAGCTACCGGGGCATGACCACGACGAAGGGCGTGCAGTACGCGCTGGTGGGACTCCAGCTCGTGGTGCTCGCCCTTTTCGTCGTCCTGGCCCTGGACAAGGCCCGCACCGGCGCCTTCCCCGGGCACGCCGACTTCTCCTGGTCCTGGCTCAACCCCTTCGCGGTGGACTCCTTCGCCTCCTTCAGCGCCGGACTGTCCCTGTCGATCTTCATGTACTGGGGCTGGGACACCTGCCTGACCGCCAACGAGGAGACCGTCGGCAGCGAGAAGACACCGGGCCGGGCCGCCCTGATCGCCATGGTCGTCCTGGTCGGCTCCTACCTCGTGACCGGCGTCGCCGCCCAGATGGCCGTCGGCTCCGGCACCCACGGCCTGGGCCTGGCCAACCCGGACACCTCCGACAACGTCTTCGCCGCCCTGGCCGGCCCGGTCATGGGCCACCTGTGCGGCATCCTGCTCTTCGCCGCCGTCCTCGCCTCGGCCGCCGCGAGCCTCCAGACCACCTTCATCCCGGTCGCCCGCACGGTGCTCGCCATGTCGACGTACCAGGCCCTGCCCGCCTCCTACGCCCGCGTCCACGAGCGGTTCCGCACCCCCGGCCGGGCCACGGTCACCGCCGGCGTCGCCACCGGCGTCTTCTACACCGTGATGTCGCTGCTCAGCGAGCACGTCCTGGTCGACACCATCTACGCCCTCGGCCTGATGATCTGCTTCTACTACGCCCTCACCGCGTTCGCCTGCGCCTGGTTCTTCCGCCGCGACCTCACCCGCTCGGCCCGCGACGCCCTGTTCAAGGGGTTCTTCCCGGTCCTCGGCGGCATCCTGCTCACCGCCGTGTTCGGCAAGACGCTGTACGACATGTGGGACCCCGCCTACGGCAGCGGATCCGCCGTCCTCGGCGTCGGCTCCGTCTTCGTCATCGGGGTCGGCCTGCTGCTCCTCGGCGCGGTGATCATGCTGGTGATGCGGCGCCGCGACCCGGCCTTCTTCCGCGGCCAGGTCCTCACCGCGGGCACTCCGGCGCTCGTCGTGGAGGACTGAACCACTCCTTCGGGTGCCGTGTCGCGGGCGGCGCCCCGGGTACCCGTACGGCCCCCGGGCCGATCAGGCGGTCCCGGGTGCAAGGGTGCCGAATGGAGAGGTCATGACGCACGACGGGGAGGACACCGCGCCCCTGCGGCGAACGGAGGTCACCGAACTCCGCCTCGCCCCCGACGAACCGCGCCGCGCGCCCGCGCCCGCGGCTGCCGAACCGCGATCCGCGCCGGCTTCCGGACCGGCGGGGCTGACGGGACCGGGGTCCGGTTCCGCTTCCGGACCCAGGGGACCGGAGCCCGCCTCCGCCTCCGAACCGACCGCACCGCGGGCCGCCTCGGCCACGGATCCGACGGAGCTGCCGTCCGCGCCGCGGCCGGCACCCGCGCCGGACGCCGCGGGGCAGCGGCCCGTGGCGGCCTCCGGTCCCACGGAGTCACGCTCCGCGCCGACTCCCGGACCGATGGAGTCACGGCCCGGTCCCCTCCCGGAGCCGGTCGAGCAGGAGCCCGCCTCCGCCCCCGGTCCGGCAGACCTGCCGCAGGACCGCAGCCAGGCGATCCTGGAGGCCGCCAAGCAGATCGGCGCACTCCTCAAACGCGCGGGCCATCCCTTCGCGCTCGCCGGAAGCGTGGCGGTCTACGCCCACGGGGGCAGCCGCTACCTCCAGCACGACGCCGACTTCTGCATCCTCCCCGACGACGCCGAGGCGGTGGCCGCCACCCTGCGCGAGGCCGGCCTCGAGGTACGGGTCCCGCCGGAGGACTGGCTGATCAAGACCACCTGCCACGGACAGAACGTCGACATCATCTTCTCGCTGGCCCACCAGCCGGTCACCCGGGAGATGCTCGACCGGGCCCACGTCCTGCCGGTCGACTCCGTGCTCATGCCGGTCCTCAGCCCGACCGACCTGATCCAGAGCCTGATCAGCGCCTTCTCCGAGCACTACTGTGACTTCGGCTCGGTGCTGCCGGTGGCCCGCGCGGTGCGCGAGAAGGTCGACTGGGACGCGGTCCGCACGGCCTGCGGCGACGAGCCCATGCCCGCCGCCTTCCTCTTCCTCCTCGAACGGCTGAACGTGATCGACGCCCAGGAGGGGCAGCCATGACCGACACCAGTCCGCAGCCCCCGCCGGCGGCCGGGAACCTGGACTACCGCGTCGCCCACCTCGCCGAACACCTCGCCTCCGGGCAACTGGGCGAGCTCGGCGTACGACTCGAACTGCGCGGCGACGTCGTCCTGCTCACCGGCACCGTGCCGTCCACCCAGTGCCGGGACGACATCCTGCGCCTGGCCCGCGAGGAACTGGCGGGGCATCCCGTCCACAGCGACCTGCTCATCGCCGGTACCTCCTCGCCCGACCACGGAGAGGACCTGACATGATCCGCGTCGCGGCCGTCGGGGACATACACATGGGCCCCGAGAGCCAGGGCACGCTGCGTTCCTCCTTCGAGACCCTGCCCGAGTGCGCCGACGTGCTGCTGCTCGCCGGCGACCTCACCCGGCACGGCACACCGGAGGAGGCCGCGGTCGTCGCCCGCGAGATCAAGGACCTCGGGGTGCCCGTCGTCGCCGTACTCGGCAACCACGACCACCACGACGAACGGCCCGAGGAGGTCACCGCGATCCTGCGGGACGCCGGCGCCCAGGTCCTCGAAGGGGAGTCCACGGTCGTCACGGCGGACGGAGCCCGGATCGGGGTCGCCGGGACCAAGGGCTTCGGCGGCGGCTTCGTCGGCCGCTGCGCCGGGGAGTTCGGCGAACCCCTGATGAAGGAGTTCGTCCGCTGCACCCGCCGGTGCGCCGACGGTCTGCACAGTGCGCTGAAGGACCTGGAGGAACGGGAGTGCGACGTACGGATCGCGCTGACCCACTTCTCCCCGGTGCCGGACACGCTGGCCGGGGAGCCGCTGGAGATCTACCCGTTCCTCGGCAGCTACCTGCTCGCGGAGGCGATCGACACCGCCGGAGCCGACCTCGCGGTGCACGGGCACGCCCACGCCGGCACCGAGCACGGCATGACCACGGGCGGGGTCCGGGTGCGCAATGTCGCCCAGCCGGTGATCGGCCAGGCGTTCCACGTGTACCACCTGCCGGGTACGGCGGCCTGACTCCGGAGCACCCCCAGGGTGCGGTGGGCCGCCTCCGGGCGTGTCCGCCGGGTGCGGTGGGCTGTTCCCCGGCGGGGTTGGTCAGGCCGCCGTGCCCAGGACCTCGCGGCCGGTCAGGTCGCCGTCCTTGGCGACGACCGGTACCGGCACCGGGCCGCCCCGCCGGCGTACCAGCAGGCCCGCGCCGATCGACCCGGCGATCAGCAGACCGCCCGCGACCAGGGCGCCGCGCACCCCGGCCCACTCCATCAGCAAGCCCAGCAGCGGGGGCCCGCCGAGGCTCCACACCGTGCCGACGCTGCTCCACACCCCGAGCACCCGGCCGCGCAGACGGGGCGGCGGGTCGGTCTGGAGCACGGCCGTACCGGCGGTGTCGGACACGGACTCCACGACCGCCATCGGCAGCACCAGGACCAGCAGCACCGCCAGCGACGGCGACAGACCGGCCACCACCTGGAGCAGGGCACCCGCCGCCGCCAGCAGGCCCACGGTCCGCACGGACGGCCTGCGCAGCCGGGCGCCGAGGACCGCGCCGATGATGCCGCCGACGGCCAGCACGGTGGACACGGTGCCGAAGGACCCGGCGCCGCCCGCGAGCGGCCCGGTGACGAGGACGGCGAGGGTCAGACCGTAGTTGCGGCCGAAGACCGAGCTGAGGCCCGTGATGCCCGCGAGGGCGACGAGCCGGGGCCTGCCCAGGAAGAAGGACAGCCCCTCCCGCACGGACATCGCGGCCCGGGCCGGCACCGGGCGCGGCCCGGCCGCCGCCCCCTCGGCGGCCCCGGCGGCCGGCCGCAGGAACGGCACCACCGAGGCCACGAACAGGAACGACAACCCGTTGGCGGCGTACGCGGACGCCGTGCCCAGGAAGCCGACGGCCACCCCGGCCAGGGCGGTTCCGGCCAGCCGGCCCGCGCTGTGCACCAGCGCGCCCACCCCGATCGCCGACGGCACGTCCGTCACGGGGACCAGATCGTTGCCGAGCAGCGCACAGGCCGGCCCGTCGACGGTGGCGATGACGCCGGTCACGGCGGCCAGCACCAGCAGCGTCGTCATGTCGATCCGGTCCAGCGCGACGAGCAGCGCCGTGGTGAAGGCGACCGCGCCGAGCAGCGCCTGGCTGACGGCGACCGTCAGCTTCCGGGGCCAGCGGTCCACGGCCGCGCCGCCGAACAGGCTCACCAGCAGCGCGGGCGCCGCCTGGACGGACATGGACAGACCGGTCGCCGCGGCCGAACCCGTGATGTGCAGCACGAGCAGGTTCTGCACGGTGAGCTGCATCCACGTACCGGCGTTGGAGACGAAGTTGGCCGCCGACCACCAGCGCATGCTCCGGTGGCGCAGGGACCGCCACGGCGAACGGGAGGCCGGGGCGTGGACGGGTGTGGACACGGCAGAGGCAGAGGGCACGGCGGGGTACTCGACAACCAAGGGGCGGGGAGAGACCGGCGGGGCCCGTCGGGCCGGCTGCGTCGCACGGCCGGGCCGCCTGGTCAGGGCGCCGACCATCGTGACAGACGAGAGGGCCGAGTCGTCACCGCACGGGCCGCCGCAGCGGCCCTCGGACTCGGCCGAACACCCTCCGAACAGGCCCGTTGGCACCCGCGTGGGGTTCCTCACAGGCCGGACGCGACCGGTCGCCTCTCCTCTCCCGCCGGAGGGAACCGGCCCGCGGCGGCGACCGCGGGCCGTGCGGTCCGGGGCGCTACGGGCCTACAGGTTGATGGCGCGCATCCCCGCCTCGTCGTACCGCTCGCCCGCCGGCTCGGGCAGCTCGGCGTCGATGCGGGCCAGGTCCTCCTCGGTCAGCTCGATGGCGGTCGCGGCGGCGTTCTGCTCCAGGTACGCGCGGCGCTTGGTGCCCGGGATCGGCACCAGGTCCTCGCCCTGGGCCAGCACCCAGGCGATGGCCAGCTGGGCCGGGGTCACGTCCTTCTCGGCGGCGATCTCCTTGACCTTCTCCGCCAGCCGCAGGTTCGCCGCGAGGTTGGCGTCGGTGAAGCGCGGGCTCGTACGGCGGTAGTCGTCCTGGTCCAGCTCGTCGGGAGAGGAGAAACGGCCCGCGAGGAAGCCTCGGCCGAGCGGCGAGTACGGCACGAAACCGATGCCCAGTTCCCGGCACGCGGGCAGCACCTCGGCCTCCACGTCCCGGGACCACAGCGAGTACTCGCTCTGCACGGCCGTGACCGGGTGCACGGCGTGGGCGCGCCGGATGGTCTCCGCGCTCGCCTCGCTCAGCCCGATGTACCGCACCTTGCCCTCGGCGACCAGCTCGCCGAGGGCGCCGGCCGTCTCCTCGATGGGCACGTTCGGGTCGACGCGGTGCTGGTAGTACAGGTCGATGTGGTCGGTGCCCAGCCGCCGCAGCGAGCCCTCCACCGAGCTGCGGACGTGCTCGGCCGAGCCGTCCTGCGGACCGATCGTGCTCATGTCGCCGGGCACGGTGTCGTCCATGCGGTAGTTGAACTTCGTGGCGATCACATACTCGTCCCGGTGCCCCTTGACCGCCTCGCCGACCAGCGACTCGTTGGTGAGCGGGCCGTACAACTGCGCGGTGTCCAGGAAGTCGACACCGAGGTCCAGGGCGCGCCGGATGGTCGCGATGCCCTCCGCCCGGTCGCTGGAGCCGTAGAAGGCGGACATCCCCATGCAGCCGAGCCCGATGGCCGACACCTGAAGTTCCCGCAGGCTGCGCTTGTCCATGGGTTCCCTTTCGCACCGTGGCTGTCGTCTCATCGGCGACGGTACGAGTTGAAGCGCACTCCAAGTCAAGACGGACACGGCATGCGGGTGTCACCTCCCGGGACTCCGGCGTCCCGCCACCCGGTGTCCCGCCCACAGCAGTGGCCTCGGGGCGGGACGAGTGTGCTGACCGTACGTGCGGCAGGGCCCCGGTGCCGTTCCGGACCGTTCCGGGGTCCCGCCGTGCGGGTGTCGGTGGCTAGCCGCGCGCCGTGCACGGGGCGCAGCAGGCCGGGGCCGGTTCGACGCAGACGGTGACGGAGTCGGTGTTGTCGGAGGTGTCCGGCTCCGTCTCGTTGCCGGTCACCGTGGCGGTGTTGGTGAGCGGGCCGGCCTCCGTGGCCTTGGCCCGCAGGACCAGGGTCGCGGTGGCGCCGTCGGCCACGTCGCCGACCGCCCACTCACCGGTGACGGGGTCGTAGCCGCCGGACGCGCTGTCGGCGGACAGGAAGGCGAGGCCGTAGGGGAGTTCGTCGGTGACGACGACGCCGGTGGCCTGGTTCGGGCCGGTGTTGCGGACGGTGACGCGGTACGTCACGGTCTGGCCGACGGTCACCCGGGTCGCGTCGGCGGACTTCGTCACGCTCAGGTCGGCCGCCGGGAGGACCTCGGTGACCTGCTCGTTGGACGTGGCCGTCAGCGGTTCCGGGGTGTCGCCGAGCCGGTTCTCGTAGGCGGCGGTGGCGGCGTTGCTGATCTGCGTGCCGCCGGCGGACCGGTCGACGACCACCCGGTACTCCACCGTGGTGCCCGCCGGCACGGTCTCGGTGCTGGGCAGGCTGCCGCCCTGTACGGTGGACGCGCCGTTGCCCAGGTGGAAGACGGCCCTGTTCGTCTCCTCGTCGAAATACGCCTGGTCGTCGCCCTGTTCGTCGGTCTTCGGGCCCGTGTTCGGACCCTCGACGATGCGCAGGGATCCGGGGACGTACGTCGTGCCCTCCGGGATGTCGTCGGTCAGCACCAGGTTCTCCGCCGCGCCGCCGCCCTCGTTCCTCGCGGTGATGCGGTAGGTGATGACGTCCCCCACCTCCAACGGCCCCACGGGAATCGCGGACTTGGTCAGCTCCACCAGGGGCGCGGTGCCGAAGAAGACCCCGTCGAGGAAGTTGCCGATGCCCCGGTTGCCGCCGGCCGCGGAGACGGACCGGAAGGCGAAGCGCGTCACCGTCTGGCCCGCCGGGACGGTGTAGGTGCCGGTGTAGTAGCCCCAGGCGGTGTTGCCGTCGGTGAAGCGCCGCTGCTCCACGGGTGCGCCCGGCGAGCCGATGTCCAGGGCCATGGTGTCCTGTCCCAGCCGGCCGCGGTGGTAGAGCCGCCAGTACAGCGTGGACCCGGGCGTGGTCGGCAGGTCCTGGTAGAGCGTGGCGACCTGGTTGGCGTTCAGCTCGGCGAACTGCGCGCCCTCGGCCGCCGGCACGCCGTTGAACCCGGACCGCCACAGCTCGATCATGTGGTCGGACGCGGTGGTGCGCCAGCCGGGGACGAACTTGGGTGCCTGTGTCTGCGAGGCGTCCGGGAGGATCTCGAAGTTGGCGACGGTGGGCTGCTCGAAGCTGCCGTTGACCAGGGCAACCCGCAGCGGGACGGTGGGAGGTGTGGTCATGGTCTTCCCCTTGCGTCGGCGTTGCCGGAGCGCGCCCCGACCGGCACGAACGCCCCGGCGGGGCGACGCCCGGATGCCCCGTCAGGGCAGCGCATCCGCGTGACCTGGGGAAGAGACGGCCGAACGGCTCCCGCCAACCTCGTACGGCGGGTTTCGACCGCCGTGCGCCGGGCGCCCCTTCCATCCGGTCCCGCATGACCTCCGGAAGCGCGTCACTCCCGTCACACAGGCACCATTGACACCGATCGCCAGCTCAGCCGTGGCCGAAAACACCCACTCACCCCGGTGCCGCTCACCCTTTCCCCGGGTGAATCGGCGAACAGGGATGTGACGCCCCGGCGCGTGCGCCGGGGTGCCCGGACCCGTCGGCGGGCCCGGGCAAGGACCCCGCCGGCGTCACGTGGTGAGCCGCACCGGCAGTTCGAAGAGGTCGTTCTGGGTGACCACCGGCTTGTTGCGCAGCTCGCTCGCCGGCACCGCCAGGTCCAGGCCCGGGAAGCGGGCGTACAGCGCCGGCAGGGCCACCCCCGCCTCCAGCCGGGACAGGGCGGCGCCGGGGCAGACGTGCGGGCCGTGGCCGAAGGAGATGTGCCGGTTGCGCGTCTCGCGGGTGATGTCGAAGCCGCCCGCGGTCGGGCCGTGCGCGTGCTCGTCGCGGCCGATCGCGCCGTACGACACGATCAGCGCGTCCCCGGCCGGTATCACCTTGTCGCCGACCGGCACGTCCTCGGTCGCGAACCGGATCAGGACGTGCGAGGTGGGCGTGGAGTAGCGCAGCGTCTCCTCGATCACCGCCGACCAGTCCGCCTGCCCGGACAGCACCAGGGCGCGCTGCTCGGGGTGGGTGGAGAGGTTCACGACGGCGTTGACGATCAGCGAGATCGTCGTCTCGTGGCCCGCGGCCACCATCAGCTGGAGCGTGGAGACGATCTCCTCGTCGGTGAGCCGGTCGCCGTCCTCCGCCGCGAGGACCAGCGCACTGGTCAGATCGTCGCCGGGTTCGGCCCGCTTCGCCGCCACCGTCTCGGCCATGATCCCCGCCAGCTCGGTGAGGGTCGCCACGACCTCCTGGGGCGGGGTCTGCGTGGAGAAGAAATTCTCGAACAGCACCTTCAGCCGGGGCAGCCGCGCCTCGTCGATCCCCATCAGGTCGGCGATCACGTACATGGGCAGCGGATAGGCGAAGGCGGACTTCAGGTCGACGGTCCCGCCGTCCGTGGGCAGCGCGTCCAGCATGTCCTGGGTGAGCTTCTCGATCCGCTCCCGCATCCGCTCCACCCGGCGCGGGGTGAGCGCCTGCGCGACCAGCGTGCGCAGCCGGCGGTGGTCGGCGCCGTCGACCGTGAGCATGGAGCGGCCCGGGTTGGCCAGGCCGATCAACGGCCAGTCCGCGGGGATCTCGCCGCGCTGCCAGGCCCCCCACACGTTGATGTCCTTCACCAGGCGCGGGTCGGTGAGCAGCGCCTTGGCCTCGGCGTGGTGGGTGACCGCCCAGACCGGGACGCCGCCCGGCAGCTCGACCGCGGCGAGCGGACCGGCCGCGCGCAGGGCCGCGCTCTCGGCGTCCAGGTCGGTGACGAAGGGGTCCAGGGCGATGCGGGGTGCTGCGGTACCGGTCGTCATCGTGACGTGCCTCCCAGGGCAGGGGTCGGAAGTGCGCGGGAACGGCGCCGGCCCGGGGACGAACCCGGACCCCCGGCCGTACGACGCTCCGGCCGGGGCGGCGCGGGATCAGTGGGCCGGCACGGGGCTGAACCGGACGGGGAGTCCGGTCAGACCTCTCAGCCAGGGCGAGGGCCGGCGGGTCAGGGAGTCGGCGGGCACCGCCAGGTCGATGTCCGGCAGCCGGTCCAGCACCACCTCGATGCCGGTCCGGGCGATCACCTCGGCGACCTCCTGTGCGGGGAACGGGCAGCGGTGGTCGCCGTGGCCGAAGGAGAAGTGCGCGTTGTTGCCGCCGGTCAGCTCCGAGGCGTCGGTGCGCACCTGCGGATCGGAGTTGGCGCCCTGCAGACCGAGCAGCAGCAGATCACCGGCCCGGACGGCCCGGCCGCCGAGGCGGGTGTCGCGGGCGGCCCAGCGGCCCGCCACGTTCTGGGTGGGCGTGTCCTCCCACAGCACCTCGTTCATCGCCTCGGCGACGCTGTTGCGCCCGCCGAACAGGGAGGCGGCGAACCGGTCGTCGGTCAGCATCAGCCGGAGCGAGTTGCCGATCCAGTCGGCGGTCGGCTGGTGCCCGGCCGCCAGCATCACCATCAGGTCCTGGACGATCTCCTCGTCACTGAACCCGCTGTCGTCGGCGAGCATCCGGGAGACCACGTCGTCGGCGGGCTCCTTCTTCCGCTCCGCGACCAGCCGGGCCATGGAACCGGCCAGATGCGCCTGCCCGGCCAGCGCCCGCTCCCGGCCGTCGATCATGCCGTTCAGTGCGGTGACCAGCCCCGGGCCGTCCTCGTCGGAGAACCCGTACAGCCGGGCGAGGACCCGTACCGGCAGCAGCATCGCGTACTGCGCGATCAGATCGGCCTCGCCCGCCGTGCACAGCGCGTCGATCAGCTCGTCCGCGAACCGCTCGGCGTGGCCGCGCAGTTCGAACGGGTCCACCGCCTCCAGCGCGTTGCTCACCATCGCCGCGCGCTGCCGGTGCCGTTCGCCGACGGTGTAGAGGATCGACGGCTGCTTGCGTCCGATCATCGGCAGCAGCGGCCAGTCGTCGGGGATGTTCTCCCACTGGTTCCACAGGTCCGAGTCCCGGCTGAACAGCACGGGATCGCCGGTGACCTGGTGCAGTTCCCGGTAGCCGAGCACCAGCCAGGCCGGGATGTCACCGTCGAGCAGCACCGGCACCACGGCGCCGTGGTCGCGCCGCATCTCCCGGTACAGGCGGGCGGGTTCGGTCTGGAACCGGGATCCGCTGAGCGGGACGGCGTCGGGGGTGGTCACACGAACTCCTGTCGGGGCAGGCCCGCCCGCGCGGACGGGTCGGCGTACCGGTTCTTCACGTGCTGCACCAGTGTGATCAGCACCTGCTTGCCCGACTCCCGGGAGCGGGCGTCGCAGTCGACCAGCGGTACGTGCGGATCCAGGTCGAGGGCCTCGCGGACGTCCGCGCCGGCCCGTACGGGGCCGCCGAAGTCGTTGCAGGCCACGATGAACGGCGTGCCGTGGTGTTCCAGCCGGTCGATGGCGTACCAGGAGTCGTCGATGCGCCGGGTGTCGACCAGGACGACCGCGCCGAGCGTGCCGGTGAACAGCCGGTCCCACAGGAACCAGAACCGCTCCTGGCCCGGGGCGCCGAACAGGTACAGCACCTTGCGCGCGTCCAGCGTGATCCGGCCGAAGTCGAAGGCCACCGTGGTCGCGGACTTGCCGCGGACCTGGGCGATGTCGTCGACCGGCTCGCCGGCCTGGGTCATCGTCTCCTCGGTGTTGAGGGGACGGATCTCGCTGACCGAGCGGACCAGCGTGGTCTTGCCGACGCCGAAGCCGCCCACGACCACGATCTTGAAGCCTTGGTCGGCGGAGGCACTCAACGGGATGCTCCCCCGCTCTCGGCCGCGATCGAGCGGGGGGACCCCCATGTCAGAGGTTGCGAAGTCCAACGAGCACCTGCTCCAGGATGTCGGGATCGGTGATGGCCGGGCGGCGCGGATGCCGGGCGCTGACCCGGCCCGCCGCCAGCAGATCGGACAGCAGGACCTTGGTGATGCCCACGGGCAGCCGCAGCTCGGCGGCGATCTCCACCACCGAGGTGGGGGACTGGGCCAGCTTCAGGATCGCCACGTGCTCCGACTGCATGCCGGCCGTCGGCTCCGACTCGGCGACCACGAGGGTGACCAGGTCGAAGGGGTTGTCGGGGTCGGACCGGCTGCGGCCCTGGGTGAGGGTGTACAGCCGGTCGGGAGCGTCGTCACGGCCCGGACGGTTCCTGCCGGGTCCGCTCATGACGTACGGGGCAGAGCGGTCAGGTAGGTGCCGAGCTGCTCCACCAGTTCGCTCATGTTGTGCCCGACGACGCCGGCGTCCGCGTCCTCGGTGGCGATCACGGCCAGATGGGCGCCGGCGCCCGCCTCCACGATGAAGAGCACACCGCCGTAGAACTCGGTCATCGCCGAGCGCACCCCGCCGCTGCCGTCGCCGAACTCCACGGACGCGCCGTGCGACAGCGACTGGATGCCGGCGGCGATCGCGGCGAGCTGGTCGGCCTGGTCGACGCTCAGTTCCGGCGTCCGGCACAGCTTCAGCCCGTCCCGGGACAGCACGAGCGCGTGCCGGGCACCCGGGGTCCTCTCCAGCAGGCCCTCCAGGAGCCAGGTGAGCTTGTCGTCGGCGGTGGTCGGGCCGGTCATGAAGTGGTGTCGCCTTCCGGGTGCGTGTGCGAGTGCGTGTGCGGGTGGGAGGTTCCGGGGGAGCCGTGCTCACCGGCCCCGTGCGGGGGCAGGCCGGCCGGCGCGGCGGGCGCCGGGGGCACGGCGGTGTGGTCGTCCGGGGCCGGCGGGTGGGGCGTGCCGGGGGTGCCGGCCGACGGGCCGGAGGGCCGGGCCGGGGCTTCGTCCCGCGGTTCCCCCGGCCGGCCGGGGGCGGGCGTGGGCCGCCCGTCGGCCGGTGCCGACGGGCGGACGGCCTGGCGGAAGCTGCTGAAGCGGGCGGCGCGGGCCTTGCCCTCGTCGGCGGCCGGCACGGTACGCGGTTCGCTGCCGGACACCGACCGGGCGCGCTCGGCCTCGGCGAGCGTACGGCCCCGGCGCCGCTTGGGCAGCCCGGCGGGACCCGGTTCCGGCGGTGCGGCGGACTCGTGGGCCCGGGCGGCCTCCACGGCGGCCGGCGCCGGTGCGGACGTTCCGCTGTGCGCGGGCGTCCCGGTCCGCGCTGGTGTTCCGCTGTGCGCGGGCGGGGCCGCGGCGGCCGGTCCGGCCGGGGCGGGGCTGGTCAGGATGGACTGCGGGATGAGCAGCAGCACCCCGGTGCCGCCGCGCGCGGACGGCCGGAACGACACCTTGAGCCCGTGCTTTCGGGCGAGCCGGCCGACCACGGCGAGCCCGAGCCGGGTCCCGGTCAGGCCGCCCAGCTCGGCGACGTCCCCGGCGACCGCCCGCTCCGCGCGGCGCAGCTGCACATCGCCCATCACCAGCCCGCTGTCCTCCACCGACACGATGACCCCGGCCGGCACCTCCTCCACGTACACATGGACCTCGGCCGTGGGCGGCGAGAAGTTCGCGGCGTTGTCGAGGAGTTCGGCGAGCGCGTGCATCACGCCCTCGGCGGCGTGCCCGGCGACGGCGGCCTCGCTCGTCGAGTGCACCCGCACCCGCCGGTACCCGGCGATCCGGCCCATCGCGCCGCGCAGGATCGACTCCATCCCGATCGGCCGCGCCCACCGGCGCCCCGAACGCGCCCCGGTGAGCACGGCGATGGAGTCCGCGAGCCGGCCGGCCTGGGCGGTGCGGTGGTCGAGATGGAGCAGATCGGCCAGCACGTCCTCGTCGGTGTGCCGCTCCTCCATCGCCCGCAGGTCGGCGAGCGTGGCCGTGGCCAGGGCCTGCATCCGGGCGGCGGCGTTGGAGGTCGCGGAGATCGCGGCCGACCGCTCCCGCCGGGCCCGCTCCAACTCGCCCGCCAGCCGGGCGTTCTCCCGCCGCATCCGGTCCCGCTCCCGGGTGCCCTCCGTGACCAGGCGGTCCCGCTCGGCGGCGAACGACTCGGTCAGCTCGGCGCGCTGCCGGGTGAGTTCGCCGGCGAGCCGCTGCTGCTCCCGGTGCGCCTCCTCGGTCGTACGGGCCTGCTGCTGGAGCAGCCGTCCGACGTCCTGGGTGACCTCCTCCAGGCGGTCCCGGGTGTGGCGCGCGGTGCGCCGCGCGTGCGCGGCCGTGGCCACCGCCGCGCTGAGGACGACCGCCGCCACGGCTCCGCCGCCGGCGAGCGGGGGGCGCGCGGCGCCCGGTGCCACCGCCACGGCCGCGCAGACAGCGAGTGCCGACAGCACACCGGTGACGGCGAGAGCGGAGACGAACGTACGGAGGGAGGGTCGGTCGCCGGGGTGCGTGGGCGCGGTCATCGGTCCGGTCTGGTCCTCGTGCGGCTGGGAGACATGGCACAGGTCGTGAACTCGCGGTCACTATACGAGAGTTCGTGATCAAAAAAGAACAGGTGTCGTTACCTTCCCGGATCCGGACGATCATTCGGGCCGGGATGCCGGTATCAGGGACGGATCAATGGGGACGAAGGTTGCGTCCGGCGCCTGATTCCCACCGTGGGACTTGCCACTCTTATGAGACTTGACGCCCCGCGTTCCGGATCGCTGGACTGTCCCCGGTGATCGATGAAGGACACATCCGTCGGCACCGTGCCACGGCCGCGCTGGTGCGCCTCGTCCGGTGGGCCGGACGCACGCTGGGCACCGAGTGGCACGGCATCGTCGTGGACCCGGTACGGCAGCTCGCGCGGCGCGGACCGTCCGGACTGCTGCTCGCGTTCGTCGCCGCGTCCGGTGTCGTCTTCTTCCACGACATCGCCCAGCACCCCGCCGGAGCGCTGTGGGTACGGCGGCTCGGCGGCGTCCGGGCCGATCTGCCGCTGTGGCTGTCCCTGCTGCGCACCCCCGTGTCGCTGTACGTCCCGGCGCTCGACCTGCCGGTGTGGGCGGGCATCACCCAGCTGTTCCTCGCCTTCGCCCTCGCCGAACTGACCCTGGGACGGGCCCGGACCCTGCTGATCGCCTACACCACCACCCTGGCCGGCACCCTCACCGCCCGCCTGATGATCGCCGTCGGACCCGGCTGGTGGGGGTTCGGGCTGCCGCCCGGGGCCGGGCGGGTGCTCGACACCGGACCCTCGGCGGCCGTGGTGGGCCTGTTCACCTATCTGGCGGTGGTCCGGCGCGCCCCCGTGGTGTTCACGCTGACCGGCGGCTCGATGGTGTGGGAGTCCGTCGCCGTACCCAACCTGGCGGGCCGCGAGCATCTGATCGCCGTGGCCGCGGCCATCGTCCTCGCGCTGCCGCACGGCCGGGGCGAGCGGCTGCGCACGGCCGTACGGTCCCGGTTCCGGCACCCGGCAGCCGGTCGGTCCCGGATCCGGCGACGGCGCGACCCCGGACCGTCACCCCGGGACCTTTCCCCGGACCCCGGTGCGCCCGTGCTCGAACGCCGGTCTGGACCGGCGGCCGTGACCGGGAGCAGGGCAGGGCGGGCCGGGGCCGGGGTGCCGGACGTGTCTCGGTGGCGCATCGGCGGACGGTGCGGCCGGGGCGGGCGGCTACAGGCGGCCGAAGTGGTACCGCAGCCGGGCCAGCAGCAGGTTCGGGTCGCGCTGGACGCGGTAGGCGGCACTGGGCACGTAGACCGTACGGCCGCGTACGGCCACGGAGGTCGGACCGGCCAGCCCGTCCGCCGCGGTGAGGACGACGGTGTGGCCGCCGTCGCGCCCGACCAGCACGACCTGGTTGCTGCCGTTCAGCGCGGCCAGGACGGTGCGGCCGGCGCCGGGGAAGGTGAAGTCGTCGATGCCGTCGAGCCCGCGGGCCCGGGTTTCCGGCGTCCCGGCGGAGCCGTCCTCGCGCACGGGGACGCGCAGCAGCGTCCCCCGGTCGGTGTTCGACACCCATACCGCACCGCGGTGGACCTTGAGGCCGTTGGCGCCGAAGGCCCCGGCGCGGGCCGGCCGCAGCTCGGTGCGGTGGGCCCAGGCGGTGGCGGGGCCGCCCGACACGGGGACCCGCCAGACGGTGCCGTGCACCGAGTCGGCGGCGTAGAGCACGCCCCGCCGCCCGTCGAGGGCCAGGCCGTTGGGGAACCCGTCGGGCGGCAGCCCGGCGATCTGCGCCGGGGCGCCGCCGGGGGAGATCCGCCAGATCCCGGTCGCCCGGGTGCCGGTGGCGTAATTGACGTAGAGGGTGCCGTCGTGGGCGCGGGCGATCCCGGTGACGACGGCGCCGCGCACCAGGGGGGTGGCCGCGCCGGTGACCGCGGGCAGCGTGGCGCGGGTGGTGCGGGTCCCGTCGGGGGCCACCCGGGCGACCGTACGGGCGAAGGCGAAGGTGAGGTCGGCGGAGCCGTCGGGTGCCGGTGCGATGTTCTCCGGCCGCTGCCCGGCGGCCGGGTCGAAACGGGCGACGACACGCGCGTCGCCGACGGGCGGCTCGGACCCGGGGGCGGGCGCGGCGGCGACGAGGCCGAGGGCGAGCGCGGCCGTGGCGGCACCGGTCAGACGGGGGCGTCGGGGCATGTGACCTCTTTTCGGTCGGCGCGCGGGGCGCCGGCGTGCGGGGCCACACCAACATGACGGTGGACGGAGCGCCGGTGACGGGAGCCGGGGCCGCGGGTTCGCCCGCGCGGACCACCCGGGCGCACCGTACGAGGCACACCCGGGCGGCATCCGGCCGTGGCGCCCGGGGCGGACGCCCGGGCCGTCGCCCGGAGGCGGGCCGTCAGGCCCAGAGCGGGTAGGACACGACCTGCGGGTAGCCCTCCGGACGGTCGCCCGGGTAGGTCAGGCTGATCCGGGTGTAGCGCTCGACGCCCGGGTGCTCCTTCCACGGTTCCGCGCGGCCGAGCCGGACGGTTACCGGGTAGGAGCGGAAGGTGCCGGCCACGCAGGACGGCTCGCAGTCGTTGACCACGTTGACGCCCACGGCGGTCGCCTCGCCCGGGCTCCACTCGGACCAGCGCAGCCCGGTCAGCCGGCTGTTCCCGTCGCCGCAGGCCAGGATGAAGTCGATCGGACGCACGGTGCGCTGCCACAGGCAGTCGATCAGGACGGGCCGGTCCGCGCGGGTCCCGTGCGGCGGTGCCGAGGGGTCCGGCCCACTGGCCGAGGCCGTCGTCATGGCCGCTGTCAGCAGGGCTCCCGCCGCCAGGGTGACCGTCGTTCCCACCACTGATGCGCGCATTGCCGCTCCCGCCCGTCGTGCTTGCTCCGAACGCGTGTCCCCGACGCTACGACCGTCCCGCCGTTCGCACCACTCGCGCAGGTCGGACCGTATGCGGCGGGTTCACCCGACGGTCATGGGCCTGGCGGGGACACGTCAGCCAGGCGGCGGTGTCAGCAGGCCCCCTCGTCCTGCCACGGCCCCCACTGCGAGGCGCCGGGCGTCTCGTTCTGGGTCCACCACTTGGCCTTCCAGTTGTGCTTGCCGTACGAGACCTCGGCACCGGCCGTGTACGCCGTCGTCCCGCTCCAGGCCGGCTTGCAGGAGGCCGGGGCCGTCGGGGTCGGCGTGGGGGTGGGCGTGGGGGTGGTGGTCGGCGGGGTGACCCCGGCGAACTTCACGGAGTACTTGGCGAAGTCCCAGGGGTTCTGGGCCACGCTGGAGCAGGTGCCGGAGGTCCGGCCGCCGTTGTCGGCCGGGGTGCACTGCCGGTCCCGGTTCAGCGACCAGAAGGTGAACCGGTCCATGTGGTGGCCGGTGGCGTAGTCGAGCACGGTCTGGAAGTCGGCCTGGGCGAAGTACTCGCCGGTGTCGCTGCGGCCGTTCATGCCCGAGAAGCCCTCGTGGGCGTAGGCGGTGGCCTCGTCCCAGCCGAAGGTGGACCGCAGGACCTCGTTGAACTTGGTGAGCGCGGCGGTCTGGCTCGCCGCGCCGTTGAAGCCGCCGTCGAACGGCATGATGGAGAAGTTGTTCGGCGTGAACCCCTGCGCCTTGGCCTCCAGCAGCATCTGCTTGCCGAACCAGCCGGTGCCGTCCGCCGTGCCGGCCGTGGTCACGGACACGTACAGCCCGGGATTGTCCCGCTGGAGGATCTTCGCGGCGCCGATCTCGTTCCTGATCGCCGCGGTGTTCTCGTACTCCGGCTCCTCCAGGTCGAAGTCGATGGCGCGCAGCCCGTACTTGGTGACGACCTGCTGGTAGGCCGCCGCCGTGGACGCCGGGTCGGCGCAGGCCTGGCCGAGCTTGGTGCCGCCGTAGCCGCCGATGGAGACGGAGACGTCGCCGCCCCGGGCCCGGATGGTGTCGATGACCGAGCGGACGGCGGTGTCCGAGGCGACCGGGGCCGTGCCGTCCCAGGTGGGCGTGCAGCCACCGCCGTTGGGCGCCAGGACGAAGGCCAGCTGGAATGCCTTGAGGCCGGTGGCGTCCATGATGGCAGCGGCGTCCGGCGGGTCGTTGTCCAGCGGCATCAGGTAGGGCGCGGCGGCGTACCAGCGGTCGTCCAGCGCGCTGGTCGCGCCCGCGGCGTTGCCCGCGACCAGCGCGGTGGCGCCGGCCGCGGTGAGGGCGACGGCCGCCGCCGCGCCCAGGCAGGCCCGAAGACGTCTCATGTGTGCCTCCAGAGGGTGGGGACCCCAGAGCGGGGGAGCCCCACCCTCCGGGAGCTGTTGCGGGCACGTCAATAATTTGGACTAGACCAACTCGGTCTTTGGACTAGACCATACGATCCCTTTACCTCCCGCCTACCAGGCGCACGGAGAAACCGCCGGCGAGCGGCAGGCGGGCCGTGGTGACAGTCGTGACGCGGGTGGCGGGGTCGTACGACCAGGCGGAGCGCGGCAGTCGACGGTCGTCGAGCAGGACCCGCGCGGGTGCCGTTCCGCCGTGCACCGTGAACCGGTACGCCCGGGCGTCCACCTTGCCCGCGTAGTCGCCCCTGCTCGCGCCGACGGTCACGGTCGTGCCCCGGGCGTCGGCGCGCACCGACACCTGCTGCGTGGCCGCCGCGCCCCGGGCGAAGTCCCGGGTCACGCCGTCGTCCTCGTACAGCGTGTAGTGACTGGTGCCGTGCGCGGCCGGGTACAGGTCCCAGTCCAGCTCGTGCCGGTCCCGGGTCTGCCAACTCGTCGTCCCCTCGGGCCACATGGGGACGATCGCGCCCTCGCGCACGAACAGCGGCAGGGTGTCCAGCGGGGCGTGGTAGCCGTTCAGGGTGGTCGGGCCCCGGTACGTGCGCCCGGTCCAGTAGTCGGTCCAGGTGCCCTTCGGCAGATGGATGCCGTCCCGGGTGTCCGAGTCCTCGTAGACGGGCGCGACCAGGAAGTCCCGGCCGGACAGGAACTCGTACTTCGCCCGCTCGCCCAGGGTCTCCGGATCGCCGGGGTACTCCAGCCACAGCGGGCGCACCGCCCCCACGCCGGTCTTCGCCGCCTCGGCGGACAGCGTGTACATGTACGGCAGCAGCCGCTCCTTCAGCTGGAGGTACTTCCGGTTGACCGAGGTGTACGGCTCGCCGTCCCGCCACGGCTGCTGGTCGGCGGGCTTGCCGGTGGTGAGGTCGCTCGCCCAGCCGTCCATCGTCATGACGGCCGGCAGGAACGCCTTCCACTGGAGGTCGCGGGCGTACATCTTCGCGTCGTGGCGGTAGATGCTGCCCACGTCACCGGTGTTGTAGGCGATGCCGGACATCGTCGCCCCGGCGTACGTCGGGATCTGCCAGCGGATGTAGTCCCAGGACAGCTTCTGGTCGCCGCTCCACAGCACCCCGCAGCGCTGGGCGCCCGCCCAGGACACCGGCAGCCATACGAAGCCGCGGGCGTCGCTGTTGTCCTCGATGCCCTTCTTCGCCGCGTCGCAGGCGTCCAGCGCGAACTTGTAGCCGTTGCCGACCCAGGCCACGTCCAGCTTGGCCACCCGCTGACCCGCCTTCACCTGGTCGGCGAGCTTGTCGATGCCGTTCTCGGTCCACAGGCCGAGCTGGGCGTGGTGGTCCGCAAGGCCCTTGGCGGTCTGCTCCAGGTTCTCGTACCCGCAGCCGTAGCCGTCGTTGACCAGCATCCAGCCGAGCGGCATCCGGTGCTCGGTGTAGCCGTCGGCGACCTTCAGCGCGTCCAGGGTGTGCCGCTCGCCCCGGTTTGCGTTGTGCAGGTAGCAGTCGGAGTCGCCCGGTTCCAGGCCGTACACCGGTGGCATGAAGGGCCGGCCCACCAACGCCGTGTACTTGCCGATCACTTGCCTGGCGTCACCGAGGAAGTAGTAGGCGTCGAAACGGCGTTCCTGCTGTCCGGTCGTCACCGGCGCGCCGAAGGTGTACACGCCCGGCGCGAAGGTGTTGCGGAAGACGCCGTAGCCCGCGCTGGAGAGGTAGAACGGCTGGGAGTTGTTGTAGCCGCCCTCGTTCCAGTCGAAGCTGTTCGCGACGTACATCGTCCGGCCGCGGTGCGAGAAGCTGCCGTTCTGCTCGCCGCCGCCGAAGAACTGCTCGTCCGCGCCGCGCGCGAGGCTCTGCCGCATCCCGCCGGTCGACCAGCGCAGCGGCTTGTCCTCCTGCCAGATCCGGGTGCGGTTGTCGGACCGGTACAGCCCGAACCGCAGCGGCTTCTTGTACACCCGCAGCACGGCCCCCGGGGAGCGGATGCCGTAGTAGTCACCCGCGTCGAAGGACGAGGTGTTCCTCTGGAGCGCGGGCCGTTCCCGCACGATGGCGGTGCCGGCCGGATCGCTCAGGGCGCCGGACGGATCGGCCTGGAGCCGCAGCTGACCGTTCCTCAGGAAGTCCGCGCGCGCGGTCAGTCTGCCGGCGGCGACGGTGTAGCTGCCGTCACCGCCGGTGAAGGACGTGAGGTCGCCGGCGTCCGTGGTCGCGGGCAGATAGGCGGTGCCGGTGAAGGAGCTGTCGTGCACGTCGTACGGCACCACGAGCACGTGGTAGGTCCCGGACGCGCGCGGGATCACCGTGGCCTCGGGGTCGGCGGTGCCCGCGCCGGTGGCCACCTGCTTGCCGTGGTCGTCGTAGACGTACAGGTCGAAGTCGTCCGAGGGGCGCTTCCAGGTGATGGACAGCGGGACGCCGCCCTCGGGGTTGTCGTTCCAGTAGCCGTCCGGCACCGAGACGGTGAGGTCGAAGCGGTGGCAGACGGTGCCGCCGGGGTCGGCGGCCTCGGCGGGGCACTTCTCGGGGCCGCCGCCGGTGCCCTTGGCGTAGACCGGGCTGCGCCAGCCGACGCTGCCGTGGGCGGGGTCCAGTACGGCGCCGGAGGCGGTGGCGGCCTCGGCGGGTGCCGGACCGGACAGCACGGTCGCGGCCAGGGCGGTCGCCAGCCCCAGCGGAACCCAGGCCGGCCAGGGCACACGATGTCGGAGTCTTCGCACGGCGGAACAGCTCCCCTCGCACCTTCGCGGATTGACTGTCCTGACTGACGTTGCTCGGAAGCGCTTGAAACAAGCGATAAACGAGCAACTTCACGCACGAAGCCTCGGGGTAGGCGCAGGTACATGTCAATACCGGGGTGGCGGCCGGGCACCGGAGCGCCGTACCGGGCCGCCCGCCGCGTCTGCTGCATTGGCGGGACCCGGATCACCGGGTCGGGGGAGTGGGCCCCCGGCCGACGGGCCGGACCCCCGGGCCGGTGTGACGATCACAGCAAGGTGACCCAGCGATTCCGGCCGTCACCGCGGCCGGTAGGAGGACCACACGATGAACCCCACACTCAAGCGCCTGCTCGGCGCCGGCGCGGCGGCGGCCACGGGCGCCACCGTCCTGCTCGGTACCGGCGCCGGCACCGCCGAGGCCGCCGGCCGCGTCCACTGCGACCGTGCCGAACGGCCCATATGGAGTGAAGGGCCCAGCCGTAACGTGACCGCCCGCCACTGCGAGGTGCCGGACCAGGACCACCGCTGGTACACCGTCGAGTTCGACACCCTCGTCCAGCCGCACCAGAAGAACGACTATGCGGACGGGGGCGTCGAGCGGACCGCGACCCTGCACGACCGGAGCATCAGGTGCCTCGGCTACACCACGGACAAGGACACGGTGAACTGGTTCGGCTGCCTGCCCCGCCTGCGGCACGTCTCCTGACCACGGCCCCCGGGCCCGGACCGGTCAGGCCCCGGGGCCCGCGACGCGCAGCACCGCCGTCGCGGGCGGCGCGACGGTGCCGGCGGCGGTGGTGACGTCCGTCCACCAGTCGGCGCCGTCCTCGGCGCAGCGCAGCAGCACACCCTCGCGGATCGCCCACGGACAGACCACGGCCCGGGGCAGGCCCATCAGCTTCAGCGCCGTGTGCCCCACCACCGCCCCCGCCAGGCTCTGCGCGGCGCGCGGCGCGGAGATCCCCGGCAGCCGGGCCCGCTCGGCGGCGGGCAGCGCGGCCAGCGCGCGCACCGCCTCGCGCAGGTCCCGGCAGGCCAGTTCCCGCTCCACGAACGGGCCGAACCGCCCCGGCGGCGCCCCGCACAACCGGGCCAGCTGCTGGAACGTACGGGAGGTGACGGCGGCGGTGCGCGGCCGCTCCCAGCGGATCCGCGCGGCCACGTCCCGCAGTTCATGGCGGACCCGGCGGCGCAGCTCCTTCAGCTCGCCCGGCCCCGGCGGGTCCTGGGCGGCCAGGTACTCCCGGGTCAGCCGGCCGGCGCCGAGCGGCAGGGACGCAACGAAGCCGGGCATCCGGCCCCGCCCGAAGGCCACCTCCAGCGAGCCGCCGCCGATGTCGAGCAGCGCCAGCGGGCCCGCCTTCCAGCCCAGCCAGCGGCGGGCCGCCAGGAAGGTCAGCTCGGCCTCCGTCTCCCCGGGCAGGGTGCACATGCGCACGCCGGTCCCGGACGCCACCCGGTGCAGCACCTCGGAGCGGTTCGGGGCGGCGCGGACCACCGTCGTCGCGAAGGCCAGCGGGGCCGCCGCCTGCCATCTGCGGGCCGTGGCGCTCGCCGCGTCCACCGCCTCGACCAGCCGCCGCACCGCCTCGTCCGCGATCGTGCCGTCCGGGCCCAGGTGTTCGGACAGACGCAGCTTCCACTTGACCGTGTGCACCGGCAGCGGCACGCCCCCCTCCACGTCCGCGATCACCAACCGCACCGTGTTCGACCCCGCGTCCACCACACTCACCCGCATGGCCGGGGCCTACCCACTCCACCGGCGCGATCACTCTTCGCACGAGGGGCGTTCCGGTGCACGCAGCGTGCGGGACGCGCCTCAGGAGCGGTCTGCGCGGCGGTCCGACGCGGACCGGGAGCGCGCGGCGCGCGGGCCGGGGGCGAGCGGGCGCCCGTCCGGCGGCAGGGAGCGCGCGCACCGGCCGACCAACACGGCCGCCTCGGACGGGGCCTCCCCGCCGACCGGTGCCCGAGCGGCGGACGGCGACAGCGCGCCGCGCCGGGCACGTCGGCCGGATCCCGCCCCCGCCCGGCCGGCGCTGACCTTGGATGGACAGGCCACCAGCGCCGTCCCGCCAGGACGGCGGGCGACCGGAGTGGATGCGATGAGGGTACTGGTGATCGGCGGCGGCATCGCGGGAACCGCGACCGCGCTGGGACTGCACAAGGCCGGGCTCGACGTCACCGTGTTCGAGGCCCACCCGGACACGGCCGAGGACATCGGCGCCTTCCTGACCCTGGCGAGCAACGGCATGCGCGCACTGGCCGGACTGGGCGCCACGCACGCCGTCACGGCCGTCGGTTTTCCGCTGACTTCGCTGCGGCTGCTCGACAGCCGGGGCACCGAGACGGCGCACACCCCGCTCGGCGAGTCGGCCGACCCCGCCCTGCGCTACCGCTGCCTGCGCCGGGGCGAGCTGAACGCGGCCCTGCAGGGCGAGGCGCTGCGGCGGGGCGTCCCCCTGCGCCACGGCGTCCGCCTGGAGTCCGTGGCGGACGGCCCCGGCGGTGTCACCGCCCGCTTCGCCGACGGCACCACGGCCACCGGGGACCTGCTCGTCGGCGCCGACGGACTGCGTTCGACCGTACGCCGGCTGCTCCTGCCGAAGGTGCGCCCCCGGTACGCCGGACAGCGGGTCCACTACGGCTGCACCCGCACCGCGCCCGCTCCCGGCCCGGACGGCTCCATCACCATGGTGCGCGGCAGCGCGACCGCCTTCGGGTACACGGTGTCCCCGGCGGGGGAGACGTACTGGTTCGCCCGCGAGGGCGGCGACCCGCTGCCCGCCGGGACGGCCGCCGCGCCCCCGGCCGCGGCGCGCGAGCGGCTGCTGACGCTGCTGCGCGCGGACGCCACGCCCGCCGCCGGTCTGGTCGAGGCCGCCGGTGACGCCGCGCTGGTCACCAACGCCACCGAACTGCCGCCGGGCGCGCCCTGGCGCACCGGGCGGGTCGTCCTCGTCGGCGACGCCGCACACGCGGCCTCCCCGGCGACCGGCCAAGGTGCCTCGATGGCCCTGGAGGACGCGGTGGTCCTCGCCAAGGCGCTGCGGGACCTGCCCGATCCGGCCACCGCGTGCGCGGAGTACGAGCGGCACCGCCGGCCACGGGCGGAGCGCAACGTCACCGTCAGCGGCGCCCTGTCCCGGAACGCCACCGGCACCGTGACGGCCCGGCCGGCCGAACCCGACGCGCGCCTCCTGCGCCAACTCGCCTGGGACACCCCGCTGTCCGCCGTCCCGCCCGAGCCGGGTGCCTGAACCCGGCCGCGGTACGCGAAAGTGCAAGAGGCGGGGGACGGGAGTCCATTGCCGGGCGGGGGCCGGCGCCGGATCGTTCCGTGCGACCGGCCCTTCGGCAACCTGGAGCCACCATGCGACTGTCGATCCGGGCGGGCGGCGCCGTGGCCGCCGCCGTCGCCCTGGTCCTGGGCAGCGGCACCGCGTCCCCCGCCGACGCCCGCTACACCGTGACCGTGGGCACCCCCGTGCCGTTCCCGCATCCCACCGACACCCCCGCCACCCCGTTCACCGACCGCGACGGCACCTTCCACTACCAGCAGTCCGCCGCCCTCTACGGCGCCGACGACCCCCGGGTGTGGGACTTCTACACCGGCAAGGACTTCGACACCGCCGCCTTCGACCGGACCCTCAGCGAGGCGGCCGACCCGGCCGACCCCGCCGACCGCAACGACGACACCACCTGGCGCTGCAACGACAGCCCCACCGGGCGCGAGGCGACGTACGCGCCCGCCGGCTCGGGCTACGCCCAGAAGAACTACTGCGACCTGTCCGGGGTGTGGATCGACCCGGACACCGGGGACTGGTACGGCCTGGTGCACAACGAGTTCACCCCGCGCCCCTTCGGCGACGGACTGCACTACGACGCCATCGACTACGCCGTCTCCACCGACCGGGGCCGCACCTGGACCATCAAGGACCACGTGCTCACCTCGCCGTACAGCACCGTGCGTAGGGACACCAAGGCCTTCCCGCACGAGACGTACTCCTACGGCGACGGCGACCAGCGCCTGTTCGCCGACACCGCCTCCGGGTACTTCTACGTCTTCTACGGCTCGCGGATCGTCGACAAGAACGGCGGCTGGAAGGCGTTCTACGAGCACGTGGCCCGCGCCCCGATCGCCGCGAAGATGGCCCCCGGCTCCTGGCGCAAGTGGTACGACGGCACCTGGTCCGAGCCCGGCACCGGCGGCCGGGAGAGCGACATCGTCCCCGTCGACGCGGAACACCCCACCGGCTACGTCCCCGCCGCCGACGAGTACGACCCGGCCAACGCCGGCACCGCCGCCGAGCAGATCGCGGCCGGGAAGATGCCCCCGACCTCCCCGCTGTTCGTGATGAACATCGCCTACGACGCCCACCTCGGCCGGTACATCGGCACCCCGCAGGCCGTCGACCAGAGCGGCCGCGCACCGCAGTACCTGTACGCCACCGACGACCTGGCCACCCAGAAGTGGCAGCTCATCGGCGACACCGGTGACTACACCACCGCGTCCTGGTACCGCTGGTTCCTGGACCCCGCGAGCCGCACCGGCTCCGCCGTCCTCGGCCGGACCTTCCGTACGTACTGCTCCTTCGGCTGCTCCCACGGCTCCTCGGGCGAGTACGCCGACGTCACCGTGGACTCCGCCACGCCCGCCGCGCCGCCGGTGGACCCCGGCCGCCGCTACCGCGTCGCCGCCGGCGGCGGCCGGATCCTCGCCCAGGAGTCCGGCGGCTTTGCCGTCACCTCCCTCGCCCGGCCCACCGGCTCCGCCCGCGAGTCATGGTCCTTCACCCCGACCGGGGACGGCGCCTTCACACTCGCCAACGCGGCGACCGGCCGGCTGCTGGGCGTGGACTCCACGCGGACGGCGGGCCGGTCCTGGGGAGCGCGGCCCACGGTGACCGCCGCCCCGGCCGGCGGGCCGGCCGTCGGACAGCAGTGGTTCGTGCTCGCGAACACCTCCGCGCCCGGCACCTACCGTCTGGTCAACCGGTACAGCGGGCTCGTGCTCGGCCTGAGCGCGACCCCCGGCCGGCTCGCCGAGACCACCCCGCCGCGCACCTGGACGGCCCCCGCCGGCTCCCTCGGCGCCGGCCGCACCGCCGCCGGACAAACCCTGTCGTTCACCCCGTCCGGGACCTAGCACGCGGGGGGGTCCGGGGCCCCCCGCCTCGAAGCAGGTGGTGTCCGAAGGCTTGTGGTCCGCTTGGTTCATCCCTTAAATCAAAACCTGAACTAAGCCATGGGGCCGTCGGGTCGGCCCCGCCATGTCTGGAGCCGCCGTATGAGATGGAGACCCCTGGGTGTCGCGCTGGCCGCCACGGCCGCGCTGACCGCCCTGCCCGCCACCCACGCCTCGGCCGACGCGGCCGAAGTGCCCCTGTCCCAGGGGAAGTCCGCCACCGCGTCGTCCGTGGAGAACGCCGGCACCGCGGCCGGCAAGGCCGTCGACGGGGACAGCGGCACCCGGTGGTCCTCGGCCGCCGGAGACGACCAGTGGCTCCGGGTCGACCTGGGCGCCACCGCCTCGGTCACCCGGGTGGAACTCGACTGGGAGGCCGCCTACGGCAAGGACTACAAGGTCCAGATCTCCGGGGACGGCACGACCTGGACCGACCTGAAGTCCGTCACCGGCTCCGACGGAGGCGCCGACATCCTCGACGTCTCCGGCCGGGGCCGCTACGTCCGCATGCTCGGCGTGCACCGCGCCACCCAGTACGGCTACTCCCTGTGGGAGTTCCAGGTGTTCGGCAGCACCGACGGCGGCCAGACCGGCTGCGACAGCGCCAACGCGGCCAAGGGCAGGACCGCCACCGCCTCCTCCACCGAGAACGCCGGCACCCCCGCCTCCGCCGCCTTCGACGGCGACACCGCCACCCGCTGGGCCAGCCAGACCGCCGACCCGCAGTGGCTCCAGGTCGACCTCGGCGCCGTCAAGGACCTGTGCAAAGTCGACCTGAACTGGGAGGCCGCCTACGGCAAGGACTTCCAGATCCAGGCCTCCGCCGACGGCCAGAACTGGAGCACCCTCAAGTCCGTCACCGGAGCGACCGGCGGCACGGCGTCCTACGACGTCAGCGGCTCCGGCCGGTACGTACGGATCTACGGCACCGCACGCGGCACCGGTTACGGGTACTCCCTGTGGGAGGTCGCCGTGCACACCGGCACCAGCGGTCTGCCGCCGGTCCAGGGCGGCGGCGACCTCGGCCCGAACGTCATCGTCGTCGACCCCTCCACCCCGAACCTCCAGCAGAAGTTCGACGACGTCTTCGCCCGGCAGGAGTCCGCCCAGTTCGGCACCGGCCGCTACCAGTTCCTGCTCAAGCCCGGCACCTACAACGGCATCAACGCCCAACTCGGCTTCTACACCTCGATCTCCGGCCTCGGCCTGAACCCCGACGACACCCAGATCAACGGTGACGTCACGGTCGACGCCGGCTGGTTCAACGGCAACGCCACGCAGAACTTCTGGCGTTCGGCGGAGAACTTCGCGATCACCCCGTCGAACGGCACCGACCGCTGGGCGGTCGCCCAGGCCGCGCCCTTCCGCCGCATCCACGTCAAGGGCGGCCTCAACCTCGCGCCCAACGGCTACGGCTGGGCCTCGGGCGGCTACATCGCCGACTCGAAGATCGACGGCACCGTGGGCCCGTACTCCCAGCAGCAGTGGTACACCCGGGACAGTTCGGTCGGCGGCTGGACCAACGGCGTGTGGAACATGACCTTCTCCGGTGTCCAGGGCGCCCCCGCCACCAACTTCGACAGCGGCCCGTACACCACCCTGGACACCACCCCCGTCTCCCGCGAGAAGCCCTTCCTCTACCTGGACGGCTCCGCCTACAAGGTGTTCGTCCCGGCCAAGCGCACCAATGCCCGCGGGGTCTCCTGGCCCGCGAACGCCGGCACCTCCCTCCCGCTCGACCGGTTCTACGTCGTCAAGCCCGGCGCCACCGCCGCCACCATCAACGCGGCCCTCGCCCAGGGCCTCAACCTCCTGTTCACCCCCGGCGTCTACCACCTCGACCAGACCCTCGACGTCACCCGCCCCGACACCGTCGTGCTCGGCCTCGGCCTCGCCACCCTGGTCCCCGACAACGGCGTCGACGCCCTGCACGTCGCCGACGTCGACGGCGTACGGCTCGCCGGATTCCTCATCGACGCGGGCCCGGTCAACTCCGACACCCTGCTGCGCATCGGCACCCCCGGCGCCGCCGCCGACCACTCCGCCGACCCCACCACCATGCAGGACGTGTTCGTCCGCATCGGCGGCGCCGGACCCGGACTCGCCACCAACTCCGTGGTGGTCAACAGCGATGACGTCATCGTCGACCACACCTGGATCTGGCGCGCCGACCACGGCAGCGGCGTCGGCTGGGACACCAACCGCGCCGACTACGGCCTGCGGGTCAACGGCGACGACGTCCTGGTCACCGGCCTGTTCGTGGAGCACTTCAACAAGTACGACGTCTACTGGAGCGGAGAACGCGGCCGGACGATCTTCTTCCAGAACGAGAAGGCGTACGACGTCCCCAACGCCGCCGCCGTCACCCACGACGGCATCGTCGGCTACGCGGCCTACAAGGTCGCCGACACCGTCACCACCCACGAGGCCTGGGGCCTGGGCAGCTACTGCAACTTCACGGCCGATCCGTCGATCGTCCAGACCCACGGCTTCCAGGTGCCCGTCGCCCCGGGCATCAAGATGCACGACCTGCTGGTGATCTCCCTCGGCGGCAAGGGCCAGTACGCCCACGTCGTCAACAGCACCGGCGCCCCCACCTCGGGCACCGACACCGTCCCGTCCAAGGTGACGTCTTTCCCGTAGGACCCGTAGGACCCGTACTGCCCCGGACGCGCCAGGCCGTCACTCCTCGGCCTGGCGCAGTCCCTCCCGGGCCCGGCCGCGCAGCGCCGCGTCGTCCAGGACGTCCGCCGCCGTGCAGGCCAGCGCCTCCACCACGGCGAGGAGCACCTGCCGCGCCCGCTGCGAACCCGCGGCCTTCGCGAACTCCGGCGTGTGGTCCGACCCCTCGGCGCCCATGATCGCGACGAAGGGGTGGATCGCGGGCACCCGGCCGCTGACGTTGCCGATGTCGGAGGAGCCCAGATAGACCCCGGGAACGGGCGCGGTGAGAGTGATCCCGGCCCGGTCCAGATGCCCCGCGAACCGCTCGGACAGCGCCGGACTGTCCCGGAAGTGCTCGTAGCGCACGCTCGCCCGCTCCACCGTCACACTCGTGCCGGTCGCCCGGGCCACCCCCTCGGCGGCCGTGCCCAGCTGCCCGGCCAGCTCGTCCAGGGCAGCGGTCGTCAGCGCCCGCAGCCCGAACCGCCCCTCGGCGTACTCCGGGACGATGTTCGTGGCCGTGCCGCCGTGCGTGATGATGCCCTGCACATGGGAGCCCTCCGGCAGCCGCCGGCCCAGCGCCGACAGGACGTTGAACAGCTCGATCAGCGCCGCCAGCGCGTCGATGCCCTCGGTCGGGTTGCCCGTCGGATGCGCGGCCCGGCCCCGGAACGCGACCCGGTACTGCTCCTGCGCGGTCAGCGGGGCCCGCACCCAGTCGTACACCCCCGGGTGGAACATCAGGGCCGCGTCCACCCCGTCGAAGACGCCCGCCTCCACCTCCAGCGCCTTGCCGCCGCCGCCCTCCTCGGCCGGCGTGCCCACCGCGAGGACCGTGCCCTCCGCGCCGCCCCGCACGGCGTCCAGCACCAGGGCCGCCCCCAGACCGGCCGCCGCGATCAGATTGTGCCCGCAGGCGTGGCCGAGCCCGGGCAGCGCGTCGTACTCCAGCGGGAACGCCACCACCGGCCGCCCCCGCCCCGAACGGGCCGTGAACGCCGTCGGCAGCCCCGCCACCCCCCGCCGCACCTCGAACCCCGCGCCCTCCAGCTCGCCGGAGAGCAGCGCCGCCGCCCGGTGCTCGGCGAACGCGGTCTCCGGGTCCGCGTGCAGCGCCGACGCCACGGACCACAGCGCGTCGGCGCGCCGCGCGACCTCCTCCCCGATCCGGTGGTACAGCGACACGAGACCTCCTCGGTGCGGTGGGTGTGCTCCGTGCCGAGCCGGGTTCCACCCGGACGGCCCCTGACACCGGGCCGCCGGGTTTGGGCCGCCCCACCGGTGCAACACGGTGGGTGCGGAACCGGACAGTTCAGGAGGCAGCCATGGATCACTCCCGCGTACCCGTGCTGGAGGCTCTGCAGGAGTTCCGGCGACGAGGGGACGTGGTGTACGGGCCTCCCGGACACAAACAGGGCCGGGGCGCCGATCCGCGGGTGGCCGACATCCTCGGCCTGGACGTCTTCCGTTCCGACGTGCTCAGCCTCAACGGGCTGGACGACCGCCGTCAGTCCCAGGGCGTGCTGGAGCAGGCGCAGGAGCTGATGGCCGACGCGGTCGGCGCCGACCAGGCGTTCTTCTCCACCTGCGGCAGCTCGCTGTCGGTCAAGACCGCGATGCTCGCGGTCGCCGGACCGGGGGAGAAGCTGCTGCTGTCCCGCAACGCGCACAAGTCGGTCATCGCCGCGGTCATCATCAACGGGGTGGAGCCCATCTGGGTGCACCCCAAGTTCGACGGCGAACGGCACCTGGCCCACCCGCCGGAGGCCGACGACGTCCGCAACCGGCTGCGCGAGCACCCCGACGCCAAGGGCATGCTGCTGATCACGCCCACCGACTGGGGCACCTGCGCCGATGTGCGCGCGGTCGCCGACGTCTGCCACGCCGCCGACGTCCCGCTCATCGTGGACGAGGCGTGGGGCGCCCACCTGCCCTTCCATCCGGGCCTGCCCGTGTGGGGCATGAACGCGGGCGCCGACCTGGTCCTCACCAGCGTCCACAAGATGGGCGGCGCCATCGAGCAGAGCTCAGTCTTCCACCTCCAGGGCGACCGCATCTCGCCCGTCGTGCTCAAGCAGCGCGAGGACCTCCTCGGCACCACCAGCGCCTCCAGCCTGGTCTACGCCACCCTCGACGGCTGGCGGCGGCAGATGGTCGAACAGGGGCACGACCTGCTGGACGCGGCCCTGCACCGCGCCGAACGCGTCCGCGCCCAGCTGCGGGAACTACCCGGACTGCGGGTGATGGGCGGCGAGATCATCGACGAGGGACTGGCCGCCGAGTACGACCCGCTGAAGATCGTCGTGGATGTACGCGACCTCGGCATCAGCGGCATGCAGGCGACCGAGTGGCTCCGCGCCAACTGCCACATCGACATGGGCGGCTCGGACACCTGCCGGATCACCGCCTCCATCACCCATTCCGACGACGAGCAGACCGAGAAGCTCCTGGTGGAGTCCGTGCGTTCGCTGGTGGAGCGGGCGGACAGCCTCGAGCGGCGGCCGGCCGTGCACCTGCCCGAGCCGCACGCCCTCGAACTGGAACAGGCCATGCTGCCCCGGGACGCCTTTTTCGGCCCCGCCGAACAGGTGCCCGCCGAACGGGCCGTGGGCCGCATCGCCGCCGAGACCCTCAGCCCCTACCCGCCGGGCGTGCCGGTCGTGGCACCCGGCGAGGTGATCACCACGGAGATCGTCGACTATCTGCGCAGCGGCATCGCCCACGGCTTCCTCGTGCCGGACGCGGCGGACTCCTCCCTGGACACCCTGCGCGTCGTCGCCCGCCCCTGACCGACCGGATCCCCCGCGCACCGTTCGAACTGCGCCGCGCGGTGCCGACGCCTAGGGTGGCGGATGCGGGCGGCCGGGCACCGGCGGCCTGCCCCGGGTCAAGAAGCCGGCCCTGCTGACGGACCCGTCCGCGGCAGGAGGCTGTGGCCCTGCCGACGGTCCCCGGGCCGGACCAGCGCGTCCGGCGGGCCTGCCGTCCCGGCAACTCGATAGGAGACGGCCCGACTTCACCCCGACCGAGAACTCCCCGAGTTCCCGGTTTCGGACGCCCCGGCCCGGGGACCTCGGTACGAGGCCGCCATCGGTCCCCTCCGCCCGGGACTCCACCCGACGCGCGCCATGGCGCCGGCCGAACGCCCCGGGCGGGCCACCGCGCAGCGGACACCCGCGCGTCCGCGTGCCGCGCCCGCCCTCCCCGTGACCAGCGAAGGAATTGCCACTGATGAGCGAGACGAACCCCCTGAAGCGAGCAGCCGACAAGGTGGCGGACGCCCTCCAGGGTGGACCGAAGGGCCCCGAGAACGGCGTCCCGGGCAAGCCGGGCCCGCAGACACCGCCGGTCGCCGAGCCGACCGACCCGCACGAGCCGTTCCCGCCCAAGCCCGACCAGACCGGCCCCGACACCGTCTCCCCGACCGGGCAGCCCACCGGCGCCGACCAGGCCCGGATGGCGCAGAGCGGCAGCTATCTGACCAACGCCCAGGGCACCCGCCTGTACGACACCGACCACTCCCTCAAGGCCGGCCCCCGCGGCCCGGTACTCCTCCAGGACCACCACCTGCGGGAGAAGGTCATGCACTTCGACCACGAGCGCATCCCCGAGCGCGTGGTCCACGCCCGCGGCGCCGGGGCGCACGGCGTGTTCCGCAGCTACGGCACCGCGGCGAACGTGACGAAGGCGGCCTTCCTCGCCGAGGACGTCGAGACACCGGTGTTCGTCCGCTTCTCCACCGTGCTCGGCTCCCGGGGCTCCTCCGACACCGTCCGCGACACCCGGGGCTTCGCGACGAAGTTCTACACCAGCGAGGGCGTCTTCGACCTGGTCGGCAACAACATCCCGGTCTTCTTCATCCAGGACGCCATCAAGTTCCCGGACGTCATCCACGCCGGCAAGCCGCACCCCGACCGGGAGATCCCGCAGGCACAGAGCGCCCACGACACCTTCTGGGACTTCGTCACCCTGCACACCGAGGCCGCCCACCACACCCTGTGGAACATGTCCGACCGGGGCATCCCCCGCTCGTACCGCACCATGGAGGGCTTCGGCGTCCACACCTTCCGCCTGGTCAACGCCGCCGGCGAGACCACGCTGGTCAAGTTCCACTGGAAGCCGAAGCTGGGCGTGCACTCCCTGGTGTGGGAGGAGGCGCAGATCATCAACGGCGTCGACCCCGACTTCCACCGCCGGGACCTCGCCGACGCCATCGAGGCGGGCGCCTACCCCCAGTGGGAGTTCGGCATCCAGACCTTCCCCGACACCCCCGACCAGACCTTCGAGGGCATCGACCTGCTGGACCCGACCAACATCGTCCCCGAGGAACTGGCCCCCGTGCAGCCGATCGGGCTGCTCACCCTCGACCGCAACCCGTCGAACTTCTTCGCCGAGACGGAGCAGGTCGCCTTCCACGTGGGCCACCTCGTCCCCGGCATCGACATCACCGACGACCCGCTGCTCGCCGGCCGCCTCTTCTCCTACCTGGACACCCAGATCACCCGCCTGGGCGGCCCCAACTTCCCGCAGATCCCGATCAACCGGCCGCACTCCCCGGTCAACGACATGCTCCGCGACGGCTTCCACCAGACGGCCGTCCACCGGGGCGTGGCCCCCTACCGGCCCAACTCCCTCGACGGCGGCTGCCCGTTCACCGCCGGCGCGGACCTGGGCGCGTACGTCGAGACGCCCGTACGGGTCCCCGAGGCGACCAAGGTCCGCGAGGCACCCGAATCCTTCAGCGACCACTTCAGCCAGCCGCGCCGGTTCTGGCTGAGCATGACCCCGCCCGAGCGCGAGCACATCATCGGCGCCTACACCTTCGAACTCGGCAAGTGCTACGAAGTGGCCATCCGCGAACGGGCCCTGCAGGTCCTGGCCAACATCGACCCGGAGCTGTGCGCGGGCGTCGCGGCCGGCCTCGGCCTGCCCGCACCCGAGCCCACCGTGCCCCTCGCCGACGTCCGGCCCAGCCCCGCCCTCTCCCAGATCGGGCAGACCTGGCCCACCGACGGCCGGATCATCGGCATCGTCACCGGACCCGACGGCGACCTCGACGGCGTACGGGCCGTCCGCCAGGCGGTCCTCGACGGGGGCATGGTCCCGCTGATCGTGGCCCCGGTCGGCGGCACCCTCGGCGACGGCGACGACGCCCTGACCGTCCAGCGGACCTACGCCACCGCGCGCTCCGTGGAGTTCGACGCGGTGCTGGTGGCAGGCACCCCCGGGGTGGGCGCCGACGCCTACGGAGCCCGGGACGCCAAGGCCGGCCAGCCCACCGCCGGGACGGTCACCCCCGACCCCCGGGTGGGGCTGCTGCTGGGCGAGGCGTTCCGGCACGGCAAGGCCATCGGCGCGGCCAAGGGCGGCGAGGCGGCCCTCGAAGCGGCCGGCATCCCGCTCGACGCGCCCGGGGTGATCGCCGGGGACACCGCCACCGGTGTGCTCCCGGAGCTCACCCGGCTGCTCGGCGCGCACCGGGTCTGGGAACGCTTCCCGTCCGCCGCCTGACCGGCCGGACGGGGGAATCTCAGGGCAAGGACCGGCCCGGACGGCGTAGCAGCGCGGGCGAACGGCGCGCTTCCCGGGTGTGATGGAGACGACCCGACGTCAACCAGTGAGGCAGAACATGCGTCTTCGCAGCTTGGCCACCACCACCGTCATCACCGCAGCCCTTGCCCTGGCCGGCACGGCCACCGCTGTCGCCTCCGACGGCGGTGGCGGCGCGTCAGCCGTCGGGGTCGCCACCAACAGCCCGGGCGTCCTCTCCGGCAACGTCATCCAAGTGCCGATCGGGATCCAGGCCAATGTGTGCGGCAACTCCATCGACATCATCGGACTGCTGAACCCGGCCTTCGGCAACATCTGCGTCAACAAGTGAACCCCGCCGTGCGCCGGCCCCGCGACCGGGGGCCGGCGCACGGTCGTTCAGCCGCACGTGGTGCGGCACAGCAACAGACAGATGTCGTCGTCGTGTTCGGAGTCGTGCAGCATCGGCTTGAGCAAGGTGTCCGCCGCCGTGTCCAGCTCAGCCAGCTCCGCCGCGCCGAGCACCTGCATGGCGCGGGCGAGCCGGTCGATGCCCGCGTCGATCCCGGCGGACCGCCGCTCCACCAGACCGTCCGTGTACAGCGCGAGGACGGACCCGGCCGGCAGCTCGACGGTGTGCTCCTCGTACTCGTACGGCAACGGGACCCCGAGCATGAGCCCCGGTTTCGACTCCAGCACCCGTACCTCTCCCCGGGGCCCGCGGGCGACGGCCGGCGGATGCCCCGCGGCGGCCCACACCACCTCCCGCTCCCCGGGCGTGAACCGGGCGATGGCACAGGTCGCGTACAGCTCCGGCTGCTGGTGGCGGAGCATCCGGTGCAGCAGCGTGAGGATCCGCGCCGGCCCGTTGCCCTCGACGGCGTAGGCGCGCAGCGCGGTGCGCAACTGGCCCATGATGACCGCCGCGCGCAGCCCGTGGCCCGTGACGTCGCCTATCACCGCCAGCACACTGCCGTCCGGCTGGGCGAAGGCGTCGTACCAGTCGCCGCCGATGTTCAGGCCGTGCGTCGCCGGCAGATACCGCGCGGCCAGATCGAGGCCCGGCACCGCGGGCAGATCGGTCAGCTGCGCGCGTTGCAGCGCCTCGGCGACATCCCGGTGCTGCTCGTACTGGCGGGCGTTCTCCAGGGCGATGCCCGCCCGCCGGGCCAGCTCCAGCAGCATCACGGTGGTGTCCGGGTCGAAGCGGTCGCCCGGCGCGGCCAGCGTCAGCACCCCCTGCACGGTGCGCCCGCCCAGCGGCAGGCACAGCAGCGGCCGGTCCGGAAAGAGCGCCGAGGCCGGCAGGTCGTCCACACCCGGCAGCTCCCCGGGGTGCGGGCCCGCGTGCTGGGGGCGGCCCGTGCGCGCCGCCGTCACCGTGGCCGCCGCCCGGTCGCCCGGCGGGGTCCGCTCGTCGTCCACCAGCCACACGTCGACGTACCGGGCGTACTCCGGCACCAGCAGTTCGGGCAGCCGGCGCAGGATGTCCTCGTGGTCCAGGGAGGCGTGCAGCACCGCGCTCGCGTTGGTCAGGAACGTCAGCAGCCGGCGGGCGGTCTCCGCCTCGGCGCGGGCCGCCCGCTCGGCGTCCAGGAGGTCGCGCTGGGCCAGCGCCGCCGCCTCCAGCTCCGCGTGCAGCGCCAGTACACCCTGGTTGGTCTGGTGCAGCTCCTCCCGGTGCAGCCGCAGCAGCTCCTCCGTCTCGGTGAGACCCGTCAGCACGGCGGCGGCGTCCTCGTCGGCGCTCAGCAGCGCCTCGGCGAGCGGGGCGTCCTCCGGTCCGGGCAGCGGGCCGGTCACCGCGGTGGGGCAGAGGAGCGTGTGCTGCCACGGCTCCGGTCCGTCCACGGAGGCCCCGAGCCGGCCGTCCGGACCGGCGGTCACGGTCAGCCGGGCGCCGCCCGCGTCCAGGGCGCGCCGCAGCCGGACCCCGAGAGCGCTCAGGAAACGGGCGCGGTCCAGCGCGGGCACCCCGGCCTCCGCGGTGAGCCGCGCCAGCCGGGCACGGGCGCGGGCCGCGTCGGCGGCGGAGGCGATGGTCCAGGTGTCGCGAACGGCTGTCATGGGGCCAGGGTCCGGCGGTCGGGGGCCAGTACGGCCACGCTGGTGTCGTCGCGGACGGGGCGGGCGGGGCTGCCCGCGTCCCGCAGGATCGCCGCGGCCAGCACCGACGGATCGTGCGCGAGCAGCCAGGGGTCCTGCGGCGGGGTCCACCGGCTGGGCAGCCCGTCACTGTGCATCACGAGCAGACTGTCCCGGTGCCACGGCAGCCGGCGCACCGGGACCTGCGCCGGGAAGTACGCCCCGACGATCCCCGGATGGGACACCAGGGACGTCCAGGAGGATTCCCCGGTGCGCACCCGGGCGGCCACGTTGCCGACACCGGCGACGCTGAGTTCGGCCCGGTCGGTGTCCAGCTGGGCCACCGTGACCGCCGCGCCCCGGGTGGGCCGCAGCGCCGTGTGCAGCCGGCGCAGGATCTCCGCGGGCGGCAGGTGTCCGGTGCGGCGCAGCTCCGCCACCGCCGCGGTGGAGGCGTGCGCGGCCTTGGCTCCGTGCCCGAGACCGTCCGCCAGCAGCAGCGTCACCAGCGCTCCGGAGCGCACCCAGCCCCAGGCGTCACCGCACTGCGCGTCGTGCCCGAGGGAGACGGTGATCCCGCCCGCGGGCAGCCGCGCCGGGGCGGCCCCGCGTTCGCCGGGCTCGGGATCGATCCGGGCCGCCGCGACCGTTCCGCGGCCGGGCCGGCTGTACAGGTGGAAGGCGTTGGCGCTGCGCCGGCAACTGCCCAGCCCCGCGCCGAGCGAGCCGCCGGCGGTGGAGTAGCCGTCGCGCAGCGCGGCGTCCACGTCGGCGACGCCCGGCCCGTGGTCCAGCGAGTACAGCTGGACCGAGGTGCCCGCGCCGCCGGCCGGGGGCTCCACCAGGTTCACCACCATCAGGCCGCCGCCCGCGTGCTTGAGCAGATTGGTGGCCAGCTCGGTGGCGACCAGCTCCGCCGCCGCCGTGCGCGCGGGGGCCAGGCCCGAGTCGTCGCACGCCTCCCGGGCCGCCATCCGGGCGTCCCGCACCCGGGTGGAGTCGTGCACCGGGACCTCCCAGACCCGGCTCATCCGAGCCCCGGTCGGGACGCGGGCACCTGGGCCACCCAGGCCACGGCCGTGACGGTCGTGCCCCGGCCGGGCTCGGTGTCGACACTGAACTCGTGCACCAGCCGTTTCGCTCCGCTCAGTCCCAGCCCGAGGCCGCCGCCGGAGGTGTACCCGTCGGTCATGGCCAGCTCCAGATCGCGGATGCCCGGACCCTCGTCGATGAAACACATCCGCAGGCCGCGACTGTGCCCGTTGTCCAGCGGGGTGATCTCCACCCGCCCGCCACCGCCGTGCACCAGCGTGTTGCGGGCCAGCTCGCTCGCCGCGGTGACCAGCTTCGTCTGCTGCACCAGGCCGAAGCCCAGCCCCGCCGCGCACTGCCGCACGTGCTGCCGCACCCAGGCCAGATCCGCGTCCGAGCCGATGGGCAGGCTCGTCGTGGACACCTGGCCGGACGGCTGCATCAGCTCCCCCTCTGGTTCAGGAGTTCCATGGCCCGGTCGACGTCCAGCGCGGTGACCAGGCCGGGCAGGGTCAGCCCCAGCTCCACCAGGGTGATCGCCACGGCGGGGCGCATCCCGGCCAGAACCGTACGGGCCGCCAGCAGCCGGGCCGTGGAGGCGATCTCCGCGAGCACCCGGCCGAGGAAGGAGTCGACCATGTCGACCCCGGAGATGTCGATCACCACTCCGGTCACCCGGTCGGTGGCGATGCGGTGGGTGATGTCCTGCTGCAACTGCTCGGCCATGCCGTCGTGCAGCTCGCCCTGCAAGGAGACGAGCAGCACATCGCCGAGGGCGAGCACCGGAACCTGGGCCGACTGGCCGGGAAGGGGCTGGTTCACCGGATGCTCTCATTCGCGTGCGCCCGGGACACCTCGATGCCCTGCTTGCCCAGCGCGTAGGCCAGCGCGTCGGCCAGCGAGGACCGGGTGAGCACCGAGCCCAGGTCGATGCCGAGCTGCACGATGGTCTGCGCGATGGCGGGGCGGATGCCGGAGACGATGCACTCGGCGCCCATCAGCCGGGCGGCGGCGACCGTCTTCATCAGGTGCTGGGCCACGAGCGAGTCGACGGTCGGCACACCGGTGATGTCGAGGATGGCGTACCGGGCCCGCTGGTCGACGATGGCCTCCAGCAGCGACTCCATCACCACCTGGCTGCGGGCGCTGTCCAGGGTGCCGATCAGGGGCACGGCGACCGTGCCCTCCCACAGCTTGATGACGGGCGTGGCCACCTCCAGCAGCTGCTGCCGCTGCCGCTCGATCAGCTCCGCGTTGGCGTCCAGCGCCGTCTCCATCACCACCAGCCGCAGCGTGCCCAGCAGCAGGGTCAGTGCCAGCACGGCCTCCTGCGCCTGCGGGGCGGTGGGCTCGGCGAACTCCTCGCGCAGCAGCTCCACCGCGGGCACCCGCAGCCCGGCCACCTCGTCCGCGATCTGCGACGCGGTGTACCCGGCGCGGGCCCGGGTCTGCGTCATCCGCCCCAACTGGTCGCGCACGGGCACGAAGCCGGGCGAGCCCACGTCCTCCAGCCGCCCGCCGGCGGCCACCTCGGACAGCGCTTCCACCACGGCCTTGCACGCCTCGACCGCCTCGTCGCGGGAGACGGTGAAGACCGAGCGGAACAAGGGCGTGTCGGCCCAGCGCTGGGCGATCTGCTCCTTGCGCTGTTCCAGGAAGGAACTCACCACCTGAGGTGCCGATACGGCCGCGTCCTGCTCGGGCACTGTCAACCTCTCCTCTCGCACAGCCAGGGGCGCCGGTGGGCCGGCTCTCCGAAGCCGATCATTGCCGACCGTCCACCGTAGCGACCGGTGTCCGGCCGGGCCAAACCTGCTCGCGACCCTGTGACCAGGCCAACTGTCGCCCAAGCCGTGGGCGGTGGGCCCGGCGGGGCGGGCGGGCGAGCGGGCGGGCACCCGGTCGGTGGTCCGCTGGCTGTGCGGTACGACGGCTCGGCTCCTTCGGCGCGTGCGGCTGCGGCCGGCCCGTCGGCGCGCGTCCGCCGGGCCGGTGTGGTCAGCCGCCTACCCCCGAAACCCGCGGACTCTCCCCGGTGCCGCCGACGTCACCCGTGCGTGCGACCCACCGCGGCACGGGCGGGGCGGCCGGGGAGAGGGGGAACAGACGGCCGAAAGCAGCCGGAACACTCGGCTGGAAAGCGTGGGCCGTCAGTCGCGTGCCGGGGCCGGAGCCGTTGCCGCGGGCGGGGCTTTCCGGCGTACCGGCGCCGGGGCCGGCCGGCGGTGGCGCAGCAGCAGGCGCCGGGCCGGGCGCTCGACCGCCTCGTACAGCAGCCAGGACAGGCCGAGCGAGAGCGCGAACGCCGTCGCGCTGACCGCCAGCCCCGTGACCGGGCCGAAGCGCGGCTTCGTGCCCAGCAGCGTCGTCGCGGCGCGCAGCACCAGCAGATGGACCATGTAGAAGGCGAACGACAGTTCCCCGAGCCGCACCATCCGCCCGCCGCGCCACAGGGACGGCAGCCCGCGCAGGTCGGCGACCGCCGCCGCCGGGATGAGCAGCGCGAAACCGGCGAGGGTGCACACGGTGGCCGAGTAGCCGGGCGTGACCTGCGGGACCAGGAAGTAGCCGATGAGGGCCAGCGCGAGCGACGCCTCCAGGCCCGGGCCGCGCCAGCGGCCGAGCAGCACCAGCCGCGCGGTGACCGCGCCGAGCACGAACTCGGGCAGCCGGGCGGCGGGGAACGAGTAGACCGGGTGCGCCCACCAGTGGTGGGCGTCCGTCCAGGCCAGCAGCACGACCGCGGCCACCGACAGCCCGCCCAGCGCGGTCGTGCCGCGTGCCCCGAGCCGGCGCAGCAGCAGGATCAGCGCGGGGAAGGCGGCGTAGAAGAACGCCTCGCAGGCCAGGGACCAGCTCACCGGGTTCAGCGTCTGCCACCACGGCTGCCACCAGGAGTGCAGCAGCAGCGCGTTCGCCAGGGCCTGCTCCGGCGCCGGCAGCGCCCGGTGCGTCAGCGCGCACGCCATGACCAGCGCGAGGCCGAGCGTCACCAGGTGCACCGGGTAGACGCGGGCGATCCGCCGCCGCCAGAAGGCGAGCGCGCGGTCGCGGGGCCGCGCCGACCAGGTCAGCACGAAGCCCGACAGGACGAAGAAGAACGACACTCCGGTGGCGCCGGCGCCGAAGCCCCAGGACATCAGGCGGCCGGCGGTGCCGCCGAACCAGCCGAAGTTGTGCACGTGCAGTCCGAACACCAGCAGCGCCGCCATCCAGCGCAGTCCGGTGAGCGACGGCAGGGAGGGCGGGGCGGCCGGCGCGGGAGGCCCGGCGGCCGTCCCGCCGGTGCGCGCGTGCGGCGTCCGGAGCGTCCGGGTCGTCGCCGTGGTCATCACATCACCTGCCGCAGGAGAATCGCGTGGGGCATGAAGGGGTACGTTGCCCGTCCGCCCCCGGTCCCTCACGCGGCTCGGCGAACTTCACACTGCTGCCGGGCGACCCACCGCCGCGGACACCACGGACGGCGGGACGGCGTGGGCCCGCACGAGTGAGGACAGGGGCGGTGGTTCCTTCGGCCGGGCGGGGTGCCGGAGCGGGGGTGGTGGTCCCTCCGCGGCCGGGCAGGGGCTGTGGTCCACCAGGGCCCGGGGTCCGGCCGGCCCGTCCGGTGGACCGGCCGACGGATCGTCCGGCCCGGCGCGCCGCCGTGGCCCGCCCGGGGCCCGATGATGCGGGCATGCGCCCGACCACGTCCCGCAGCCCGGACCCAGCCGGTGCGAAGAGGCCCCGAGGACGGCTCGGCGTCGCCCGGACGCGGCCGGAATTGCATTCCTCGTTTTATTGAACCCCTCGTGTTCATGACGGTAGGTTCGGCCCATGTCCGCCTCCCCGAGAGCGACCACCGCCGAGGAACTGCGCGGTGCCGGCCTGCGCGTGACGGCGGCCCGCGTCGCGCTGCTGGAGACCGTCCGGGACGGTGACCACCTCGGTGCCGAGGCGATCGCCTCCCAGGTCCGCGATCGTCTGGGCCACATCTCCCTGCAAGCCGTCTACGAGGCCCTGCACGCGCTGACCGCCGCGGGCCTGGTGCGCCGTATCGAGCCGGCCGGCCACCCGGCCCGGTACGAGGGACGCGTGGGCGACAACCACCACCACATCGTGTGCCGGTCCTGCGGAGCCGTCGCGGACGTCGACTGTGCCGTCGGCGACGCGCCCTGCCTGACCGCCTCCGACGATCACGGCTTCGTCATCGACGAGGCCGAGATCGTGTACTGGGGCCTGTGCCCCGGCTGTTCCACCGGCCGCAGTTCCTGAGCACCGAGTCCCGCACAGTTCGGAAGGATTGCCATGACTGAGAACCACGACGCGATCGTCACAGACGCGAAGTCGCAGGAGGGAAGCGGCGGCTGCCCCGTCGCGCACGACCGGGCCCTGCACCCGACCCAGGGCGGCGGCAACCGCCAGTGGTGGCCGGAGCGGCTCAATGTGCGGATCCTCGCCAAGAACCCGGCCGTGGGCAACCCGCTCGACGAGGGCTTCGACTACGCGGAGGCCTTCAAGGCCCTGGACCTCGCCGCCGTGAAGCGGGACATCGCCGAGGTGCTCACCACGTCGCAGGACTGGTGGCCCGCCGACTTCGGCCACTACGGCCCGCTGATGGTCCGGATGGCCTGGCACAGCGCGGGCACCTACCGCATCAGCGACGGCCGCGGCGGCGCCGGCTCCGGCCAGCAGCGCTTCGCCCCGCTCAACAGCTGGCCGGACAACGGCAACCTGGACAAGGCCCGCCGGCTGCTGTGGCCGGTCAAGAAGAAGTACGGCCAGAGCATCTCCTGGGCCGACCTGCTGATCCTCACCGGCAATGTCGCCCTGGAGACGATGGGCTTCAAGACCTTCGGCTTCGGCGGCGGCCGGGAGGACGTCTGGGAGCCGGAGGAGGACGTCTACTGGGGCCCCGAGACCACCTGGCTGGACGACAAGCGCTACACCGGCGACCGCGAGCTGGAGAACCCGCTCGGCGCCGTCCAGATGGGCCTGATCTACGTCAACCCGGAGGGCCCGAACGGCAACCCGGACCCGCTCGCCGCGGCCCGTGACATCCGTGAGACGTTCCGCCGCATGGCGATGAACGACGAGGAGACCGTCGCGCTGATCGCCGGCGGCCACACCTTCGGCAAGACCCACGGCGCCGGCCCCGCCGACCACGTCGGCCCCGACCCGGAGGCCGCCGGCCTGGAGGAGCAGGGCCTCGGCTGGCGCAACACCTACGGCACCGGCAAGGGCGCGGACGCCATCACCTCCGGGCTCGAGGTGACCTGGACCAGCACGCCGACGCAGTGGAGCAACGGGTTCTTCAAGAACCTCTTCGAGTACGACTACGAGCTGGAGCGGAGCCCGGCCGGCGCCCACCAGTGGGTGGCCAAGAACGCCCCGGAGACCGTCCCCGACGCGCACGACCCGGAGAAGAAGCACCGCCCGCGGATGCTCACCACCGACCTGGCGCTGCGCTTCGACCCGGTCTACGAGCCCATCTCCCGCCGGTTCTACGAGAACCCGGAGCAGTTCGCGGACGCCTTCGCCCGCGCCTGGTACAAGCTCACCCACCGTGACATGGGCCCGAAGTCGCTGTACCTCGGTCCCGAGGTCCCCGAGGAGACCCTCCTCTGGCAGGACCCGCTGCCCGAGCGCGAGGGCGAGCTGATCGACGACACCGACATCGCCGTGCTGAAGACCAAGCTGCTCGACTCGGGGCTGTCCGTGTCCCAGCTGGTCACCACCGCGTGGGCGTCCGCGTCCACGTACCGCGCCACCGACAAGCGCGGCGGTGCCAACGGCGCCCGCATCCGCCTCGCCCCGCAGCGCGGCTGGGAGGTCAACGAGCCCGACCAGCTGGCCCAGGTGCTGCGCGTTCTCGAGGGCGTCCAGCGGGACTTCAACGCCTCGTCCGGGGCCAAGAAGGTCTCCCTGGCCGACCTCATCGTCCTCGGCGGTGCCGCCGCCGTGGAGAAGGCCGCCAAGGAGGGCGGCTTCGAGATCGAGGTGCCCTTCACCCCGGGCCGGGTGGACGCCGGCGAGGAGCACACCGACGCCGAGTCCTTCGAGGCGCTGGAGCCGGCCGCGGACGGCTTCCGCAACTACCTGGGCAAGGGCAACCGGCTGCCCGCCGAGTACCTGCTGCTCGACCGGGCCAACCTGTTGAACCTGAGCGCCCCCGAGACGACCGTGCTCGTCGGCGGTCTGCGCGTCCTCGGCGCCACCTACCAGCAGACGCAGCTCGGCGTCCTCACCAGGACGCCCGGTGTCCTCACCAACGACTTCTTCGTCAACCTGCTCGACATGGGCATCCAGTGGAGGGCGACGTCCGAGGACCAGACCGCCTTCGAGGGCCGGGACGCGAGCACCGGGGAGGTGAAGTGGGCCGGCAGCCGGGCCGACCTCGTCTTCGGCTCCAACTCCGAGCTGCGCGCCCTCGCCGAGGTGTACGCGAGCGACGACGCCAAGGAGAAGTTCGTGAAGGACTTCGCCGCCGCGTGGAACAAGGTGATGAACGCGGACCGGTTCGACCTGTCCTGACCGCGGCGCCCTGGCCGGCCCGGCCCGGCCCGGGCTGATCTGCCCGTCCCGCTCCGGACGGCCCGGCCTGGGCCGGCCTGCCCGCCTGGCCCGACCGTCCGGCCAGGACCGACCTGCCCGACCGTCCAGCCTGCCGGACAGCGCGTCCGGGTCCGCCCCTCGGGGCGCACCCGGACGCGCTGCCTTGCGCACGCGCCGGGTGGCGTCAGCGGCCGAGGACCGCCGCGCCCGCCTGCGCGTACCGCTCGTCCAGGTCGCCGGAGGGGGCGCCCGCGACGCCGATGCCCGCGACCGGTGCGCCCTTCGCGGTCACCGGCGTGCCGCCCGCGAGGAACAGCGTGCCCGGGATGTCCTTCAGGTTCGGCGCCTGCGCCAGCCGCTTGGCCAGCTCCGAGGTCGGCGCGTTCCAGGAGACGGCGGTGTACGCCTTGCGCTCCGCCGACTCGTACGACTGCGGGCCGGCGCCGTCCCCGCGCAGGGTGACCACCGTGTTGCCGTCGCGGTCGACGACGGCCACGGACACCTGCCGGCCGTCCTTCTCGGCCGCCGCGAGCGCGGCGCGCGCCGCCTTGGTGGCCGCGTCCACGGACAGGTGCGTGCTCTGGGTCAGCTCGCCGCCGCGGGCCGCCACGGGCACGGCGGCGGGCGTGGCACCGGTGGAGTCGGCGGCGCTGGCGGCGACCGTGCCGACGACGCCGGCCCCGACGACGGCCAGGGCGGCACCGCCCACCAGGACACGGGTACGGCGGGCCGGCTTCTTGAGAGTGGGCATGCTGAGGAACCTTCCGGTAGAGCCTTGGGCGGGAGGCGGAACCGCGTCCCGCAACCGATCCTGGTGCCGGACGGGGCCGCGTCCCGTCGGTGGACCGGTCGTCCCGGGGGTCATCCGATCGGATGACCCCGCACCCCTCGCACCCGGGCACAATGAAGGGTGTTTGCCCAGTTCAGCGCGGAGCCGAGGGAGGTGCCGGAAGTGGCCGCAGCCGAGCGCGACGACACCCGCGCCCTCACGGTCGTCATGCACACGGCGTTCTTCGTGCTGCTGTCCGCGTCCGTCGCCCGCTATCTGGCCCGGCACGCCGAGGGACCGCACACCCCCTGGGTGATCGCCCTGTCCGTGCTGCTGGCCGTGCTCTACGTCCTCGGGCCCGCCCTCGGCACCCGCCCCACACCGGGCCGGCTGACCTGGCTCGGCCTGGTCGTGGCTGCCTGGGCGCTGCTCGTCGTCCTCGCCCCGAGCTTCGCCTGGTGCGCGGTCCCGCTCTTCTACACCGGCCTGCGCACGCTTCCGCCGCGCGCCGCGATTCCCCTGGTGGCCCTGCTGACCGCGCTCGCGGTCGCCGCCCAGCTCGGCCTGGCGGGCTGGCCCGACCCGAACGTGCTGCTGGCGCCGCCCGCGGTGGCCGCCGTGGCCACCACCGTGTTCGTCGTCATGCAGCGCCAGGCGGTCCGCCGGGACGCCCTGATCGACGATCTGGTCCGCACCCGGCGCGAACTGGCCGCCACCGAGCGCCGCGAGGGCACCCTCGCCGAACGCGAACGGCTCGCCCGGGAGATCCACGACACCCTCGCCCAGGGCCTGTCCAGCCAGCGCATGCTGCTCCAGGCCGCCGACCGGCTGTGGGACACCGCTCCCGGCACGGCACGCGACCACGTCCGCACGGCGGCGGCCATCGCCGAGCGCAGCCTCGCCGAGGCCCGCCGCTTCGTGCACGACCTGACCCCGGCCGACCTCGCCGAGGGCGGCGGCCTGCTCCGGGCCCTGCACGCCGTCGCCGAGCGGGAGAGCACACCGGACCTCACCGTGCGCGTGCACACCGAGGGCAGCCCGGCCGAGCCGCTGCCCGCCCCCGTGGAGTCCGCCCTGCTGCGCATCGCCCAGGGCGCCCTCGCCAATGTCCGCGAACACGCGGCGGCCACCACCGCCATCCTCACCCTGACCTGCCTGGACGACCAGATCGTGCTGGACGTCGCCGACGACGGCCGCGGCTTCGACCCGTACCCCCCCGCCGGGCCCGCGCCCGCCGGCGGGGAGCGCGGCCACGGCCTGCCCGCCATCCGCGCCCGCCTGCGTCAGCTGGGCGGCACCCTCACCATCGAGTCGGCACCGGGCGAGGGCACGGTCCTGTCGGCGGCGATCCCCCTGGAGCCGAGATGACCCGCACCCCCGCACCGGCCGCCCGGACACCGGTGCGCATCCTCGTCTGCGACGACCACGCCGTGGTCCGCGCCGGACTGCTGGCGCTGCTGCACAGCGCGCCGGACATCGAGGTCGTCGGCGAGGCGGGCAGCGGCGAGGAGGCGCTCGCGCTGGCCCGCAGGACCGCCCCGGACGTCGTGCTGATGGACCTGCAACTGGGCGAGGGCATCGACGGCGTCGAGACCACCCGCCGGCTGCGCGCCGAGCCGCCCGCCCCGCACGTCCTGGTCCTGACCACGTACGACACCGACGCCGACGTCACCCGTGCCGTCGAGGCGGGCGCCACCGGCTATCTGCTGAAGGCCGAGCGCGCCGAGGACCTGTTCACGGCGATCCACGCGGCGGCCCAGGGCCGCCCGGCGCTCTCGCCCCCGGTCGCCGACCGAGTGATGTCCCGGCTGCGCAACCCGCGCCCCGCCCTCACCCCCCGGGAGCGGGACATCCTCGCCCACCTGTCCCGGGGGCTGTCCAACCACGCCATCGCCCGCGCCCTCTACATCAGCGAGGCCACCGTCAAGACCCATCTGCGCCGCATCTACGACAAGCTCGGCGTGGACACCCGGGCGGGCGCGGTCGCGGTGGCGAAGGAACAGCGCCTGCTGTCCTGAGCGCCCCGGACGTGCTGTCTCCGCTGTCTCCTATCTCCGCAATGCCTCGAACGCCTCCCGCCCCGCCGCGCCGATCGCCAGGTCGATGTCCGGCGCCAGCCCCGCGCGGCGGGTCGCCCGGGTGAGCGCCGCCATCGCCACCCGCTCCCCGGAGTCCGCCTCGACGACCCCGATCTCGTGCCGCAGGTGCAGGAATGTGCCGGTCTTGCCGCTCCACCGCAGCGTGTCCGCGCGCAGCTCACCCGCCAGCCGCTGGGTGAAGACCTGGTGTCCCATCAGCCGGCGCAGCTCGGCCGTCGCGGAAGGAGCGGAGATCTCGTCGTGCCACACCCGCTGGAGCAGGCCGACGAGTGCGGCGGCCGTGCCCGCGTTGGCGTGTGCCGGGTCCAGGGTCTCGATGGTGTGCCGGCCCGTCCCCTCGTCCCGGACGGCCAGTTCCAGCGCGAGGGAGAAGTCGTTCCCGGCGGCCCCGGCCGCGCACTCGTACAGGTGGTTCATCCGGTGCCGCAGCCGGATCCCGTCGCACCCCCAGGCACACAGCCGGGCGTCGGCCTCGGCCGCGGGCACCAGGTCGAACAGCGCGTCCGCGGCGGCGTTGTCGCTCACCGACAGCATCAGCAGGAGCAGATCGCCGACGGCCACCGTGGCCGGGTGCCGGAAGGCGGCGAGCCCGGTCGGGCCCACGCTGCTGGTGCGGGGGTCCACCGGCACCGGGCGGGCCGGGTCCAGCTCGCCGGCCGCGATCCGGTCCAGCACCACCAGGGCGAGCGGGACCTTGGCCACCGACGCGAGCGGCACCGGCTCGTCCGCGTCGAAGCCGAGCTGCTCACCGGTGTCCAGGTTGCGGGCGAGGAAGGAGCCGCGGACGCCCAGCGCCGCCCAGTCCGCGGCGATGGTCTCGGCGACGGCCGGCAGGGAGCCGTCGCCGGTGTACACGGGGTGGCGCGCCGCCCCGCTCATCCGCGCGCGGCCAGCCGTGCGGGGGCGTCCGCGCGCCCGGTCCCCGGCTCCGGTCCGCCGTCCCTGCGGGGTACGGCGCCCAGCGCGGCGGCGAGCAGCGCGGCCAGCCAGTGCGGCACGGCCGCCGTGCCGTCCCGGCCCGGGGCGGCACGCACGTCGTAGCCCCGGTGCAGGGCGGGATCGGCGAACGGTGTCCAGTGGGCGCCGTGCTGCCGGGCGAACGGTTCGGCGCACAGCAGCAGCGCGTGCCCGGCCAGGGTCTCGGCGAGCGCGGTGGCCGCCGCTCCGGCCGGCCGGATCCGCTCCTCGGGCAGCCCGGCGCGCGCGGCGGCCCGCGCCAGCCGGTCCTCGAAGCACGGCACCTGGTCCTCCGCCAGCAGCAACAGGGGCGGCACGGCGGCATGTCGGGCGTCCCGGCCGCGGCGGGGCCGCAGCTCCTCCAGGTGGAGCGTGCGCCGCGGGGCGGTGCCGTCCGGCACCGGCGCGGACGCGAGCCCCAACGGCACCCGCAGCGCGGCCTGTTCGGGAGCGGTGCGCACCAGGGCGTAACTGAGCGAACCGTCGGCCAGGCCCGACACCCGTTCTGGCGGGGGGAGTTCGCGCATGCCGAGGGTGATCCCGTGCTCGCCGCCGGTGCGCAGGGCGCGGGCCAGTGCGGCCGGGTCGCAGTGCGCGGGGACGCCGACGGGGCGTACCCGCGAGCGCCGGGCCGAGCGGGCGACCTGCCGCAGCCGCTGGGCCCGGTCCAGCACGTCGCGGGCGTAGGGGAGCAGCAGCACCCCGAGTTCCGTGGTCTCGATCTGCCGCCGGGACCGGTCGAACAGCGCGCCGCCGAAGTGCTCCTCCAGCGTCTTGACGCGGCGGCTCAGCAACGGCTGGGCGATGCCGAGCCGGTCGGCGGCCCGGGAGAAGCCCGCCTCCTCGGCCGTCGCCACGTACGCCTCCAGGTGTGCCAGCAGATCCACCCGGCACTCATATCAATAAGGCATGGGAACGTCAAAGTTTCCTCTTGGACATGGACACCCCCGTCCTGTTTCGCTGTCCCCGTCGAAGACCGGCACCGACGACGTACGTCCCGGAGGAGTACGCCCATGTCCCGTACGCCCATGTCCCCCACGCCCTTCACCCGTGCGACCGCATCCGACGCGACCGCACCCGCACCCGCCGGTCCCGTTCCGCTGCCGCGCCGCCGCCTGCTGCGGGCCGGACTCGCCCTCACCGGCGCCGCGATGGCCGCGACGGCCCTCTCCTCGCCCGTCGCGTCCGCCGCCCCGGACTCCGCCGCGCGGGCCGGCCGGGCCGAACTGGCCGAGCTGGAGCGGCGCTACGGCGCCCGGCTCGGGGTGTACGCGCGCAACGTCCGCACCGGGCGGACCGTGGCCCACCGGGCGGGGGAGCGGTTCGCGATGTGCTCGACGTTCAAGGCGTTCGCGGCGGCGGCGGTGCTCCGCGACCACGGCGACCGCGCTCCGCTGGAGCGGGTGGTGCACTACCCGCCGCACGACATCATGCCCAACTCCCCGCGCACCGAGGAGCATCTGGCGACCGGCATGACCGTGGCCGCTCTGTGCGCGGCGGCGATCCAGTACAGCGACAACGCGGCCGGCAATCTGCTGCTCCGGGAGCTCGGCGGCCCGGCCGGACTCACTCGCTTCTTCCGGTCGCTCGGCGACACGGTGAGCCGGCTCGACCGGTGGGAGCCGGAGCTGAACACCGCGATCCCCGGGGACGCGCGGGACACCACGACACCCGCGGCGATCGCCGGGAGCCTGGAGCGCCTGGTCCTGGGCCGGGCGCTGGACCGGACCGGCCGGGAGCGGTTCACCGGCTGGCTGAAGGGCAACACCACCAGCGACGAGCGGTTCCGCAAGGGGCTGCCGCCCGCCTGGGCCGTGGCGGACAAGACCGGGACCGGCGACTACGCGACCGCCAACGACATCGGCGTGGCCTGGACGACCCGGGGGACCCCCGTGGTGCTGGCCGTCCTGTCGGACAAGAGCGAGCCCAAGGCCCCGGTGGACCAGGCGCTGATCGCCGAGGCGGCGGCCGTCGTGGCCCGCACCCTGGCCCCCGGCGAATAACACCGCTCCCCGTATTCATGTTTCTGAATATGAATCATCTACGCGACTGTTGACGCGTGCATGCCGTCTCCCTACCGTCGGGAAGGTCCAGAAGGAAAGCGCTTTCCGGTCACCGTTCACCATGCCATGGCCGACCGCCGTGTTCACCCCTCTGGACCGCTCGCATCCGCACAGCCGAGTCAACCCGCAGGGAGACAAGCCGATGCAACTCAGACCAGCCATTGCGTGCGCCGGGCTGCTGACCGGTGCGCTCGTCGCGCTGTCCGGCACCACGGCCCAGGCCGTGACCACCCGGTACGAGGCCGAGAGCGCCCCAGCGGTCTGCACCGGGACCATCGACTCCGACTGGACCGGCTACTCCGGCAGCGGATTCTGCAACGCCACCAACACCACCAGCGCGTATGCCCAGTTCACCGTGAACGCCGCGAGCGCGGGCACCGCGACGCTGAACATCCGCTTCGCCAACGGCTCGGCCGCCGCCCGCCCGGCCACCCTCGCGGTCAACGGCACCACGGCCGCCACCGTCTCCTTCGAGACCACCGGCGCCTGGAGCACCTGGGTGACCAAGACGCTCACCGTGCCGGTCAAGGCGGGCGGCAACACCGTCCGTCTCACCCCGGCCACCGCCGACGGCCTGCCCAACCTCGACTACCTCGACGCCGACGTGGCCCCGGCGGCGACCGGCAACGCGCTCTACGTGTCGCCGGCCGGCACCGACGGCGCGGCCGGCACGGAGTCGGCCCCGACCACGCTCACCTCGGCCCTAGGCCGGATCACCCCCGGTGGCACGATCTACCTGCGCGGCGGGACCTACCACCCGTCCTCCACGGTCACCGTCCCGGCCGGCAGCGACGGCACCGCCGCCGCCCGCACCACTCTGACCGCCTACCCGGGCGAGAAGCCGGTCCTGGACTTCTCGGCGCAGACGGAGAGCCCGTCCAACCGGGGCATCCAGCTTTTCGCGAACTACTGGCGGCTGTCCGGCATCACCGTCCAGCACGCCGGGGACAACGGGATCTACGTCGGCGGCAGCAACAACGTCGTCGAGCGCGTGGTGACCGCCTACAACCGGGACACCGGACTCCAGCTCGGCCGGATCGCCTCCACCACCCCCAGCTCCCAGTGGCCGTCGAACAACCTGATCGTCAGCTCCGAGTCGCACGACAACGCCGACTCCGACGGCGAGGACGCCGACGGCTTCGCCGCCAAGCTGACCACCGGCACCGGAAACGTCTTCCGCTACGACGTCTCACACCACAACATCGACGACGGCTGGGACCTCTACACCAAGACGGACACCGGCGCCATCGGCCCGGTCACCATCGAGTACTCCCTCTCCTACGACAACGGCACGCTGAGCGACGGCACCGTCAACACCAACGGCGACCGCAACGGCTACAAGCTCGGCGGCGACGACATCCCCGTCAACCACGTCGTCCAGCACAGCATCGCCTACAAGAACGGCCACCACGGGTTCACCTACAACAGCAACCCGGGCACCATGACGATCTCCGGCAACGTCGGCGTCGACAACGCCGAGCGCAACTTCTCGTTCGACAAGGGCACCTCGGTGTTCCGTGACAACACCTCCTGCCGGTTCTCCGGCAGCGGCTCCAATGACAAGACGGTCGGCAGCGCCGACAGCTCCAACCAGTTCTGGACCGGCACCAACGGCTCCCGCTGCTCCTCGTACGCGGGCGCCCTCGGCTGGTCCTTCGCCTCCGACGGCCGCCTCGCGGTGACCTTCGGCGGCAGCGTCGTCAACCCGTAACCGGCGCGGGGCAGCAGCCGGAAGAGCGGGACGCCGTACGGTACGGCGTCCCGCTTCCCGTCGTTCAGCAGCGGGAGCCGGTCTGGGTGAGCAGGCCGAGCCGCCACGGCAGGCTGTTGTAGTCACCGCTCGCGGCCGGGTCCATGCCCTGGTACAGGTAGCGGAGCCCGCACGCCGGGATGGTCAGCGTCTGGTCGTAGCCGGCGCGGATCATCTCGCCGTGGCTGATGTCCTTCGTCCAGGTGCCCGACGGGAAGGTCACGTTGCTCGCCCGGGCGAACGGATTGCTCTCGGAGTCGGCCAGCGGGGACCAGGAGCCGGCCAGGCTGGAGGAGGTCCAGGAGCGGAAGTAGCGCCGTCCGTCGGAGCCGATCGCCTCCACCAGCATCAGGTACTGGTCGCTGCCCTTCACCTTGTAGACGTTGCTCGCCTCGAACAGGGCGTACCTGTCGGAGTCCTGGGCGGCGATGACGGTGTTGGTGAACCCGTTCGGGAACTGGCGGACGGTGGTCTGCGAGCGGTAGAGGTGCCCGTTGTCGTCGGAGGAGAACAAATAGCAGTTGACGCGGTCGCAAATCACCCACATGTCGACCCAGTAGCCGTTGCCGATGTTCTGCTTGATGATCTCCGGCATCTCGGGGTAGAAGTCGCGCGGCGCGCTCCAGCCGTTCGGGTCGGAGATGTCCTTGTTGGTGGAGTACGACGCGTTGCCCGTCTGGTAGACGAGGTACCAGAGCTTCTGCGGCGCGTAGTAGAACACCTGGGGCGCGGCCCGGTACCCGCTGCCGATGGCCGTGCGGTCCAGGTAGTAGTGGGTGGCCGAGCCCGCCTGCGACCAGTCCTTGAAACTCAGGTAGACGAGGTTGTAGCCGGAGGCGCTGGCCACGCTCGCGAACACGTGGTACTTGCCCTTGTAGCGGACGACAGACGGGTCCTTGATGCCGGCGATGTCGTGCGTCGCGTCGGACTTGGGCGCGATCAGCTGCTCGCTGGACGACCAGGTGAAGCTGGACGGCAGTGTCTTGTGCCCGGCCGGCGCGGCGGACCCGGAGCCGAGCGCGGACAGCACCGCGCCGTACGCGGCCTTCTTGTTGCCCGCGCCGTCGAACAGCAGCGGGTTCTCGCCGCTGCGCCAGGAGTCGCTGTCCCGGATGCCCCACACCGTGATGCCGGTACAACGGGCGACGTTCCGGCACGCCGTGACCGTGTCGGCGTACGCGGTGGCCGGCGCCTGCGCGATGTCCAGCTCGGTGATCTGCACGTCCACGCCGAGGGCGGCGAAGTTCGCCAGGGTGTTCCGGAAGCTCGCCGGCGGCCCGGAGGTGCCGAAGTGGCTCTGGAAGCCGACGCAGTCGATCGGCACGCCGCGGGACTTGAAGTCGCGCACCATGCGGTACACGGCCTGGGTCTTGGCGTCCGACCAGTTCTCGATGTTGTAGTCGTTGTAGCAGAGCTTGGCCGCGGGGTCGGCCGCGCGGGCGGTGCGGAAGGCGTCCTCGATGTAGCCGTCGCCGAGGACGTTCTGGAAGACGGAGGCCCGGCGCGCCCCGCTGCCGCCGTCGGCGAACGCCTCGTTCACCACGTCCCAGGCGTAGACCTTGCCCTTGAAGTGGGCCGCCTCGGTGGTGATGTGGTCGCGCATCACGGTGCGCAGCGTGGTGGCGTCGGTGATCGCGCCGACCCAGCCGGGCAGTTGGGAGTGCCAGACCAGGGTGTGGCCCCGCACGCGCTGTCCGTGGGCGACGGCGTGGCCGACGATCTGGTCGGCGGCGGTGAAGGTGAAGGAGCCCCGGGTGCGTTCGGTGGCGTCCCACTTCATCTCGTTCTCGGGTGTGACGGCGTTGAACTCCCGGTCCAGGATCGTGCTGTAGGTGCCGTCACCGAGCCGTCCGGCGGCCACCGCGGCGCCGAAGTACCGCCCGGACCGTTCGGCCTGGGCGCCGAGGGTGTTCGCCTGTGCGGGTGCGGGCCGGGCGTCGGCCGTTCCGGTCACCGCGAGGGTGGCGGCGGCGAACGCGCCCACGAGGGCGACCAGGCGCCTGCCTGACCACGGGGGACGTTTCATGGTTCTCCTCGTACGGTCGATCGTGCGGGCTATGTCATGGGCCTGACACACCGAGGCACCGTTTCGCCTGTTCGGTATGACGAACAATGATCGGCTGTCCGGATGACCTGGATGATAAGAGGGGGTGGCGGGTCGTCAACACCCCTCGCATCATTCGGGATTGGCAACGAAATCTTTCGGGGACTCAGCCGACCCGGTCGTCCGGGCAGACGGGCTGTGTCTCCAGGTCCGCCGTGGCAAGCAACTCCGCGATCAGCTCCGCCGAGCCGCCGACGTAGGTGCTGACCAGGTCCACGTCCCCGCCCAGCACCCAGGCCCGGTCCTGCGGCCACCACAGGTCGGGCAGTTCGGCGAACTCGTCCAGGGACACCGGGGAGACGGCGTCGGCCAGCCGGCCGGCCAGCAGGACCTCATCACGACCCGGCGTCCCGAACGTCGGGAACCGGCCCCAGTCCCAGCTGCCGTACCCGTGCCAGAGCCCGAACCAGCACCGCTCGGGCGTGCCGGTGTGCCGGGACAGCACGGGCAGCAGCGCCCCGGCGACCTCCGGCGGGGTCGGACCCTCGGCGGGGCGCTCGTCCCACACGCCGGGCAGGCCGGGGCCGGATGCGCCGAGGTGGTCCTGAGGTGCCCCGATGACCTCGTGCCAGCGGCTGCCGGGCGTCACCCGGGTGCCCTGCGCGGCGGCCACCGCCGACCAGCGCACCGGCCGCTCCCCGAGCCGGGCCGGGTGCAGGATCCGCGCGTACGCCGCGAAGCCCGGCGCGGCGACGCCCGCCACCGTGCCGAAGGCGCCCTGCCCCGGGCCGTGTGCGGTGAGCCAGTCGGCGGGGGAGAGGTCGTCCGCCCGTACCCGCAGGTGTCCGTACCACTCGGGTGCGGGCGGTCGGCCGGCCAGGGAGAAGTCGTTCACCCGCCCCAGTCTGCCCGAGCGGGCCGGGGCCGGGGCCCCGGCCCTTGTCTCAGGAGGTCACCGAGGGCTGGTGGCCGCCGTACGGACGCGTGATGATCTCCATGCCGTGCCCGGCGGGATCCTTGAAGTACAGGCCCCGGCCGCCGTCGTGCCGGTTGATCTCGCCCGGCTGCCTGCCGTGCGGATCGGCCCAGTAGGTGATCCCGGCCGCCCGGATGCGGGCGAAGGCCGCGTCGAACTCCTCCTCGGAGACGAGGAAGGCGTAGTGCTGCATGACGATCGACTCCGCCGGGATCGTGGCGAAGTCCAGGGTCACCCCGTTGCTGGTGCCGACGGGGACGAACGGGCCCCACTCGGGCCCGGTCTCCAGATCCAGGATGTGGGCCAGGAACTCGGCGGACTCCCGGTTGTCCCGGGCGTGGACGATGGTGTGGTTCAACTCTACTGACATGAGTGGAATGCCTCCGCGGGCAATCTCACGGGCACCTCCATGCCTCACCCGGACGGTGACCGACACGCGATGCCGTGCGCCGATCCTATCGGACCGCTCCGGCCGGCCCCCGGTGCGTCACATGTCCGCCGGTCACCGTCAACACCGCGGGCGCGTCGGTGAGTTCGCCGACGGGCGCGTGCACGGGGTCGACGGCCAGTGCGGTCAGGTCGGCACGGAAGCCGGGCGCGATCCGGCCGGCGACGGCGGCCTCCCCGGCAGCCGCCGCGGCGTGGCTGGTGCAGCCCTCCAGCGCCTGCGCCGCGGTCAGCCCCGGCCGGTGCGCGGCGGCGCCCTTTGGCCGGCGGGCCGTCGCCAGCACCGCCCGCACGTCGTAGTGCGCGATGGGCCAGTCCGAGCCGAGGGCGACCGTGGCCCCGGCCTCCCGCAGATCCCGCAGCCGCCAGGCGCGCCCGGCCCGGTCGCCGCCCAGCCGGCGCGACCACTCGTCGCTGCCGTCGTCGCGGGTGTAACCGGTGTGCGGCGGCTGGAGCGAGGCTGCGACACCCAACTCGGCGAAACGCGGCAGGAGTTCGTCGGGCGCGGTCTCGATGTGCTCGATCCGGTGCGCGCCGTGCCCGCCCGGACCCAGCGAGGCCACCGTGTCCAGGACGTGCCGGACGGCGGCGTCCCCGATGGCGTGCGTGGCGGTACGCACCCCGGCCGCGTGCAGGACGCGGACGGCCTCGGCGTACGCGTGCGGGTCCGGCCAGAACGCGTCGGTGCCCTGGCCGTGGCAGTCGGGGTGGTCCAGCCAGGCGGTGCCGCCCTCCACGGTGCCGTCCATGAAGAACTTGACCCCGCCGACCACCCAGTGCCGGCCGCCCCGGCCCTGCGCCCCGATCAGCTCGTCCAGCGCGTCGGCGTCCGCGCCCGGCATGCACCAGGGCGCGAACCGCAGCCGCACCGGCAGCACCGTCTCCCGGGCCACCGCCTCCACCAGCTCCAGGTCACCGCCGTCCATCACATGGGCGCCGGTCAGCCCGGTCGCGGCCATGGCGGACAGCAACTCCAGCAGCCGGGCCCGGCGTTCACCGTACGACGGCCGGGGCGCGACGGCGGTGACCAGGTCCATCGCCGCGTGCTCGACCAGATGCCCGGTGGGCCGCCCCGAGGCGTCGCACACCACCTGGGCGCGCTGGTCGAAGGCGCGCGGCCCGGACACCCCGGCGGCGGCCAGCGCGGGCCCGTTGGCGAGGGCGGAGTGACCGTCGTACAGGCGCAGGAAGGCCGGGGTGCCGCCCAGCACGTCCGCCACCAGCTCATGGTGGACGGCACGGCCCTGGAAGGCGTTGTGGTCCAGCCCGTAGCCGATCACCCAGCCCTCGATCCGCTCGGCGCGGGCGAGCGCCGCGCGCAGCCCGGCTAGGTCCGTCACGCCGGACAGATCGGTGCCGGTCGCCATGTCGAGCCCCCACACCGGGTGGCTGTGCGCGTCGGTCAGGCCCGGCACCAGGTGGGCGCCGCGCAGATCGACGACCTCGGTGCCGGGGCCGCGCCAGTCCCGTACGTCGTCCGCCGTCCCCACGGCGGCGATCAGCCCGTCGCGCAGGGCGACGGCCGTGGCGGTGGGACGGGCCGGGTCCAGGGTGCGGATCCGGGCGCCGGTGAGAATGAGATCGGCGGTGGGCATGCCGGGAACTCCTGTGCGGAAGAGGGTCATTTGGCGGGTTCGGTGCCGAACGAGGCGTACACGCCCGGTCGGTTGCGGCGCAGCCACCAGGCGAGCGGCAGACCGAGGAGGAACACGGCGGGTGCCACGGCGGCGAGCACGACGTTCACCGTCTGCGGCGCGCCGGTGAACAGGTCGATGTGGGAGACCACCAGCACGATCGCGGTCGCCAGCAGGACGGCGGCGAGGGCCGGTGCCAGCACCGTGCGCACCCGGCCCTCGGTGTGCCGTACCCGCCGGAAGTAACGGAACACGGCGAGCGCGGCCAGCAGCTGGAGCAGCAACAGGCCGATCATCCCCGGGGTGTTCACCCACAGCAGCAACTGCTGGTACGGATCGGCGCCGGCGGCCCAGAAGGCCAGGACGACCACGGCGCCGAGGACGGTCTGCGCCACGCCCGCGAGATACGGGGAGCGGTGCCGGGGGTGGACACGGCCGAGCCGACGGGGCAGCACGCCCTCCTCGGCCAGGGCGAGCGCGTAGCGGTTGATGGCGTTGTGGAAGGCGAGCAGCGAGGCGATGACGCTGGTGACGATGAAGACGTGCATCAGGTCGGCGGCCCAGCCGCCCACATAGGTGGTGATCGCGGTGAAGAAGAGCCCCGCCGGGTCCTTCCCGGCGGCCTGCACGACCCGGTCGTCCCCGAACGCCTGGACGGCGATCCAGACGGTGAAGGCGTAGAACAGGCCGAGGAAGCCGACGGCCGCGTAGGTGGCGCGCGGGACCGTGCGCGCGGGATCGCGGGCCTCGCGGCGGTAGATGACCGTCGACTCGAAGCCGGTGAACGCGGCGAACGCGAAGGCGAGGACGGCCGCCGTGCCCGGCACGAACACATGGGCCGGGGCGAGCGAGGACAGGGAGAGGCCGTGCGCGCCGCCCCGTACCAGCACCCCGCCCGCGAGCAGCACCAGTATCCCGGTCTCGGCGACCAGCAGGACCCCGAGGAGCTTGGCGCCGAAGTCGATCGAGCGGTAACCGCCGTAGCCGATCAGCACCAGGCCGGCCAGGGAGACCGGCAGCCAGGGCACGCCGGCGCCGAAGAGGGCGTGCACGGTGTCGCGGGTGGTGGTGGCGAGGAGGCCGTAGACACCGATCTCCATGCCGTTGTAGCCGACCAGGGCGAGCAGGGCGGCGCCGACTCCGGCGGGGCGGCCGAGTCCGCGGGTGATGTAGGCGTAGAACGCGCCGCCGCTGGTGACATGGCGGCTCATGGTGGTGAAGCCGACGGCGAAGACGGCGAGGGTCAGCCCGGCCAGCAGATAGCCGACCGGCGCGCCGACGCCGCCCAGCAGGAGGGCGAGCGGGGCGACCCCGGCCATGACGGTCAGGGGGGCGGCGGCGGAGACGACGAAGAAGGCGATGTCGGCCGTGCCGAGGGTGCCGGACCTCAGGCCGGGCGCGTCGGACGGCGCGTCCTCCTGGGGGAGTTCGGTGGTGCTCACGGACATGCGGGAGGCCCTTCTGGCAGCGGAGGGGAGGGGGTCCCGTTGGTGGGGCAGCGGGGTTCGCGGCACCGGCGGGCGCGGCCGGGGTGGGCCGTGGGGGCCGGCGTCTCACGGGAGCACGAGGGGATGGCGGGCGCCCGGAGCCGTAAACCTAAAGGCTTTCGGTTTCCGCAATGTAGCCTGCCGTTGGGCATCCGGGAAGACCTCAGGGGGACGCTGACCATGGGACGGCCGCGCACACCGCTGCTCGACCGCGAGCGCATCACCACCGCCGCGCTCCGGCTCATCGACGAGACCGGTGACTTCACCGTGCCGCGGATCGCCCGCGGGCTGGGCGTGCAGACCGGCTCGGTGTACCACCATGTGGACGGCCGGGAGGGCATAGTCGAGCTGCTGCGCGAGCGTGTCTGCGCCGCGATCGACCCGGCCACGCTGGACCTGACCCCGTGGGACGCCGCCATGGAAGCGTGGGCGCGGTCCTACCGGGCCGCGTTCGCCGCCCATCCCCGGGTGATCCCGCTGCTGATGACCTCGCCCGTCCGTGCTCCCCGGGTGCTCGCCCAGTACGAGCGCGCGGTGGGCGTCCTGCTCGCGGCCGGTTTCGACCCGGCCGGGATCATGCCGCTGATCGTCGCCCTGGAGAACCTGGTGCTGGGCTCGGCCCTCGACCTGGCCGCCCCCGAGGCCATGTGGCACCTGGCCGACGGCGTCCCGACCCCGCGCCTGGCCGACGCCCTCGCGGCGGCGGGCGACGGCCGCGCCGACCGCGCCTTCGAGGTGGGCCTGACGGCCTTCCTCAACCACGCGCGGGCCCTGCGGGAGGGGCGGTAGCCGGTCATCGACGGGAACCCAGGGCACGGGGCCGGGTCTCACGGGTGAACCCGCGCCCGCCGGCCCCGCTCCCGTACTCGCTCAGCGGGCCGGGATCAGGTCCCCGGTCAGCGGTACCTCCGGCCGGCCGGTGTTGTCGACCACGGCGAGGCGGGGACCGGCCGGCTCCGGGTGCCGCTGGCCGCCCACCAGGGGCAGCAGCGCGATGTTCGGGGTGGGGCCGGCCGTCCAGTCCAGCGGGCCCTCGACGGCGTCCAGCCGGATGCGGGCGACGGCGTCGGCGACCGAGACGCGGTCGGCCGGGTCGGCGCCCGTGGCCAGGGCGTGGTGCGCGGTCTCCAGCAGGGCGTGCGCGAGTCCCGGCGGCTGGAGCGGTAGGGGTGGACGGGGCTCCAGTGGACCAGCGTGGCCCCCCGCGCGTCGCCGAGTTCTGCGTGCCTGTCGGGGCGCGCTGGTGTGGGTGTGCGGGTGGGTCAGCCGGCGCGAGCAGGTGATCAGCCGGGGCCGCGGCCCGCCTGGCGGGCCTGGCGGTGGAAGAGGGCCAGGTCGGTGGCGGTGGACGCGCTGGTGACCAGGTCGGCGCCGTGCTCGCGCAAGCGGTCGGCCCGGGCCCGCAGGTCGGTGGCCGGCTCGTGGCGGGCGCCGACGTCGGCCAGGGTGTGGCCGCGGCCGGACAGCGCCGCCTCGAACCCGTACCGCTGCGCAGCAGCAGCCGGCCCTGGAGGCCGTCGTTCCACAGGCAGCCGACGGCGGCCCGGGGCGTGATCTGTTCCCGCGTCCCGGCGAAGACCCGGGCGATGTCGTCCAGGCCCCGGGCGAAGTGGTACGTCCACCGGAACCGGTGTCCGGGACCGGCGCCCCGCGCGTGCACGTATGCCCGCCAGGGGAACGTCGTGGACACACACGGCACCCCGCCTCCTCGCAGACGTCGGCGACGGTCACCTCGTGGCTCCGCCCGCCGTTGCGGACGTGCGCGAGGTGCGGGGCCAGGGCGCCGACAGTACGAGTTTCCCAGTACCGGCAGTAACATGATCACCTTGTTCCGGGTGTACCAGTCAGTCAACTAGGCGCAGTCCCCGGACGCGCCCTGCCCGGAGAAGTCCATGTCATCTGTCAATGACGCGTTGGAAAACGCGCGCTTCACCTACGAACAGCACATGAACACGTGCCGTCAGTGCCATGCCGACGCCGCGCCCTGCGCCGTGGCCAAGCATCTGCTGCGCCTGTACAACCTCGCCCGCCGGGACGCGATGCGGGCCGCCGGTCCGGACGCGCCGACCGCCTGACCGGCGCGGAACGCTTTTCACCCGCCGCCGGGCGGGAACCCGGTCGCCTGTCCCGTCCTCGTCACACACAGGAGGCCACTGTGACGGACCAGCACGGTGACCGGCCCGATCCGGTCACCCGGCACGCCCGCCCCGACTTCCCCTCCCAGGACCAGCCCCACCCGGGCTGGACCGGCCCCATGGACCCGCCGCCCGACCACGGCGAGGCGTCCTACCGCGGCGCCGGCCGGCTCGACGGGCTCAGGACCGTGATCACGGGAGGGGACTCGGGCATCGGACGGGCGGTGGCGCTCGCCTTCGCCCGCGAGGGCGCCGATGTGATCTTCACCCACCTTGCCGAGGAGGAGGACGAGGCGCGGGAGACCGCCCGCCTGGTCGAGGACGCGGGCCGCAAGGCGGTGGCCGTGTCCTGCGACATCAGGGACGAGGACAACTGCCGCGCCCTGATCGCGCGGGCGGTCGACGAGTTCGGCCGCATCGACGTGCTCGTCAACAACGCCGCCTACCAGATGGCCCAGCCGGACGGCATCGAGGCCATCAGCACCGAGCAGTTCGACCGGGTGCTGCGGACGAACCTGTACGGCATGTTCTGGCTGACCAAGTTCGCCCTGCCGCACATCCCGGCGGGCGGCTGTGTCCTCAACACCACCTCGGTGCAGGCCTACCAGCCCAGTCCCCCGTTGCTGGACTACGCGATGACCAAGGGCGCCATCGTCACCTTCACCCACGGGCTGGCCCAGATGCTCGCCGGGCGCGGCATCCGGGTCAACGCGGTCGCGCCGGGCCCGGTGTGGACCCCGCTGATCCCCGCGACCCTGCCCGACACCGCGGAGTTCGGCAAGCAGAGCCCGCTCGGCCGCCCGGCCCAGCCCGCCGAACTGGCCCCCGCCTACGTCTACCTGGCCTCGCCCCAGGCGAGCTACATCACCGGCGAGATCCTCAACGCGACCGGCGGCACCCCGCTGCCCTGACCGGCGGGCGGTCAGCCCGGGAAGGGCGGCTCGGCCAGCAGCTCCCGCAGCCACTGGGCACTCTCCGCCGCCCCCGGCGCGGTGCCGGGGGCGGCGGGGAACATCCGGCCCCAGGAGGCGGCCCGGCCCAGCGCGCTCAGCCGCCAGGCGAGGTGCGCCGCACGCCGTAGCCCGGTCGTCGTGCGGCCCTCTCCGGTCCACGGCTCCAGATAGGCGTCGAGCAGCCGGGGCAGCACCTCGGGCCCGTAGCGGTCGCGGGCCCGCTCGGCGGGCACGCGCAGGCTGCAGAACGGGTGGGTGACGGCCGCGTCGCCCCAGTCGAAGAAGGTGAACCGGCCGGGCGCCGGCCGCAGCAGCTGGCCGTCGTGCAGATCGGCGTGGTCGAGCGTGTCCGGCAGGCCGGCACCGGCCAGTTCGGCGCACCAGTCGGCCAGCCGGGGCCGCAGCGCCCGGAGCCGAGCCCGGTCGTCCGGGCCCAGCACGGGGTTCGCGGCCACCAGCCGGTCGAACACCCCCGGCAGGTCCGCGGTCCGCGCCGAGGGCACCCCGAGCCGCTCCATCTCGGCGGTGCGCGCGACCAGTTCGCGCTGCATCCCGGCGTACTGGGCCAGCAGCGCCTCCCACTCGCGCGGCTCGACCGGCTCCCGGTCCAGCACGGCCCGGAACAGCTGCCCGCCGTCGGGCAGCAGCGCCCAGCCGCGCCCGGCGTCGACGGCCAGAGGTCTGAGCACGTGCTCCGGCACCCAGCGGGCCAGTGCGGCGGTCAGCGGGCCTTCGAACGCGGCGCTCGGCGGAGTCGCCTTGAACCAGACGGCCCCCGGTCCGGCGACGGGCACCCGGACGAGCACCGACCACGGCCGCAGCCGTACCCGCAGCGGGCCGTCCACGCCGAGTCCCCGCTCGGCGAGGTGCCCGCCCACCCAGTCCAGTGCCGCCGCCCGCCAGGACTCCGTCTCCCACGGAGTCACGGCGTCCGGATAGCCTCCCCGGTCCACCTGCGCCCTGTGCATGTCGTGCATCGCCCCATCCCAACAGCGTCCGCACGGGCGTGGCCAGCGATTTTCCCCGGGCGGGGCGGCGGGTCAGTCCTTCACCGCCCCGCCCAGACCCGAGACCAGGCGGCGCTGGACCAGCACGAAGAAGACCAGGACCGGGACCGTCATCACGGTGGACGCCGCCATGACACCGCCCCAGTCCGGGTCGTCGGGCTGGTAGAAGACCAGGAGCGCCATCGGCAGGGTCGACTGCGACGTGTCGCTGATGACGAAGGACTTGGCGAACAGGAAGTCGTTCCAGGCGGAGATGAAGGAGAACACGCTCGTGGCCACCAGGCCCGGCAGGACGAGCGGGAACAGGATCCGCCACAGGAACCGCGCGCGGCTCGCGCCGTCGAGGTACGCGGCCTCCTCCAGGGACTCCGGGACGGCCCGTACGAACCCCCGCAGCATCCACACCGCGAACGGCAGCGAGAAGGCGATGTGCGGCAGGATCAGCGAACCCAGCGTGTTCAGCAGGCCGAAGTCCCGCATCAGGAAGAACAACGGGATGGTGAGCGCCTCCACCGGCACCATCTGGGCCACCAGGAACATGATCAGCAAGGTGGTCCGGAAGCGGAACCGGAAACGCGTCACGGCGGTCGCGGCGAGGAACGCGATCAGCGCGGAGGCGAGGACGACGCTCCCCGCGACCAGGAGGCTGTTGGCGAAGTACCGCCCGAAGTCGTGCTGTTGGAACACGCGCCGGAAGGAATCCAGGGTGGGGGAGGACGTCCAGGGCCGCGGCTCGGTGGACTGGATCTCGCCGGCCGGTCTCACGGCGCCGAGCAGCATCCAGTACAGGGGGAAGGCGACGACCGCGGCGACCAGCAGCGCGGTCGCCTCGGCGGCCAGCCGCCAGGGGCGCCGCACCGGAAGACGCGGGCGGCTCACAGCTCCTCCCCTTGGCGGCGCAGCAGCCGCAGATACCCGAGCGTGACGGCCAGCAGGAGCAGCAGCATCACGACACCGATCGCCGAACCGAGGCTGTACTGCGAGGACGCGAACGCCTTCTGGTAGGCGTACACGTTCAGCACCAGGTTCTGGCCCGCGATGCCGCCGCCGTCCGTCATCACGTAGATCTGGGTGAACACCTTGAAGTCCCAGATCACCGACTGGACGGTGACGATGCCCAGGATCGGTCGCAGCATCGGCGCCAGCACCGACCGCCAGATCCGCCACTGCGAGGCACCGTCCAGGGCGGCGGCCTCCAGCACCTCGCCGGGTACGGCGCGGATCCCGGCGTAGACCGTGATCATCACGAACGGGAAGGAACACCACACCACTTCGAGCAGCACCAGCAGGAACGCGCTGTAACGGCCGTACGTCCACGAGAAGTCGCCGAGCCCGAGGAGGCGGTTGACCGGGCCGAAGTCGGGGTCGAAGAGGAACAGCCAGACGGTGGAGCCGGTGACCGTCGGTGTCGCCCACGCGCCCAGCGCGGCCAGCAGCAGAGCGAGCCGGGGGAGCGCGCGGACCCGGGTGAGCAGGACGGCGAGCGCGCAGCCCACCGCGAGCGTGCCGAGCACACAGGCCGCCGCGAAGCCGACCGTCGCCAGCAGCACCTGCCCGAACCGGTCGTCCGCGAACAGGCCGGTGTAGTTGTCCAGGCCCCGGAAACGTGTCGGTTCACCGCCGCTGACCTGGGCCTGGGTGTACTCCAGGAACGACATCAGCCCGAGCTGGTAGACCGGGTAGACCAGCAGCGCGCCGAGGACGGCGAGGGCGGGCGCCAGATACAGCCAGGGCATCCAGCCGCCGCGCGGGCGCGGGCTCTCGCGGCGGGAGGGCGTCGTCGTACCGTCCCGCCGGGCGGGGGCCACCGGTGCGCCCCGCTGTGCCGGAGGTGCCGGGTGCGGCGTGCGCCTCATCCCGCGGACCCGAACGCGTCGTCCATCTTCTTCGCCGCGTCCGCCGAGGCGTCCGCCACGTCCTTCCTGCCGCTGACGATCTCCTGGAACATGGTCGGCAGCACCAGCGAGGAGTCGATCTGCGCCCAGGCGGGCGTGACCGGCACGAACCGGGTGCCGGCGGCGAGCGTGTCGACGAACGGCTTCACGAACGGCTCCTTGGCGGCGGCCTGTTCGCGTACGTCCGTGAAGGTCGGCAGGAAGCCCATCGCGTCGAAGAGTCGTCCCTGCGTCTGCTTCGAGGCCAGCCGCTTCATCAGGTCCACGGCGAGCGTGCGGTGCGAGGTGCTCTTGAGCACCCCGATGTTGTTGCCGCCCGCGAAGGCCGGCGCGACCGAACCGGGCTTCGCTCCGGGCAGCGGGACCACCGCGTACTTCCCCCTGGCCTTCCCGGCGTCCACGGCGGCGTGGCTGAAGTTCCCGCCGATCGCCATCGCGGCCTTGCCCGCGGCGAACGCGGTCACCGTGTCGTTGCCGGTCATGGTCGCGCACTTGGCGGCGGGGCAGTTGTCGTCGCCGAAGAGGGAGGTGTACGCCTCGATGCCCTTGCGGGCGGCGGGGCTGTTCAGGGCGGAGGCGTACCCGCCGCCCTTCTCGGTGGCCAGGTCGCCGCCGTTGGCCCACAGGAACGGCAGCGCGCCGTAGGTGTAGGCGCCCCCGACGGCCAGGCCGTACAGCTCCGGGCGGGCGGCGTGGATCCGCTGCGCGGTGGAGACCAGTTCGGCCTGCGTTCTCGGTACCCGCAGACCGAGCCCGCGGAAGACGTCGGTGCGGTAGTACAGGGCCCGGATGCCGACGAAGTACGGCGCCCCGTAGACCCTGCCGTCCACGGTGACCGACCGCCGGGCCGTGGGGTCGGTGTCCCGGGACTCGTTCCAGGCCTCGAAGTCCCGGGTGACGTCGGCGAGTCCGCCGTCCTTCACATAGCCGGCGGTGTCGGTGTTGCCGTACTCGATGACGTCCGGCGCGGACCTCGGGTCGTTGAAGGCGGCCTTGACCCGCTGGGCGCGGCTCTCGACCGGGATGTACTCGACGGTGACGCCCGCGCCCCGGTGCGCCTTCTCGAAACCGGCGAGGACCGCGTCGACGACGCGCTGCTTGGGCCGGTTGTCGACCTCCTGGAACAGCCAGACGCGCAGGGTGCCGGTCTTCTCGTCCTTGCCGGAGGAGGAGGTGCCGGAGGTCTGGGGCGCGCAGGCGGTGACCAGGGCGGCGGCGAGCGCGGTGAACCCGGCGAGACGGACGGACAGCTTCATGGACTGCTCCTCCGATGAGGCGTTGCAACATGCGCAATGATGGTTTCGCTGTGCACAACGCCTCGGAGGCTAAAGGCTGCGTTCACACCCCCACAAGAGGTCTCCACCACTCTGTGACCGCCCGGCGCACCCCGTGCAACGGCCAAGCGGACAAAGGGCCCTTAAGGTGCGTCAGCGCACCGGGAAGCCGAAGGAGTACCCCTGCTCCTTCAACCACGGCAGCAGGGTGCGCAGCGCCGCCACCGTCTGCGAGCGGTCGCCGCCCGCGTCGTGGAAGAGGATCGTCGGGCCGTTGGCCAGCTCACGCTCGACCGTCGCCACGATCGCCTCGCTGCCCGGCCGCTCGAAGTCCTTGGAGTCGACGTTCCAGCCCAGCGGCCGCATCCCGTGCGAGGCCGCCAGCTTGCGGCTGTAGGGGGTGAACGCGCCGCCCGGGGCCCGGTAGTACACCGGCCGCACCCCGCCCGACGCCTCGGTGATCTGCCGCTCCGCGTCGACGATCTGCCGCGCCTGGTAGGACTCGGGCCTGTGGTCCATGCCCGTGTCGTGCGTCACCGTGTGGTCGCACAGCCGGTGACCGGCCGCCACCACCTGGCGCACCAGGTCGGGGTGGGCCGCCGCCTGGGGACCGACCATGCAGAAGGTCGCCTTCACGCCGTTGTCCCGCAGCAGTCGCAGCACCTGCGGGGTCCAGACCGGGTCCGGGCCGTCGTCGATGGTGATGTTGACCGCGTGCGCGCCCCCGTCGGAGGCGTGGACTATGGACGGGGACACGGGCGCCGCCTTGGACGCGGCGGGCCGTGCGGCCGCGTCCGGTGCGGCCGGTCCGCCGCCGCTCTGCCCGGCCTGCGCCGTCCACACCGAGGTGACGGCGGCCACCGCCGTCACTCCGACCGCCGCCGCGATCACCCGGCCGTACCAACCCCGTCCGCCATGCCGTGCCATGTCCGCCCCGCCCCCTGGTGTGTCCGTCGTCCCGATCGTTTTCCGTGCACCTGGCAGGACGGCGGAAAACGATCACGGGATCCGGCTGTTACGGATCACGGACAATTCCGCGGCGCTTCGGCGACAGTCACCCGCCGCCGGGGCCGGAAATCGCCCGTCGTCCCGTCGCGACTGTTGATGCCCCGGGGTACCGCCGCGTCCAATGGCCGTCACCGGCGGCGGTCCGCCGCCGGTGACGGACGTACGCATGTGGGGGGTTGGGGAGACAGTGCGTCATTCCAGAACACGCGCCGGGCGACCGGTGGCGGTACAGAGAACCCGGCGGAACGGCTGGTCAGGTGCGGCGGCGCTCGTGGGCGCCGCCGCACTCGTCGTCTCGGCCGCCGTCACCGCGCCGGCGGCGCCGGCGACGGCCACGACCGCCGTGTCCCGGACGGCCGGTCCCGGGACGGGCACGGCGACGCCCGCGCTGGTGGACGGCATCCGGGAAGAGGCACCGGAAGCCCGCACGGCGGCCGACGCCGCGCGCGCCCACCTCGCCGCCCGCGAGGACCGCTACCGGATCGCCGACCCGGCTCGCGACCTCAGGCCCGCCGGCACCCTCGCCTCCGGCGGCCGGGAGACCGTGCGCCTCCAGCAGACCCATCACGGGGTCCCGGTGCTGGGCGGGCAGTACCTCGTCCGCATGGAGCGGCGTGACGGCCGCCGGATCGTCACCGGCACCTCCGGCCGGTACTTCACCGGGCTGCGCACCGCCACCACCGCCGGCATCGACGACGCCCTGGCCGTGGAGCGGGCGGTGGACGCCGTCGGGCGGGACCTCGCCGCCCGCGACTTCACCGCGGGCCCGGACGACGGGGACGCGGGCACCCCGCTCACCGGCACCTCCCACGGCCTGGTCGTCGTACCCCGCGGAACCGGCGTCCTCACCCGGCACATCACCGTGCGCGGCACCGGCCCGGCCGGGGGCGAACCGGTGCTGCGCGAGGTGTACATCGACGCCCGGGCCGGCTACCCCGTCCTCCAGTACAGCGGGATCCACACCTTCACCGCGCCCACCACGGCCCCGGGGAGCGCGGCCCGCGCCCTCGCCGACGAGCCCGCACCCGGCACCGCCGGCAGCGGCGTCCGGCTGGACGGCACCACCGTCCCGCTCGCCGTGACCCACGACGAGTCCCGCGACGCCTATGTGCTGCGCGACCGCACCCGCATCCAGAGCGACCCCGCGCACGTCCTCGCCACCTGGGACGCGCGCGGCCACTGGGCGAGCGACCTGTCCGGCGCCTGGCCCGACGACCTCCAGGAAGTCGCCTCTCCCGCACCGCGGTTCGGCACCGAGGCCACCGAGTCGGGCGCGGTCGACGCCCACTGGGCCGCCGGACAGGTCTACGACTACTACCGGACCGCGTTCGGCCGGGACAGCCTGGACGGACACGGCATGACCGTCAACTCCGTGGTGGGCGCCACCGATTACGGCCAGCCGTACGTCAACGCCTTCTGGGACGGGCAGAAGATGGTCTACGGGTCGGGGGACGCCGAGTACCGGCCGCTGTCCGCCGCCCTGGACGTGGTCGGCCACGAGATGACCCACGGCGTCATCACGGCCTCCGCCGACCTGGTGTACGCGGGCCAGTCCGGCGCCATGAACGAGGCCATCGCCGACTACTTCGGCAACGCCATCGAGACCGACGCCCGCCGTGTGCCCATGGACGACCCCGCCTCCGGGCTCATCGGCGAGACCCTGTGCCGCACCGAGGACCCGCGGGCCTGCGCCTTCCGCGACCTCAACGACGGGCGTACCACGGCCGGTTCCTTCCTCGGTGTCGGCTTCGGCACCGACAACGGCGGCGTGCACCTGAACTCCACCATCTTCGCCGGCGCGCTCTGGGACATCCGCGAGGAGCTCGGCCCCCGGCTCGCCGACGCGGTCGTCTACAAGGCGCTCACCGAGTACCTCACCCCGCTCGACGGCTTCACCCAGGGCCGGGACGCGGTCCTCGCCGCCGCCAAGCGGCTCGGGGCCGGCGGGCGCGGTCTCGCCGCCGTCCGGAAGGCGTTCACCGCGCACGGCATCGTCCCGCACTGGGAGCAGGCCCTCGGCATCGACTCCGACGTGCTGCTGCCCCGCGTCACCACCTACGACTCCCGCCTCGGCGCGGGCGGCGGCTGGTGGGTCGCGGCCACCTCGGACGAGTCCGGCTCCGAGCCGTACTCGGTGTGGGCCGGCCGCACCGACGGCAAGGGGCAGCTCAGGCTGATGAGCCCCGACGACGGCCGCTATCACGTCAATCCGGCCACCGACGGCACGACGGTGGTCTGGCAGGCCCACGGGCCCACCGGCGTGGAGATCCTCGCCCGGCCCCTCGCGGGCGGACCGGTGCGCACCCTGTGGCAGGGCCGCGGCGCCGGTCCGGCCCTCGGGGTCGACGGCGACATCGTGACCTTCGCCTACGCCAACCACGGCGGCCGGGCCGGCGTGGCCTACCTGAGCCTGAAGGACCCGTCGGACGTCGTCACCATCGGCGGCGGCACCTACCACCGGGCGACCTTCCCGGCCGTGAGCCACGGCAGGATCGTCTACCAGGACCGGCAGCGCGTCAGCGCCGTCTACGAGTCCACCACCCGGCTGATCGACGTGGCCACCGGCGAGGAGACGGTGCTCCAGAAGGCCGCGCCGGGGACCACCCTCGGCCCGACGGCCCTCACCGCCGACCACGCGTACTGGCTGCTGGACGCGGTCGACCAGAACGGCACCACCGCCCTGCGCCGCGCCGCACTCGACGGCTCGGACGTCACCGACCTCAGTCCGGAGACCGGCCCCGACGCCCTGAACGTCTCCGAGGTGACGGCCGGCGCGGACGCGGTCACCATGGTCGCCCGCACGCCCGCCGCCGAGATCTCCAACGCGGCGCTGTCCAAGCTCTGGCAGTTCACCCCGGACCGCAAGGGCGACGGGACGCGCCGCGCCCGGGTCTCCTGCAACCGGGGTGAGCAGATCTTCGCCGCGGCGGCCGGCCGTACCCGGGTCGTCTGGCAGGACGCGACCACCGGCACCGGCGATGTGGTGACCCGGGCCCGCCCCAGCGGCACCTGCGCCTGACCCCGCCCGTACGGCGCCGGCGCACCCGCCCGCGGCGGGTGCGCCGGAAGAGGGGGCCGCGTCGGACCGTGTTACCAGAAGTGACGACGGCCGCCGACCGCGTGGCCCATGGATCCCAGGATCCACAGGATGGCTCCCACCACCAGCAGGATGATGCCGATAGTCCACAGGATCGAGATGCCCGTGACGAAGCCGACGATGAGCAGGATGATGCCGAGGGCGATCATGGCGTGCCTCCAGCTGGTAGTGGTGCTCCTGGCCATCGGGTGCCCCGATCGCGGGGAAAATCGCATGCTCCGTCGTAAAAACTTCGTGTAACGGGACGATCAGTACCGGGAGCGGCGAGGAAAAAGCGGACCAAGACCGTCCGTGTTTCAAAAGTTCGGTCCGCGATGTTGCTTTCCGGTGGCGGCGGCCTCACATTACCTAGCGGTAGAACTCATCGGTAATCCCCCACGCCCCGTTCCCGTGTTCCGGCTGGACCTCCCCGGAAGGGTTAATGTCATGCCCATGCCAATTATGCGCCGTGTCCTCACTGCGGCGACCGCGGCCCTCGGCGCCCTGGCCCTCGGCCTCGGCGCGGCCCCCGCCCAGGGCGCCACCTCCCTCGACTACGCCGCCCTGGGCGACAGTTACAGCGCCGCGTCCGGAGTGCTGCCCATCGACCTCGGCAGCCCGCTGTGTCTGCGGTCCACCGCGAACTACCCCCACGCCATCGCCGCCCGTACCGGCGCCCGGCTCACGGACGTCACCTGCGGCGCCGCCCAGACCAAGCACTTCACCGAGTCCCAGTACCCCGGCGTCGCCCCCCAGGCCGACGCGGTCACCGCGGACACCGACCTGGTGACGCTGACCATCGGCGGCAACGACAACGGCACCTTCATCAACGCCGTGACCTCCTGCGGCACCGCGGGCGTCTTCAGCGGCGGCAAGGGCAGCCCGTGCAAGGACAAGTACGGCACGTCCTTCGACGACGAGATCGACGCCAAGACCTATCCGGCGCTGAAGGCAGCGCTCGGCGCCGTCCGGGCCAAGGCGCCGCACGCCCGGGTGGCCGTGCTCGGCTACCCGTGGATCACGCCCGCGACGGCCGACCCGTCCTGCTTCGTCAAGCTGCCGATCGCCGCGGGCGACGTGCCCTACCTGCACTCCCTCCAGGCCCACCTCAACGCCGTGGTCCAGCGCGCCGCCGCGGAGACCGGGGCCGTGTACGTGGACTTCGCCGAGGCCTCCGCCGGACACGATGCCTGTCAGCCCGCCGGCACCCGCTGGATCGAGCCGCTGCTGTTCGGGCAGAACATCGTCCCGGTCCACCCCAACGCCCTCGGCGAGCGGCGCATGGCCGACCGCACCCTGAGCGTCCTCGGCCTCGGCTGACCCGGGCCCGCCGGCCGGCCCCCCGTCCGGGGCCGTGGGTCACGCCTCGGCGAGCAGCGGGTCGTACGGGGTCGAGCGGGACCGGCCCGACATGAAGGCCAGGAAGTCCCGGACGAACGCGCCACGCGGATACGTGCCGTCGGCAGCGGCCAGGTCGCGTCCGAAGCCCCGGCGGAACAGTGCCCGGTACTCGTCCGCGTCGAGGCGCTGGTCGCCGTTGGTGTCGGTGACGTCGAAGAGGACCTCGGCGACCCTGATCAGGGCGGGGCCGGCGAGCGACGGCACCGCCTCGGCGTACTCCCGGCGGCTGACGCGGCCGTCGCCGTCGGTGTCGAGAGCCGTCTGGAGCTCCCGCCACCAGTCGGCGAAGGCGTCGTACAGCCGGGTCTCCGCCGGCTCGTCCAGGTCGAGACGGCCGGCGAGTTCCCGCGCCATCGCGGCGAGGTCGGGCCAGTCCACGTAGCCGTCGCCGGTCTGGTCCAGCACCGTGGCGAAGAACTCCTCCGCGCCGCGCTGGAGGCCGTTGTCCGTGCCGCGGTCCGCACCGGGCTCCGGCTCCGGCGGCAGAGGTGTGATCAGCCGGACGAGGGCCCCGGCCCGCCGCATCCGGTCCCGCAGCGCCCGCAGCGTCCGGGCCCGGGGGTCGTCGCTGTCGGGGGAGAGGGAGAGCAGGTCCAGCACCGTCTCGGTGCGCAGCCAGCCCTCCGGCAGGAACCGGGCGAGGCCCGCGCCCAGGTAGGCGCTCTGCATCAGCGTCCGGTCGCCGGGCAGCTCGGGCAGCCCCGCCCGGCGGCGGAACGGCTCCGGCAGGGACGCCACCGTGACCACGCCGATGACCGGGCCGACGACCGCCCGGCCGGCCGCCCACAGCGTGGGCAGGCCGTGCAGCAGCGGCGGTGCGGGCAGATGGTCGAAGAGGCGGTAGAGGATGATGCGCATCGCCTCCGTGTGCTCCAGCTCCTCCTCCACCACCCGTTCGTAGTACGGCCAGAAGGCGTGGACCGTGGGCGGAAGATGCCGGGCATCGCCGTCCAGGGCGGCGAGATAGGCCCGGAACTCTCCGTACAGCTCCTCGATGGCGTCCTGCTCCAGCGGCTGCCCGCTCAGCCGGCACATCGCGACGCTGCTCTCGAAGAGGGTCGCCACCACCCAGGCGCGCACCGCGGGATCCATCGCGTCGTAGGCCCGGCCCTGCGCGTCGGTGCCGCTGATCCGGGCGTGCAGCCGGTTGAGCCGCGCCGCCTCCTTGCGCCGCGCCTCCGCGTCGGAGCCGGACATGCGCTGGAGGCTCGTGATCGTGTTGCGCAGCCGCCGCCACGGGTGGGTCACGAACGTCGAGTTCTCGGCCAGGGCCGCGCCGATCTGCGGGTGCGCCGCCTCCAGCACGGTCGCCCGGATGATGGCCAGTGCCCAGCGCGGATCGTCGAAGAAACCGCGGAACCGGCTGCCCAGGCCGAAGAGTTGGTCGGCGCCGGGGGTGGTGTGCTGGGGCTCGTCGGCGCCCGTCTCGGTCACGGTCGTCGTTCTCCGTTCTCGTTCGGCCGCACGCCGCCGAAGCGGCGGTCGCGCTGCTGATAGGTGTGCAGACACTCCAGGAAGTGCGGTGCGCGGAAGTCGGGCCACAGGACCGGCGAGAAGATCAGCTCCGCGTACGCGACTTGCCAGAGCAGGAAGTTGGAGATGCGCTGTTCCCCGGAGGTCCGGATGACGAGGTCCACGTCCGGGGTGTCGGGGAAGGGCAGATGAGCGGCGAGGCACCGCTCGTCCACGGCCTCGGCCGGCACTCCGGCGCGGATCAGCGACCGTGCCGCCGCCACGATGTCCCGGCGCCCGCCGTGATCGAACGCCACGGTCAGCGTCATGCCCCGGTTCCCGGCGGTCAGGGTCGTCAGATCCGCGAAGTCCCGGGCCAGCGGCGCCGGGATGCGCGGGTCCGTCACCCCGAGGAACCGGCAGCGGATCCCGCGCGCGTGCAGCAACGGGGCGTGCTTGCGCACCGCGCGGCGGACCAGCCGCATCAGGAAGTCGACCTCGGTGCCGGGCCGTTGCCAGTTCTCCGTGGAGAACGCGTACAGGCTCAGCCACTCCACCCCGGCCGCGCGGGCCGCCTCGATGACGTCGATCACCGCCGTCTCGGCCGCGCGGTGACCCGACGTACGCGGCAGCGACCGCCGGGCCGCCCAGCGGCCATTGCCGTCCATCACACAGGCCACGTGCCGCGGTACCCCTCGGCGGCCCTCCTCCCGGGCCGGCCCGGAGGCGGAACCGTCCACGGCTTCCCCCCTCATGCCCGCGCCCGACACCCACGAGCGGACCCGCGCCGCTGCTCCCGGCCCCGTCGGGCCACGGGCCGGATCGTCTCCAGCAGACTGTCAGCCGCACCGGCCCGGAGCCGGGGCAACGTCCGCGGTTCACCCTTGGTACGGGTGTGCGAGAGTCCGGCGTGTGCGCCGGTTCCTCCGGCGAACCCGAGCGGAAGCGGGGGTTGTCCTCAGGTGCGTGCTGGGGGTGGCCCCCGGACCGATGCGGCTGCCTGCCGGAATGAGGTCGCGACGGGCGGTGCCTAGCGTGCTGTCCCATGGCGATTTCCTTACCGCGCCGCGTGACGCACCGGCGTACCGGACTCCTGGCCCTGTCCGTGGCCTGCCTGCTGACCGCCGCCCCCGCCGCCGTCGCGCACCCCGCCCGGGACGCGCCCCGTGCCTGCGGCCCGCACCCGGAGGTGACCCGGTCCGTGCGCCACCTGGTGACGCACGACCGCATCGCCGGCGCCGCCGTGCTGGTCACGGATCCCGGCCCGGCCGCGCCCTGCGCGCGCTGGACGGTGTCCGACGGCGTGGCCGATCTGCGCACCGGCCGCCGCATGAACACCACCGACCGGCTGCGCGCCGGCAGTGTCACCAAGACGTTCACCGCGACCGTCGTGCTGCAACTCGCCGCCGAGGGACGGCTTTCCCTCGACGCGCCCGTCGAGCGCTATCTGCCCGGCCTGATCCGCGCGGGCGGTCACGACGGCCGCCGGATCACCGTACGACACCTGCTGCGGCACACCAGCGGACTGCCCGACTACCTCGAGGCACCGGAATGGCAGCACCCCGAGCGGGTGCGCTACCGCCACTTCGAGCCGCGCGAACTCATCGCCCGGGCTCTGCGGTTGCCGACCCCGGACGGCGGCTGGCACTACGCGACCACCAACTACCTCGTCGCCGGACTGATCATCGGGAAGGTCACCGGCCACCGCCCGGAGGCGGAGATCACCCGCCGGATCATCACGCCGCTGGGCCTGCGCGACACGTACTGGCCCGGCGACCACACCCGGATCGACGGCCCGCACTCGCACAGCTACTTCACCGCGGCCGACGGGCGCCGCGTGGACGGCACCGCCTGGAACACCACCTTCGGCGGGGTCGGCGGCGCCCTGGTGTCCACCCCGGCCGACCTGACCCGGTTCGCCGGCGCACTCCTCACCGGCCGGCTGCTGCCCGCACCCCAACTCGCCGAGATGCGGCGGACCGTGGCCGCCGATCCCGACCGGCTGTGGCCCGGCGCCCGCTACGGACTCGGCCTGATCTCCTCGCCGCTGTCCTGCGGCTCCACCTGGTGGGGCCACGCCGGCACGGTGCCCGGCGGCCACCGGGCGCTGGTCGCCACCGGCCCCGGCGGACGCACCGTCGCGGTCGCCTTGAACGAGGTGCCCGCCACGCTCCGGGCCGAACTCGACTTCCTCGACATCGTCGACACGGCCCTCTGCGAGGGCACGCCCGCCGAAAGGACCCCGTCGTGACCGGCACCACCTCCCCGGACCGCCGCCGCCCCCGCCGCCGTGCCGCGCGGACCGCGGCGGCCGTCGCCCTGGCCCTCGCGGGCACGCTGTCCCTGGCCGCCGCCCCCGCCTCCTCCGCCGCGACCCGCCCGGCCGCCGACCCCCTCGCCCGCTACCACCACCAGCACCTGCGCTGGCAGAGCTGCCTGCTCGGCCCCGGCGACGCCACCGGCAAGGAACTCGACCAGGCCGGCGCCCAATGCGCCGACGTCACCGTGCCGTTGGACTACGCCCGTCCCGACGGCCGCACCCTCACCGTCGCCATCTCCCGCATCCGGGGCACCGACACCGCGCACCGCGCAGGCGCGCTGCTGCTCAACAGCGGCGGTCCCGGCGGCCAGACCCTCGGTGATCCGCCGTTCGTGCGCCGCGCCATGCGGGAGGTGGCCGCCCGCTACGACGTGGTGGGCGTCGACCCCCGCTTCGTGGGCCGCAGCACCCCGCTCGACTGCCACTGGCCCACCGGCAGCATGATCCGCGGTGCCGGCACCGGCCGCGCCGGCTTCGACCGCGAGGTCCGCTTCGCCGCGGACCTGGCCCGCCGCTGCCGCGCCCACGCCGGTGACCTGCTGCCGCACTCCGGCACCCGGAACACCGCGCGCGACATGGACATCGTCCGGGCCGCGCTGGGCGAGCGCCGCATCTCCTACCTGGGCTACTCCTACGGCAGTTACCTCGGCCAGGTCTACGCGACGATGTTCCCGGGGCGTGTCGACCGGGTCGTCCTGGACGGCGTGATCGACCCCGCCCGCTACAGCCCCCGGCTGCTGCGCGGCGCCGAGGAGGCCAATGGGCACGCCCTGCGCGACTGGGCCGACTGGGCCGCCGCCCACCACGCGGCCCGCGGACTGGGACGCACCCGCGACGCCGTGCTGGCGACCGTGGAAACGGCCCGGTCGGCCGCCGCCCGCACCCCCCTGCGCGTCGGCGGCTACCGGGTGGACGACCACGTCCTGCCCGTCCTCGTCCTCAACGGCCTCTCGCAGGACAACCCCACGGCCTACGGCGACTTGGCCGACGCCGTCCGGGACCTGCGGCGCGCCGCCGAGGGCCGGGCCGTCACCCCGTCCCCGTGGCTGGCCTCGGCGCTGGAGTTCACGCTGACCGGGCACGAGTCCGCGTACGGAAGCGCGCAGGCGTCCATCCTGTGCGGGGACGTGCCCGCGCCCCGCGACCCGGAGACGTACTGGCGCGACCTGCGCCGGGCGGGGAACGGAGACCGGCTGTTCGCACCGGTCACCAAGAACATCAATCCCTGCGCGTTCTGGGACCCGCCGCGCGAGCGCCCCACCACGGTCCGCGCCGATCTGCCCGCCCTGCTCGTGAACGCCACCGGCGACCCCCGCACCGTCTACCCCGGTGCCCGGGCGGTGCGCCGCGACTGGCCCAGCTCCCGCCTGGTCACCCTGCGCGACGCCGACCAGCACGCTGTCTACGGCGTCTACGGCAGCCCCTGTGCCGACGCCGCGGTCAACGCCTACCTGGCGACCGGCCGGCTGCCGGCGACGGACGTGAGCTGCCCCCGGCCCACCCGGTGAGACACGCGCCCGGGCGTGCGCCTGCCCTTCGGCGCATGACGCCACGACGAGCGATTCTCAGCGGATCCACCTTCGAGGAGCGGATCGACTACGCCCGCGCCGTGGTCGACGGGGGCCGGGTCCATGTCCCGGAACCACCGGGTTCGACTGCACCACCATGACGATCTCCGAGGACGTCGTGGAGCAGGCGGAGCAGTGCCTGCGCGACTTCGGTGCCGCGCCGGCCGAGGCGGGGTGCGGCTTCGCCGACGTGGTCCGGGTGCGTCACATGCTTCCCGGCCGCGCCGACTCCGAGCCCTGCCGGCCGGTGCTCCGCCGCCGCTTCGGTGAGGTCAGGCCGGCCGCCACCATGCTGGAGTGCGGGCTCGCCGACCGCCGCATGAAGAGAGAGATCAAGGTCGACGCCCGCCTTCCCAGCGGGCGTTGAGCACAAGAGCGGGGGAGCCGGTCCGGCGGGAGCGGGGAAGGGCGACTCGGTCTCCGGCGGCTCCCCGGCCCGGACGTGTGCTCATCCACCGGCCACCGGCCACCGGCCACCGGCCACGAGCCACCGGCCACCGGCCACCGGAGACCCGGCCACCGGAGTCCCGGCCACCGGAGACCCGGCCACCGGGGCCTGGGAGCGGAGCGCCGCGCGTCCGCCCGCCAGGAGTGCCATCAGCACGGAACCGGCCCGTGCCCGGTTCTCGCCCCCGCTGTCAGGCCGCTGGGTGTGGAGGCGTACGGCTGACCCGCCCGTGCCGACGGCCGCCGCGCCGGAGCCGAGAGCTACCGCACGGGAAAAGGAGCCCGGGACCGTTGGCCACAGCCCTTATGTCAGGTAGCCTGACATTAAAAGCGCACGGACCGGAGGCTCCGCATGACCATCGAATACGCCACCCGCTACCGGGCCCGCTCCTTCATCCCCCCGGAGCCGGGCAAGCCCTACTTCATAGAGAAGGGCCTGGGCGACCGGGCGCACCTGTTCGGCGACCTGATCACGGTCTACGCCGGCGGCGAGCAGACCGAGAACACCTTCAACTTCTTCACCTGCGAGGGCCCGAAGGGCGAGATCATCCCCGCCCACTCGCACGCGGACACCTACGAGGTCTTCTACATCACCCAGGGCGCCGTACGACTCTTCGTGGAGGACCTCGAGGGGGAGCAGCACGAGAAGCTGCTCACCCCCGGGGACTTCGGTTTCGTGCCGAAGAACTGCGTCCACGCCTACCGCATGGAACGCCACCACTCGCAGGTCGTGGGCGTGGCCGCCGGACCGGGCGGCACCTTCGAGCGGTTCTTCGAGACCCTCGGTACCCCGGCCGAGGAACTGGGCCTGCCCGCCCGGCCGTTCGTGCCCGAGCGGGAGAAGTTCCAGACCGTGCCCCAGCAGCACGACGTCCGTTTCCGCCCCGACCACCAGTGGCGCACCGGCGGCTGACGGCCGCGCCCCACGCCCGGCCGGCGGGCGCCCGCTCACCGCCGCCGACGCCAGGACCCCGTCGCCCCGCCCGCCGAGGACACCCATGCCACCCGAGGACCCCATGCCGGAAGACGCCGTAGCCCCAGACGCCGTAGCCCACGATCCCCTGCCCCCGGACGCTCCTCCCGTTCCCCGGGAATTCCTGGCGCCCCCGGACCCCGCCCGGCTGCCCCTGCCGCCGCCCGCCCGGCCCGCGCCCGGGGTGCGGCTGCTGCGCGGTGCCGTCTACGCCGTGCCCGAGGGGAGCCGGCCGCTGGAGACCGACCTCTGGCTGCCCGAGCCTGCGGACGGCCCGCTGCCCGTGGTCGTCTTCGTGCACGGCGGCGGCTGGCGCGGCGGACGGCGCGACGACCCGGGGCCGCGGTTCCGGGACTGGCGGCCGGGGCCGTTCGCCCGGCTGGCCGGGTCCGGGGCGGCCGTGGTCTGCCCCGACTACCGGCTCAGCGGCGAGGCCCGGCACCCGGCCCAGCTCGAGGACCTGCGCGCGCTGCTGGTGTGGCTGCGCGACCGGGCCGGCGAGCTGGGCCTGGACCCGGACCGGGTGATCCTGTGGGGCGAGTCCGCCGGCGGCCACCTGGCCGCGCTGACCGCCCTCACCGTCGGGGCGGCCGGTCCCGGCGGACCGGCGGTGACCGTGCGCGGCTGCGTGACCTGGTACGCGCCCACCGACCTCACCCGCCTGGCCGAGGACCACCGGCCGGGCCGCTTCGACCCGCGGGACCCAACCACCCGTGAGGCGCTGCTGCTGGGCGCCGCCCCGGCCGCCGTCCCCGGCCCGGCCCGGGACGCCAGCCCCGCCCTGCGGGTCACACCGGGGGCACCGCCGTTCCTGCTGCTGCACGGCACCGAGGACGAACTGGTGCCCTGCGCGCAGAGCGACCGGCTCGCGACGGCACTGCGCGCGGCGGGCGTGCCGGTCGAGCAGGTGCCGGTGCCCGGCGCCAACCACCTGTGGATCGGACTCCCGGAGGAGGAGGTCGAGCGGTGCTTCGCGCGGACGGCCGAGTTCGTCGCACGGCACTGTGCTGGAGGAGCCGGAGGGGCCGCAGGAGCCGGAGGGGCCTGAGGACAGCCCGGGGAGGCCGGGAAAGCCGGAGCGCGGGCCGGGGAAGCCGGAGCGCGGGCCGACCGGGTCGGGGCAGAGGAGGATAATCCGCTGGGTATCCGATCATCCGAGGAGCCATGAGTCATCGCGCCGCGCATCTGCCCCAGCTCCTGTCCGAGGCCCGCCGCTGGTTCGAGGACGCCCTGTTCGCCAGCATGGAGGCGGCGGGCGAGCAGCCGGTGACCACGGCACAGGCATCCGTCTTCGCGATGCTCGACGCCGAGGGCACCACCGTCTCCGAACTCGCCCGGCGCATGGGCGTCACCCGGCAGACGGCCCATCAGGCGGTGCACGGCCTCATCGGCATGGGGCTGCTGGAGCAGGAACCCGACCCCGGCTCCGCCCGGCGGCGGCTGATCCGGATGACCACCGAGGGACGGCGCGTGCACGAGCGCGCGCAGGCCACCATCGGGGTGATCGAGTCGGTGCTGCTGGAGCGCATCGGACCCGATGCGGCCCGCGCCCTGCACGACGCGCTGCGCCGCGACTGGGGCGCGCCCCCGCTGGTCGCGGCTCCCTGAGCGGCCTCACGCGGCCGCGTTCCGTTCCCCGGCGGCCACCGGCACCACCTCGATGCGCTGCACGGCCCGGCTGAGCACCAGCACGCCCGCGACGATCAGCAGGCCCCCGCACACCTCGGGCACGAGCCACCACCCGGTGCGGACGCGTTCGCCGAAGAGGGTGACGCCGAGGGCCAGGCTCACCACCGCGTCGCCGATGGTCAGCGCGGGCTGCGCCGCGACCAGCGGACCGGCCTGCAACGCGTTCTCCAGCAGCAGCACGGCGGCGACCCCGGCGAGTGCGAAGCCGTACGTCTGCCAGGACCGCAGGAACGCCGTGAGGCCGTGGTCGGCGAAGGTGCCGCTCGCCGACTTCAGCAGCGCGGCGGTCAGGGCGTTGCCCGTCGCGGAGGCGGCGGCCAGCAGCGCGGCGCGCCGGGGCGGCGGGCGTCCCGGGCCCGCCGCCGCCACCAGCGCGGCCATCGCGCCGGCGCCCAGCAGCACAGCCGGCAGCCACCGTGCGAGCGGAGCCTGGTCCGTCGCGCCGTGCGGGGCCGCCGCCAGCAGCAGGATCGCGAGGCCCGCCACACAGCCGCCGACCCCCCACCAGCCCGTGCGCGGCAGCCGCCGGTGCATCAGCGGGGCGGCGACGAGCAGCGCGAAGGGCAGTTCCAGGACGAACAGCGGCTGCACCAGGGCCAGCGGGCCGTTGACCAGGGCCAGGCTCTGGAACAGCGCGGCGCAGGCCACACCGGCCATGCCGATCATCCAGACCGGGCGGCGCACCAGCTCCGCGAGCAGCCGCAGGCCGCCGCGGGTACTGGCCGAGGCCGCCTTGCGCTGGAACGCGGTGCCCACGGCGTTGCTCGCCGCTCCCGCGACGGCGAACACCGCGGCGAGTTCGATCACGGCCCCCTCCTGCCTGCGGCGGACCTCCCGGAATCGGACGCCTTCAGCCTACGGAAGCCGGCGCGGGCGTGCCGTGCGGCGCCGGGCCGGGAGGCGGACAGACCCTCCGGGTGGTCCCTTGCCCGTCGTGGAGCGAACGGTGACCGTGCCCGGACCGCCGGTGGCGGACGGTCGCCGTGCCGAGGGGTGAGCGCGCGCCGGGCCGGGGGATTTCCCCGCCCCGGCGGCCGGGCTCAGCCGAACAGGGGGAACCGGTCGGCCACCGGGCCCAGGGCGGTGCGCTCGGCGTCGGTGAGCGCGGCCCGGCCGGTGCCCACGCGCGCGTAGTGGGCGTCGCTCCACTCCGGCAGGCCGGGCCGGCCGAGCAGCCCGTCGAGGGTGGCGCGCACCGCGGCCAGCCCGTCGGCCGAGGGCCCCGGCGCGAGCGGCAGTGCCACGGTCAGGTCGAGATGGTGGACGGTCGCCTCCACCGCGAGCGTGGTGATCAGGTCGCCGGCCGTCAGTACATGTCCCTGCGTGGCCACCCGGCGCGCGGGGTCCGCCTGCCCGGCCGCGTGCACGACCGCGGCCAGCGTCTCCAGGTACAGCCCCTTCAGCTGCCCGAAGTCCAGGAACATGCTGCCGTTCACCCGCGCCCAGCGCCGGCCGTTCGCCGCCCCGACGGTGTCCGGCAGCCAGCCCTGCCAGTACGTCACCCAGTCCCGGTCGGCGGGCTCCTCCGTGGGCGTGTGCAGGGCCACCAGGGCGCGCTGGGCGTCCCCCAGGCAGTGGAACAGGAGGTCGCGGACCGCCCAGCCCGTGCAGCCGGTCGGCTGCCACGACTCCTCGTCACCGAGGCCGGCGGCGACCGCCGAGGCGGCCTCGTAGGCGGCGCGCAGCGTCCGCGCCTGACGTGATGTGAACTCGTCTGTCATCATTGCCCCTTTCGCTGTCGGCCGCCGGCCCGGGGAATCCTAGGCGGTCGGCCCCAGCGGCGGTCCGCCTTTTTCGGCGGCCGGGGGCACCGGCACGGACACGGGACCCCGGACCGCCTCGCGGGCGGCCCGGGGCCACGCGTGGGCGCAGGCGCTCAGGCGGCGAGGCGCTTGGCCAGCTCCCGCGCCTTGGTGGCCGCGTCCTCCAGGGCCCGGTCACGGGAGGCCTCGTACAGCGGGACCAGGTCGGCCATCGCCGGAGACTTGGGCGCCATGGTCAGCTCCGGGACGATGTAGTCCACCTCCAGGCCGAGGGCCGTGCCCAGCACGGCGTCGAGGTAGTTCTGCACGTGGTCGAAGCCCTCGCGCGGGGTGCCCGGCGCGTAGGAGCCGCCCCGGCTGGCGACGACGGTCACCGGGGTGCCCGCGGCGGACCGGGTCTCGCCCACGGTGCGGCCCATAAGGATCACGTTGTCCAGCCAGGCCTTGAGGGTGGAGGGGATCGCGAAGTTGTACATCGGGGCACCGATCAGCACGGCGTCGGCCTGCTCCAGCTCCTCGATCAGCTTGACGCGCTCGGCGAACGCGGCGGCCTGCTCGGGGCTGTGGGCGGCCGGGTCGGTGAAGCCGGCGAGGTGGGTGTCGGCGGTGATGTGCGGAACGGGCCGCGCCGCCAGGTCGCGGTAGACGACCGTGCCGTCCGGGTGCTCCTCCTCCCAGTGCTTGCGGAAGGCCTCCGTCACGACACGCGAGGCCGACGCCTCGGCCGGGAACACGGACGAATCGATGTGCAGCAGGGTGGCCATGGGTGTCTCCAGAAAGGGATGAACCAGCCGGACGCCGGAAGTGCGGCCGACTTTTCGTACGGGACTACTTTTAGCACATGGACTTACTTTTTCTCAGCTCCTACGGAGAGGTAGTACCCTGAAGTCCATGGGCGAGAACCACGACAGCGCGGCCTGCAAGCGGGTGGACGACGGCATCACCCGCGTGTTCCAGCTCCTCGGCAAGCGCTGGAGCGGGCCCATCGTGGCCGTCCTGGTGGGCCGGCCCGCCTACTTCGCCGATCTGCGGCGGGCCGTCCCCGGCATCAGCGAACGCATGCTTTCCGACCGGCTCGCCGAACTCGGCGCCGCCGGCCTCGTCCTGCGCGAGGTCGACGAGGGCCCCCCGCTGCGCGTCTCCTACCGGCTGACCGAGGCCGGCGCCGCCCTGGAACCCGCGCTCCGCGAACTGGCGCAGTGGGCGAAGGCCCACCTCCCGGACGTCTCCGAGTGCCCCGGCAGCACCCTGGAGCGGCCGGGACGGACCCTGGCCTAGCCGCCGGTCGTGCCGTCGAGCAGCTCCGCTGGGCCGAGTACTGCTGTCGCTCAGCCGATACGCCGCTCAGAGCGCCCGCTTCCGGGAACTGGTCGCCGGGCACTACCTGTCCGACGCAGTCGGGAAACGTGGTGAGCCGGGTTCTCCCGGCGCCCCGCGCGGGGGTGTCCAGCGTCCCGGACACGCAGGCGTGGCGGCAGACGCGTCCCTCCTCGTAGTGGGAGGCGTGGCCGGGGGCCAGCACGTCCCCCGGAACGAGGTCCGCCTTCGTACCGTGCAGGTACGTTCCCGCCTCGTACACCCGGAAGGGGACCGGGACGCTGGTCACGGGCTGCTCCTCGGGCGGGGGCCCGGAGCAACAGGGAACCTCGGCAAACCCCGTGGGAGCCGAGTCCCGGCCGGCGACGGCTCGCGCACCGGGACCGGCCGCCGTCAGTCGACCGGCCAGGTGTGCACCGGGGCGTTGAGATGCATGTAGTCGATGTACACCTCGGTCATCCGGCGCAGCGCCTCGTGCCGGCCGGCGTGCGCGACGGCGTCGATGTGGTGGAACATCTCCTTCTGCCACACCGCTCCGTTGCGCGCCGTCACACACCGCTGCTCGATCACCCCGAGCAGCGGCTCCCGCCACGCCGCGTCCATGCCGGAGCGCTCCAGGCCCCGGTGCGCGAGCGGCAGCAGCCGCCGCAGCACCAGCTCCGGCGCCGGTACTTCGCCCATCCCGGGCCAGTACAGCGGTGCGTCGATGCCGAGCCGGGCGGCGGTGTGCAGATTGTCCTCGGCGGCGGCGAAGGACATCCGCGACCACACCGGCCGGTCCTCCTCCACCAGCGCCCGGGTCAGGCCGTAGTAGAACGCGCCGTTGGCGAGGGTGTCGGCGACGGTCGGGCCGGCGGGCAGCACCCGGTTCTCCACCCGGATGTGCGGCCGGTCGCGGGCGACGGCGTACACCGGCCGGTTCCAGCGGTAGATCGTGCCGTTGTGCAGGGTGAGCTCGGCCAGTTCGGGGATGTCGCCGCGGTCCAGCGTCTCCACCGGGTCCTGCTCGTCGCACAGCGGGAGCAGGGCCGGGAAGTAGCGCAGGTTCTCCTCGAACAGGTCGAAGACGCTGTTGATCCACCGCTCCCCGAACCACACCCGGGGCCGCACACCCTGCACCTTGATCTCCTCCGGGCGGGTGTCGGTGGCCTGCTCGAACAGCGGGATCCGGGTCTCGTGCCACAGCTCCTTGCCGAACAGGAACGGCGAGTTGGCCGCGAGTGCGACCTGCACCCCGGCGATCGCCTGCGCCGCGTTCCAGTAGCCGGCGAACTCCTCCGGCGACACCTGGAGATGGAACTGCGTGCTGGTGCACGCGGCCTCCGGGGTGATGGTGTCGGCGTAGGCCCGCAGCCGGTCCGGCCCGTCGATCTCGATGCGCAGATCCTCGCCGCGGGCCGCGAAGACCTGGTCGTTGAGCAGCCGGTAGCGGGGATTCTCCGACAGCGCGTCCTCGCCGATCTCCTCCTGCCGCAGGGTGGGCAGGATCCCGGTCATGATCAGCCGGGCGCCGGCCGTCCGGGCCCGTGCGTCGGCGTGGTTCAGCGCGGCCCGGATCTCCGACTCCCAGGCGTCGGGACCGCCCGCGGTCAGCCGCCGAGGCGGAACGTTGATCTCCAGGTTGAACCGGCCCAGCTCGGTGGACCAGGCGGGGTCGGAGATGGCCGCCAGCACATCGGTGTTCCGCAGCGCCGGCTCGGCGGCGTCGTCCACCAGGTTCAGCTCTATCTCCAGGCCGACTTGAGGGCGCTCCGCGTCGAAACGCGCCTCGCGCAGCATCCGCGCGAGCGCGTCCAGGCACGCCTGCATCTTGATCCGGTACCGGCGGCGGTCCTCGCGGGTGAAGACGAGCGCCGGGACGTCCCGTCCCATCGGCCCTCCAGTTCCCCTCGGCGGACACGTTCTCCTCCAGCGTCGCACCGGGGGGTCCACGGCACCACGTCGGGGAGGGGCGGGGAGGGGAGGGAGGGGAGGGCGACGGCGGGAGGCGGGAGGCGGGAGGCGGGAGCGGGGGCTCGGCGCCGGGAGCGGGGCGGATGCCGGGTGCTTGTGCTCGGGTGCCACTTCCTGGCCACGGGAGACGGCCGCCGGGTGTCGTCACGGACAGTGGTGGATCCGCGCGGGGTGCGGTCTGCCGGTGTCGAGGGGACGGCCGCGTAGCCGCCGTCTGTCACGCTGTGCTCCTCTCATCGGTCGGCCCGGCCCGCCCCGTCGACCTCCCGGACGGCCAGGGGAGTTCCCGCAGGCCGCGGGCGGCTGGCGCGACCGGGAGAGCTGCCTGCCGGGCACGGAGGCCGGGTGGGGAAGCTCCCGGGCCGTCGGGCGGCGGCGGTGCGGGGGCGCCCGCGGGCCTCACCCGGCCGGCTCCGCCGGGTGGCGGGCGCGCGGTCGGGGGCGGACAGTCGGAACGGGACCGGCGGTGCGGGAACGTCCGCCGGTCAGCCCCCACGGACCGGCACGCCGTCCCGGCCCCCCGGCGGCGGGCCGCCCGGCAGGGGCGGGGAACGGTGAATCCATGCGCTCGGGCCGTTCCCCGCCCCGTCGGTCGCCAGGCCGACCACCGACCCCGACCCGTGACGAGGTGCCGGCCGCTGCCGGTTCTTGCCCCGGTGTGATCGTGATGATCGCCCGCGACGAGGGCGTCACCGGCGCGCTGTGCCGCGACCAGTCCCGCTTCCGCCCCGTCCCCGCCCCGCCTGTCCGGTACCCGTCCCCGCCCCGCCTGTCCGGTACCCGTCCCGGCTGTCGGACGCGGACGAGAACCAGTGGAGCGAGGACTACCGCGCCCTGTTCGCCCTCGCCCTCGCCCTCGCCTGCGCCGGAGCGTGCGCCGGGCCGGGACAAGGGCCTGCCTTCCGGCCGCTCCCGGCCTGGCCCGTCCGGTGCCCGTCCCGGCCGTCGGCCCACTCTGCTCCCGGCCCGCCCTGCTCCCGGTCCCGGGCGCCCGGGCGGTGTCCCGGCGGACACGTCAGCGGGACACGCCCGGGCGGCGGTCAGAAATGCGTGCCGCCGTCGACGCGGATCTCGGTCCCGGTGATGAACGCGCCGTCCGACGAGCCGAGCATCGCCACGACGGACGCCACCGTCTCCGGCCCGGCGAACCCCTGGCCGAGCGCCGGGGAGAGCTTCGCGAACAGGCTCATGTCGGCGTCGGCGGGCAGCCCCGGCCCGCTGCTCAGTCCGCTGGCGCCGCTGCCGTCGGTCATCCCGCTGGAGATGGAGCCGGGCTGGACGGCGGTGAAGCGGATGCCCCGGCTCGCGTACTCGGAGGCGAGCGCGTGCGTCATCGACTGGATGCCGCCCTTGCTCGCCGCGTACGCCGCCATGTAGGGGTGCGCGAAGACGGCGGAGGTGGAGCTGAAGTTGACGACCGCCGCGTCCCGGCCCGCGAGCAGGGCCGGTATCGCCTCGCGGATCACGAGGAAGGTGCCGACGAGATTGACCTGGAGGACACGGGTGAAGTCCTGGAGGCTCGTCCCGTGCGTGTGTGAGGAGCGCAGGATCCCGGCGGCGTTGACCAGCACGTCCAGGCCGCCGAGCGCGGTGGTCGCGGCGGCGACCCCGGCGCGTACGGAGGACTCGTCGGCGACGTCGACGACGAGGGTGGTGAGCCGGTCCGCGTGAGCGGCGGCCTTCTCCTGGGTGTCCCGCAGACCCCGCTCGCTCACGTCCGCGGCCACCACGCTGCCGCCCTCGGCGAGGATGCGCAGCACGGTGGCCTGGCCGATGCCGGAGCCGCCCCCGGTGATCAGCACGCGGCGGCCTCGGTAGCGGTTCATGTGTTCTCCTGCCCGGCCCGCCGGGGTGCGGCGGGCCCTGTGCGACGCCGGTTCTCTTGCCGTCCGACGCCCCGATGGCGTTCACGTTACGCCTTGGCGGCACGTTTTGCCATCACGGCAATGCGTGCCTATGAGGTCGCCCGGGCCGTACTCTTCTGGGATGAGCACCAAGCCGCCCACCTCCCTCACCGAGCGCCGCAAGGCCGCGACCCAGTTGGACATCGCCCACGCGGCGGCGGAGCTGTTCGCGGCGCGGGGACCGCACGCGACCACCGCCGAGGAGATCGCCCGGCACGCGGGCGTGGCGCTGCGCACCTTCTACCGCTACTTCCGCTCCAAGCAGGACGCGGTGAGCCCCCTGCTCGCGGCCGGGGCCGACCGGTGGCGGGCGCTGCTGGAGGCGGCCGAACCCGGGGCCGGTCTGCTCCGGGCGCTGGAGACGGCGGTGGAGCAGTCGCTCGGGGCTCCGGACGAGGAGGCCGCCGCGGCGCTGGAGCGGACCCGGGGGCTGCTGCGGGCCGCCGCGGACGATCCCGCGCTGCGCGCGGTGTGGTACAGGGTCAACCAGGAGTCGGAGGAACGGCTCGTCCCGGCCGTCGCCCGGCTGGCGGACGGGTGCCTGGAGACCTTGCAGGTGCGCCTGGTCGCGGCGGCGGCCACGGACGCGATCCGCATCGCGCTGGAGACCTGGGCCGCCACGGAGGCGGGCGTCGCGGGGGAGGGCTCACCGGCCGCGCTCGCCCTGCGGTGCCTGCGCCAACTCCTGGGCGGCATACGGGAGGTGGCAGGCGACCGCGACCGGTAGGACGGCCGGCGGCCGGCCGCCCGCGCCCTGCCCGAGGGCCGTTGTCAGTGGGTGCCCCTACGGTGAACAGCAGTCGGGGACCCGCCGGACGGGGACGGGTCCGTCTTGGGGAGGGGTCTGCCATGTCCACGGGGTCCGCGGTGTCCACGACGACGTACCTGGAGCTGTCGCAGGAGGGCGGCGGCGCCCACAAGTTCTACGAGGTGACGGTCGACGGCCGGGTGGTGACCGTGCGGTACGGCAGGATCGGCGCCGCCGGGCAGACCCAGACGACGACGTTCCCGACCGAGGAGAAGGCGCGGGCGGCCGCCGCGAGGAAGGCCGGCGAGAAGGTGCGCAAGGGCTACGCGCCGGCCGTCCGGGGACAGCGGGCACCCCGTGCGGTGACCCGCCGCCAGGTCAGCTCGGCGCCCTCCACGGCACGGGCCGTGGCGCCGGTGCTGTGGCGGCTGCGCACCGGCTCGGCCGCGTTCGGCATCCATGTCGACGACGAGCGCTGCTGGGTGGGCAACCAGGCCGGTGACGTCTACACCCTGGACCACGAGGGCGCCGTGCTGGCCCGCTTCAGCCTGCCGGACGGCGTGAAGTGCCTGGTCGCCGACGACTTCTGGATCTACGCGGGCTGCGACGACGGCAAGGTGTACGACCTGTCCTCCAAACTGCCCTTCGCCGCCTACGACATCGCCGCCGACGTCGACATCTTCTGGCTGGACATCCACGAGGGCGTCCTGGACGTCTCGGACCGCGCCGGCCGGCTCACCGTCATCGACCACGAGGACGAACACCAGTGGTCCCGCCGCAGTCAGGGTGAGCACGCCTGGATGGTCCGCGCCGACGACCGGGCCGTCTACCACGGCCACCACCGGGGGGTCACCGCCTACGCGCCGGACGGCGGCGGGGAGTTGTGGCACACCCCCACCCAGGGCGGGGTCCTCTTCGGCTGGCAGGAGCGGGACGCGGTGTACGCGGGCACCGCGCACCGGGTGGTCCAGCGGCTGTCGAAGGCCAGCGGCGCGATCGAGGCGACGTACGCCTGCGACAGCGCGGTGTACTCGTGCGCCACCTCACCCGGCGGCCGGTTCGTCTTCGCCGGGGACGCGGCCTCCTCCGTCTACTGCTTCGACCGGGACGGCGCACGGCTGTGGAAGCTGGGCACGGGCGGCGGCTCGGCGCTGTCCATGCAGTACCGCGACGAGCGGCTGTACCTGGTCACCACCGACGGCTCCCTCGTCTGCGTCGACGCGAGCGAGGCGGCGATCACCGCGGCCCAGCAGGGCACGGTCCCGATGGTGCGGGACGTCGAACTCGCCGCCGCCACGCCGACGTACGCTCCGGCCACGGCGGTGACCGCGGTCTCCGCGGTCGACCGGGCGCCCGCCGGAGCGGTCGTGGTCGAGTGCGTCCAGGAGGCCGGCCGGGTGCGGGTCCACGTCGTCTCCGAGGGCTACGACCCCTCCTGGAACGTCCAGTTCCCCCGCGCGATACGCGAACCCGGAGCCCGCTACGTCGTGGACGCCCTGCACCCCGCGTCGGGCGGCTTCTACCGGGTCCGCGGCGACATCCACCGCCTTCTGTGATCAGCCCTTGCCGGGCGCCGGCACCAGGGGCACGGCACCGCACCTGGGGTGTCAGGGGAGCACGGGCGCCGTTCGTTCCAGCACCTCCCGTGCGGCGGGCAGGGCCTCGGCCCGGTCGCCGGGGACCAGGCCGACGCGGGTGCGGCGGTCCAGGAGGTCGGACTCGTCCAGGGCGCCCTCGTGGCGGACCGCCCAGAGGAGTTCGGCGCGGGTGACGGGGTGGCCGGGGAGCACGGGCCCGGCCAGGGCGGGGTCCTCGGCGGCGAGGGCGTGGACGGCCACGGCCTCGGTGCCGTAGCGGTGGACCAGGCGGCGGGGTGCGGGCAGTGCGCGCAGGCGGCCGGGGGCGGCGGCGCCGATCAGCGGCAGGGCCGCCGTGGGGGAGGGGGCCGCGTCCAGGCCCCTCGCCGCGACGGCGGCGTCCACGGCGTCCTGCGCCATCCGCCGGTAGGTGGTCAGCTTGCCGCCGACCACGGTGGTGACACCGTCGGGCGAGGTGAGCACCGCGTGCCGGCGGGAGATGTCCGCGGTGCGGGCCGGAGCGCCGGCCCCGGCGCCGGGCGCGGTGTCGAGCAGGGGGCGCAGCCCGGCGAAGGCGCCGACCACCTCCTCCCGGGACACCGGGGCGTCCAGGGCGGAGCCGAGCACGTCCAGCAGGAAGCCGATGTCGGTCTCGGGCACCTCGGGCACGTCCGGGATCCCGCCCTCCACCGGCTCGTCGGTGAGGCCGACGTAGACCCGGCCGTCCCCCTGCGGCAGCACCAGCACGAAGCGGTTGGTCTCGCCGGGGACGGGGATGTGCAGTCCGGCCGGCAGGGCGCCGAGCCGCTCCGAGCGCAGGACCAGATGGGTGCCGCGCGACGGGCGGATCCGGATGCCCCCGGTGAGGGAGCCCGCCCACACCCCGGCCGCGTTGATCACGGCCCGCGCCCTGATCTCGCCCTCCTCGCCGGACAGTTCGTCCCGGATCCGGGCGCCCGTCGCGGTCAGTTCCAGCGCCCGCACCCGCGTCAGTACGCGGGCCCCGTGCGCGGCGGCCGTCCGGGCGAGGGCGGTCACCAGCCGGGCGTCGTCGGCCACCCGGCCGTCCCAGGACAGCAGCCCGCCGCGCAGCCCGGCCGGGCGGACCGAGGGCGCCAGGTGCCGGGCCTCGGTCGCCGGCAGCCGGCGCGGTGCGGGCAGCACCCGCCGCGGTGTGCGGGCGGCCACCCGCAGCATGTCCCCGGCCCGGAAACCGGCCCACGCCAGCGCGGCCTGGGCCCGGGACACCAGCGGGGTCAGCGGCAGCAGGAACGGCTGGGCGGCCACCAGGTGCGGCGCCGTACGGGTCATCAGCACCCCGCGCTCCACCGCGCTCTCGTGGGCGACGTCGAACTGCCCCGAGGCCAGGTACCGCAGCCCGCCGTGGATCAGCTTCGAGCTCCAGCGGGAGGTACCGAAGGCCAGGTCGTGGGCGTCCACCGCGACGACGTCCAGCCCGCGGGCCGCCGCGTCCAGCGCCACCCCGGCACCCGTCGCGCCCAGCCCGACCACCAGGACGTCGGCCACCCGGCCGTCGGCGGCCTCGGCCAGTTCCCGGCCGCGCCGGTGTGCGCTCAGGGACGAGCCGGGCGCGGCCTCGGTGTGGCTCATGGCGTCAGGGTCCTCTCCAGAAGGGTGCGCAGTTCCCCGAGGAACGCGGCGGAGTCCAGCTCCGGGTCGTCCTCGTCGGTCATCGTGCGCAGGGACAGGGTGAAGGACTGCACGGTCAGCAGCAGGGCACGCGCCTGCCGTTCGGTGTGGCCGGGCCGCACGGAACCGTCCGCGTGGCCCTCGCGCAGCGCGTCGCAGAGCAGCGCCAGCAGCGCCTCCTGGCTCGCGCCGCGCCGGTCGAGGACGTACGGCAGCAGCAGTTCCGGATCGACGTCGACGATCTTGCGGAAGAGGGGGTGCGCCCGGAACGCCTCCACCCCGGCCACCAGGCCGTCCACGATCCGGGTGCGGGTGGCGACGCCGCGCGCGGGCTCCGGGATCGCCCGGGTGGCCACGTCGATCCACTCCCGGGTCATCAGATCGCCCACCAGCGTCCGCAGGTCCGGCCAGCGCCGGTAGAGCGTCATCCGGGAGACCCCGGCGCGGCGGGCGACGTCGGCGAGCGTGGTGCGCCGCACCCCGACGGCCAGCACGCAGTCGCGTACCGCGTCGAGCACGGGATCGCCGTCCGAGCCGTTGTGACGAATAGGCGTCATGTGTCACAGTGTAACGCCCCGGGGCGGGACAGGAGCAGGACGGGACAGGAGGGGGCCGGTCCCCGCGGACGCCCGCCGCGCCGCACGACAGCCTGCCGACCGCCCCGCCGAGCCGTACGAGGACCAGCTCACCGACCCTGTGAGGACGACCGTTCAATGGACATGCTGTGGAACGGCTGGGGCGACCCGGCCAAGGCGGCACCGCTGCCCGACACGGTGACCGGGCTGCTGCGCGACCTGCTCGGTGTCATACCGCGCGGTACGCCCGCCCCCGGCCTGGCGGACCTCCGCCCGCCCGCCGTCACGGTCCCTCCCGCCGCCCTGCACGCCCTCGCCGAGGCCGTCGGCGGCGAGGAACACGTCCGCACGGACGCCGAGAGCCGCATCCGGCACACCCGCGGCAAATCCACCCCCGACCTGCTGCGCATCCGCGCCGGTGACTTCGCCGGCACGCCCCAGGCCGTCGTCCTGCCCGCCGGTCACGACGAGGTCCTCGCCGTGCTGCGCGCCTGCGCCGCGCACGGCCTCGCCGTCGTCCCGTTCGGCGGCGGCACCTCCGTGGTCGGCGGACTCGCCCCGCGGCGCCGCGAGTTCGTCGCCCTGGACCTGCGCCGCATGAACGGCCTGCTCGACCTGGACCCCGTCTCGCGCACCGCCGTCCTCCAGCCCGGCCTGCGCGCCCCCGAGGCCGAGCGGCGGCTCAACGAACACGGCTACACCCTCGGCCACTTCCCGCAGTCCTTCGAATGGGCCACCATCGGCGGCTTCGCCGCCGCCCGCTCCAGCGGACAGGCCTCCGCCGGCTACGGCCGCTTCGACGAGATGGTGCTCGCCCTCACCCTCGCCACCCCCGAGGGGACCCTCGACACCGGCCGGGCCCCGCGCTCCGCCGCCGGCCCCGACCTGCGCCAGCTGATCCTCGGCTCGGAGGGCGCCTTCGGCGTCATCACCTCCGTCACCGTACGGATCCGCCCGCTGCCCGAGGTCCGGGTGTACGAGGGCTGGCGGTTCGGCTCCTTCGAGGAGGGCACCGCCGCGCTGCGCCGGCTCGCCCAGGACGGGCCCCGGCCGACCGTGCTGCGCCTGTCCGACGAGACCGAGACGCTCGTCGGACTCGCCCAGCCCGACGCGATCGGCGCGGGCCTCGACCAGGGCGGCACCGGCTGCCTCGCGATCACCGGCTACGAGGGCACGGCCGAGGACACCGCGTACCGCCGGGCGCGGGCCGCGGACGTCCTGACGGCCTGCGGCGGCACCCCGGCCGGTACCGAACCCGGCGAACGCTGGGCGCACGGCCGCTACTCCGCGCCCTATCTGCGCGACGCCCTGCTCGACGCGGGCGCCTTCGCCGAGACCCTGGAGACCGCCGCGTTCTGGTCCCGGGTCCCCGAGCTGTACACCGCCGTCCGCACCGCCCTGACCGACACCCTCACCGAGGCCGGCACCCCGCCGCTGGTCATGTGCCACATCTCCCACGTGTACGAGAACGGCGCCTCGCTGTACTTCACCGTGGTCAGCGCCCAGGGCGAGGACCCGGTGGCCCACTGGACGCCCGCCAAGCAGGCGGCCAGCGAAGCCGTCCTCGCCGCCGGCGGCACCATCTCCCACCACCACGGGGTCGGCACCGACCACCGTGACTGGTACGTCCGCGAGGCCGGCCCGCTCGGAGTCGCGGCCCTGCGCGCCGTCAAGCGCCGCCTGGACCCGGAGGGCCTGCTCAACCCCGGCGTCCTGCTCCCCACCGACTGACCCCGACCGACCGCCTGCCCCGGAGGCCCACCGATGCGCCAGTTCACCGCCGTCGTCAACCCCACCGCGGGCGGCTCCACCGGGGCGGCGAGCCTGCTGCACCTGGCCCGGCTGCTGCGCGAGGCCGGGGCCGGACTGGAGACGGAGTACAGCCACAGCCTCGCGCACGCCCAGGACATCGCCCGCGCGGCCGGTGAGCGCGGCCGGACCGTACTGGCCGTGGGCGGCGACGGCATCGCGGGCGGCATAGGCGGCGCGCTCAGCGGCACCGGCACCGTCCTCGGCCTCGTACCCGCCGGACGCGGCAACGACTTCGCCCGCGCGCTGCGACTGCCCGCCGAGCCCCGGGCGCTGGCGGACATCCTGCTGCACGCCGAGCCCCGGCCCGTCGACACCATCGAGGTGGAGTCGGCCGTCCACCCGCGCACGGTGGTGCTGGGCAGTGTGTACGCCGGCGTCGACGCGGAGGCCAACCGGCACGCCAACAACGCCCGGCTGCTGCGCGGCGCCGCCTCGTACTACGCGGGCGGACTGCGCGCCGTCACCACCTGGCGGCCCGCCGACTACCGCGTCACCGTCGACGGCACGGAGCACACCCACCGGGGTTACACCGTCGTGGCCGCCAACTCCCCCTATTACGGTTCCGGCCGGCTCATCGCCCCCGACGCGCGGGTGGACGACGGGCTGCTCGACATCGTGCTGATCCGCGAGGCCCCGCGCCGGCTGTTCTTCGCCCTGATGAACGAGTTGCGGACCGGCGCCCACGTCCGCCGTCCCGAGGTACGCGTCCTGCGCGGCCGGGAACTGCGCATCGAGGCCGGCCGGTCCGTCCCCTACGGCGCCGACGGCGAGGTGGAGGCCACCCTGCCGGTCACCCTGCGGGTCCGTCCGGCCGACCTGCCGGTCCTGTACTGACCGGGGCAACTCATCGAACATCAGGGGGATTTACGGGGCATCACCCGTTCCCGCGGGGGTAGGGGAGAAGTGCCTGGGGAGGGGTGGTGGGCCGGATGACAGCGGAGCGGGCCGAGGACGTGGTGCGGGCGGTCGTCGTGCACGACGGACGGTTGCTGATGGTGCCGGAGGCAGCCGGCTGGGGGCTGCCCTCGGGCACGCCGCAGCCCGCCGAGACGGTCCAGGCCACCGCAGCGCGCGTGGTCTACGAACTCACCGGTTACCTGGTCGACGGCACGGAGCCGCTGGAACCAGGGGGAGCCGACGGCGGGACGGCCGTCCTGTGCCGGCTGCTCACCGAGTCCCCTTCCGACGGCGGCCGCCTCACCCCGGACCGTCTGCGCTGGGCATCGGCTCAGGAGACCGCCGACACCCATCTGCCGGCCCCCGTACGCCACTACCTCCAGGGCCACACGCCCCCCGTCTGAGCCCACGGCCCGCCCCGGTGGGAGCGGGGGGAACGGCGCGGGCAACCACGATGCTCCGGCACCCGAGGAGGCGGGCTCGGTGCCCCGAAGGGGGTGCCGAACCACCACGGCGCGGTCGCGCCACCCCGCCCTCCCCCCACCCCGGCGTCCGCCGAGCCGACGCCGCCCCGCCGCCCTCCGCTTGCGGTGCCGTCCCCCGGGGGTTTCAGTGATGTGGGGACCCCGTCGTGGGTCCCTCGCGTTGCCGACAGCGCGGAACCCCCTCGCGGGACGCCGCTCGCGGATGTCCTGCGCGAACGGACCGGTCCCCACGCGCGCCAGGAGCTGTCATGTCGATGTCGTTCGGTGCACCGTTCGGTTCTTCGGACCCCTTCAGCGAGCTGCTGAACCGGTTCTTCGGTATGTCGCCCGCGTCATCGCCCCCGGCGGTGCAGCGCGTGCCCATCGGACGGCTGCTGACCGAATCCGCGCAGGCCCTGCTCAACCTGGCCGCGCAGCGGGCCGCCGACTACGGCACTCCCGACCTGGACACCGAACACCTGCTGTGGGCGGCCACCCAGGTCGAACCGTCACGCCGGCTGCTCTCCCAGGCGGGCCTGGAACCCGAGGCGCTCGCCACCGAGCTGGCCAAGGTACTGCCCCGCGAGTCCGGCACGCCCTCCGCGCAACCGGGCCTGACCCCCGCCGCCAAGCGCACGCTGCGCGCCGCCTACGCCTGCTCGCAGGCCGCGGGCGTGTCCTACATCGGCCCCGAGCACATCCTCGGCGCCCTGATCGGCGACACCGACACCGGCGCCGCGCGGCTGCTGCGGGCCGAGGGCGTGGACGCGAAGCGGCTGGCCGGCCTCACCGACCAGACGGCACCGCGCCCCGAGGCGGCCCCCGCCGAGCGCGGCCGGCCGGCCACCACCCTGGACGAGTTCGGCCGCGACCTGACCGAAGAGGCCAAGGCCGGCAAGCTGGACCCGGTCGTGGGGCGGGCCGAGGAGATCGAGCAGACGGTGGAGATCCTCTCGCGGCGCACCAAGAACAACCCCGTGCTGATCGGCGAACCCGGCGTCGGCAAGACCGCGATCGTGGAGGGACTGGCCCAGCGCATCGTGGCCGGGGAGGTCCCCGACACGCTGAAGGACAAGCGGGTCGTCGCACTGGACCTGTCGGGGATGGTGGCGGGTGCCCAGTACCGGGGGCAGTTCGAGGAGCGGCTGAAGAAGGTCATCGAGGACGTCCAGGCGGCCGGCGGTGACATCGTCCTGTTCATCGACGAACTGCACACGGTCGTCGGCGCCGGCGCCACCGGCGAGGGTGCCATGGACGCGGGCAACATGCTCAAGCCCGCCCTCGCCCGCGGCGAACTGCACGTCGTGGGCGCCACGACCATCGACGAGTACCGCAAGTACATCGAGAAGGACGCCGCCCTGGAACGCCGCTTCCAGCCGGTGCTGGTCCCGGAGCCCACCGTCGAGGAGACGGTGCAGATCCTCGAAGGACTGCGCGACTCCTACGAGGCACACCACCAAGTCCGCTTCGACGACGGCGCGTTGGCCGCCGCCGCCGAACTCTCCGACCGGTACGTCAGCGACCGCTTCCTGCCCGACAAGGCCATCGACGTGATGGACCAGGCCGGCGCCCGGGTCCGGCTGCGCGGCACCGGACGCTCCACCGAGATCGTCAGCCGCGAGGACCGCATCGCGAAGCTGCGCCGGGAACTCGACCAGGCTGTGTCCGCCGAGGACTTCGAGAAGGCGTCGGAGGTGAAGCGGCAGATCGCCGAGGTGGAGGGCGAACTCGCCGGCATCGAGGAGCGCCGGGAGGGCGTCGTCTCCGTCACGGCCTCCGACATCGCCGACATCGTCTCCCGCCGCACCGGCATCCCGGTCTCCCAGCTCACCGCGAGCGAGAAGGAGAAGCTGCTGCGGCTCGAAGAGGAGATGCACGAGCGGATCGTCGGCCAGGACGAGGCGGTCACCGCCGTCTCCCAGGCCGTGCGCCGCAACCGGGCCGGCATGGGAGACCCGAACCGCCCCGTGGGTTCGTTCCTCTTCCTCGGCCCGACCGGTGTCGGCAAGACCGAACTCGCCAAGACCCTCGCCGCCCTGCTGTTCGGCAACGACGACCGCATGATCCGTTTCGACATGAGCGAGTTCCAGGAGAAGCACACCGTCGCCCGGCTGGTCGGCGCGCCTCCCGGATACGTCGGCTACGAGGAAGCGGGCCAGCTCACCGAGAAGGTGCGCCGCCAGCCCTACAGCGTGGTGCTCTTCGACGAGGTGGAAAAGGCCCACCCCGACCTCTTCAACACCCTGCTGCAGATCCTGGACGACGGGCGGCTGACCGACGCCCAGGGCCGCACCGTCGACTTCCGGCACTGCGTCGTCATCATGACGTCCAACATCGGCGCCCACCGCATCCTGGAGCACCGGGGCGATGTGTCCGACCTCAAGGACGAGCTGATGGAGGACCTGCGCACCCGGTTCCTGCCGGAGTTCCTCAACCGGATCGACGACATCATCGTCTTCCACGGCCTGACCGAGGACGACCTGGGCCGGATCGTGGACCAGCTGCTCGACCGGAGCAGGCACAAGGTGCGCGCCCAGGGCCTGGACCTGGAGGTCACCGAGAGCGCCAAGAAGCTGCTCATCGCCCATGGCCACCAGCCGGAGTTCGGTGCCCGCCCGCTGCGCCGCACGATCCAGGCGGAACTGGACAACCGCATCGCCACCCTGCTGCTCGGCGGCGAGACCGAGCCCGGGGACACCATCGTCGCCGATGTGCGGGACGACTCGCTGCACTGCACGGTCCGCCACGGCGCCACCGGGGCACCCGCCCCCGCACCGGCCGGGTGACACCGGGGGCGCGGCGGGCAACGGGCTTCAGGAGGACGGAGGTTCGCCGAGGGAGACCAGGACCGCCGTGGCCGGCCCGTCCGGGGTGTCGTAGCGCACGGTGTCCCCGGGCCGGCGGCCGAGCAGGGCCCGTCCGAGCGGGCTGTCGGCGGTGACCAGCGTCTGGTCCAGCGCTTCGGCCACCTCACCGATCCGCAGCGTCTCCGTCTCGCCGTCCGGGAAGCGGACGGTCACCGTGCTGCCCACGCCCACCGCGTCGGTCGGGGCGGGACCGGCCGTCTCCGCCTCGCGCAGCCGCTCGGTGATGTCCTCGATCCGGCGGTCCAGACGCGCCAGTTGGTCGACGCGCCGCAACTGGTCCGCCTGGTCGGCCTGGTCGCCGGCCGACGCGGAGGACTCCCGGAGGGTCCCGGCGACCAGCCGGCGCTCGTCCCGCAGGTCGGCCAGCTCCTGCTCCAGCGCACGGCGGGCCTGTGCGCTGATCGGCGCCGGATCACCGGTCATGACGTCTGCTCCTCTGCGGGACGGGTAACCGGAGGAAGAGTCCGGCGTTCCGCATCATAAAGGGATCAACTCCACCCAGGATGTAGGGAGGGACATACGGGGATACTGTGCATGTGTTCCGATTGTTCCGACCGTCGGGCTGGTTCCGGCCCCTGTCAGGGCGCGGAGGGAGGTGCCCATGTCCTCGAAGCGACGCCGGAAGAAGAAGTCGCGCCGCAACCACCCGGCCAACCACGGGCGGCGCCCGCAGTCCTGACCCCCGCGGCGGACCCTCGGCCGCCGTCCAGGCGGTCCCTCAGTCGTCGGCCAGGGCGTCACCGACGCTCGGGTAGCAGGGGATCAGCGGTGTGAGGCCGACGATCTCCAGGGTGCGCAGGACGGGCCCCCGGACGCCGGCCAGCCGCAGCCAGCCCGTCGGCTGGTGGGCCTGGTGCCCGGCGATGAGGACGTTGATGCCGCTGGAGTCCATGAACGGCACTCCGCCGAGATCCGCGACCGTGCGGGCCCCGGGTGCGGGGTCCGCCGGGGCGAGGGCGTCCCGGAGGACGCCCGAGGTGTGGTGGTCGATCTCGCCGGTCACCGTGACGACGGTGACCCCGTCGATGGTGGACCGGAAGACGGACAGCCGCTCCGGTCCCGTCTGTTCGTACATCTCCACCGTGTCCGCCACGCGTTTCCTCGTCTCCGCTCGCCACTGAGGGGCCTGGGGGCCCACGCACGCGCGCCGGGCCCGGCCCGGCGCGTCCCGGTTCTCGCCGGGCGTATCCCTTGCCGGGCCGTGCCCCGCGCATTCCTCACCCGGCGGCTGCCCCGGATCGCGCGGAGGATGCCTTCCGTCAGCGCGCGCTCCCGCGCTTGTCTGCCGCACCGGTTGCGTGTTCCCGCTTTTTCCGTACCACCTCGCGCGCCCCTCCCGGCGCCCTCTGGCACGGGCCTCGGCGGGCGTCTCGACAGTCCAGTACCGCATGTCGGAAGATATCTACCGCAGTGCGGAATGATGGAGGGGTGACTCGGTGAGGGGGCGGGACGTGCGGCGGTCGGTCGGTGTCCGGCGGTGGCGTCGGGAACGGGGCGCGGGCTTCGGACGGGGGCTGCTGCGCGGTCCGGCCCAGGTGATGTTCCTGGCCGACGCGCGGACCGGCGCCGTCTTCTGCCTCGCCCTGGCCACGGCCGACTGGCGCTATGGCGGCTACGCCCTCGGCGGCGCCGTCCTGGGCACCGGCACGGCACGGCTGCTGCACGTCGCCCGGGACCGGGTGGAGCTGGGGCTGGAGGGCTTCAACTCCTGCCTGGTCGCCCTGTGGTGCGCGGTGTTCCTGGGCCCGGGCCGGCTGTCCACGGCATTGCTCGCCACCGTGGCCGGCGTGGCGACCACGGTGGCCACCGCGGCCGTGGCCCGGCTGCTGCGCCTGTGGCAGCTGCCGCCGCTGACCCTGCCGTTCTGTCTGCTGGCCGGCGTGGTCACCCTCGCCGCGCCCGCCTTCCGGCGCCTCCGGCCGCACGCCGCCGCCCCCGCCGCGCTCCCCGGCCCGGCCATCGGTCCGACCGCGCCCCACCCCGGCGACCTGTGGCGGGCCTTCTTCCGCAACATCTCCCAGGTGTTCTTCCTGGACCAGTGGTACGTAGGCGGGCTGCTGCTCGTGGGCCTGTTCCTGGCAAGCCGGGCGGTGGGGCTGCTCGCCTGCGCCGGCAGCGCCACGGGCACCCTGACCGCGTGGGCGCTCGGCGCGCCGGCGGCCGGCATCACCGACGGCACGATGGGCTACAACGCGGTCCTCGTCGCCATCGCCCTCGGCGGCGTGTTCCTCGCGGCGGCCCCGGCCACCCTGCTGTACGCGCTGCTCGGCGCCGTGACGGCGACCGCCGTCACCCCGGCCGTCGCCCAGTTGCTCGCCCCCTCCGGCGGCCGGGCGTTCACCTGGCCGTTCGTGCTGACGACGCTCTGCTTCCTGGCCGCCGCCCGCTCCTTCCCCCGGCTGACCGGCCGGCCTCCCGCCCAGGACGAGAGCCGCCCGCACCGCCCCCGCACACCGGCACCGACCGCGTAGGCCGCGGCAGCGCTGCCGCCGCCAGGCCCGCCCGGGTGCCGTGACGAGCCGCGTGGCCGGGAACCCGGGGCCGCACCCCGGTGCGCCGCCCTCGCCGGCCCGGCCGGCACCCGACCACCGGCTCCGGCGTGCAGCCGGTGGCTTCCGGCCGCCTCGGGCACCGGGTCCGCCGCGGGGCTGACCGTCCTGCGCGGGCTTGCCTCGGCGCGGCTGCCGGCCGGGGCGGTGGCGACCGGCGAGGCGGTCACGATGTCCGTGGCCGCGAGCGTGGCGTCCAGTCCGACGGCGGCCGCAGGTGGTCGCTGTCGTGCCGCAGCTCCTCGAAGTCGGGCAGCGGCTGTTCGGTGAAGTCGATCCAGTGCTGCGCCTTCATACCGGCGGTCGACCGGGGCGGGCGTTCCGCCGGGCCGGTCGCCGCCGCCGAGCAGTGCCGTCAGGCGGGGGCAGAGGCGCGAGTGTGCCCGCGGGGCCGGGTGCTGCCCGTGGTGACGGAGCGGAATCCGCAGCCGGTGAGGGTCTGGGCGCGGCCGGCGCCGTTCTCCACCGTCGTCCTTCCGGGCAGGGCCTCCCCATGACCCGGCCCCGGCCCATGCCGCGGCCGGCCCGCTCAGCCGGCCGGCCGGCCGCCGGTGCGGATCCTGCGCCAGCGGGCGTCGCACCAGGAGAACAGGCCGAACGCGGCCAGACCGAGCGCGACCAGGGCGAGCAGCCACGGTCCGGCCGGCAGATCACGGAACGCGCGCAGGGTGTCGTCCATGCCCTTCGCCTGGCCGGGCTGATGCCGCACGGCCGCGACGACGGCGAAGACCCCGGCCGCCGCGAAGACGACGCCACGCGCCGTACCCCCGGTCACGCCGAGCGCCTCGACCACCGGCCGGGCCCGCCCGGACAGGGCCTCGGTCCGCAGGTTGTCCAGGAACTTCCGCCGCACGGCCCGCACCGACATCCACACCCCGGCGACCACCACACCCGCCCCGGCGAGGCCGAGGAGCCACTGACCGGCGGGCCACTCCAGTACCCGGGCGGTGACATCGTCGGTCTGCCGGTCGGACGCGCCACTGCCGCTGCCCCGGTCGCCGGCCGCGTAGGCGAGCACCGAGTAGGAGACGAAACCGTAGAAGAGCGAGCGGAACAGCGACGCCGCCCGCCGGGAGAGTTTGGACCCATCGGGGCCCGACGCGCCGAACACCGCCTCCGACAGCCGCCAGACGGCCATCCCGGCCAGGGCGATGCCCACGATCCACAGCAGCGCCGACCCGAACGGCCGCTCGGCCAGCTCGCCGAGCGCACCGCCCCGGTCGGCCTGCCGTCCGCCGCCGGCCCCGCCCAGGGCGATCCGCAGCGCGATCACCGCCACCAGTACGTAGATCAGCCCCCGCGCCGCGAAACCGGCCCGGGCCGCCACGGCCATGGGTCTGCTGTCCGCGGCCCGGGCCGAAGAGCGTAGTACGTCCATACACCGCCGGTGCCCCCGCGTTCCGCGCCGACACCTGCGCCCGGCGGCCCGCTCAACGGGACGCGGCGCCGGTGCGGCCGCCGGGCCACCGCCGCCGGCCCGGCAGGCGTCCGCCGAGCAGCACCGCGCAGGCCCCCGCGGTCAGCAGCCCGCCGGCGAGGAAGACGCCCCGCGGACCGGCCTGCGGCAGGATCAGCGCCCCCAGCGCGGCACCCGCCGCGATCCCGGCGTTGTAGCAGCCGGAGTTCGCCGCGAGCGCGAGGTCCGTACGGCCCGGAGCGCAGTGCAGCATCACGTTCTGGGCGGCCATGAACACCGGGCCGAGCGCCCCTCCGGTCAGCACCAGGAACACCACCGCCGCCGGGGGCCGGTCACCGGCCGCGTACAGGCCGAGCATGCCCACGGTCTGCACGGACACGGCGGCGGTCAGCGCCGAGTGCGGGAAGCGGTCCAGCAGCGCGGCGGTGACGCCCACCCCGGCCAGACACGCGGCACCGAAGACCGAGAGCAGCACGCTGACCGTGCCCGGGGCGAAACCGCTCACCCGGTCCAGGAACGCCACGATGTAGGTGTATCCCGCGAACGCGCCGGTGGCGGACAGGAACCCCGCCGTCAGCACGGTGGCGAACCGGCGGGCGTCGGGTCCGGCCGCGTACGCGGCGGGCTCCTCCTCCGGGCGCGAGACCGGCAGCAGGGCCGCGATCGTCACCAGGGAGAGCAGACCCAGCGCGGCCGGCAGCGCGAACGGCAGCCGCCAGCCGCTCAGCCGGCCGAGCCAGGCCGCCGCCGGAACACCGAGCACCAGGGCGAGCGAGCCGGCCACGGACAGCGCCCCGGCCACCCGCCCGCGCGCCCCGGGCGCGAACAGGCCCACCGCGACCGGCCCCGTCACGGCCCAGAACAGCGCCTGAGCGAGGGCGGCGAGCAGCCGTGCCGCGAGGAGGACGCCGTAGGACGGGGCCAGCGCCGAGCCGACGCCGGCCACGACCAGCGCGGCCAGCAGCCCCGTGAGCACATGCCGCCGGGGCACCGCCCGCAGGGCATGGGCGAGCGGTACGGAGGCCACGGCCACCGTCAGGCCGTACCCGGTGACCAGGAGACCGGCCGCCGGCACCGGCACCCGCAGGCTGTCGGCGACGGGCTCCAGCAGGCCGACCGGCAGGCTCTCCACGGTGTTGAAGGTGAAGGCGGCCAGCATCAGGGCCGCCAGCACGGCCCTCCGCCGCCAGGGAGCCGGCCGTGCCGTCACCCCGCGCGCCGCGTCGGCCCCGGCCGGTTGTGCCCGTCGTACGACCCCGTCCATGGCGGTACCCCACCCGGCTCACCCGTCCCGCCGCAACCGAATTCACCCGCCGTCGCGCCGGCCCACCGCGCGACACGGCGCGCACCGCCACACGTCCGGCAGCGCGGCGCCTGCGCGGGCGCGCAGTTCCCCGGCCCCGAGGGGGAGGCTCGGCGCGCGCCTCACCCGAGGCCGGACAGGAACCGCTCCAGCAGGTCGTGCAGGATCTCCGGCCGTTCCATGTGCAGATCGTGCCCGGTGCCGGGAACGCTCACCGCCACGGCCGGCGGCCGCTGCGCGAGCATCGCGTCGATGTCCGGCCCGGGAAGCAGGCTCGCCCGCGCGAACACGGCCAGGGTGGGGCAGCCGACCCGCCGCCACGCGGGCCGGGAGGAACGCCGGGCGTTCTCCGCCACCGAGGCGACCATCACGTCACGGTCGAACCGGGGGCGCAGGCCGTCCCCGTGCCGCTCCAGGCCGGCCGCCCACCCCTCGCCCACCGGGCCACCGCCGAAGAAGGAGACCGCCGCCGCCCGGGAGGGGAACGGCACCGGCCAGGAGTCCAGCCACGCGCCGATGTTCCGGGGAGCGCGGGGATCGGGGTCGCGGGGCGCGGCCTCGACCAGGACGAGCGCGCGGACCAGCGCGGGGTGGGCGGCGGCGGTCAGCAACGCCGTCAGACCGCCCAGCGACTGCCCGACCAGCACGGGCCGGCCCAGCCCCAGCCGCCGGACCACCGCCACCACGTCCGCCACGCGGGACGCGTGCGAGACATCACCGGGCCGCCGCTCGCTCGCCCCGTGCCCGCGCTGGTCGACCGCGACCACCCGATGACGCCCCGACAGCCTCTCGGCCAACGCGTCCCATTCACCGGCATGACCGGCCAGCCCGTGCAACAGCACGACGGCGGGGCCCGGACCGCCGCCGGCATCACGGCAGACCAGACGGACCCCGCTCCGTACGACCACCCGCTTCGACCACTCCACAACCAGCTCCTCGCGTACCGCCGTTCGTCACTCCCGGTCGGGCGCGGCGCGGTTCGTCAACGGCCTTCGACCGGTTCACGACGGTCCGCCGCGCTCCAGTGGTATCCGCTCGCCGGCCGCCACCGCCAGCCGGCCGGTCGATGTCCCGGACGGGGCGTCCCGGACTGGGCACCTGTATGTCAGGGGCATATACCGGCGGTTTGCCCGTTCTGTCGTGGGCCGGGACCGTCCGGTGAGGGGACGGGTGGGCGTGGTCACTAGGATGTGACGCCAAGACAACCATGCGACCGGTCCGTTCCATGCGTGCCGGTCGGGGTCGCCGATGCCAGGGACCGCTCCCCGGGCTGCGGTGATCTTCCTTCCCAGGAGGACCCTCCGCATGTTCCGACGAATAGGCACCGCCGTCGTCCGTCATCCCATTTGGACGATCGTGGCGTGGCTGATCGCCGCGGTGGCGATAGTCGCCACCGCACCGAGTCTGCCCTCGAACAGTGACGAGAGCAGTTTCCTACCCAGTAGTTATGAGTCCATCAAAGCGGCGGATCTCCAGCAGAAGGCGTTCCCCGGCGCCTTCACCCCGTCCGCGATCGCGCTCTACCAGCGCACCGACGGCGGCAAGCTCACCGCCGCCGACCAGAAGGATGTCGCCCGGATCACCACCGAGCTGGGCAAGAAGCACATCGACCAGGTGCAGAAGGTCGTCCCCGGCCCGCCGTCGAAGGACGGCAAGTACACCCTGACCCTGGTGCAGATGGACAGCAAGAACGCCGGTCAGCCCAAACAGGCCGACGCGGCGAAGGAGTTGCGTGAACAGGCCAAGGCACTGGCCAAGGGCACGCACCTCGACGTGAAACTCGGCGGCTCCGCGGCGCAGGCGCTCGACCAGCAGGACTCGTCCAAGCGCGGCGAGGCGCTCATCGGCATCGGCACCTTCGTCATCATCCTGGTGACCCTGCTGATCATCTTCCGGGCGCCCATCCTCGCCGTACTGCCCCTGGTGCTGATCGGCCTGGTGTCCGCCGTCGCCAACGGCCTGATCGCCTACGCCACCAAGCTGTTCGGCCTCCAGGCCAACAGCTCGATCTCGTCGATCCTCATCGTCGTGCTCTTCGGTGTCGGCACCGACTACTTCCTGTTCCTGATCTTCCGCTACCGCGAGAGTCTGCGCGCCGGGGACGAACCCAAGCAGGCCATGATCAACGCGGTGGACCGGGTCGGCGAGGCCATCGCCTCGGCGGCCGGAGCGGTCATCATCGCCTTCCTCGCCCTGGTGCTGTCCACGCTCGGCTTCCTCAAGCAGATGGGCCCGGCGCTCGCCATCGCGGTCGGCGCCACCCTGGTCGCCGGCCTGACCCTGATCCCCGCCGTGGTCTCGCTGATCGGGCCGAAGGTCTTCTGGCCGTCGAAGTCCTGGCAGAAGGAGCCGCAGAACGCCCGCTTCGCCGCCCTCGGCCGGGGTGTCCAGCGCCGCCCGGCGCTGACCGCCATCGTCTCCGGGCTCGTCCTGCTGGTGCTGTCCATCGGCACCCTCGGCTACAAGGCGACCTTCGACCTGGCCTCGGGCTCCATGCCCAAGACCAAGGAGTCGATGGTCGTCCAGGACCAGATGCAGAAGGCGTACTCGGCGGGCGCGGCCGCTCCCACCGACGTCTATCTGTCCAGCACCGACGGCAAGCGGCTGGACCGCTCCCGCTTCACGGAGTACGCGCGGAAGCTGGGTGAGGTGGACGGCGTGGCCGCCGCCCGGATGACCCAGGTCAACAAGGACGGCACCACCGCCGACTTCACCGTCACGCTGAAGTACGAGGCGTCGACGGACAAGGCGATCGACGCCGTGGGCCGGGTCCGCGACGTCGCGCACTCGGCGGCACCCGACGGCACCGAGGCGTTCGTCGGCGGCATGTCCTCGATCTACAAGGACATCGACGCGGCGGTCAACCACGACTACCGGACGGTCTTCCCGGTCGCCGCCCTCCTCATCATGATCATCCTGGGGCTGCTGCTGCGCAGTGTGGTCGCGCCCTGGTACCTGATCGCCTCCGTGGGCCTCGGCTTCGGCGCCACCCTCGGCGCCACCGTGTGGATCTTCCAGAACGCACAGGGCCACTCGGGTCTGATGTTCATGCTGCCGGTGATCATGTATCTCTTCGTGGTCGCGATCGGCACCGACTACAACATCCTGATGATCGCCCGGCTGCGCGAGGAGGCCCGTGCGGGGCGGGAGCCGCGCGAGGCGGCCGGCATGGCACTCCGGCACGCCGGGCCGACCGTGGCCGCGGCGGGCTTCATCCTGGCGGCGACCTTCGCCACGATGATGCTGGCGGGCAACTCGCTGCTGTCGGAGATGGGCTTCGCCGTCTCCTTCGGCATCGTGGTGGCCGCGTTCGTCATGGCTATGTTCTTCACGCCGAGCCTCACGGCCCTGATCGGCCATGCCGCCTGGTGGCCGGGGCACGGGGACCGGGCCGGGACGCCGGGCACCGGGGCCGCCGGTTCCGGTCCGGCTCCGCGCGACGAGGACCGGGACACCACCGCCCACGATCCGGCCGGACACCGCGGCTAGCGGCAGCCGGAACGAGGAACGAGTCCTGCCGGGCCACTGGGCCCGGCAGGACTTTTCTCATGCCCCCTGCCCACGGGCCCGCACACGGGCGGGCGCCCCTCACGCCCCCGGTGCGGCCGGCCGATCGGCGATCGCGGCGACCTCGAACGGCATGCCGGGCAGCGCGAGGGACGCCACGCCGCTCAGCGTCCGGGCCGGCGGCCGGCTCCCGAAGCGCGCGCCGGACCCTGCCGAGGACCGCCGGCTCCGCCGCGTCGTGGTCGACGACGAACGTGCCGAGCCGGACGGCGGGTTCGTACCCGAGCCGCTCCGCCTCCAGCACCGGCCGCAGCCGGTCGAAGACCGGCTCGACCCGCGCGGCGAAGCCACCGGGCACGGGAGCGCCGTCGCGTCGGAGGCGTACTGGCCCGCGACGAAGACGAGCGCGCCCGGTGCCAAGACGGCGTGGCCGTAGCCGAACGGGACCGGGTCGCGCAGGGTGGCCGCGACGGTGATCGCGCGCACGTCGCGGGCCAAGGAGGGTGCTTCCTTCCGTCGGGCACGGCCACCCGGCAGACGGGGTACGCCGCACGCGGTACGGGGGCGACAGCCGTTTCCCCCTCTCCGGCACTCGCCGGACACCAGGTCCCGAGGGTCGCACGCCCCCTCCGCGCCGGTGACCGGCCGGCGCCGCACGAGCGCGCGCCGCATGCTCGTGTGAGCCCTGTACGCGCCCCCCGCCGCGCGACAAGACTGCCGCGCGACAGGACTGCGCTGTCGGCGGACAGGTGGCCGTCCGCCGTCCGCCCCGTGCCCCGAGACCGGAAAGGCAGGTCGGCCGCTGTGCTCCTGCGTCTGCCCACGTCCGTGCCGGAAGCCCGGCAGTGCCTCGCCGACGGGGCCGTGCCGATAGGCGGCGCGACGCTCGTCTGGGCGACCTGGCAGCGCGACGGGTTCCCCGCACTCGCGATGTCGCTGCGCGAGGTGCCGGAGGCGAACGAGGTCGGGCGGGAGTTTCTGGGCGGCGCCGTGCTGCTGCACCGCATCGACACGACGGTGCCGGACGTCCTGCGGCTGGCGGCCGCCACCATCGGCACCGGTGCCGTGCGGCGCACCGCGACGGTCGGCGGCAACATCGTCGGCAGCACGCTGCGCTGCCTGCTGCCGGCCGCCCTCGTCCTGGACGCCCGGGCCACGGTCCTGGAACCCGACGGCGTCCGCGAGGCCGACCTGGCCGAGGTGGTCGCCAAGCGCCCCGTGCTGCTCGGCCTGCGCTGGCGCACGCCCCTCGCCTCGGCGTACCGCAAGCTGCCCGCCGAGCCCTGCGGGCAGCCGCCCCTCGTCGTGGCCTCGGCCCTGCACACCGACGACGGCGAGCGGCGCCGGCTGCGCGTCGCCGTACGGGACGGCTACGACGTGCTCACCGGCACCACCCGGTGCGACACCGGCACCGAGGACGCCCTCGGCGCCCTGCGCGACACGGCCCTCGGAGACCTGCCGGCCACCGCGTGGGAGGTCGTCCGCCCGCAGGTCACCGGCCTGCTGGACGGCGGCGGCCGGGACTGAGGGCCGCCCCGGGACGCTCGTCCGCCGGGCCGGTGGCGTGCCACAGTGGCGGTATGGCGACACAGGCGGACCTGGCGGTGCTGGTCGGGCTGCAGGCCTCCGGGAAGTCCACCTTCTACGCGCGGTGCCTGTCCGACCGGTACGAGCTGGTCGGCAAGGACCTGTTCCCGCGCGGCGCGCGGAACAAGCAGGCCCGGCAGATGCGGCTGGTCACGGAGCACCTGGCGGCGGGCCGGCCGGTGGCCGTGGACAACACCAACCCGTCCCCGGGGGAGTGGGACCCGCTGATCGAGGCGGCCCGCTCCCACGGGGCGACCGTGACGGCCTACTGGTTCCCGCCCGACGTGCCGGGCTCCCTGCGCCGCAACGCCGCCCGCGAGGGCCGCGCCCGCGTCCCCGACGTCGGGCTCCTGGCCACCTTGAAGCGGTTGCGCAGACCTTCGGCGGCGGACGGGTTCGACGCCGTGTACGAGGTGCGGTTCGACGGCCGGGGCGGCTTCCGGATCCGCCCCTGAGCCGAGCGGACGGTCATCCGCTCCGGGCCTTGCGCACCCGGCCGCCAAGAGCGCCTGCTCCCGGAAAGCACAAGGTCGCCACGGGCTTCCGGTTCGGGCGGCCCGGGGGATACCCCTGGAAGGGGCGGCTCCGGCCGGGGCCGCCCGTGGGAAAGGAGCCCCGCCGTGGACGGATGGTACGTGGACGACCGCTGCACGAACTGCGATGTGGCCCGGCAGTTCGCCCCCGAGCTGATCGGCGAGGCCGACGGGAAGTCGCGGATCCTGCGCCCGCCGGCCGACGAGGCGGAGAACCGGCGCCTGCACGCGGCGGTCTTCGCCTGCCACACCCGCTCGATCCGTCCGGCGACCGGACGCGCGGACCCGTCGCTGGACCCGTTCCCGCTGGCTCTCGACGACGGCGTGCTGATCTGCGGCCACAACTCGACGCACACCGCCGGCGCCAACTCGTACCTGCTGCTGCGGCCGTCCGGCACCCGGATGATGATCGACACCCCGCGCTGGAGCCGGGAACTCGCCGGGCGCTGCACGGCCGGCGGCCCCGTCACCGACGTGCTGCTCACCCATCGCGACCACGCCGCACACGGCCGCCGCTACGCCGACCACTTCGGCGCCCGCCTCTGGATCCACGAAGGCGACCTGGACGCGGCGCCGGACGCGGACCAGGTGATCCGCGGAACGGAACCACGGGAGATCGCCGAAGGCGTCACCGTCCACCCGCTGCCCGGACACACCCGGGGCAGCGTCCTGTACCTCGCCGACGACCGGTACTGCTTCAGCGGCGACAGCTTCTACTGGTCGCGGACGACCGGGGACCTGGCAGTCGCCGACAGCGTGACCTGGTACTCCATCGAGGAACTGGCCGCGTCCCTGGCCAGGACGGCGGACCGGCTGCGGTTCGAATGGGTGCTGCCGGGCCACGGGGACCGGCGCCGGCTGCCGGCCGACGAGATGTCCCGCCGGCTGCGCGGCCTGACGGAACGCACCCGCCTGCTGCGTCCCCGGCCGGTCGACTTCACGGCGGTGCGCTGGTAGGCGGCGGGCCCCCGGGGAGCGGACCGGCACGGTGCCGGCGGCCGACCGCCCGCCGGGCCGGCGCCGCGCGCGGTACCGTCCGCGTGGGCCCTCGCGTTCCCTGGATTATCCTGTGTCCGCGGCCGCGCGGCCAGGGCTTCCACGCCTGTGACGCGTCACAGGCATGGAAGCCGCGGGGAGGCCGGCCGGTGCGGAGGAGGCCCCGCCCGGTGCGTGCGTGTGAGGTGTCCCTCGGCATCGGACGCCGATTCCGGGGCAGAGAGGCAAAAGTGCGCGGCCAGGGGGCGGCCGTGAGTGTGTTCGGCTTGAGAGAGGGCCACAGTGGTGGGCCGGCGTGAGGGAAGGGTGGCGCGTGGCACGTTCCGACGGGGTTGACCGCAGGCCGCCGGTTACGGCCTACGACGTGTTCACCGCCGACCGCGAGATCGGCCGGGATCTCGCGGCGGTGGACTGGGCGGCCACGCCCCTCGGCCTGCCCCGGGAATGGCCCCAGAGCCTGCGGACGGCGGTCGGCATCCTGCTGTCCTCCCGGTTCCCCATGTGGATGGCGTGGGGCGAGCGGCTGACCTTCTTCTGCAACGCCGCTTACCGGCGCGACACACTCGGCCACAAGTACCCGTGGGCACTGGGACGTCCGGCGAACGAGGTGTGGGCGGAGATCTGGGACGACATCGGTCCCCGCGTCGACACCGTGCTCCGTACCGGCGAAGCCACCTGGGACGAGGGGCTGTTGCTGTTCCTGGAACGGTCCGGGTACAGCGAGGAGACGTACCACACGTTCTCCTACAGCCCGCTGCGGGACGACGCCGGTGACGTGGTGGGCATGCTCTGCGTGGTCAGCGAGGACACCGACCGGGTGATCGGCGAGCGGCGCATGGCCACGCTGCGTGACCTGGGCTCGGACCCCAGCGTGATCCGCACCGAGCAGGAGGTGCTGGCCTTCGCCGACCGGCAGCTCTCCCGCAACGGGCGGGACCTGCCCTTCACCCTGACCTACCTCTTCGACGGTGACACCGCCCGGCTGGCCGGAGCGACCGGTGTTCCCGAGGGCCACCCGGCCGCCCCGGCCCTCCTCACGGCCGGCGACCCCGACGGTGTCTGGCCGGTCGAGCCCCTGAGGAAGGGGGAGACGGTCCTGCTGCCCCTCACCGGTGACACCTTCGCCGGCCTGCCCGCCGGCGACTGGCCCGACCCCCCCGCCCAGGCGCTCGTCGTTCCCCTGCTCCAGCAGGGCAGCGTGCCGTACGGCTTCCTCGTCGCGGCCCTCAACCGGTACCGCGCCCTGGACCAGGGGTACCGGGGGTTCATCGAGCTGACCGCCGGACACATCGCGTCCGGCATCGGCAGCGCCCGCAGCTACGAGGCGCAGCAACGGCGAGCGGAGGAACTGGCCGAGCTGGACCGCGCCAAGACCGCGTTCTTCTCCAACATCAGCCACGAGTTCCGCACCCCGCTCACCCTCATCATGGGCCCCGTCGAGGAACTGCGGCACCGGCTCGGCGACGCGGACGAACAGGTGCGGCAGGAACTCGACCTCATCCGCCGCAACAGCCTGCGCCTGGGCAAGCTGGTCAACACGCTGCTGGACTTCTCCCGCATCGAGGCCGGCCGGATGCAGGCCCGCTACGAGCCGGTCGACCTGGCCGTGGTGACTGCGGAGCTGGCCAGCGTCTTCCGGTCGGCCGTCGAAAAGGCCGGACTGGCCTTCGACGTGGACTGCGCGTCCCTGGACGAGCCGGTGTACATCGACCGCGGCATGTGGGAGAAGGTGGTCCTCAACCTGCTCAGCAATGCCCTGAAGTTCACCTTCGACGGCGCGATCAGGGTGAGCGTGCGCGGGCATGACACCCATGCCGTCGTCACCGTCGCCGACAGCGGCATCGGGGTGCCCGAGGAGGAGATGCCCCGGCTGTTCGAGCGGTTCCACCGTATAGAGAACGCGCGTTCCCGTTCGAACGAGGGCAGCGGCATCGGACTGGCCCTCGTGCGGGAACTGGTCGGCCTGCACGGCGGCGAGATCACCGCCGAGAGCACCGAGGGTGAGGGAACCACCTTCACCATCCGGGTGCCGTTCGGCACCGCCCACCTGCCGGCCCGGTCCGTGGTGGCCGCGGCGGGCGGTCCGGCGGCCTCCGCCACCGCCGATCCCTACGTCCAGGAAGCCCTGCGCTGGCTGCCGGACGGCGACAACGCCGCGACGGCCGGGGATTCCCTGGTGGGGGCCGGGGCGGAAGCCACGGTGGCCGCCTCCGGGGACACCGTCAGCGCCCGGGTCCTGGTCGCCGACGACAACGCGGACATGCGCGAGTACCTCACCCGGATCCTCGTCACGGCGGGATACGAGGTCACCACCGTCACCGACGGCTTGGAGGCGCTCCAGGCCGTGCGCCGCGGCACACCCGACCTCGTCGTCAGCGACGTGATGATGCCCCGGCTCGACGGGCTCGAACTGGTCGCGCGGCTGCGCGGTGACGCGCGTACGGCCTCGGTCCCCGTGCTGCTGCTGTCCGCCCGGGCCGGACAGGAGGCGTCGATCGAGGGACTGCGCGCGGGAGCGGACGACTACCTGGTCAAACCGTTCGCCGCCGCCGAGCTGCTGGCCCGGGTGCGCGCCAACATCGAACTGGCCCGGCTGCGCGGCCACCACCTGCGGTGGCGGACCGCGCTCGTCGACTCCCTGCAGGAGGCGTTCTTCGTCTGCGACGAGTCCGGAGCCGTGGTGGAGATCAACACCGCCTTCACCGACATCCTCGGCTACGGCCCCGAAGACCTCCCGTACGCCCCCATCCACCCGTGGTGGCCCGATGCCGCGACCGACCCAGAGGCACACCGACGGGTGGAGGAGGCCTTCACCGGACTGCTGGAACACGGGCACGGCGCCTACACCATCCCCGTGACCCACCGCGACGGCCACCGGCTGTGGGTGGCCGTCACCTTCAACAACGCCCAGGACCCCGACACCGGACGCCATGTCACCGTCGGCACGTTCCGGGACGTCACCGCCGAGCACTACGCCGTCCAGCGGGAGTCGGCCCTGGCCGCCCTGAGCACCTCGCTGTCCCGGGCCGCGAGTCTGCCCGACGCGCTGTCCGGTGCCCTGGACGTGCTGAAGACGCTGTGGCGCGCGCGGAGCGTGCTGGCCGCCGTCTTCGGGCAGGGCGACGTCCCCGCCCTCACGGCCACGGAAGCGGAGCCGCGCTGGGAGGAACTGCCCCGCGAGCGCCGGGACGCACTCGCCGCGCTGCCCCACCGGCCACCGCTCACCCCGGTGGCCGAGGCCGCCGGCGCCGGTGTGCTGCTGGAGCACCCCGACGGCCCCCTGGCCCTGTGGATCGACCTGGGCGAGAACCGGCCCTTCACCTCCGAGGACCGGCTCCTGCTGTCCCTGCTGGCCGGACACCTGGCACAGGGCCTGGTCCGGGCCCATCAGATCGACCAGCAGCGGGAGACCGCGATCGCGTTGCAGCGCGCCATCCTGGGCCCGGCCCGGTTGCCCGACGGTTTCGCCGTCCGGTACGAACCCGCCACCCGTCCGCTGGAGGTGGGCGGCGACTGGTACGACACCGTCGCCCTGCCGGACGGGCGGATCGGGATCGTCGTGGGGGACTGCGTCGGACGGGGACTGGAGGCAGCCAGCGTCATGGGGCAGCTGCGCAGCGCCTGCCGCGCGCTGATGCTCCAGGACTCCAGCCCGGCCCGGACGCTGATGGCCCTCGACCAGTTCGCCGCGAGCGTACCGGGAGCCCTCTGCACGACCGTGTTCTGCGGTGTCCTCGATCCCGGCACGGGAGAACTGACGTACTCCAGCGCCGGACATCCGCCCGGCATCGTCGCGCACCCCGACGGCGGCACCGAACTGCTGGAAGGCGGGCGCTCGCTGCCCCTCGCCGTACGACCGGGCAGGCCGCGGCCGGAGGCTGCGTGCACCCTGCCCGCACGCTCCACGCTGCTGCTGTACACGGACGGGCTCGTCGAACGCCGCCGGCGCCCGCTCAGCGCCGGGATAGTCCAGGCGAGCGCGGCCGTGCAGGAGGGCCGCGACGCACCTGTCGACGACCTCGCCAGCGCGGTGATGTCCCGGCTCGCGCCGGCCGGCGGTTACGACGACGACGTGGCGCTGCTGCTGTACCGCCACCCGGCGCCGCTGGAGATGTCCTTCCCGGCGGAGTCGTCCCAGCTCGCACCGGTGCGCAAGGCGTTGCGCAGCTGGCTCGCCCAGTGCGAACTGCCGCCGAACACGATCCAGAACGTTCTCGTGGCCGCCGGGGAGGCGTGCGCCAACGCGATCGAGCACGGGCACCGGCACGCCCCGGGGGAGGTCGTGCGACTGCGCGCCGAGGCGCTCGTCGACAAGCTGCGTCTGACGGTCGCCGACAGCGGTCGGTGGAAGACCCCCCAGCCGGAGCTCAACGCCCACCGGGGGCGGGGTGTGGCCCTGATGCGGGCCATGATGCAGCACGTCACCATCACTCCGGGCCCCTCGGGCACCACCGTCGACATGCAGATGAGGATCGCCTCGTGACCACGCCTCTCACCCTCACCCCCGACCGGAGCCCGGACGGCACCGCCCGCCTCTCGGTCAGCGGAGAGATCGACATGAGCAACGCCGCCTCCCTGGCCGAGGCCCTGGAGGGTGGTTCCGGTCCTCTCGTGCTGGATCTGACCGCGGTGGAATACCTCGACAGCGCCGGGCTGAGCGTGCTCTTCGCCCACGCCGACCGGCTTCAGCTCGTCGTCACGCCGCTGCTGGAACCCGTCCTCACCGTCTCGGGCCTCGCCGACCTGGCGACCGTCCGGGGCCTCGGTCCGGACGACGCGCCGCATCCTGAGCGATGACCGCGGCAAGCCCCGCGGCTCCGTCCGCGACCGTAGTGTCCGAGCCCCCCGGTCAGGAGTGATGACCAACGTGACCGAAACCCTTCAGGTGACCGTCCGGTACACCGGCGACCGCGGCGCCGTCCTCACCGTCGCCGGAGACGTGGACCTGCACACGGCGCCCACGCTGCGCGAGCGGGCCGTGTCCGTCGTGGAGGAAGGGGTCCCGCATCTGGTGCTGGACCTCTCCCAGGTGGACTTCGTCGACTCCACCGGCCTCAGCGCCCTCATCAGCCTCCTGCACGCCACGCAGAAGGCGAACGGCTCCGTCCGCCTCGCGGCCGTTCCGGACCGCCTCGTGCGCATGGTCAACATGACCGGCATCTCCCAGTTGCTGCCGGTCCACCCCACGGTCGCCGACGCGTTGGCCGCTGGGGCGGCGGACGGTGCCACCGAACCTGTCCGCGGTGCCGACACGTTGGGCTGACGCCGCCGCTCCGGGGAGCCGCCGAGGCAGGGGACCGGGGGCCGCCGAGGCACGGGAGCGGGAGCGGCCGCCGCCCTGATCCGTCGGCCCCGGCGGGCGGCCGGGGTGCCCGACGGGGGGAACCGGCTGTGCGGTCCGGTGGAGGACCGTACACCCCGTCCCGGTCCGGCTGTGCGCTTGCCGCCGGCGGGGAAGTGAGCGGGAAACACGCTCCGGGAGGCGTGCGCCGGCCGTCCCGGTGCATATGACCTTGGTGACACACATCGACCGATGGCGTGCGAGATGACGAACAGCCTGGTGTCCGCGGCGGGCGGTCCGGCGAGGGGGCGAGATGACGGTTGAGCGGGAGCGGCTGACGAGGAGCGACGTCCGCCGGGCGGACACGGCGCGTGACACGGACGAGGACCTGTCGGCGCTGTTCGGCACGTCCACCGCGCTGTTCGCGTCCATGGCGGGCCCCGCCCACGTGCTGGAGGCGGCGAACCCGGCCTTCTTCGCGGCGATCGGAGGAGGACGGCGGGCGCGTACCGGGGTTCCGCTGGTCGAACTCATGCCCGAGCTGGCCGGCCAGGGAATCATCGGGCTCCTGGACCAGGTGTACCGGACGGGCACCCGGTACGTCGGGCGCGACGCCCGTCTCCTGGTCGGCCCGGGGGGCGAGGCGCGCGAGGCGTACTTCGACTTCACCTACGAGGCCCGCCGCGACGCCGGCGGCAATGTCGTCGGCGTCCGGATGCTCGGGGTGGAGACCACCCAGGCCAAGCACGCCCGGCGCCTGGCCGCCGAACAGCGCGCGCTGCTGGAGCAGATCGCGCGTCAGGCTCCGCTGCCGGACGTGCTGGACGGCATGTGCCGGGCGATCGAGGAACTGTCTCCCGGCGTGATCGTCTCCGTCCTGCTGGCCGACGAGGAGGGCCGCCGGCTGCGCCACGGCGCGGCGCCCAGCCTGCCCGACTTCTACAACCAGGCCATCGACGGCATCGCCATCGGCGAAGGCGTGGGGTCGTGCGGCACCGCCGCGCACCGGCGCCGGAACGTGAGCGTCAGCGACATCGCCACCGACCCCCTGTGGACCGACTTCCGCGACCTCGCCCGGCAGGCGGGAGTCGCCGCCTGCTGGTCCAGACCCATCCTCGACCGGGACGGCCGATTGCTGGGCACCTTCGCGATGTACCACCGGGTTCCCCGCGCGCCTCAGGACACCGACCTCGCCCTGACCCGCGTCTTCGCGGACACGGCGGCCCTCGCCATCGAACGTCATCGCGCGGAGCAGGCCCGGCTGGCGGCCGACGCCCGGGAGAAGGCAGCCCGGCACGACCTCGCCTTCCTGCTGACCGCCAGCACGGCCCTGGCCGGCCGGCTGGACGAGAGCCAGACGCTCCAGCGGCTGGCCACTCTGGCCGCCCCCACTCTGGCGCCCCTGGCCACGGTCGATGTCGTGGAGGCCGGACGCGTGCACCGGGTGGCGACCGCCGCGCCGACGGAGGACGCCCGCGGGCTGCTGGCCGCCCACCGCCCCGCCCGCGACGCCAAGGACGACGCCGTCGCGCGGGTTCTGGCCTCGGGCCTGACCGAAGTCGCCCGCCGCACCCCGACCGGCCCGGGACCCTGGCACGATCTCGGCGTCACGGGCTACGTCTGCGTCCCCCTCCTGGACCGCGGACGGCCGTTCGGCGCGCTGACCCTGCTGTCCACCGCCGGGCACTGCCTCGACGGCCGCCAGGTCGCCCTGGCGGAGGAACTGGCCCGGCGCGCGGCCTCGGCGGCCCGCAACGCACGTCAGTACGCACAGCGCGCCGCTCTCGCCCGGGACCTGCAGACCGGACTCCTGCTGCCGGACCTGCCCGAGGTCCCCGGCGCCCAGCTCGCCGCGTTCTACCATCCGGCCGGCGAGGGACTGGAGATCGGCGGCGACTTCTACGACGTCTTCCCCCGCGGCGACGGAAGCTGGTCCTTCGTGCTCGGCGATGTCTGCGGGCGCGGAGCCATGGCCGCCACCACGACCGCGCTGGTACGTCACACCGCCCGTGCCGTCGCTCCGCTCCTCGACGACCCCGTCGCCGTCGTCCAGGCCGTGGACAAGGCTCTGAACGACCGGTACGCCCAGCAGAACAACGGCTTCGTGACCCTCGTCTACGGGCACCTCACGCCCGCCCCCGACGGCCTCGCCGTCCATCTCGTCCGAGCCGGCCACACGCCGCCCCTGCTGCTGGACATCCACCACACGGTGCATACGGTCGAAGCGTCCGGCGGGCTGCTCGGCATCAACATCCCGCCCCGGCTCGCCGCCCGCCGCTTCACCCTCCGTCAGGGGGAGAGCCTGTTCCTCTACACCGACGGCCTCACCGAGTGCCGGACCGACGGAACCGAACAGTACGGCGACACACGCCTCGCCAAGGCCCTGGCTTCCGCGCCGCGCCGGCCGGCCGCGGCGGACATCGTCAGGACGGTGGCCGAAGACGTCCGCGGCTTCATAAACGGCCTCGACGTGGAGGACGACCAGGCGGCCCTGGTCATCACCGCCGGCGCGCGTGGAGAGTCCGGAGAAAACCGGCGGACTTCCGTGCATGCCGGTCGACAGCCGGGGTAGGCGGCAGTTCGCCGGACGACCGGCGAAGACGGGACCACCCAACGAGAAGGGCGCATGATGGCGACGACGACCGTGCAGAGGACCGGGCACGCGACGGACGTTCCGGAGATCGCGGACCCTTCCAAGGTCGCGCCGAAGGACGCGAGGGAACTGTCGAAGCTGTTCTTCGACCAGTTGACGGTGCTGGAGGAGGGAACCCCCGAGTACCAGTACGCGCGGAACACGCTGATCGAGATGAACATGTCCCTCGTCCGCTTCGCCGCCGGCCGGTTCCGCAGCCGGGGGCCGGAGGAGATGGAGGACATCGTCCAGGTCGGCATGATCGGTCTGATCAAGGCCATCGACCGGTTCGAGCTGTCCCGTGAGGTGGAGTTCACCTCGTTCGCCATCCCCTACATCGTGGGCGAGATCAAGCGGTTCTTCCGCGACACCTCCTGGGCCGTGCACGTCCCGCGCCGGCTTCAGGAGGCCCGGGTGCAACTCGCCCGCGCGAACGAGGAACTGCGCAGCCGGCTGGGCCGGACGCCGACGACCAAAGAGCTGTCGGAGCTGATGTGCCTGCCGGAGGACGAGGTCGTCGAGGCGCAGCTGGCCTCCAACGGGTACCAGTCGGCCTCCCTGGACGCGGCGATCAACGGCAGTGAGGACGGTGAGGCCGCGCTGGCGGACTTCATCGGCGCCGACGACGCCGCCCTCGGCCTGATCGAGGACTTCCGCGCCCTCGCCCCGATGATCGCCGAGCTCGACGAACGCGACCGCAGGATCATTCACTGGCGGTTCGTCGAGGAACTGACCCAGGCACAGATCGGCGAACGCCTCGGCGTCTCCCAGATGCACGTCTCCCGCCTCCTGTCCCGGCTGCTGGCCCGCCTGCGCGAAGGCATGCTCAGCACGGACTGACGGCCCAAGGGGGAACTCCCCCCGCCATCGACCCGGTTGTGCGCCCTTCTCGCCCCGCGGTGCCGAGAAGGGCGCCGGGCCTTTTCCGAGGCCGTGAGCACAGGGGGAGCGTCTGCTCTCAGGCGATACCCAGGCGAGCCAGGAGTCCGCTTCCCGGAGGCGTGGGAGAGCCTGAGCCGCTGAGCGGCGAACCCCACGCGGGGTCGTGCCAGGTCTTCCCTCCGGAGTGCCCGAGCAGGCGCCGGGCCGTGAGCGGAGCGGTGTCCCGCGGAGCTCCGACCGCGATCAGGGCGGCGCCGAGCGTCGCCGTCGCCCCGCCCGGCAGGGCATGCTCGACCAGCAGGGGAAGCAGCAGCAGAAGGCGGGCAGCCGGGTCCTCGATCCCCTCGGCCGCGGCACCAGGGCTGCCGGCGATGCGGACCAGCTCACCCCACCTCAGTGTCTCCCCCTCCAAGTCCCCTTGCCGGACGGCGAGGTGCTGGGCACGGCCGCGGCCCGGAGGGGTGATCAGGTAGTCGACTCCGTAGTCGTCGACGCAGTTGCGGTAGACCGCCACGAGGCCGTACCCGCCCGCGACCGGCACCCGGAACACCGGCCAGCGTCCGGGATCCAGGAGCGCCTCGGACATGGCGTCGACATCCGCTCCGTCATCGCCGAACCACTCCGGTTCGACGTCCCCCGCGGGACCACACCGGCCCCACAAGTGGTTCGGCCAGAAGCCGGGACGGGCCAGCAACGGTTCCCCGGCGACCAGCGGGCCACCGTCATATCCCTCGATCAGCACCCCACAAGCCTGCCATCGCCGCCGGCGGCGCCCGTACCGGGCCCCGCGCCACTCTGTGCCGCGCACACCGGGCACATCCGGCGCCGGAGCAGGGCCGCGGTTACGCCGAGGTGACGGGCAGGGGCGCGGTGACCGGTCCAGGACAGTCCGCTTTCGGTCATTGCACCGACCATGCAACGTACATATGGTCATGGACGGCACCGGAAATCAGGTGTCTGCCAAGAAGTCTCCTGTCAGCGAGCACTTGCTTCGGACGGACTCGGAGGACAAGCGGCGTGGTCAGCGTTCTGATAGATCAGAATGACCGTTTCCTGGATATTCTGGAGCGGCTGAGCTCGAAGTCGGTCGAGGATTACTACAATCCGTACAAGCTGTTCGAGTGGCCTGATCAACTTCCTCAGAACATGTGGTGGATGAGCCCCGAACTCACCACCACGTACGGAACGGCCGCGGCCGAGCGGTTGACGGAGGAACAGCTCTACGCGCTGTCCCGCCACGAGAGCATCAACTTCTACAGCCTCAACGTCCACGGAATCCGGGAACTTCTCATCGAAGTGACCAGGCGCATCCACACCTCGGGGTTCGAGACCCCGTCGCAGTTCTTCCACCACTTCATCGGTGAGGAGAACGAACACATGTGGTTCTTCGCGGAGTTCTGCCTGCGCTACGGCAACAAGATCTACCGCCAGCCCGCCGGCGCGACCGCGGAGATACCCCGATCGGACGTCGAGAGCCTGCTGGTGTTCGCCCGTATCCTCATCTTCGAGGAACTGGTCGACCACTTCAACTCCAAGATGGCCCTGGACACCCGCCTGCACGAGACGATTCGCGCCATCAACCGGATCCACCACCAGGACGAGTCCCGGCACATCGCCTTCGGCCGGGAACTGGTCTCGGCCCTCTTCGCCGAGGTCAAGAAGAACTCGACCGAGCAGGAACTGGCCGATGTGTCGGCCTACATCAAGCGGTACATGAAGTACAGCTTCGAGTCTCTTTTCAACCCGCAGGTGTACCGGGACGCGGGCATCGAGAAGCCGCAGGAACTGCGTCGGGAACTGCTGGAGGCGCCCACCCGCGCCGAGTTCGAGCAGAGCGTCTTCCGCAAGACCGGCAAGTTCCTGGAGAAGGTGGGAATCATCTGATGCCGCCCACCACGCAGCAGGACATCGGCACCGGCGACGCGCTGGTCATCCTCCCGCCGGACCAGACCGACCTCCTCAGGGAACTCGACGCCGTCTTCTCCGGCTGGGGACGCGCGCAGGGCGCCCGCGAGATCCTCCCGCCGCCGGTCTACCCGGTCCGGGACCTGGAGAAGTTCGACGTCTACACGAACTTCCCGCACCTCGCCCTGGTCGGGGCCGCCCTCGACCTCGACACGGGCTCCGGCAAGCCGGCGGACGGCCGGTTCGCCCCCGGCAGCCTGCTCGGCGCGCAGCTCGGGCTCCCGCACGCCACCTGCTACGGGGCCTACCTGTACCACGAGAACACCCGCGTCCCCGACCAGACCCTGATCACCCTGGTCAACCGGTGCTTCCGCAACGAGGAGCACTACGGCGGGCTGCGCCGGCTGCTGAGCTTCCAGATGCGGGAGATCGTCGCGCTGGGCACGTACGAGCACACCCAGGAGACCATCGCCCGGTTCACCGAACGCATCCTGGAGTTCTCCCGGGCCCTGTCCCTCGGGCTCGAAAAGGTGGCCGCGACCGACCCGTTCTTCGAGAACGACGGCGGACGCGCCCTGCTGGCGAAACTCAGCCCCGTGAAGTACGAGTTCCAAGCGGGCGATCTGGCCATCGCCTCGGTCAACACGCACCGCAACTTCTTCGGGGAACGCTGCAACATCCGGCGCGAGAACAGCGACGAGCACGCCTTCACGAGCTGTGTCGCCTTCGGTCTGGAGCGCTGGCTGGCCGTCCTGCTGGACCAGCACGACGGCGACGCGCACAAGGCGTTGGAAGCCGTCCGGGCGGCAGCCGGACAGGTCTCCTGACATGCTTCCGGGGCGAATCGGGATCGACCTGGTCCCCTTCGCCCGGGTGAGCCGGCTCCTTTCGCCGGAGGCGGAACCCGTCCTGCCCCGCATGCTCTCCGGGGAGGAAATCGGGCTCTGCGTCACGGACACCGGGCCGGACATTCCGGGAATCGCCGGGAGACTGGCCGCCAAGGAGGCCGTCTTCAAACTGTTCCACGCGGCGGGTCAGCCCATGCCGTGGCTCGGAATCGAAATCCTGAAGGAGAACGGCGGGCGGCCCGTGGTGAGGCTCAGCGGCCGCGCCGCACGACTGGCACGGGACGCCCGTGTCGGACACATCGAAGTGAGCATCGCGCACGACGACCCCTTCGCCGTGGCGGTCGCCTTCTGCGACACGGCCACGGACAGGGAAGCACACCAGCTCGAATCGGCCTGAACCACTGAGGAGTTGACATGGCTTCCGCAGGTATCGAGGAAATACGTTCGTGGATCCTGAGCCGGCACCCGGAACGCACTGACGTCGCGCCGGACGAGAACCTCATCGAGAGCCGCCTGGTCGACTCGCTGTCCTTCGTCGAACTCGTCTACGCGATCGAGGGCGCCAGCGGCATCGAGATCGATTTCGACACCATCGACATTCGCGACTTCCAGACCCTCTCCTCCATCGAGAAGGCGTTTTTCGCGACGGTCTGACTTCTTAGGGAGGTAGGGGACGTGGAAGCTGTTTCGTATACGGCCCAGTGGACGGCGGCCGCTCGCGCCCTGGAGTCGGAGCGCACCGGGGACGCCATGTTCGAGGACCCGTTCGCCCGCGCGCTCGCGGCACCGCGCGGCTTCGAACTGCTCGACAGGTACGGCGGCGGCGGGCTGGTCCCGTTCATCGCGATCCGCACCCGGTACTTCGACGACAGCGTCGAGACCGTGCTGCGGGACGGCGAGGTCAGGCAGGTGGTCCTCGTGGCCGCCGGAATGGACACCCGGGCGTACCGCCTGACGTGGCCGGCCGGCACCACGGTGTACGAGATCGACCACGAGGCCCTGATGGAGGAGAAGCGCGACCGCCTCGCACGGCTGGGCGCGCGGGCCGGTGTCGAACGCGTGGAGGTCAAGGCCGACCTCGCCGGGGACTGGCTGCCCACGCTGAAGCAGGCCGGCTTCGACCCGGCCAGGCCGACGCTGTGGATCGCCGAGGGACTGATGTTCTTCCTCACCGAGGACCAGGTCGTCCACCTGCTGCGCACCCTGGGCTCGGCCTCCGCCCCCGGCAGCTGGCTGGCGGTGGATTTCGTGAGCAAGGCGCTGCTGCGCAGTCCGTTCTCCCAGTCGTTCCTCAAGGGGCTGAAGGAGGACGGCACACCGTGGCTGTTCGGGACCGACGAACCGGAGGACTTCCTGGCCGCCTCGGGCTGGAAGGTGCGCGATCTGCGCGAGCCCGGCGACCCCGGCGCCGGTGAGGGCCGCTGGCCGTACGAGGTGCAGCCCCGCGACCGCCGGGGCGTGTCCCGCAGCTGGCTCGTCCGGGCCGAGTACGCGGGCAGCTGAGGAGGCCGGGTGAGCACCGCGACGACGCTGGAGAGGATCGAGTCGTTCCTCCCCGAACGCAGCGTCAGGATCGACGACGTGGCCGGCAGCCTGGGACTCAGACGCGCCGAGGTGGGCGTCTTCCGCAAGATCTACGGACTGGACCGGCTCCGCTTCGACCCGGACACCGGCCTGTTCGACCTGGTGCTCCCGGCGGCGCGCCGGGCGCTGGACGCGCTTCCCGAAGGACGCCGGGTCGAGTACGTCATCTACGCGCACACCGTGCAGGCCGTCGCCCCGCCGCACGTCGACACCGCCGCGACGATCCGCGACGGCCTCGGACTGCACGACGCGGAGGCCTTCGCGCTGACCCACCAGGCCTGTGTCAGCAGCCTGGGCGCGATCGACCTGGCGGGCGAACTGCTGCGCGCCGAGGCCCCCGAGGGCGCGTACGCGCTGATGGTCACCGGCGAGCGGGCGTACTCGCCCAAGGTGCAGCTCATCCCCAACAGCGCCATCATGGCCGACGCGGCGGCCGCCTGCCTGGTGACCGTGGGCGGCCCCGGCGACGAGGTGCTGTCCTTCGTGACCCGCACCCTCGGCGAGTACGCCGCCGGCCTGGAGATGACGAGGGAGGAGACACAGGGGTTCGGGCAGGTCTACGGCACCGTGCTCGGCGAGGTGATCAACGAGGCCGTGGACGCCGCCGCGCTCTCCTTCGACGACGTCGACCTGGTGATCCCGCACAACGTCAACATGGTCTCCTGGCGCCAGACCATCAAGGAGATGGGGGCCGATCCGGAGAAGTTCTTCCTGGACAACGTGGCGCAGTACAGCCACACCTACGCCTCCGACGTCTTCGTCAACTACACGACGCTGCGCGACCGGGACCGCCTGACCGACGGCCGGTACTACGTCCTGGTCTCCGTCGGCCTCGGCGCCACCTTCGGCGCCATGGTGATCAGGCACAGGAAGCGGTGAGCGCGATGTCCTTCGACGACGGTTACACCGCGGGCCTGAAGCAGGCGCTCACCGGCGACCGGGACGCCCGGTTCGTATGGCTGTGCAACTTCGAGGTGGAGAACCAGTGGGCGCGCTCCTACACCGGTCTCCCGGCGGCGCGGGGCTCGGCGACGGCCGCCACCGTGCAGCGCATGGAGGAGCTGGGCGCCCTGCTGGCCGAGCCGGCCGACTACCTCCTCCTGGACCGCCCCCTGGACGAGGGCTACCGCAGCTACGCCGAGAAGACGGGCCTGGGAGCCCCCGTCGAGCTGGTCACCGCCGCGCCCGCCGCGGACGGCGGCACCGGCGCGGCCGTGCTCGACTCCCCGGAACTCCTGGAGCGGCTGCGCCGGATCGCCCGGGACGGCGCCTACCTGATGCCCATGGGCAACTCCGTCCAGGAGGAGCGCATCGCCGAACTGACCGGGCTGCGCCTCGCGGTGCCCGACGCCGCCACCTGCGAACGCGTCAACAGCAAGATCTACAGCCGGCGGGCGGCCGAGGAACTGGGGCTGCGCACGATCCCCGGCTTCTGCTGCGAGACGGTGGGGCAGCTGCGGCGCGCCCTGGACGAAGGGCTGCGCGACGACCGGCCGGTCATCGTGAAGGACGCCTACGGAGTCTCGGGCAAGGGCCTGCTGATCCTGGACAGCCGCAGGAAGGCCGACCGGCTGCTCCGCATGGTCGAGCGCAGGGCCGCGAACCGCGGTGACGATGCGCTGCACGTCGTGGTCGAGACGTTCCTGCCCAAACGCTTCGACCTCAACTACCAGTTCACCGTCGACCGCCGCGGGCGGGTGCGCCTGGACTTCGTCAAGCAGGCCCTCACGTCCGGCGGGGTGCACCTCGGCCATGTCATGCCCGCCGACCTCACCCCCGCCCAGCAGGACGAACTGGCCGCCGCAGCCGTGGCCCTGGGCGCGCGCCTGTACGCGGACGGTTTCTTCGGCGTCGTCGGCGTGGACGCCCTGCTGGGCGCCGACGACCGGGTCTACCCGGTCCTGGAGATCAACGCCCGGCTGAACATGTCCAGTTACCAGGGGAGGGTCACCGAGCGCTTCGGCCGGCCCCGGGGAGCCGCCCTCGCCAGGCACTACCCGCTGCGGCTGGCCGAACCCCTCCCGTTCGAGGCGGTCACCGACGCGCTCGGCGACCTCGCCGAACCGCCCCACGACCGGGACGGGCTCGTCATCACCTGCTTCGGGACGGTCAACGCCCAGGCCGGCGACGCGCTCGCCGGCGTACCACGGGGCACGCCGGCCCCCCACTTCAACGGCCGGCTCTACACCATGCTGTTCGCCGGGAACCGCGAGGGACTCGACGTGCTGGACCGCCGGGTCGAGGCCGCGCTCGACCGACTGAACACAGCCGGGAGGACGCCATGAGCAGTCGGGAACTCCATGTGCAGGGCATACCGGTGTCGGAGATCGCGGAGGAGTTCGGCACCCCGCTGTTCCTCTACGACGCCGACGTGCTGCACTCCGTCTACACCTCCCTGAGGGAGCGGCTGCACCCCGCCGTCGACATCTTCTACTCCCTCAAGGCCAACCCCAACATCAGCGTGTGCGGCTACCTCGCCTCGCTGGGCGCCGGCGCCGAGATCTCCTCGATGGTCGAGCTGATGACGGTGCGGCGGGCCGGCGTCGCGCCTGAGAACGTCATCTTCCTGGGGCCGGGCAAGACCCGGGCCGAGCTGGAGGCGTGCGTCACCGCCGGCATCCACGCGGTGGTGTGCGAGTCCCTGGAGGAGGTCGCCCTCCTGGAGGAGATCGCCGCCGGGCTGGGACGCGACGACGTCACGGTGCTGCTGCGCATCAACCCGGACTTCCACACCAAGGGCTCCGGCCTGGCCATGGGCGGCAAGCCACGGCAGTTCGGCATCGACGCGGACACGCTGCGCCGCTCACGGGAACAGCTCGCCGCACTGCGCCGGGTGCGGGTGCGCGGCTTCCACGCGTACATGGGGACGCGCTTCCTGAACGCCGACGACCTCGTGCACAACACCCGCGAGATCCTCGCCCTCGCGGCCGACCTGTCGGAGCGGCTGGGCATCGTCCCCGAGACCGTGGACTTCGGCGGCGGCTTCGGTGTCGCCTACTTCGACAACGAGAAGAGCCTCGACATCGAGACCACGGTCGCCGGCATCAACGAGGCCGTCGCCTCCTTCACCGCGAAGTACCCCCGCTGCCGCCTGATCAACGAGCTGGGGCGCTACCTCGTCGCCGCCTGCGGCACCTACGTGGTGCGCGCCCTGTACGTCAAGGAGTCCCTGGGCGAGAAGTTCGTGATCGCCGACGGAGGCACCAACCACCACATGGCCGCGGTGGGCATCGGCAGCTTCGTCAAGCGCAACTTCCCGATCCGGTCGCTGAGCCGGCACGGCGAGGAGGCGGCGGACACCTACACGGTCACCGGGCCGCTGTGCACGCCCAACGACGTCATCGGCAAGAAGGTCCAGCTGCCGCCGGTCGCACCCGGCGACCTCATCGGCGTCGAACTCTCCGGCGCCTACGGACCGACGGCCTCACCCGGGCTCTTCCTCAGCCACGGATTCCCCGCCGAGGTCCTCGTGCACGGCGGCACGGCCCACCTCGTCCGCGAACGGGACCGCAAGGAGGACCTGCTCGACAAGCAGCGCCTCGTGGACTTCACCCGCCACTGAAGGAACCCGGCACCGAAGGAGAACATCGGCAATGGAACGTCACGACGTGGTCAACGCCGTCGAGAAGGCGCTCAGCGAGGTGCTGGAGCAGCCCGTCACCGGCCTGACCGAAGAGGTCCGGCTCTTCGAGGACCTGCACCTGGACTCCACCTCGGTCCTGGAGATGCTGATGGCCCTGGAGGACGCCATCGACATCTCCGTCGACCCGGAGAACCTCGACATGGACGACTTCAAGTCGGTCGGCACGCTCACCGATTACGTCCTGTCCCAGCAGACCACCAGCGGAGTATGAGGCGGATCGCACATGCCGGCCCTCCTTGCCGCCTGCGGGGTGGTGGCACCGCCCCGCAGGTCCCCCGAACCGACCCTGTCCAACCTCTCCTACTACCGTGACCTGGTCGAGCCCTTCGGCCTGGAGGTGGACGAGACGCTGCTGCGCTCCGCGCCCCACGTCGGCCACCGCGACCTGGTCGACCGGCTGGTGGCCGCCTCGGGGACCGACGGCAGCGACCCCGACCTGGTGATCGTGACCCACGCGCTGCCGGACATCACCCCGTTCACCGCCATGGCGCCCTACCTGGACCGGCTCCTGGGCGGCCGGGCCGTCAACTTCGGCATCCACCAGCAGGGGCTGGCCGCGCCGTTCACCGCGCTGCGCGCCGTCTCGGCCTTCCAGCGGGCGGGCCGCTCCCAGCGGGCGGTGCTCGCCGTCCTGGAACAGACCACCCTGCCCACGCGCTTCCCCCTGGTCCACGACAACCACCTGGTCGACTCCGGGGTCCTCCTGGTCCTCGGCACCGGCGGCGGGCCGCGGATCGCCCGGGTGGAGTCCGTCCCGGCGACCGAGTCCGCCGCCGCCCGGCTCGGCGAGCTGACCGCGAAGGACCCGGACGGCACCCTGCTCGTCACCGGCCCCTGGCAGGACCGTGACGTGCTCGGCCAGGACGTCCCCTCCTTCCACGCCAATCCCGGCACCTACTGCACCAGCGTCTGGCTGGCCCTGGCCCGGCACTGGACCGACTGGCGGGAGCGGTACGGCACGGTGCTGCTGTGCGACACCGACCCGCTCTCCGGCGCCACCCACATCGCCGTACTGCACTCCGACCGGGCCCGGGGCGCCGCGCGGGAGGCGCGATGACGACGACGGACACCACCCTCCCCGCCCCCGTCCTGCGGTGGCTCGAGGAGTTCGCCGGGGAGCTGGACGCGTGCCACGAACAGGCCGCACCGGGCGGCACGGTGTCCTCCCCGGCCGGCTGGACCATCGCCTCCGTACAGCGCCTGCCCGGCGGCGCCCCGGTCCCCGGCACCTCGGACACCCTCGCCGCGCTGCGGGACCCGTCGCCGGCCGACGACGGGGCGACACAGGTCTTCTGCGACGCGCTGGTGCGGCTGCACTGGCGGCTGCTGCGCGATGTCCTCGACGGCGCCGTCACCCGCCTCGACGGGCGCTCCTCGGAAGGAGCCCCGCTGCTCGGCCGGCAGCTCGTCCGGGGCGCGATCGCCGACGTGGCCCTCGCGCTCTCCGAGACCCGGGACCTCCTCGGCCTGCCCCGGCCCACCGCCGGGCGCCGCCGCCGGATCCACCGCGACCTGGTGGGCGCCGGCCGCACCGCGCTCGGACTGTACGGCGCGAGCAGCTTCGCGGCCGAGGGCCCCGGCCGGCTCCTCCACGCGGCCGAACTGCTGGGCAACACCTACCTGCACCCCGGAGAGCACGAGGAGGGAGCCGGCCGTGAGTGAGCCCCTGCTGCCCCGCCGGACGGAGGTGCTGCGCTCCCACGTCAGGGACGCGGCCGCGGAACTGCGGGACGCCGGCCTGGAGATCGACCGCGACCCCACGGCCATCGACCGGTGGCTCCACCTGCCCGCGGCCGGCCTCATGCGCATCGCCACCCTTCCCGTCGAGTACCTGGACGCCCCGCTGCGCATCGGCGAGTACACCTACGACCTGCGCTCCTGTCTGGAGCACACCGTCACCATCGAGGAACTGAGCTACGGCGACGCCGGCTTCATGCTCGCCTGCCCCGGCCCGCTGATGTCCGGGGTCGCGGTGGACGCGCTCGGCGACGACAAGCAGCGGCACGCCTACTACGAGCGGCTGAGCCGCCCCGAGCCGACCTGGACGTTCTTCGGCCTCACCGAGCCCGCGAAGGGATCGGCGGCCACCGAGCTGGAGACCGCCCTGACCCCCGACGGCGACGGCTTCCGCCTCAGCGGTGCCAAGCGCTACGTCGGCAACGCCGCCTTCGCCCAGCTGGGCGTGGTGTTCTGCCGCCGGGCGCCCGGACCGCTGGGCATCGAGGCGGTGCTCGTCGACACCCGCGACCCCGGCTTCCGGGCCGGGCTCATCCCGACCGTCGGCATGCGCGGGGCGCGCATCTCGGCCATCACGCTCGACGGCGTGCGGATCGAGCGGGAGCAGGTCCTCGGCTACGACACGCTCAAGCCCAGCCGCCGCGGGCTGGTGGGAGCCATCCGCACCCTCCAGCGCTTCCGCCCGGTCCTCGCCGGCACCGCGCTGGGCCTGACCCGCGCCGCCTTGGACCACGTCCGCCGCGAGCGCCCGGCACTCGCCGGAGCGGCCCGCGGCCGGCTGGACGACCTGCGGGACCGGCTCGAGGCCACCCGGCGGCAGAACTACGACATCGCGTCCGCGATCGACGCCGGGAAGGTGCGGTCCGACCGCATCGCCGGCGTCAAGATGCGCGCCGCCGAGCTGGCCGAACGCGCCACCCTCGCCGCGGCCGACCTCCTCGGCCCCGCATCCCTCCTGGAAGACCCGTGGCTGGGCAAGCTGTACCGCGACGCGCGCGCCTTCGAGTTCATGGAGGGCACCGGCCACATCCAGCGGCTCGCGGTGTTCCAAGGCATGGCCAAAGGCACTTTCCTCGCATGACCCCGGCCCCCCGCGCCAGGACCCGGGAAGGAGACAGGGAGCGAGCCATGTGGATCGGCATCGACGTCATGACCGAGGGCGAACTCGGCGACCTGCTCGGCCGGCCCTGGTTCCGCCGTTACGTCTACGACGCCGACGAACTGGCCCTCGCGGACTCCTTCGGGGCGGAACGCGCCCGGGAGTTCCTCACCGGCCGCTTCGCCGGCAAGGAGGCCGCCCTCAAGGCCATCGGCACCGGTGTCGGGGCCGGGGTGACCCCCCGGCAGGTGGCCATCCTGCGCGCGGACGACGGAGCCCCCGTGGTACGGCTGACGGGGACCGCCGCCCAGCGCGCGCGGGAACGGGGCATCGGCTCCCTCAACCTGTCCATCACCCACAAGAAGGGCTTCGTCGTCGCCGCGGCCATCGGGGTGCCCGCCCGGTGCCCGCACCCCTGCGACCGGCCCGCCGACTGACCCCGCCCCGCCCGCCGTGCCCGTATCCGCCGCCGGTGCGCCCCGCGCACCGGCCGACCCCTCTCAGGGAGCGCTGTGTCCCGTCGTCTGTTCACCTCCGAGTCCGTCACCGAGGGCCACCCCGACAAGATCGCCGATCAGATCAGCGACACCATCCTCGACGCCCTGCTGGAACAGGACCCGTCCTCCCGCGTGGCGGTGGAGACGCTGATCACCACCGGCCTGGTCCACGTGGCCGGGGAGGTCACCACCGCCGCGTACGCGGACATCCCCGCGCTGGTGCGGGCCAGGATCCTGGAGATCGGCTACGACTCCTCCAAGAAGGGCTTCGACGGCGCCTCGTGCGGGGTGTCGGTGTCCATCGGCGCCCAGTCGGCCGACATCGCCCAGGGGGTGGACACCGCCTACGAGCTGCGGGTGGAGGGGGACGCCGACGAACTGGACCGGCAGGGCGCCGGTGACCAGGGGCTGATGTTCGGCTACGCCTGCGACGAGACCCCGGAGCTGATGCCGCTGCCGATCCACCTGGCCCACCGGCTGTCACGGCGCCTGAGCGAGGTCCGCAAGAACGGGACCGTCCCCTACCTGCGTCCGGACGGCAAGACCCAGGTCACCATCGAGTACCAGGGTGACAAGGCCGTCCGGCTGGACACGGTGGTGGTCTCCTCCCAGCACGCCTCGGACATCGACCTGGAGTCGCTGCTCGCCCCCGACATCCGCGAGTTCGTCGTGGAGCCGGAGCTGAAGGCCCTGCTGGACGAGGGCATCAAGCTCGACACCGAGGGCTACCGCCTGCTGGTCAATCCGACCGGCCGCTTCGAGGTCGGCGGCCCGATGGGCGACGCCGGTCTGACCGGCCGCAAGATCATCATCGACACGTACGGCGGCATGGCCCGTCACGGCGGCGGCGCCTTCTCGGGCAAGGACCCCTCCAAGGTGGACCGCTCGGCCGCGTACGCCATGCGGTGGGTCGCCAAGAACGTCGTGGCGGCCGGGCTGGCGACCCGCTGCGAGGTCCAGGTCGCCTACGCCATCGGCAAGGCCGAGCCGGTCGGGCTGTTCGTGGAGACCTTCGGCACCCACACCGTGGACGTGGCGCGGATCGAGCAGGCCATCACCGAGGTGTTCGACCTGCGGCCCGCCGCGATCATCCGTGACCTGGACCTGCTCCGCCCGATCTACGCCCGGACGGCCGCCTACGGTCACTTCGGCCGGGAACTGCCCGACTTCACCTGGGAGCGCACCGACCGCACCGACGCCCTCCGCACCGCCGCCGGCCTGGACTGACGCGAACCGCCCCCCGGCACTCCCGTGCCCGGGCGGGCCGAGGGAGGAAGCACCGTGCGTATCGCCGTGACCGGATCCATCGCCACCGACCATCTGATGGTCTACCCCGGACGGTTCGCCGACCAGCTGATCGACGGCCACCTGGAGCGGGTCTCGCTGTCCTTCCTGGCGGACACCCTGGAGATCAGGCCCGGGGGAGTGGCCGCGAACATCGCCCTGGGGCTGGGACGCCTGGGCCTGCGTCCGATGCTGGCGGGAGCCGTGGGCCCCGACTTCGCCGAGTACCGCCGCCGGCTGGAGGAGAACGGCGTGGACACCCGGCTCGTCCACGTGAGCGACACCCTGCACACCGCCCGCTTCGTGTGCACGACGGACGCCGACCAGAACCAGATCGCCACCTTCTACGCGGGCGCCATGGCACAGGCCGGCGTCATCCGGCTGGAAGCGGCCACCCGGTACGCCGGCGGGCTGGACCTGGTGGTGGTGGGCCCCAACGACCCGGAGGCGATGCTCCGCCACACCGACGAGTGCCGCGCGCTCGGCGTCCCGTTCGCCGCCGACCCCTCCCAGCAGCTCGCCCGCATCGGGGCCGAGGAGGCCAGGCGGCTGATCGACGGCGCCCGCTATCTGTTCACCAACGAGTACGAGGCCGCCCTGCTCGCGCAGCGGACCGGCTGGACGCGTGGCGAGATCCTCGAACGCGTCGGCACCTGGATCGTCACGGCCGGCGCCGACGGTGTGACCATCGCCGGGAAGGCGGAGCCCGAGCGCGCGGTCCGGGCGGTGCCGACGGACCGGGCCCAGGACCCCACCGGAGTCGGCGACGCCTTCCGGGCCGGTTTCCTCGCCGGCGTGGCCTGGGACTGGCCGCCGGAGCGCTCGGCCCGGCTCGGCTGCGCGCTGGCCACCGTCGTCCTGGAGTCGGTCGGTACGCAGGAGTACAAGCTCTCCGCGGCCGACCTGCTGATCAGGATCGAGGAGGCCTACGGCAAGGCCGCGGCGGCCGAGATCCGTACGCGGCTGTCGGACGTGCTCTGACGGCCCCGGGGCCCGGTGCAGGGGGGCCACCCCCGTGCCGGGCCCCGCGGCGCCGCAGGGATGCCGCTGTCACCTGCCGACGGGGGTCCCGATGAGGCCCGCGCTCGCCGCCGCCGCGCCGGCCTGGAAGCGGCTCTCCGCCCCCAGCTCCTCCATGATCGCGGCGATGTGGCGGCGCAGGGTGCGCGAGGAGATCCCCACCCGGCGGGCGATGACATCGTCCTTGAGACCGCAGGCGAGCATCTTCAGGATCGCGTTCCGGACGTTGTTGAGCGAGGTGTCGTTGGGGGTGCTGCCGTCGAAGACGCAGGCCGACTGCCAGGTGTTCCGGTAGATGCCGCACAGCACGTTCACGATCGCCGGTTCGTAGACGACGGTGACCGCGGAGGTGCCTCCCTTGGAGGAGTCGGTGGGCAGGAACGCCGTCTCCCGGTCGACGATGATGATGAAGTGCTGCACCTCGTCCGACGTCCGGACCTCCGCCCCCGACTCCAGGTTCTGCTGGAGGTTCGCCCGGAAACTGGGATGGTGCCTGGCCGAGTGGGGGTACAGGGTGCGCAGTCGCACCCCGCGCGGGACCGCGTCGTAGGAGAGCCGGAGGGTGTCCTCCAGGATCTGTGTCTCATAGCTGCAGACCGGCCACATCGTGAGGATCTCCCCGGAGGACCGGCGGATCGAGTCCGTCAGCCGCAGGGAGATCTCGCGCTGGTTCTCCAGCGTCGCCACCAGCCGACTCTTCCGCTGGGTGCGCTGGTGCCGCTTGAAGGACTTGGAGAAACGTTCCATCTGGTGGTGGATGGCGATCAGTTCGCGCTGTTTTTCGTGTATGGCGGATTCGAGCGGCAGAACGAGTTCCGTCTGGGCGGCATCGGGGTCGGAGGCCAGGAAGGTGTCCTGCTCCTTGCAGTGTCTGACGAGTTTCAGACGCAACAGTTCCCGCATGGCGTCCCTGACGGCGGCGCTCGACACCCCGAGCGCCGTGGCGATTTCCAGTGTGGTCGCCGCGTGATAGGACAGTACGTGATCGTACACACCGAGAAGCAGGTCCTCGCCGATGTCCTGGCCGCGTGGCATCGGCCCGAAGCGGACTCTCTCGTCTTCCTCCGCCGACAGCTCGGACATTGCTGCGTACGCGAGCATGTTCTCCACTGCGTTCACCATCCCGAGTCAGACGGTCAAAGAACTCCGTTGCGGAGGATCTCGGCGATCTCCTCGGCGACCTCCGCGACTTTTTCGTTCAGGAAGAAATGGCCACCGGAGAAGCGGGTGACCTGAAATTCTGCCGTGGTGTGCCGCTCCCAGCCGTGCTCCCCGCCTCCGGTCAGATACGGATCCGCGTCGGCGAACAGGAAGGATATGGGGCAGCCGACCGACGCCTCTGCGGATGCGAGATACGTGGAATTGGCGTGGTAGTCGTTCTTCACGACCGTGAGGATCGGCTCCAGGAATTTCTCTTTCTCGAAGAACCGGGGAGGAATGCCGCCCAGCTCCTTGAGTTCCGCGATGATCTCCTGGTCGTCGCGCGGTGTGTGGCTGCCGAGCCCGTCGGAGGGGGAGCGGCGGCCGGACACGATGAGCCGCACGGGGGCGGCGCCGGCGGCCTCCAGGCGCCGGGTGACCTCGAAGGCCACCACCGAGCCGAAACTGTGGCCGAAGACGGCCACCGGCCTGTCGAGCCAGGGGCGGACCTCTTCGGCGATGCGGTCGGAGAGTTCGCCGACGTCCTTGATCGGTGGCTCGCCGCGGTTCCCCGGGCGGCCCGGGTACTGGACGGAGAGCGCCTCCACCTCGTCGGGCAGGGCCGCGGACAGGGCGTTGTAGGCACTGGCGGAGGCGCCGGCGTAGGGACAGCACACCAGACGGATTCCGGGGTTCACCCGGGGCGCCGCTCTCTGGATCCAATCGCTTCTCTTGTCGAGGGGTTGGATGGCCATGTCACCTTCCGTGTGTCCCCGGGGGGAGCGTACCGGATCGGCCGCAGGCATTGCCTGGGAATGGCGCACCACTGGTGAGGCGCTGCGGTGGCGCTCTTTTTTCTCGCTTCTCCGTCAAATCATCTGCCATGTAATGCGGAGAGCCGATCGATCCGTTCGTTCCGGCCTCGGACTGGCGGATTAAAAGCTTCCGTTACGGTCACGCTACTGACAGTTGCGTCATATGTCAACGGTGTTTCTGGCGGTCGCCGACGGTCGATGTGCGGCAGGTCACAGCGCTTTTCGTGAAGCGCATGAATACAACAGCAGACGAATAGGAAGAATTGAGGACCGGCTTGTCCGTCGGCCCGCACACCCCAAAAAAAGAGGTTGCTCGCCTTGCAATAGCGTAGGGTGACCGGGCTACGCCAAAGGATACGGTGTCACACCTTTAGACGTGGCTGCCGGACAGCCCTGAGGGCTGTTTCCGGCCAATGTTCCGAACGTCCTCCCGCGCAGGCCGGTCCGGTTCACCGTGACGGACGGGAAATGTGTGACGTCAGTGGCAGGAGAGCGAGACGGGGGACGGCCGACATCGGTGGCCGTCGGCATGCCCCCGGGGTGGTCTCGCGTGGGCGCCCGGGACCGGCGGGACGGTGCGGCCGGCGGGGGCCGAGGGGGTGAGGGCGAAGGTCCGTGCCCTGTGCGGGGTGCCCGCCGGTGCCGCGGCGGCGGACAGGGGCGGTCTCGTGACCGGCGTCCGTCGCCGGAACCGCCGCGCGGCCAGGGCCGCCGGGCCACAGGGAGCGCCTGGACAGGGTGCTTCGGTGGTCCGCAGGGTTCTGGTCATCAGCGCACCCGCACCTCCCACGATCCCGGCCGCCGTGGCGGCTGTCGTCAACCCCCTTCGATGAGCATCGACCACTTCGATGCGTATCAAACCGAGAGCGGGGTATGACACAGGTCAGGGAACGCGGCCGGCTGCCGCAACCGCAGGCTGCCGCAGCCGCACACGGAGCGCGGCGGCACCGGAGCGCTTCCGTCCCCGTGCGTCACGCACGGAGCTCGACCGGCGCTTTTCCAGGCCTGCTCGACTTGATCCGGGGAGCCGGGCCCGCCGCTCCGGACACATGCAGGGATGGTGTGCGCACGGACGCATGAGCAAGGGGTGAGGCGGACACGGGTCAGGACAGCAGCCGCTGCGCCATCTGCCGCGCCCGCCGGAAAGGCTCGACGCTGCGCTCGCTCATCGCGGTGACCACGGCCCCGTCCATCAGCAGCGTGAACTGCTCCGCCAGCTCCGGCGCCCCGGCGTGGCCGGCCTCCTTGATCAGGCCGCACACATAGTCGGCGACCTTGCGCTTGTGCTCGACGGCGAGCCGGTGGACGCTGCTGCCGGGTTCCTTCGCCCTCTCCGCCATGGCGTTGATGAAGGCGCAGCCGCGGAACGCGCTGTCCTGCGCCCCCTCGGCCAGGGCGTCGAAGACGGCCAGGGGTGCGCCGCCGTGGGCCTCGACGCGCTCTCGCAGCCACGTCCTCCAGTGTTCGTCCCGGCGCTGCAGGACCGCGGTCACCAGATCGTCCTTGCCGTCGAAGTGTCGGTACAGGGAGGCGCGCCCGACGCCGGAGTGGGTCAGGAGGCGCTCCAGGCCCACTCCGTTGATGCCCTCCTCGTAGAAGAGCTCATCGGCTGCCTGTAGTAGGCGGTCACGTGCGCGAGTCGGCATGTGGCCAGAGTAGTCGCCCTTGACGCTAAACGGTACCGACCGATACCGTCCGCCAAGATGGTACCGATCGGTACCGAAATCGAGGAGGGTTCATAGTGAGTAAGTCCGTCCCGGACCGGACGAGCGGGACGTCTGAGGGGAAGGCCGACGGGGGAGCGGCCGCCGGGCCGTGGCGGGGAGTCCTCGTCCTGGCGTTCGGCGCCTTCGCCATCGGCACGGACGAGTTCGTGCTCGCCGGCGTACTGCCCGAGTTGAGCGACTCCCTGTCCGTCAGCATCACCACCGCCGGGCAGGTGGTCACCGTGTTCGCGCTGACCTGCGCGGTCATGGCGCCGATCCTGTCCACGCTCACCGCCGCCTGGCCGCGCCACAAGGTGCTCAAGCTGTCCGTGCTGATCTATCTGCTCGGCGTCGTGGGGACCGGACTGGCGCCGTCGTTCCCCGTGGTCCTGGGCGCCCAGGTCGTCGCCGCCGTCGGCGCCGGCCTCTACATCCCGGCGGCCAGTGTCACCGCCTCCGCGCTGATGGGGCCCGAACGCCGGGGCCGGGCCATCGCGGCCGTCACCACCGGGCTCACCGCCGCAACCGCGCTCGGCGCGCCGATCGGGACCGTCGTGGGCAGCGTCCTCGACTGGCGGGCCACGATGTGGTTCATCGCCCTCCTCACCGTGCTGAGCCTGTTCGGCGTGTTCACCCTCGTGCCGGCGGTGGTCGTGGGCGCTCCGGGCGGGCTGCGCCAGCGCCTCGCGCCGCTCGGCGACCGTCGCGTCGTCGCCGTGCTCGCCGCGACGCTCGTCGCCTTCACCGCGGCGTACATCGTCTACACCTACATGGCCGAGGTGTTCGCCCCCGCCACCGGCGGCGACGGCAGGAAACTGGCCATCCTGATGTTCGCCTTCGGTCTGACGGGCATGGTCGGCAACTTCTACGCCGGGACACTGGCCGACCGGTTCGGGGCCCGTCTGGTGGTGGGCGGCGCGGTCACGCTGCTGGCGGCCAGCCTCCTCGTGCTGCCGCTCGCCACCGGCTCGTTCCCCGCGGCCGCCGTCGTCATCGTGGTGTACGGCGTCGCGGCCTGGGGCATCACCGCGCCGCAGCAGTCACGCCTGATCAGCCTCAACCCGGAGTCGGCTCCCCTGCTGATCTCCCTCAACGCCGCGTTCCTCTACCTCGCCATCGCCCTCTCCGGCGTCATCGGCGCGGTGGGCATCAGCACCATCGGGGCCCGGAACATCAGCCTGGTCGGCGCCGCGGTGGCCGTGCTCGCGCTGGCGCTGTCCGAACTGGGACACCGGCTGGCCAAGAGCACGCGGGCGCAGTCGGCCAAGGTCAGCGCGTAGTCGGCACACATGTCATTCAACCCGTAGTGAAGGGCGTTCCTATGTGCGGAATCGCTGGATGGGTGGACTTCGAACGCGACCTCGTCAAGGAGGCGGCCGCGGCAGAGGCCATGACCAGGACGATGGCCTGCCGTGGCCCCGACGACGAGGGGATCTGGAGCGCCGGGCACGTGATGCTCGGACACCGCCGGCTCGCGGTGATCGACATCGAGGGCGGCCGGCAGCCGATGCGCACCCCGGAGACCGGTCCGGACGGCGATCCGCTGGTGGTGATCAGCTACAGCGGCGAGGTGTACAACTTCAAGGAGATCCGCGAGGAACTCGTCCTCTTAGGACACCGCTTCCGCACCAGGAGCGACACCGAGGTCGTCCTCCGTGCCTACCTCCAGTGGGGCAGCGGGTTCGTCGACCGGTTCAACGGGATGTACGCCTTCGCCCTGTGGGACACCCGGACCGAGGAACTGCTCCTGGTCCGGGACCGCCTCGGGATCAAGCCGCTCTTCTACTACCCCACCCCGTCCGGGGTGCTGTTCGGGTCGGAGCCCAAGGCGATCCTGGCGAATCCGCTCGCCAGCGCGGTCATGGACCTCGACGGCCTGCGCGACGCGCTCGCGCTGGCCCGGGTACCCGGACGGACCCCGCTGCGGAACCTGTACGAGGTGCGGCCGGGACACATCGTCCGCGTCAGCCGCGCGGGCATACGCGAGGAGGCGTACTGGAGACTCGAGACCCGGCCGCACACCGACGACATCCCCGGGAGCGTCGCCAAGGTACGGGAGATACTGGAGGACGCGGTCACCCGGCAGATGGTCTCCGACGTGCCGCTGTGCACGCTCCTGTCGGGCGGCCTGGACTCCAGCGCGCTGACCGCGCTCGCCCAGCGTTCGCTGGACGCCGACGGCGGGGGACGGGTCCGCACCTTCTCCGTGGACTTCGTCGGCCTCGCCGAGAACTTCCGGCCCGAGCCGTTCCGCGAGGCGCCCGACGCGCCGTTCGTCACCGAACTCGCCCGGCACGTGGGCACCGAGCACCGCGAGATCCTGCTCGACACCGCCCGGCTCGTCGAACCGGGCGTACGCGACGCCGTGCTGCGGGCCTGGGACCTCCCCTACGGGATCGGGGACCACGACCCCTCCCTCTACCTGCTGTTCAAGGCGGTCCGCGAGAACTCGACCGTGGCGCTGTCGGGAGAGTCCGCCGACGAGGTCTTCGGGGGCTACCTGTGGTTCCACGACCCGGTCGCCTCGCAGGCCGACACCTACCCGTGGCACGCGATCAACAAGGTTCCGGTGAGCGAGCAGGCCACCAGCTTCCTGGACCCGTCCCTGGTCAAGGAGTTGAGCCTCGCCGAGTACATCGCCGACCAGTACCACAGCGCCGCGAACGAGGTCACCCACCTTCCCGACGACAGCCCGGCCGAGCGGCGGATGCGGCTCGCCAGCTACCTCAACATCACCCGCTTCCTGCAGATGATGCTGGACCGCAAGGACCGGATGAGCATGGCGACCGGCCTGGAGGTCAGGGTCCCGTTGTGCGACCACCGGCTCGTCGAGTACGTCTTCAACGCACCCTGGTCGGTGAAGACGTTCGACGGGCGGGAGAAGAGTCTCCTGCGGCACGCGACCAAGGACCTGCTGCCCGAGTCGATCGTCCAGCGGCGCAAGGCGCCCTATCCCTCGACCCAGGACCCGGAGTACGACCAGGCGGTCAACCGTGAGCTGAGCCGGATCGTCGCCGACCCGGACGCGCCGGCGCTGCCGCTGCTGAACACCGAGGCGATCCGTTCCCACCTCGCCAAGCCGGTCGACACCCCGTACTCGATGATGCAGCGCTCCGTCTACACCGAGACTCCCGTCCGGCTGAACGCCTGGATGGAACTCCACGGCGTCGACATCCAGGGCCTGTCGGCCTGAGGCCGTCCCGCCCCGCCCGGATCCACGGCCGCCGCCGGTCACCGGTACCGGCGGCGGCCGCGCACGCTGCCCCGCCGGTGTGTGTGCCGTGCACCCGGGCGCCGAGCGCGCGGAGTCGTCAGCGGGATCCCGTTCGCGTCCGTCGGCCCCGTGCGGGGACCGGTCCGGTGCCTCCCGACGCGGGCCGGAAGCTGCCCCCCGCGGTGTGCGGTCCGGCGGGGAGGCGGCCGGCGGGTGCTCACCGTTCGTTCACGGTCGGCGTGATCAGAAGTCCTCGTCGCCGAAGCCCTCGTCGCCGAAGTCGTCCTCGGTCATCCCCGGTCCGGAGAAGAGGCCCTGCATGATTTCCTTCAGGTCCAGCTCCTTGGCGCCGGCCGGAACGGTGGGCTTGGTGCCGTCGGTCATCCGCAGGACCAGGCCCAGCTTCTTGACCTTGGCGGTCTCGGCCAGCTTGGCGAGGTCCACGTTCACCTCGGACAGCTCACCGTTCTTGAGCGTGAAGTCAGCCGTCACCTTGGCGTTCGGGGCGTCCTTCAGGTCCTTGTCCGTCGGCAGGTCCATGCCCGGCGGCAGGTCCTTCGCCAGCGGGCGGATCTCGCCGAGCAGCTTGGTGAGCAGCGTGCGGAAGGGAGCCGTGGCGGTGACGTGCTCGGTGTCGCCGTCCCCGTCGGCCGTCTTGAGGTCCACCTCGCGGGCGACGACCTCGCGCAGCGACTTCACCAGCTTCTTCTGCGTCTTGGCGTCCAGGGACGGAGCGGGCGCGGGGCTGTCCTCGCCGTCCTCGCCCCCGAAGCCGGCCTTCTCCATCTCCTTGGTGTCGAACTTCACCCACTTGCCGGACAGGACGTCCTTGAAGGCCCCGGCCTCCGGCGGCAGGTCGTCGGCGGACGGCACGGGGCTGCCCGTCAGCTTGCCGATGGTGTCGACGTCGGCACGGAGGTAGACGTCGTCACCGAACATCCGGTACTCGGCGAGGTCGCCGTCCGGGTTGCTGATCTTCATGGCCATGCCGACGAGATCCTTCTCGCCGGAGTCGGCGAGCGGCTTCTTCGACTCCATGGTGAGCGTGATCTTCGCGCCGCTGAGCAGTTCGGCGGCCTCGTCCGGCATCTCGTCGCCGGGCGCGGGCTTCGACTTGGCGTCCAGCGCCTTCAGCGTCGCGGCGTCGGTGTCCAGGTCCAGTTCGAAGGAGAGCGTCTTCTTCTCGCCGAGCTTCTCGAAGGCGCGGTCGAGCTTCTTGCCGGCGGAGAGCTGCTCCACCGTCCCGCAGGCCGCCGAGCCCGCGAGAACGGCGCCGACGACGGCGGTGGCGGTCAGGGTCTTGCGTATGGCGCTGATGATGGTCTCCTTGTAGACGCGACCACGGTGTGATCGATCAGAAGACTCACAAGCCGCCGACAAGGTTGCACGCCATTTTTCATTCGCGTCGGGTGAGCCGGTCGTAGCGCCCGAGGAACCGGAAGGCGTCGCCGTCCGCTCGGTACAGGAAGTACGCCCCGTCCTGCCGCCCGTCGATGCTCCGGGGGCTGCCGGCGGTGAAGCGCAGGGTCTTGGCGAGTCCCTGGAGGGTGAGGTCCGACAGCCGCTCGGCGACCGCCCCGGGGGTGGCGCCGGCCGGGCCGTCCAGCGAGGCGAGGGCCCGGGCGACCAGTCCCACCGCGTCGTACGCCTCCGGGGCCCAGCGGCCGGGCGCGGTGCCGTAGGCCGCGCGGTGGGCGGACCGGAAGGCGCCGGACACGCTGCCCGGGTCGGTGAACGGGGCGCCGAACACCCAGCCCCGCGCCGCCGCGGCGGCCCCCCGCAGGAAGGCCGGCCGCATGAGGTGCCAGGTGCCGAGGCGTGGCCCGGTGAAGCCGGCCGCCGCGAGGGCGCGGGCGCAGCGCACGGCGCGTTCCGCCGCTGTCCCCGTGAAGACGACGGCCTGGGCCCGTTCGGCGAGCGCGGCGCGGACGGCGGGGGTGAAGTCGTCGCTGCCGGCCGGTACGGAGTACACGCGGGTCGTGCCCCCGTTGGGCGGATCCTGGGTGAGCGCGCCCACGAGTTCGGAGCCCACGCGGCCCGCCGCCCGGTCGTCGAGCACGGCGGTGCGGTCGACCGGCCGTACGGAGGTCAGGTACGCGGTCAGCGGGATGGCCAGGAACTGCTCCGGGGCGCGGGTGACGCGCACGGTCCGCAGCCTCTCGTCGTCCAGTCGCGGATCGTCCACGGAGATCAGGACCATGGCGGTGTGCGCGGACTGGTAGCGCGGGGCCGCGGCCAGTGCCGCGGGAACCGTGTCCGGCCCGAGGACCGCGCTCACGGCGGCCCCGGTGAAGCGCTCGGCGGCCTGCCGGGCCCGGGCGGGGTCGCCCCGGTCGTCGTAGGTGTCGAGGGCGAGCCGGAACCCGCCGCCCGCGCGTGCGTTGTGGTGCGCCACGGCGAGTCGCGCGCCGCGCTCCTGGGCCACGCCGTCCGTCCCTCCGGCACCGGTCAGATCGGCCTGGAAGCCGAGCGTGTACACGGGCGGCCCGCCGCCGGAGCCCCGGCCCACCGTCAGATACGCGGCGGTGCCGCCGCCCAGGGCCAGCACCGAGGCCGCCGCGCTCCCCAGTGCCAGCACCCGCCGCCGGGCCGGCGCGCGGTCCCCGGCCGGGGCCGCCGGCCGGGAGCCCGCGGCGGTCTCCTCGTCCGTCGGCCGGACGGGGACCCGCCGGGGGGCGGGCACGTCGAGTGCGCGTGCGGAGCGTTCGGCGACCAGGCGCAGCACGGCGGGCGGCAGCCAGTCCCCGGCACCGCCCGCGTCGGAACCGGTGTTCCGCGCCGGCCCCGTCCGGGGGTCCTGGAGCGCGGCCCGGAGCCGCGCGGCCGTCGGGCGGCGCGCGGGGTCCTTGGCGAGGCAGCGCTCGATCAGCGGGCGCAGTGCGGCGGGCACGTCCGTCAGGTCCGGGTCCTCGTGCACCGTGCGGAACAGCACCGCCGCCGCGTGCCCGGTGCCGAACGGGCGCCGGCCCGAGGCCGCGTACGCCAGCACGCACCCGAGGGAGAAGACGTCGCTCGGCGGGCCGACCTCCGCGGCGCGGGCCCGGGCCTGTTCCGGTGCCAGGAAACCGGGGGTGCCCACGACGGCGTCGGGCGCGGTCAGCGCGGTGGCCCCGGCGGCGAGGGCGATGCCGAAGTCGATGAGCCGGGGACCGTCGAGGCCCAGCAGCACGTTCGCCGGCTTCACATCGCGGTGCACCAGTCCCGCCGCGTGCACGGCGGTCAGTGCCTCGGCCAGCCGGGAGCCCAGCACCCGCACCGCGGCCACGGGCAGGGCTCCGTGTCCGTCGACCGCCTCCGCCAGGGCGGGGCCCGGCACGAACTCCGTGGCCAGCCAGGGCGAACGGGCCTCCGCGTCGGCGGCCACGACCGGCACCAGCCACCGCCCGGACAGGCCGCGGACGGCCGCCACCTCGCGCCGGAACCGGGCCCGGAAGGCGGGGTCGGCCGCGTGCTCGGCGCGGATCACCTTCAGCGCGACCAGCGCTCCGCCGGCGCCGCGGGCGAGGTAGACGACGCCCATGCCGCCGGCGCCGAGCCGGGCCAGCAGCCGGTGGCCGCCGATGTCCTCCGGGTCGTCCGCGGTGAGCGGGCGCATCACAGAGCCGCCTCGCCCGCGTAGGCGTACCGGCCGCCCCTCACCTCGTAGCGGAACACGTCGTACCCCTTGAGCTGCTGGTCCTCGTCGAACGCGTAGGTGCGCACCAGCCCCTTGTACGTGCCCTTGGCCAGCAGGCCGTACAGCGTGGCCCGGGAGAGCCAGCCGCCCGCCCCGGCGACCCGGGCGAGGACCATGCGGGCCACGTCGTAGGCCTCCGCCGCCCAGTACGGGGGCGCGGAGCCGTAGCGCCCGCGGTAGGCGGCGGCGAAGCCGCGCACCCGTGCCGCCGACGGGTCGATGTACGGCGCGAAGACCTGCCAGCCCTCGGCGGCCGGGCCCGCGGCGGTCAGGAACTCCCGGCCGGCGGCCGGGTAGCCGAGGACGCGCACGCCGGTGAAGCGCCGCTCGGCGAGCGCGCGGGCGACGGCCGCCGCGCGCGCCGGGGTGCCCGTGTACACGAACCCGTCCGGCGCGTGCGCGAGCATCTCCCCGACCACCGGCGCGAGGTCCCCGGCGAGCCGGGGTACGACGCGGGGCTCGGCCGGGATCCTGACGGCGCCGAGGGACTGGAACGTGGTGTGGCCGATCTGCCAGGAGGGGATGCCGCCGTCGCGGTCGATCAGGACGCCCGCCCGTTCGACGCCCGCCCCGGCGAGCCGGAGGGCGATCAAAGCGGGCGTCACCAGGTAGCCGGGAACGGCCTGGAGGAAGCGGCGGGGCCGCGAGACGCCGTACACCGCCTGGGCGGAGGAGGCCGTCAGCTGGGGAACGAGCTGTGCGTCGTAGGCGTCCAGGCTCGCGCCGGTGGTCCGGTCACCGGTCGAGCCGATGACGGCGAGCAGGCCGGGGTCGGCGGCCAGGGCGCGGGCGACCCGCACCGCGCGGGCCTCGTCGCCGCCGTCGTCGACGACCGTGAGGGTGAGCGTGAACGGCTTGTCCTCGCGCGCGTTGAACTGCTCGACGGCCAGCCGTACACCGCGTTCCTGGGCCTGTCCGACGGCCTTCTGGGGCCCCGTCAGATCGGCCTGGACGCCGAGCAGCCGGCGCGGGACGGAGGGCGCGGGGCCGCCGCCGCGACTGGCCCGGAGGGCGGCACCGCCGCCCGCCGCGAGCAGGGCCGCGCCGCCGAGGACCAGGAAGCGGCGGCGGCTGCCGGGGCGTGGCGCGGGGCGCGCGGCGCCGGGAACCTCCGCCGGCGGCTCGTCCGCCCCCGCGTCGAGGGCCGTCGCCTCGATGTCCGGCAGGGCGAGCATCGCGGCGGACCGGTCCGCGATGAGCCGTACGACGTCGTCGGGCAGCCAGTCGGCGGCGTCGGAGGGCGTGTTGCCGCCCAGCGCCTCGGCCGCCTCGCGGGCGGTGGGCCGGGCGGCCGGGTCCTTGGCGAGACACCGTGCCAGCGGCTCGCGCAGACCGTCGGGGAGCCCGTCGAGGTCGGGCTCGTCGTGGACGGTGCGGTAGAGCAGGGCGTCCACGGTCCCGGTGCCGAAGGGCGGGCGTCCGGTGGCGGCGTAGGAGAGGAGGCAGCCGAGGGCGAAGACATCACTGGCCCACGTGGCGGGCCGGGCCCGCGCCTGTTCCGGAGCGAGGAAGCCGGGGGTTCCCACGACCATGCCGGCCGAGGTGAGGGCCGTCTCCTCGGCGGCACGGGCGATGCCGAAGTCGATGAGCCGGGGGCCGTCCAGGGCGAGGAGCACGTTGCCGGGTTTCACGTCGCGGTGCACCAGCCCCGCGTCGTGCACGGCGGTCAGCGCCCGGGCCAGCATGCGGCCGAGCGCGCGCACCGCGGGCGGCGGCAGCGGGCCGCGGGCGGCGACCGCCTCGGCCAGCGAGGGGCCCGGCACGAAGGCGGTGGCCAGCCAGGGCGCGGGCGCGTCGGGGTCGGCGCCGGTCACCGGCACGGCCCAGGGACTGCGCACCCGGCGGGCGGCGGCGACCTCGCGGCGGAACCGGGCGCGGAAGGCGGGCTGGTCGGCGTACTCCGGCAGGATCACCTTCACGGCGGCCAGTTCCCCGGACGGCGCCCGGCCGAGATAGACGACGCCCATGCCGCCGGCGCCGAGCCGCGCGAGCAGCCGGTGCCCGCCGACCCGGGAGGGGTCGGAGGGGCTGAGCTTCCCGGTCATGGGCGACCGCCCCCGGGGGTGGTGGGCCCGGGGGCCGTGGGCGCGGGGGCGCTCGGCCCCGTCGTCCCCGGGGCGTCGGTTCCCGTGGCGGGAGGTGGCACCGCCGCGGTCGGTGGCCGCCGTCCGAGCGCGGCCCGCAGGCCGGTGCGCATCGTCGCGTGGGGGCGGCGCAGCAGGTCCAGCAGGTCGCGCTTGGTCCAGCCCTTGGCGCCCCGGGCCGACACGGCGAGGGTGAACCGGTCGATGCGGGTCTGCTCCCAGACGTACGGGTGCGGACCTCCGACATCGTCGCCGGTGTAGGTGCCGGACTCGGCGAGGAAGTCGTCGGTGAAGCCGTTGCCCGAGTCGCCGAGGGCGCTGGGTACGTCGGTCAGGTCCCCCAGCACCTCACCGGGGCGCAGCAGTTGGGAGGGGCAGCGCATCATCTCCTCCAGCACCTCGGCGTTCTCCCAGTCGGCCTGCTCGGCGCTCCGGTGCACCGTGACGACGGCACTCAGCCGCAGCGGACCCCGCCCGTCGTGCGCCGGGATCTCGTAGTGGCGGGTCAGACTGGCGAGGACGTTCTTCGGGAGCGCCCGTTGCTCCCACACGCAGGAATCCCCGAGCACCGCCCACCGCCGCGGGTCGCTCTCGTACGGGTCACGGCGGACGGTGCCGGAGCCGAACGCGGCGGGCTCCGGCAGGATGTCGCGGACCAGGGCGGAGGCATCGGCCGGCGTCCGGGGGAGCCGGGCCGGGCCGGCGTCGACCGCGGTGGCCGGCGACGGACCGGTGCCGCCGCTCCCGCCGTTCGGCGTCCCGGCCGCCGGCCGGCCGGGGGAGTCCCCGCCGGAACTGCAGCCGGCCAGCAGTGAGCCGCACAGTGCGACGGCGCAGCCGAGGCGCGCCGCCGACCCTCCCAGTACCACGAAGCCCCCCGGGGGTCGTCCGGCCTACCTGCGTCGGACTTCATGCTAGGCGGCAACGGGCTGACGTACGGCGGAAGTTGACGGTCGTGTGGCCCAGCTGTGCCAGGGTTGTCACACGGTCCCGGCCGTGTCACCGGCCCGTGGTCACGGCCGCGCTCAGTGGCCGTGCCCCGCGTGCTTGCCGGGCTGCGGCGAGGGCGTCGACGGGGTGTCCGACCGCTCGGCGGGCCGGTCCGCCCGGACCGTGAACGCGGCGGTGTGCACCCGGCCGGCGTGCTTGAAGTCCAGGAACAGCCGGTAGGTGCCGGTGCTGGGCGCCGTCGTGGTGAAGGAGATGCCCGGTCCCGGCCGGGTCGTGCCGTCCCCGGGTTCGCCGCCCGGGTGCACATGGAGGTAGCCGAGGTCTCCGGAGCGCAGCGCCACCAGATGGCCGTAGGCGCCGAGATACGGCTGGAGGTCACGCACGGGCTTGCCGTCCCGCGTCACGCCGAGGGTCAGCTCGCCGGCCCGGCCGGGGGAGAGCCGGCCCCGCAGGCTCACCTCGTACCCGTCGGCCTCGGCCGTGGCGGCGGGGGCGGGGAGGGGCGCGGGCGCGTAGGTGCCGGAGGCGGTGAGGTCGGCGCCGAGGGTGAGTCCTTCGCCGCCGTCCGGCGTGAAGTCGGCGAAGACCCGGTAGGCCCCGGCCCTCGGCAGGGTCAGGGAGGTGGACCAGGTGCCGTCGGCGGCGCGCGCCGGGTGCAGGTGCTGGAAGTGGGCCAGGTCCCGGGAGGCGATGATCAGGTGGAGTTCCTTGGTGTGCTCCTCCTGGTAGGCGGTGAGCGGGCGCCCGGTGGCGTCCCGTACGACGGCGAACTTCAGGTCGGTCCTGCGTCCCGCCGTGACGGCCGGGGTCTTCAGATCGAGGGTGTAGCCCCGCTCCGAGGTCTGCAGCCCGCCGGGCGCCGCTCCCTGGCCGGGGTCCGCCGTCGAGCCGGGATCCGCCGCGGACGCGCCGCCCGGCGCGGCGCCCGCGTGCCCGTCGTGTGCGGTGCTCTCGGTCCGGAGGGAGATCTCGCCGACCCCGCCGCCGACGCCGTAGGCGATGCCGAACGCGGCGGCGAGCGCGGCGGCGTAGGAGGTGATCCGCAGCCCGGTGTTCATGGTGACTCCTCGTCTGTTCCCTGCCCGCAGGCGGCTCGATGGCCTTCAACATACCCCAGGGGGGTACAGAGTCAAGCCGGGGAACGCCTTGCCCGGAGATACGGGCCGGGGGTATGTGTGGAAGCCGCTTCACCGCCGGTCCGCGACGAGAGGAACCGAAGATGAATCCCAGGCCGAATCCCGCCGGAGTGCGATACCCGGAGCGTGGCGGCCCGGTCGCGCGGACCGTGCTCCGCAAGGGAGCCGGGCACCCCGTGACCCGTATGGCGGCCGTCGCCCTCCTCCAGGCCCTGGCCGCCCACCTCGGCCCCGCGGGCCCCCGCCGGCCCTGTGGCTGCCGGGGAGCCGCCGGGCGCGCCGCGATGTGACAGCAGGTCACTTCGTCACTACGCTGCGCATGTGATCGGAACGCGGGGCGGCGGCGGGCGCGCGGGGCGCTTGCGCCGCGCCGCCCTGCTGGTCGGGCTGGTCCTGCTGATCACCGCCCATCTCACCGGCTCGGTGCACGCCTGCTCCTTCGCCGAATCCGGCACAAGTGCCCTGTCCGTGCGGGACGTCGTACGCCCGGCGGATCCCGCCGACGGCGCGGGACCCACCGGGCCGCCCCGGCACCGGCACACGGCGGACGGCCACCTGGACCACACGGCCGACCGCCCACGCGCCGCCCTCGACGACACCGGGCTCGACGGCGGACAGCACCCGCCGGTGCAGCCCGCCGCGGCGCGCGGGCGTGCGACGCGCACCGGACGGCACCGGATTCCCGGTGTGCCGCCCGACCGCGCCAACGGCCCCTCGCTCGCGGCCGTCCGCGTCCTCCGGCAGTAGGGCGGCACCCGCACGCCCCGGACCCGTCGGCGGGCCGGGGTGTGCCCGCGCGCCACACCCCCACTCGCACTGCGCCCGCCCGAGGCCGGGCGCGAAGGAGCGTACCCTCATGCCCCTCTCCCCCCTCGAAGTCCGCACCCCCCATGCGCCGGCCGCCCGGCACCCCGCCCAACTCGTCGGCGGCACCCCGGTCCTGTGGGTGGGCGAACCCTTCGCCCCGCCCGGCCGGGGCTTTCACGCCAAGCTGGAGGGCGCCAACCCGGGCGGCCTCAAGGACCGGCCCGCCCTCCACATGGTCCGCGAGGCCCGGCGCCGCGGCGACCTCGCGCCGGGCGCGCCGATCGTCGAGTCCTCCAGCGGCACCCTCGGTCTCGGCCTCGCCCTGGCCGGGCTGACCTACGGCCACCCCGTCACCGTCGTCACCGACCCCGGCCTGGAACCTCCCGTCGCCCGTCTGCTCACCGCGCTGGGCGCACGGGTCGTCCGGGTCACCGCGCCGCACCCCGAGGGCGGCTGGCAGGAGGCCCGCCGCGCGCGGGTCGCCCGACTGCTGGCCCGCACCCCGGGCGCGTACTGCCCGGACCAGTACCGCAACCCCGACAACGCCACCGCCTACCGGCCGCTCGCGGCCGAACTGATCGCCCAACTCGGCCGCGTCGACGTGCTGGTGGCGGCGGTCGGCACGGGCGGACACTCCGCCGGGGTGTCCGCCGCGCTGCGCGAGACCTGCCCCGGGCTGACGCTCATCGGGGTGGACGCGGTCGGCTCCGCGATCTTCGGCCAGCCGGCCGGCCCACGGCTGATGCGCGGGCTCGGCTCCAGCATCCACCCGGACAACGTGGACTACGCGGCCTTCTCGGAGGTCCACTGGGTGGGTGCGGCCGAGGCGGTCCGGGCCTGCCGGCGCCTCGCCCGCCACTACGGCGTCTCCGGCGGCTGGAGCGTCGGGGCGGTGGCGCTGGTGGCCGGATGGGCGGCCCGGAACCACCCCGCCGGCACCCGGATCGCCGCCGTCTTCCCCGACGGCCCGCACCGCTACCTGCAGACCGTCTACGACGACGACTGGTGCCGCGCCCACGGGCTGCTCGGCCGGCCCCCGGTGGCGGAACCCGACGACATCGCCGAGCCCGACGCGCGCGTGGTGACGCGGTGGACCCGCTGCGCCCGGGTCCGCGATCCGCTCGCCCGCGCCCTGGCACAGGCCGGTGCCCGGTGAGGGGGCCGTGGAACCGGATGGCCGGCTTCGACCGGCCGGCCCGGCTGCTGATGGTCAATCAGTTCGGCATCAACCTCGGCTTCTACATGCTCATGCCCTACCTGGCCGACCATCTGGCCCACGGCCTCGGCCTCGCCGCCTGGGCCGTCGGCCTGGTGCTGGGCGTGCGCAACCTCTCCCAGCAGGGCATGTTCCTCCTCGGCGGCAGCCTCGCCGACCGCTACGGCTGCAAGCCGCTGATCCTCGCCGGATGCGCCCTGCGCGCGGTCGCCTTCGCCCTGCTGGCCGTGGCCGGTTCGCTGCCCGTCCTGGTGGCGGCCTCCGCCCTGACCGGCCTGGCGGGCGCGCTGTTCAACCCGGCCGTGCGCGCCTATCTCGCCGCGGACGCGGGGGAGGAGCGGCGCGTGGCGGCGTTCGCCGTCTTCAACGTCTTCTACCAGGCCGGCATCCTGATCGGCCCGCTCGCCGGACTGGCCCTCCTGGCCTGGGACTTCGGCGCCGTGTGCACGGTCGCGGCGGTCCTCTTCGGTGCCCTGGCCGTGCTCCAGGCCCGGGCCCTGCCCACCCGGCCCCCGGCCGGGCGGAACGCCGGACCCGCCTGGCGGGCGGTCGCCGCCGACTGGCGCACCGTGGCCGCCAACCGCCCCTTCCTGCTGTTCGCCGCCGCCATGAGCGGCTCCTACGTGCTGGCGTTCCAGGTGTACCTCGCCCTGCCGCTGCACGCCCGGCACCTGTTCGGAGCCCGGACCGGCGCGGTGACGGGCGCGGTGTTCGCCGCCTCCGCCCTGGCCGCGCTGGCGGGACAGCTGAGACTGACCGCGTGGGCCCAGCGCACCCTGCCCGGTCCGCGGGCCGTCGTCCACGGCCTCACGGTCATGGGCGCGGCCTTCCTGCCCCTGCTGCCCCGCACGCACGGAACCGTGCCCGGGGTGGCCGCCCTGACGGTGTGCGCGGTCCTGCTGGCCTGCGGCGGGGCCCTGCTCTACCCGTTCGAGATGGACACCGTGGTGCGGCTCTCCGGGGACCGGCTCGTCGCCACCTACTACGGCGCCTACAACACCGCCTCCGGCATCGCGGTCTCGCTCGGCAACCTGGCGGTCGGGGCGCTGTTCGACACGGGGCCGCGGTGGCTGCCGTGGGCGGTGCTGGCCGCGACCGGGCTCGGCTGCGCCGCTCTGGTCGCATGGCTGCACCGGGCCGGACACCTGGCCGCGCCGCCCGTGCCGGCGGCCGGACGACTTGCCGCTGGATAGGGGTAGGGGGTATACCTGTGCTTCGTCAGCGCCTGCGATACCCCAACCCTCTAGGGGTATTTGACGCGCTCCGTGTCATCACCACCCTCAGGAGGAAGTCCATGTCGTCCTGCTGCAGCCCCGACGGCAGCTGCCACTCCGGCTCGGCCACCACCCAGATCACCACCGACGCCACCAAGACCGTCTACGCCGTGACGGGCATGACCTGCGGCCACTGCGAGGCCGCCGTCACCAAGGCCGTCAGCGGTGTCGACGGCGTGCTGTCGGTCGAGGTCGACGTGAAGACGGGCCGGGTCACCGTGGTCGCCGAGGAGAACCCCGACGACGCCCTGATCGCCCAGGCCGTCGACGAGGCCGGTTACGCGCTGACCGGCCGCGCCGCCTGACCCCGGACGCTCCTCGCCGCGGTGCGGGGAGCGGCCCGGCCGGGCTCACCCGCCCCCGTCGGTGAGCCCGGCCGGACCAGTCGTCCCCGGCTCAGGGGGAGACCGCACGCACCCGCGCGCGGGCGGACAGCCGGGCCAGAGTGCCGTCGTCCAGGGACAGTTCGATCCTGCGGTCGATCCGGTCCTCCTCCCAGTGCCGGGTGTCGATCAGCCACCAGCGCTCGACATCGACCCGGTACAGGCGGTGCGGCGCGGCCCCGCGCAGCAGCTCCGGCGGCAGCTGCCACCGGGCGCGCTGCCCGGCGTCGGGGAACACCGTCTCGTAGAAGGGCGCGTGGTACGCCGCCAGCCGCTCCGGGCCGATCTCCGTGCAGCGGCCGGTGAACTGGGCGCCGTCGACCGACGCGACGGCCACCCCGGCGGCGCCCTCGGTCACGTACAGCGAACCGCTCACCCGGGGGTCGGCGCGGAGGTCTCCGCTGTGCCGGGCACCGGTGGACGAGCCGAAGACGAAGTGCAACGGAGCGGCGAACCAGGCGTATTCCAGGGTGGCCACCCACGGGGCTCCGTCCCGCGCGGTGGCCAGGTTCAGATAGCGCGCCCGGTCCAGCAGGTGGACCGTCCGCTCGATCAGGGTCTCGTCGATCGCCATGGGAGCCTTCCGGTGTCGTGCCGCGGCGCCGCGGCGGCTACGGGATTCCAGGGGCGGGCCGGCCGGGACGCGGAGCACGCGGGGAGAACCGGCCGGGACGCGCTCACGTGTGCCGCAGGAAGACCGGCAGGGACGCGACGTCGTTGCCGATGAAGGTCTGCCCGGGCGGGACGTCCTCAGGGTCGACGGCCGGCGCCAGCCGCGGGAACCGGTCGAACAGGGCGGGCAGCGCGATACGGGCCTCCAGCCGGGCGAGGTGCGAGCCCGGGCAGAAGTGCGCGCCGAGGCCGAAGGCGAGGTGGTCCTTGTCCTCCCGGTCGATGTCGAAGGTCCCCGGGTCCCGGTGCACCCCGGGGTCCCGGCCGTGGGCGCCGTAGCAGATCAGGATGGCGTCCCCCGCGCGTATGACCACCCCCTCGCCGAGGTCGATGTCCTCCTTGGCCCAGCGCATCGGCAGGTGCATCACCGGGCAGTGCACGCGCAGCGACTCCTCGATCGCGTCGTCCCAGCGCGCGGGGTCCGCCCGGAGGATGTCCAACTGGTCAGGGCGGGCAAGGAGTTCGCGGACGGTGTGGTCCAGGAGGTTGATGGTCGTCTGGCTGCCGCCGCCGATCATCAGCAGCAGCGTCGACACCAGCTCGTGTTCGTTCAGCGACTCCTCGCCCTCCTCGCGCGCGGCGAGCAGGAAGCTGGTGAGGTCGTCCGCCGGCGCGCCGCGCTTGGTGGTGATCAGCAGGTGCATCGCGGCCACCAGGTCGCCGTACAGCGCGACCGACTCCTCCTCGGACAGGCCGGTCCTCGCCACCTCCCGGAACACCCGCAGCACCTCGGGCCGTTGGCCGTCCGGGATGCCGAAGAGGTCGCAGATCACCTGGGTCGGCACGCTGTAGGAGAACTCCGCGTGCAGGTCCACCGGTTCGTCGCCGGGCCGCGCGGCCAACTGGTCCAGCAGCATGGTGACGTCCGCCTCGATGTGCGAGCGCAGCCGCTCCACCCGGCGGGGGGTGAAGGCCGGGGTGATCAGCTTGCGCAGCCGCGCGTGCTCGCGCCCGTCCGCCGTGGCCATGGAGTCCAGGTCCACCCACGGGGACAGCCAGGGCACCGAACCGGGCCGGTAGCTCGGCACGGTCTTCTTCAGGTCCCGGGACACACCGGGGTGGGTCAGCAGCATCCGCACGACATCCCCCCGGGACACCGACCAGGCCGCCACCCCCTCCGGCAACTGCACGGGGACGGCGGGCCCCAGCGACCGCAGGCGTTCGACCTGTGCGTACATGCACCGGCCGCCCTTGTTGTCGAGTGTCTCGGCGGGAGCCGCGCTGAACGGGATCACTGACACGTGTGCCTCCTGACGTGGGACCGGACGCGGCGGCCGGCGCGGATGCGGACCGCTCCGGCCGCCACGTCCGGCGGTGTCCGGTCGAGATCGGTGGATGGGCCGTGCTGTCGGTACTGTCAGTCGGAGTCCGCGGCCGGGACCGACGGGGCCGGACCGGCCCCGTCGGTCCCTCCGCCGGGCACCGCCGAGCCGGTCGGCGGTACGTGGCGCAGCGCGAGCGCCGCGGCGACGGCGCCCGCCGCCGCGATCACCGCGGCCGTGCCCGCGGCGACGTTGAGCCCACTGGTGAAGGCGTCCCTGGCCGCGCCCAGCAACTGGTCCCCGACCCGGCCGGGCAGTTCTCCGGCGGCGGCCACGGCGCCGTCGAGGTTCTCCCGGGCGGCGGAGGCGGCCGGCTCCGACAGGCCGTCGGGCAGCTTGTCGTCGATGCCGTCGCGGTAGACGGCGGTGCCGATGGTGCCGATGACGGCGACGCCCAGCGAGATGCCGAGGTCGTTGACGGTCGACGCCAGCCCGCCGGCCGCGCCCGCCTTCTCCGGCGGCACCGAGCCCACCACCAGGTCCGTGGTCAGCGCCATGGACGGGGAGACCGCCGGGTAGAGCACGATGAAGCCGACGATCACCCAGGGCAGCCCGGTGGTGCTGTCGACGAGCGTGAACAGGATGTAGCCGACGACCTGGACGGCGAGCCCTGTGGCGATGACGTACCCCGGCCGGACGCGCCGGGCGAGGACCGGGGAGCGCATCGCGACCACGATCAGCACGAGGGCCGCGGGGAGGATCGCGAACCCGGTCCTCAGCGGCGAGAGGGCCTTCACCAGCTGGAGGTACTGGGTGAACATCAGATACACGCCGCCCAGGCCCATGGCCGAGAGGATGAAGACGCCCAGCGCCCCGCTGACCGTACGGTTCTTGAACAGCCGGACGTCCAGCAGCGGTTCGGCGGAGCGGAGCTGGCGGACGACGAACACCACCCCGAAGATCAGGCCGGCCAAGACGGCCAGGGCCGAGACCAGCGGTGCGTCGGTGGTGGCGAACGACTTCACGCCGTAGATCAGCGGCAGCAGCGTCAGCAGCATGAGCAGGGCGCTGAGCAGGTCCAGCCGGCCCGCGCTGGGGCCCTGTCGGCCCGGCAGCAGCAGCGGTGAGCCGATCACCACGACCGCCATCACCGGTACGGCGACGAAGAATGTGGCCCGCCAGGAGAACGCCTCCAGCAGCAGACCGCTGAGCAGCGGGCCGAGGGCGACACCGGCCGAGATGGCCGCCGCCCAGGTGCCGATGGCGACGCCCCGCTGCTTCGGGTCCTGGAACATCGTGAAGATCAGGCCGAGCGTGGTCGGCATCTGCATGGCCGCCGCCACGCCGAGCAGCGCCCGCCACACGATCATCAGTTCGGGCGAGTCCGTGAAGGCGGCCGCCGCCGAGACCAGCCCGAACATCAGTGCCCCGGTGATCAGCAGGTTCCGGTGGCCGAAGCGGTCGGCCACCGTGCCCATCAGGACCAGCAGGCTGGCCATCAGGAAGCCGTAGATGTCCAGGATCCACAGGGTCTGTGTGCTGCTGGGCCGCAGATCCGCCGCGAGATAGGGGATGGCCAGGAACAGGATGGTCAGCATCATGAACAGCAGAAGCGCGGGAAGAACCAGCAGGCCCAGCGCGGCCCACTGCTTACCCCCTGCTCGTAACTGCGGACTTCCTGCCGAAGACATCAGCACTCCTCTCCTCGTCGAGACCTGCGGCGGGACCGCGCCGCGCCGCGACACGGCCACCGGGCACACAGGTATACCCCTACCGGGTATTGCAGTGAAAATACGGGTGGGGGGTATGGGTGTCAAGCCGGGCGGAGGGGTGGGGCACTCGGGCGCTCAGGCCGTGCCGAGACCGCGTGCCAGACAGTTCCAGAACGCGGCCTCCAGCGCGTGCACGGCCGCCGCGCAGCGCACGGCGGCCACCGGGTCGTCCCCGCCGGCCAGGCCGTCCGCCAGCGTCGCCGTCGCCTGGTCCAGCAGGGCCTGCGGGGTGTCGGCGAAGAAGCGGAAGTGCTCCAGCGCCCCCTCCTCGATGCCGTACCGCGCCACCAGGGCATCGGCCACCCGGACATAGGTCAGGGTGGACTCCGCCACGTTGGCCAGCAGCGCCAGCGCGGTGTCGCTCGCGGTGCCGAACAGTGCCGCACGCGCCAGGTAGGCCGGGTAGGCCTGGGCGAGCGGCCGCGGTTCGTGGGCCCGCAGGTCCTTCGGCGTGCGGCCGAGCGCCGTCGCGAAGCCCCCGAGCAGTTCCAGGGCCTGGTCCTCGCCCCGGGCCATGGCCAGGAACAGGTCGCCCGCCGGGGCTTCGGGGAAGCGGGCGGCGAGGAGCGCGAAGCTGCGGCGGTCGCTGCTCACCAGGTGGTACAGCTCCCCGGCGAGCCACGTGAGCCGTTCCTCGGGCACACGGCCCTGTTCGAGCGCCTCGAGGAAGCGGTTGGGCTCGGTGTCCTCGGCGATCCGCAGCCGCGCCGCCTCCAGGACGTCCGTCACGGTGTTCACCGGCTCCTCCTCGTCGTTCCGCCGGCTGGCCGGCTGGTCCTCGGCGGTCCCGCCGGCCGGACGACCCGCCGCAGATTCGGTCCCGTCGCCGGCCCCGGCCGCTGCTCGGCGATCCAGGGCCCGTCGACGGAGACGTCCACCACTCCCTCCTCCAGCCAGGCGTGGCGGCCGTCCAGCACCTGGCCCGTCACCGCGCGGTCCGTCGCGTCGGTGTTCTCGCCGAGCCGGGCCAGCGACTCGGCCACCCGCAGCCGTGCCTGCCGGCAGAAGGCGTCGGCGAGTTCGCCCGGGGAGCCGTCGGCACCGCCCAGTGCCCGGGCGTAGACACAGCTCGCGGCCATGGCGTACAGCTCGGCACCGACATCGACGATCCTGCCGAGGAACCGCTGCCGCTCGTCGAGACCACCGGCCTCGCGGCCGGACTCGGCGGCGACCGCGGCGAGTTCGCCGGCGATACGACGGCTGGTCCGGACGACGAACTCCAGGTGAGCGTCGAGCACACCGCCGTGCCGGTACGCCGCCCCGTCCGGTCCGGCCGGGGCCATGGCACCTGCGGGCCCTTGCGCGCCCGCCACGTTTCCGGCTTGCGCTGTGTCCGTGACTTGCGCCGTGTCTCCGGCTTGCGTCGCGTCCCTGGCTTGCGCCGCCTCTCCGGTTCGCGCCGCGACTGCGGTTGGCGTTGTGTCTGCGGCTCTCGCCGTGTCCCCGGCTGGCGCCGCGTCTCCGGTCGGTGCCGTGTGCCCGGCGTGCCCCGGCTTCCCGGTCGCCGCGGTCTTCCGGGCGTCCGCTGTTTCCCCGGCCCGTGAGGTGGATCCGGCTTGTGAGGCTTCTCCGGTGCGTGAAGCTTTCCCGGTCCGTGCGGCCTCCTCGGCTTGGGCCGTTTCTCCGGTGTCCGCCCCCTTGCCGACGGCGTCCGCCGTATCCACGACGTCCGCCGAGGCCCGGTCGGGCGTCGTCTCCCGGGTACCCGCGGAGGTCAGGTGTGTCTCGATCAACTCCTGGGCCAGGAAGGACCGGAGTGCTTCGCTGGAGCCGTCGAAGATGCGGCCGACCCGGACGTCGCGCAGCAACTGCTCGGCCGGGACGCCGCGTTCGCCCCGGGCGATGGCCGACTCGGCGGTCTCGTAGCCCCGGCCGCCCCGGAGCTGCACCAGTTCGTCCGCGACGACGCAGGCCTGTTCCGACGCGAACAGCTTGGCCAGTTCGGCGTCCAGCCGGGTGTCGGCGTCGCCGGTCTCCGCGCGCCGGGCGATGACCTCGACCATCGCCTCCAGTGCGAAGGCGGTCGCGGCGATGAAGGACACCTTCCCGGCCACCGCGTCGTGCCGGGCGAGGGGCCGCCCGAACTGCACCCGGGCCGCACTCCACTGCCGGGCGATCCGCAGGCTCCACTTGGCCGCGGCGGCGCTGACGGCCGGCAGCGACAGCCGCCCGGTGTCCTGCGCGGCGAGGGCGATCGGGAGCCCCTCGCCCTCCGCGCCGATCCGGTGGCCCGCCGGCACGACCACCCGGTGCAGCCGGACGCAGCCGTTCTCCAGACCGCGCAGCCCCAGGAAGGAGTTGCGGCGCTCCACCGTCACCCCGGGCGCGTCCGCCTCCACGACGAACGCCGTCATACCTCCCTCGCCGCGCTCCCCGGCGGGTACGACGGCCATGACCACGAGCAGGTCCGCGATCACCCCGTTGGTGGTCCATGTCTTCACCCCGTCGAGCACATAGGTGTCCGAGTCCGGGTCGTACACGGCGGTGGTGTGCATGCGGAACGGGTCGTTGCCGATGTCGGCCTCGGTGAGGGCGAAGGCGGAGATCTCCCGTACGCACCGCGGCAGGAACGCCCGCTGCTGCTCGTCGGTCCCGAACAGCAGCAGCGGCTGGACCAGCCCGATCGCCTGGTGGGCGGCGAGCAGTTCGCTCAGCGCCGGATGCGTCGTACTGGTGAGCATCAGCGCGCGCAGGTAGCAGTGGGTGGACAGGCCCAGGCCGCCGTGCCGGCGCGGGAGCCGGATGGCGAAGGCGCCGATGTCCTTCAGTCCCTCGATCACCCCGTCGGGTACGCGGTCGTCGCGCTCGATCGCGGCGCTGTCGACCTCCTTCTCGCAGAAGTCCCGCAGGCGCGCGAGGAAACGCTCCTCCGCCGGATCCAGCCGGCGCGGATCGCCCGCGGGCAGCGTGAGCGCTTCCGTCCCCGGCCGGCCGAGGAACAACTCGGCGGCGAACCCCGGCCGTTCGGGGCAGGGCGGGGTCTGCGGCTGCGGCATGCCGTCCGCCGTCATGCCGCGGAGGCGGGAACGGCCTCGATGACCGACAGCGGTCCGGCCTGTCCCAGCCCGACCGACCGCACGGCGAACCCGGCCTCCTCCAGCAGTGCCCGGAACTCCCCTTCGGTGCGTTCCCGGCCGCCGGTCGTGACCATCATGTTGACGTCGGTGAAGTACGCGACGGGCGCGGAGGTGTCGGCGGTCTCGGGCAGGACGGTGCCGACGATCAGCAGGGCGGCGGATGCGGGGATGTGGGCCCGGACCGTGCGCAGGATCGCCCGCGCCTCGTCGTCGCCCCAGTCCTGGAACACGCTCTTGATGATGTACAGGTCGCCGCTGTCCGGCACGGCCTGGAAGAAGTCGCCGGACCGCACCTCGCACCGGTCGGCGAGACCGGCCTTGCCCAGGGTGGCGGGGGCCTCGGCGACACCGCTCGGACTGTCGAAGACGATGCCCCGCAGTCCGGGCCGGGCCTGGAGGATCGCGGTGAGCAGGGTGCCGTCGCCGCCGCCGAGGTCCACCACGGTGCCGGTCGCCGGGAAGTCGTGGCCCGCGGCGAGCTGCGCGGCCGAGAGCCGGGACTCCTCGCTCATCGCCTCGTTGAACAGGGCGCTGGTCTCGCCGTGCTGGGCCAGCCAGTCGTAGATGCCCGTCTCGTGGACGTGGTCGAAGGCGCGTTCGCCGGTGGTGACGGTGTGCCGCAGGCTCTGCCAGGACGTGAAGAAGACGGGGTGGCAGAACATCTTGGCGAACTTGTGCAGCGAGTCGGGGGAGTCGGAGCGCAGCTGGGAGCCGACGCCGGTCAGCGCGAAGCGGCCCGGCTCGGGCTCCTCGGCGATGCCGACGGCGGCCAGCATGCGCAACAGCCGCCGCAGCGAGGGCTCGTGGGTGCCGGTCGCGTCGGCCAGCTCGCGGCTGGTGCGCGTACCGGTGCCGATGAGGTCCGCGAGGCCCAGTTCGGCGGCCACACCGATGCCGTGCGCGGTCATGTAGCCGCCGATCCGCTCGATCAGGGCGGCACGGAGATCCAGTGCGCCGGTGGCGAGGACGTCGTGGGGAGTCGTGCTCATGGTCGTACTCCTTCTCGGTGGTGTCGCTCGGGGAAGGCCGGCCGGACTTCTCGCGCCGGCAGGGGGCGCCGGCGCGTGCGTGCCGGAACGTCAGGGGCGCCGGCCGGTCAGGCGGTGCCGGACCCAGACGTTGGGTTCGACGTACACGGCGTGGTCGTGGGTGGTGTTCACGGTGAGCGGGGTCAGGGCGCCGGGCAGCTCCACGGGGCCGTCGGCGTCCAGGGGAAGGCCGGTCCACTGCCGCCACTGGGCCAGGCTCCCCGAGATCGTCATGGACGCCGGGCACACCCGCAGCACCTCGCCGCCCGCCCGTACGTGCACCCGCAGCCAGGGGTCCTCGGGCAGCCCGTCGGGCCGGCGCCGCGCCAGGTACTCGGCCAGCGGCTGCCACGGGTACCGGTGCTTGCCGCTGGGCCGCACCGGGACCACCACGTCGCCGAGCCCCCGCTCACGCGCCCGGTCGGTCAGGGCGCGCAGGGTGTACCCGGACAGGTTCTGCGCGAGGCGGCCCGGGACGACGGCGATCTCCAGCGCGCACAGTGCGGTGGGTTCGCGGCCGGCGGCGGTGTCGGTCAGGCACTGGCGCAGCGTCTCGTCCCAGCCGGTGTCGGGCAGCCCGTCGGGGTCGCCGTCCCAGGCGAAGGGCACCGCGGCCGCCCTGGCCACGACGCGGTCCTCCTCGTCCAGGACGACGAGCTGGTACTCGGCGTGCCGGCGCAGCGCCCAGTCCACGAGGAGCGGTTCGGGGCGGATGTAGGCGGGCCACGACGACTCCATCATGATCATCGCCTCTTCCAGGTCGGGCCGCTCGGCGAGGCTGGTCACGCGCAGGCTGGTGCCGGTGGTGCTCATGAAGTCGCTCCCGTCGGTCCGCGTACGGTGGTGCTCATGGCCTGCTCCCGTCGGTGTGCGCGGGCACGGTGGCGGGCGTGGTCCTCACCCGGCGAGCCGGCGGGCGGGCAGCCGCTCGGTGGGCAGCGGCCGGGTCGCGCGCCGGCCGGCGAGCAGGGCCAGATAACGTGCCCGGGGGACCGGCCGCGCGCCCAGCAGCCGGACGTGGTCGCCGTCGCGCTGCACGTCGACGGCCAGCCCGCCGGCCGCGGCGAAGCGCCGGGTCAGGTCGGCGACCGCCGTCTTGCCCGCGCCGCTGCGCACGGTGAACTGCGAGTCCGCGCTGAACACGGCGCCGACCCGGATGCCGAAGGTGCCGCCGACCAGTTCGTCGCCCTCCCACACCTCGACGCTGTGCGCGTGGCCCAGTTCGTGCAGCACGCACAGGCCCCGCAGCAGGTCGTCGGTGAGCCACTGCTCGCTGCGCCCGGTACGGCACTGGCGGACCACCCGCTCGAAGCACATGTCCGCCGTCGTCGTCCACTCCGGGGTGCGGCGCAGTTGCCGGCGCAGGCTGCGCTGGAGCCGGGCCTCACGCACGGGGATGACGGGCCGCGGGTCGGGGGAGCACCAGGCGATGGAGAAGGGTTCCTCGCGGCCGGGCAGCACCTTCACCGCACCGGCGGCGACTTCGGCCTCGTGGAGCAGCTCGTTGACGATCCGCTGTTCTTCCGTCGCCGCCGGGAAGGGGTACAGGCCGCGCCGGTAGGCGGCGAGCAGGGACTGGGGTCCGAGGTCGCCCCCGAAGGCGACGGGCCCGTCCGCCGGGGCACCGAGGACGTCCAGGGACTCCCATGAGCCGCCGGTACGCGCCAGCGTATGGATGTACACGTCCGCCTCACAGGAAGTCGATGGAGGTCAGGTAGCGGATGTAGCGGTCCAGCAGCTCGGCGTCCACGGGCGGGATCTCGATGCCGCTGCCGCGCAGCGCCCGGTCGACGTTGTCCCGCGTGAACACGGGGAACGTCGTCTCCAGGTACATCTCGGCCACGCTCATCTCGCCGGTGGAGCAGCGGTCGATGAACAGCGGGGCGAACGGGGTCATGGGGTGGTCGGGCCGCTCGACCGCCATCCGGACGATCCCGTCGGTCCACTCCTCCCAGGGAACCTCGCGGATGCGGTGTCCGTGCGCCCGCAGCCGGTCGGCCAGCACGGAGACGTTCACCTTGCCGGGATTGGTCAGGTGGTAGATCTCGCCGGCCGGCAGCCTGCTCGACGCGATGTGCAGCAGTGCGGCGGAGTAGCAGTCCACCGGGGTGTAGTCCAGGGGCAGTTCGGCGACGGGCGAGGTACCCGTGTCCACGATGAACTTCTTCATCGCACACATCTCGGTGGCCGTGTTCCAGGCGCCGGTCGCGCGGTCGCCGGAGATGTCGGCGGCCCGGTAGACGGCGACCGGCAGGCCCTGCTCGGCCGCGTTCAGCAGCAGTCCCTCGGCGACCCACTTGCTCTCGACGTATCCCACGGACAGCCGCTCCGGATGGCCGAGCGGTGTCTCCTCGGTGACATGCCGGACGCCGGCGGTGCCGAAGCCGGAGATCACGGCCATCGTGGAGACATAGTGCACGGGGATGTTCCGGTACCGTGCCGCCATCCGCACGATCTCCCGGGTGCCCTCGACGTTGGCGGGGCGCATGTGTGCGTACGGGTAGATGAAGTTGACCAGTCCGCCCGGGTGGTGGATGACGTCGACCGTCCTGGCGAAGCGGTCGAACTCCGCCTCCGTCAGCCCGAGGCGCGGCCGGCCCAGGTCGCCCGGCACCGCCGAGATCCGCCCGGACGCCACGTACCCGGCCAGGTCCTCGGCGAGATAGCGTCGCGCGGTGTTCTGGATGCGCTCGACGGCGTGCCGGGCGTCGCGTGCCCGCACCAGGCAGTGCACGGTGGCGCGGGTGGTCCGCAGCAGGTCGCGCAGCAGGTGGACGCCCAGGAAGCCGGTGGCCCCGGTGAGCAGGACATGGGCCGGGTCCGCCCACGCGGTCTCGGTGGGCCGTGCCCGGACCGGCACATCGACGGCGGTGTCCGCCCGCAGGTCGGCCGGGGCCGTGCCGTCCGCGCCGAGCGTGCCCGCCCGGGCCGACTCCACCGCCGCGGCGAAACCGCGCAGCGTGGCGTCGTCGAGCAGCAGCCGGATCAGGGGGCGCACCTGGGTGATCAGGACGCCGAGGGAGGCCCGCACCTTGGCCATCAGCTCGGCCGCCAGGATCGAATTGCCGCCGAGGTCGAAGAAGTTGTCGCCCGGTTCCACCGACTCCACGCCGAGCACCTGGCACCACAGCCCGGCGACGGCGCGCTCGACCAGGCTCGCCGGGGGCGCCCCGGCACCGGTCGCCGGCCGGTCCGCGGGCAGCTCGGACGGGTCGGGCAGCGCGGCGAGGTCGATCTTGCCGTGCGCGGTGGTCGGCATCGTGTCGAGCTGCACGAACCGGGCCGGGACCATGTAGGCGGGCAGCCGGCGGGCGGTGAAGGCGCGCAGTTCCCCGGCGTCGAGCCGGTGCGGGGTGCGACGGGCGGTGAAGTAGGCGACGAGCTGGTCCTCCCCGCGGTGGGTGAAGGACGTCACCGCGGCGTCGTCGACGAGGTCGTGCGCGGACAACGCGGCCTCGATCTCGGCCGGTTCGACGCGGAAGCCGCGGATCTTGAGCTGCCGGTCGGCCCGCCCCACGATCTCGAGGTTCCCGTCGGCCGTCCAGCCGCCCAGATCGCCGGTACGGTACAGGGTCCCCGCGTCCGCCGCCGCGCCCGGCAGGGTCACGAACCGCTCGCGGGTCCGCGCCTCGTCGCCGAGGTAGCCCTGGGCGACGCCGGGGCCGCCGAGATAGATCTCGCCGTGCCGCCCGGCCGCAACCGGGCGCAGCCGCTCGTCCAGCACCCGCACGACGGTGCCGGGCAGCGGCCGTCCGACGGGTGCGGGGCCCCGGTCCGGCAGCGCCTCGGGGGTGATCTCCATGGTGCAGGAGGTGATCGTCGTCTCGGTCAGCCCGTAGGCGTTGACGAGGCGGGAGCCCGGCATCAGCCGCAGGGCGGTCCGGCAGTCCTCGGCGTGCACCGCGCTGCCGCCCACGATGGTGAGCCGCACCGGCAACTCGACGGGCTCGCGGGCCAGTTCGGCGAGGAAGGCACGCCAGTACGGCGGGGTCAGATCCATGACCGTGATGCCGAGCGACACCAGCCGGCCGGGCAGTTCGCTCGGTGCCCAGGCGTACTCGGGCAGCACGAGGGCCGCGCCGCTGAGCAGGGTGTTGAGGATCTGCTCCAGGGAGGTGTCGAAGGAGATCGCGGCGAACTGCAGCACCCGGTCCTCAGGCCCGACGCCGTAGCGTTCGTTGACGCTGTGGCACAGATGGGCGAGGGAGGCGTGGGCCACCGGTACGGCCTTCGGGGCTCCGGTGGAACCCGAGGTGTAGATGACGTACGCGGTGTCGTCCGGCCCGACCTGGGCGGCGGGCCCCGGGCCGGGGGAGTCCCCGGCGCCGGCGGCCCCTGGGTCCAGGGTCGTCACCGGCAGCCCGGTGAACCGGCCGGTGTGCTCGGGGCGGGTGACGGCCACCGCGCAGCCCGTCTCCTTGACATGGGCGGCGAGCCGGTCCCCGGGGACGCCCGGCTCCACCGGGAGATAGGCCGCCCCCGCCTTGAGCGTCGCGAGGAACGCCACGACGAGGTCGATCGAGCGCTCCAGGTGGACCAGGACCACCGCTCCGCTCCCCGCTCCGCGCGCCCGGAGCTCCCGGGCCAACCGGCCCGAACGCGCGTCGAGTTCGGCGTAGCTGATCCGGCGGCCGTCGTGTTCCACCGCTGTCGCCTCGCCACGAGCCGCCGCCACCGCGGCGAAGCGCTCGTGTGCGTACGGCTTCCCGATGATGTCCATGGGTCCTCTCGTCCAGTGCGGGTATGAGAACGCTGACCGTCCGCCGGCGTGCGTGAGCGCACGGCGGACTCGTGCCTGGGATTGCGCCGGCCCTGGGTGAACGGGCAGCAGGCCGGGGTGCCGGTGTGCAGTGAATCCGTTGGCTACGGGCGGGAATTCAGAAGGAAGAAGTCACCGCGCCCGGCAGGCGGCGGGCGCGCGGACACGGCTCGGCGACCACACGGAAGGGGGTCGGCCGGCTCCGGGGAACCGGGCGGGCGAGCCGATCGGCCACGGAGGTGTCAGAGTACGTGTTCAGGGTGCCCCGGCGCCGTCACAGACAGCGGGGTGCGGTCGCGCTCGGTTCCTGCATCGTGGATGTGCCCATCGTTGCCGTCCCCCATCTTCAACCGAACGTCAGTTGCTGTGCCCGGGTACTCGACCTGGCGCCGACTGTGCTCTGTTGCGACCGTGCAGAGGTAACCCTACGGGGGTAGGCGTTGTCAACGGGGAAGATCGCTTTTCCGGAGAGCGGAACCAGGTATGGGGAGGGAGTCACGCGGGGAAAAAGAGAGAAGTGAAGCCGCTCACACCGGTGCCTCGCGCGGAAGGCGGGGGCCGGTAATCGGGCGACAATCCGATGCGCCACTCGGGCCGGGCCGCCCCCTTCTCCGTGCCCGAACACCTTGCTTCCCCTAGGGGGTATGGGTATAAGAGAAGTGGCACAGGACTCCAATCCGTATGCGGGAGCGGCTTTTGCGCGACTTCTCCGGACCGGCCGGGACCGGCCGTACCCCGCTCCCCTTTCGGAAATGCCAGGACCGGGCTGTCGTCGCCGATGCCCGGGCATTGGCGTCCGGTTAACCGGCGATTATCCGCGACATTCCGGGCGTCGGCCGTGAGATATCCGGAGGCCGGCCCGGTCTCCCGTACCACGTTCCGCCGCGCCGTTCCCGGTACCACCGCCCAGCCGTCGCCCGGCCGCACCTGGAGAACGCCATGAGCCACCTTCCCTCCCGGGGCATGTCACGCCCCTCGGCACGGCCCCGGGCCAGGCGGCGACCGGCGACAGGGTCACCGACGGCGGACGCCCCCGATCGCGCCGGCCGCCCGCCCGCGATGACGCACGGCAGCAGAAAGGCACCCCATGTTCGACGACCTCGACGTCCGCGCCCTGTCCCGCCGCCCCGGTGCCAAGTGGAGCCGTGCCGAGCCGGACGTCCTTCCGGCCTGGATCGCGGAGATGGACTTCCCGCCCGCCCCGGCCGTGCGCGAGGCCCTGCTGCGGTGCGTGGACAGCGACCTCGGCTACCCGTCCTGGGACGGACGGGCCGCGGAGAACCCGTTGCGGACCGCCTTCGCCGAGCGCATGCGTACCCGCCACGGCTGGCGGCTCGACTCCGCGCACGTACGGGAGTTCACCGACATCAACCAGGGCCTGCAAGCCGTGCTGAACGCCGCCACCCGGCCGGGCGACGGGGTCGTGGTGCACACCCCGGCCTATCCGCCGTTCCTGGAGACCATCGCGAGCATGGGCCGACGTCTGCACCCGGTGCCCTGCGCCCCGGACGGAGCTGGCTGGACGTTCGACACCGACCGGCTGGACCGGGAGCTGCGCGAGGGCACCTCCCGGGTCCTGCTGCTGGTCAACCCGCACAATCCGACGGGCCGGGTGCTACGCCGCGAGGAACTGCGGACCCTGGCCGAACTCGCGCTCCGGCACGATCTGCTGGTCGTCGCCGACGAGATCCACGCCGACCTGGTCCACGACCCGCACCGGCACCTCCCCTTCGCCTCCCTCGGGGACGAGGTGGCCGCCCGCACGGTGACCCTGACCTCGGCCACGAAGGCGTTCAACGTGCCCGTCGTGCGCTGCGCCGTCGCCCATGTCGGCGCGGCCGGGGTGCGCGAGGCACTGGCCCGCCCCACCCACCTGTACGGCGAGCCGAACACCTTCGGGGTCGCCGCCACCCTGGCCGCCTGGGAGCACGGGGACGACTGGCTGGCACGGCTGCGGCAGGTCCTGGCCCGCAACGCCGCACTGGTGCGCGACGGGCTCCCGGCCGGCGTCGGCTACCGGATGCCCGAGGCCACGTTCCTCGCCTGGCTGGACTTCCGCGAACGGGAGCCGCACCCCGACCCGCACACGTTCCTCCGGGACAAGGCCCGGGTGCTGCTCAACGACGGCCGCGCCTTCGGACCGGGCGGCGAGGGCTTCGTACGCCTCAACTTCGCCACCTCCCGGGACATCCTGGAGGACATCCTGCACCGGATGCGTCGGTGTCTGCCCTGACGTACCCGGGCCGCGCGGACAGACGGCGGTGGGGCGGACCCCCTGGTCCGCCCCACCGCCGCGGTGTGGTTCAGGCAGCCTTGAAGCGGCGCAGCCGCAGGCTGTTGCTGACCACGAACACCGACGAGAACGCCATCGCGGCACCCGCGATCATGGGGTTGAGCAGCCCGCTCGCGGCGAGCGGCAGGGCGGCCACGTTGTAGGCGAACGCCCAGAACAGGTTGCCCTTGATGGTGCCGAGGGTGCGCCGGGCGAGCCGGATGGCGTCCGCCGCGACCCGCAGGTCCCCCCGGACCAGGGTGAGGTCGCCCGCCTCGATGGCCGCGTCCGTGCCGGTGCCCATGGCCAGCCCCAGGTCGGCCTGTGCCAGCGCGGCGGCGTCGTTGACGCCGTCCCCGACCATCGCGACGGCGTGTCCCTCGCCCTGGAGACGCTTGACCACGTCCACCTTGTCCTCGGGCATGACCTCCGCCATCACCTGGTCGATGCCCGCCTCGGCGGCCACGGACCGGGCGACGCTCTCGTTGTCCCCGGTGAGCAGGACCGGGGTCAGCCCGAGCGCCCGCAGCCGCCGGACGGCCTCGGCGCTGGTCTCCTTGATGGCGTCGGCGACCTCCAGCACGGCGCGCGGCTCGCCGTCCCAGGCCACCGTGATGACCGTACGGCCCGCGGCCTCGGCGTCGGCACCGGTCCGCGCCAGCGCGGCGGGCAGCTCCATGGACCGCTCGGCGAGCAGCTTCTGCCGGCCGACGAGGACGCGGTGCCCGTCGACGACGCCCTCCACCCCGAGCCCCGGCAGGTTCCTGAAGTCCCGCGGGACGGGCAGGGTGCCGACCCGGTCGGCGGCACCCGCGGCCACCGCCTGCGCGACGGGGTGCTCGGAGGCGTGCTCCAGCGCGCCCGCCAGCCGCAGCACCTCGCACTCGTCCACGCCCTCGGCCGGGTGCACGGCCAGCAGGCTCATCCGGCCGGTGGTCACGGTGCCGGTCTTGTCCAGCACGATGGTGTCGACCTTGCGGGTCGTCTCCAGCACCTCCGGCCCCTTGATGAGGATGCCGAGCTGGGCACCGCGGCCGGTGCCGACCAGCAGGGCCGTCGGGGTGGCCAGGCCCAGGGCGCACGGGCAGGCGATGATGAGCACCGCGACGGCGGCGGTGAACGCCGCCGTGGCGCCCGCGCCGTTGCCGAGCCAGAAGCCGAGGGTGGCCACGGCCAGGCCGATCACGATGGGCACGAAGACGGCGGAGATCCGGTCGGCGAGCCGCTGCGCGGCGGCCTTGCCGTTCTGCGCGTCCTCCACCAGCTGCGCCATCCGGGCCAGCTGGGTGTCGGAGCCGACGCGGGTCGCGCGGACGACGAGCCGGCCGCCGGCGTTCAGGGTCGCGCCGGTGACGGCGTCGCCCTCGCCGACCTCCACGGGCACGGACTCACCGGTCAGCATGGAGGCGTCGACCGCCGAACTGCCCTCGACCACCGTGCCGTCGGTCGCGATCTTCTCGCCCGGCCGGACGACGAACCGGTCGCCCACGGCCAGGTCCTCGATCCGGATCCGCTCCTCGCGGCCCCCGCGCACCACGGTGACCTCCTTGGCGCCCAGCTCCATCAGGGCCCGCAGGGCGGCGCCCGCCATGCGCTTGGAGCGTGCCTCGAAGTACCGGCCCGCGAGCAGGAAGGCCGTGACCCCGGCCGCGGTCTCCAGATAGAGGTTCCCGGCGCCGTCCGAGGGGGAGATGGTCAGCTCGAAGCCGTGGGTCATCCCCGGGGTGCCGGCCGAGCCGAAGAACAGCGCCCACAGGGACCACAGGAACGCGGCGGCGGTGCCGACCGAGATCAGGGTGTCCATGGTGACGGCGCCGTGCCGGAGGTTGGTGAAGGCCGCGCGGTGGAAGGGCCAGGCGGCATAGGTGACCGCCGGAGCCGTCAGGGTGAGGGAGAGCCATTGCCAGTAGTCGAACTGCCAGGCGGGCACCATCGCCAGGACGATGACCGGCACGGCCAGCACCACGGCGGTGACGAGCCGCTCGCGCAGCGGGCGCAGCTCGTCGTCCGCCCGGCCGCCGGTCTCGTCCGCCGCGCCGCCTTCCGGAACGGCGGGCGCGGGCGGCGCCGCGGTGTAGCCGACGGCCTCTACGGTGGCGATCAGGTCCGCCACCTGGAGGACGGGGGAGTAGGTGATCCTGGCCTTCTCGGTGGCGTAGTTGACGGTGGCCTCGACTCCCTCCATGCGGTTGAGCTTCTTCTCGATCCGGGCGGCGCACGAGGCGCACGTCATCCCGCCGATGTTCAGCTCGACTTGGGCCAGGTCTTGGGTGGTTGTCGCCATCATGCTCCTCGGCAGGGGACTGCGGGGCCGGCGGACCAGGAGGCTGACCGCGGCTGGTTGCATACCCCTACAGGGTATCGGTAGAGCTATATATACCCTCGCTCCCACCCGGAGGCAAGCCCGGGAGGGAGCGTCGGCCCTATGCAGCCAGGGGGTGTGTCCGCCGAGGGCCCGGTCCGCGCGCCGGTGCGGGGCCAAGTCGCCCGGCGCTGCCGCGCATTCCCATGTCGCGCCGGGTATGACCGGTCGGTCGCGGGTGGTTGGCAGGGGCCGCGGGTATCTTGCTGGAGGGAGCGCGCCGCGCTGCGGGGCATCCCTCGGGAGAGGGAAGGGAAGCGGAGTCATGGCGGGGCAGAAGAAGCACAAGGATGACGTGATGATGCGGCTCCGCCGTATCGAGGGCCAGGTCCGCGGCCTGCAGCGGCTGGTGGCCGAGGACACGTACTGCATCGATGTCCTCACCCAGGTGTCCGCGGTGACCCGCGCGCTGCAGTCGTTCGCCCTGCAGATGCTCGACGAGCACATGGCCACCTGCGTGAGCAACGCGGTCGCGGAGGGCGGCGAGGAGCGCGAACGGAAGCTGAAGGAGGCGTCCGACGCGATCGCGCGCCTGGTGCGTTCCTGACGGATCTCCGTGGGGCGGCGGTCGGTGCCACCGACCGCCGCCCCACGTACGTCTCCTGCCGTGCGCGGACTCCCGCCCGGCATGTCGCGCTGCCGACGGGCGAGTTCCCCGAGGCGGGCCGGCGCGCGCCCTTCCGGCTCCCCGCACTCCCGGCCCGGGGCTTGTCCCGGCCTCCGCTCGCCCCTAGGGTCGTCCGCGTACGCTAGCAAGCGCTTTCCATGGTCGCCGTGACTCCCCGGCTGCCCGGCTTCCATGGCGGCCCGCGTCCTGTCGATCCCCGAGGAGCGCCGCATGTCCCTGCCCGCACCCCGCCGCCGTGCCGCCGTGATCGGCACCGGCGCCATCGCCACCGGCGGCCATCTGCCCGCGCTCAGAGCCCACGGCGAGCGCGTCGAACTCGTCGCGGCCGTCGATCCGGACGAGGGCAGGCTGGACGCCTTCCGGCAGCTCGCGGGCGCCCGGGTCGCCGGGTTCACCTCGACCGCGGCCATGCTGGACGAGGCCCGGCCGGACCTCGTGCTCATCGGCACCCCGCCCGCGCTGCACCGGGAGCAGACCGTGGCCGCGCTCGAGGCGGGCGCCTGGGTGCTGTGCGAGAAGCCGCTCTGCCTGTCCCAGGCCGAACTGGACGACATCGCCGCCGCCGAGGAGGCGTCCGGCGCCTTCGCCGCGGTCGTCTTCCAGCACCGTTACGGCTCGGGCGCCGCACACGCCCGCGACCTCCTCGCCCGCGGCGAACTGGGCGCCCCGCTGGTGGCGCACTGCCAGACCACCTGGCACCGGGACGCCGCGTACTACGCCGAGCCGTGGCGCGGCCGGTGGGCCACCGAGGGCGGGGGACCCACCATGGGCCACGGCATCCACCAGTACGACCTGCTGCTGCACCTGCTCGGCGAGTGGGAGGAGATCCGGGCCATGGCGGCCCGCCTGGTCCACGACATCGAGAGCGAGGACGTCTCCACCGCCCTGGTCCGCTTCCGCGGCGGCGCGCTCGCCACCGTCGTCAACAGCGTTCTGTCCCCTCAGGAGGTGAGCCGCATCCGGATCGACTGCGCCGACGCCACGGTGGAGCTGACCCACCTGTACGGACACGGCAACGACGACTGGGTCTACACCCCGGCCCCGCACGTCGACCCCGAGCGCGTCGCCGCCTGGCGCGCCCCCGCGCGGAACGTGCCCAGCTCGCACACCGCGCAGCTCGGCGCCTTCCTCGACGCCTACGACCAGGGGATACGGCCGCCCGGCAGCGGCCAGGACGCCCGCGCGGCCGTGGAGTTCGCCGCCGCGCTGTACAAGGCGGCGTTCACCGGGCTGCCCGTGCGCGCCGGCGAGATCGGCCCCGGCGACCCCCACTGGACGGCCATGCACGGCGGCCACCCCGACTGGGCCCCGAAGGAGCCCGCGTGAGCATCCGCGTCAGCCACGTCCACGGCGAACACCTCGCGGTCCAGGCGCCGAACGGCACCGAGATCCTCCGCTACGTCTACCGCCCCGACCCGGACCCCTTCGAGTCCCCCAAGCCCTACGCGCACCCCGTCCGCACCCTCGCCGGGCGTACGGTCACCGGGTACCGCCCGAGCGACCACCGCTGGCACAAGGGCGTGCAGATGACGGCCAGTCACCTGTCCGGGCAGAACTTCTGGGGCGGCAACAGCTATGTGCCCGGCCGGGGTTATCTCGCCCTGCCCGACCGGGTCGGCTCCATGCGCCACGACGGCTTCACCGCCCTCGACGTCGAGGACGAACGGCTCACCGTCACCGAGGAGTTGACCTGGGTCGCGCACGGCGGGCAGGAGTGGGCCCGCGAGGAGCGCCGCATCGGGGTCCACTCGGTCGACGAGGAGGCCGGTGCCTGGGCGCTGGACTGGTCGATCAGGCTCACCAACATCCGCGCCGAGCCGCTGGTGTTCGGCTCCCCGACCACGGCGGGCCGCGAACTGGCCGGGTACACCGGCCTGCAGTGGCGCGGCCCGCGCGACTTCACCGGCGGCCGGGTCCTCGCACCCGGCACCGGGGACGCCGACGCCGGTGACCTGATGGGCGGTCAGGGGCCCTGGCTGGCCTTCACCGCCGAGCGCGACGAGACCGACGGGCACTCCACGCTGGTCTTCGCGCACGCGCCGGAGAACCTGGACGAGGCGACGGCGGTCCACGCGTCCCACTGGTTCGTCCGCGCCGAACCCATCCCCTCGGTCGCCTTCTCCTGGGCGTTCTTCGAGGAGTTCGCCCTGGCGCCGGGGGAGTCCTTCGGCTACCGCTACCGGCTGGTGATCGCCGACGGCGCCTGGGACCGGGACCGGATCGCCGCCCACCTGGAGGCCCTGCCGTGGTGAGACAGCCGGAGTCCCGGCTGCCCGGCGTGTGCGGCGGCAGCCCGCACCCGCACCTGGTGCGCACCGAGGCGTACGTCATGACCTGCGGCCCGGGCGCGGTGCAGCCCCTCGGCCCCGACGGCTACCGGGACATGTCCCTCGGACCGGGCACGGTCGCCCGGTTCACCCCGAGCACCGTCCACCGCACGGTGCGGGGCGGCGGGCCGCGCGTCACCGTGCTGAGGGAGAACAGCGGTCTGTCCGAGGCCGGGGACGCCGGTCTTCGCCCTTCCGCCCGAGGTACTCGCCGGTCCCGGGGAGCTACGCGGCGGCGGCCACGCTCCCGCCGGACACCGGCCCCCGGACGGAAGCGGCGGCCCGGCGGCGCGGGGACCTCGCGGCCGAGGGCCTCCTCGTGCTGCGCGAGGGCCTTGCCGCCGGGGACGCGGGCCCCGGGGACGCGGGCCCCTACCGGGACTTCCAGCGCACCGCCGCCCGCCTGGTCCGCACCAGGGTGCCCCGCCGGCGCGCTCTGGCGCGCCGGCGCCCCTGGCCACCGCGGAGCGCGCCGGCGCCCGGCTCGACGCGCCGGAGACTGGAGATCGGCGAGCCGGCCCACCTCGGGGACGTGACCGCGTGCCGCGCCGGACCCACCCGGCCGGTCACGGCATGCGCGGCCGCGGGTACACGCTGCCGGGCACGACACTGCCAGTGCCCGACGGCACCTGAGGGGCCGGTCCGGCCGCGCGGACGGCGCGGGACTCAGGGCGGCCGACGCCGGTTGACCAGGACCGCGCCGAGGAGGGAGACCGCCCCGCCGGCCAGGCCCGCCACGGTGGGCAGTGTGTGCAGCAGGACCAGGGCGACGAGGATCGTGAGGACGGGCAGCGCGTACAGGGCCGAGGTCATGGCGGAGACACTCAGCCGGGTCATGGCGTGGTTCCACAGCAGATACGCGACGGCCGCCGGGAACACGCCGAGGTAGCCGACCACGGCGACGCTCGCGGGGGAGGCGGCGGGCAGCTCGTGGGCGAGCCGGCCCGCGTAGGGGAGCATCACCACGGTCCCCAGGACCGTCACGACGGCGTTGAACTCCGTCGAGCCGTACCGCCCGAGCAGCGGCTTCGAGAGCACGAAGTACACGCTCTCGGCGAGCGTCGCGGCGAGGACCCAGAGGGCGCCGGCATTGACCCGGAGGCCGGCCTGATCGGCGAAGAGCATGACCACCGTGCCGGTCGCGCCGAGGCCGATGCCCGCCCAGCCGACCGCCGCCACCTTCTCGCGCAGCACGACCGAGGCCAGGACGGTGCTGACCACAGGGGCCTGGCCGACGAGGAAACCGGCCGTTCCCGGGCTGACCGTCGACTCCCCGTAGGTGACGCCCAGGTTGTACACGACGATCACCAGCAGGGCGCACAACAGCAGCAGGGGAAGATCGCGGACCGGTGGGGGCCTGAGCGGGCGGCGGGACGTGGCCGCCCGGACCACCACGACGCTGACGGAGGCGACACAGAAGCGCAGCAGCACCAGGGGGCCGGGGCTGAAGTCGTCCAGGACCGCCTTGATCCCCACGAACGCGGACGCCCACAGGACGAGGGCGGCGCCGAGACAGGCCCAGATCCGCGCGGAGGGGGTGCCCTCCACCCCCTCACCCGCCCCAGCGGACACAGCGCCGGCTCCGTCGGTTCACACGACGCATACTTTTTGCCGGCTCGACGCCGCGTCCAGGTGGTTTCAGGCCGTTGCGGCCTCATCGGGCGCGGTGCCCCGGAACGCGGCACGGACCGAGGCCGCGGACCGCCGGGCCGGGGGCAGGCCGCCCGGCCCGGTACGGTCACACCGCACGGCGTGGGCTCACAGCGCCGGACCGCTCGTGTCGCCCGGCGCGATCCGGCCGCGCCACGCGCCCGACTCGGCGCCGCGCTCCTCGATGTACTCCTTGAACCGCTTCATGTCGCCCTTGACGCGGCGGTCGAAGGTGCCGATCAGATCCCCGGCCTTCTCCACGGCCCCGCTGGGCTCGATGTCCATGACCAGCTCCACCCGGGTGTGGGTGTCGTCCACCCGCTCGAAGCGGACGCTGCCCCGCTGGCTGGTGTCGCCGCCGACCGTGCGCCACGTGATCCGCTCGTCCGGGAGCTGGTCGACGATCTCGGTGTCGAACTCCCGCCGTACCCCGCCGATCTTCGTGGTCCAGTGATTGTGCCGGTCGTCCAGCTGGGTGACCTCCTCGACGCCTTCCATGAAGTTCGGGAAGCTCTCGAACTGCGTCCACTGGTTGTAGGCGGTGTGCACCGGAACGCCGACTTCCACCGCTTCCTTGACCGTGCTCATCTCCACGTCTCCGTTCTCACTGGTGTGATCTCCCGGGCCGTCCGCCCGTGCGGACGGCCCGGCCGGGGTCTGCCGGGTACCCGGGGAGCCGAGGGTCATGGCACCGACTTCGATCATCGCTGCCGGCCCGCCGGCGCACCCGGGCCGCGCCCGGTGCCCGCCGCTCGGGGGAGGGCCGGCGGGGTGCGGAATCCAGCCACCGGCCTCCTCTGGGGGTCACCGCCCTGACGTGGTGTTTTACAGTGTTTGCCACCAGTTCAGGGCAACAGGACCTGTGAGGAATTCGCGAACATGCCGACCGAGACGTTTGAGTTCCAGGTAGAGGCCCGTCAGCTGCTCCAGCTGATGATCCACTCGGTTTACTCGAACAAGGATGTCTTCCTGCGGGAACTCGTCTCCAACGCCTCCGACGCGCTGGACAAACTGCGGCTGGAGAAGCTCTGGGACGACTCGCTCGAAGCCGACACGTCCGATCTGCACATCGAGATCGACATCGACAAGGACGCCCGTACCCTCACCGTGCGCGACAACGGCATCGGGATGTCGTACGACGAGGTCGGGCGCCTCATCGGCACGATCGCCAACTCGGGCACCGCGAAGTTCCTCGAGGAGCTGCGCGAGGCCAAGGACAAGGCCGGCGAGGACGGGCTCATCGGCCAGTTCGGCGTCGGCTTCTACTCCGGCTTCATGGTCGCGGACGAGGTCACCCTGCTGACCCGCCGGGCCGGCGAGAGCCAGGGCACCCGCTGGTCCTCGCGCGGCGAGGGCACGTACACGCTGGAGAAGGTCGACGACGCGCCGCAGGGCACCTCGGTCACGCTGCACCTCAAGCCCGCCGACCCGGAGAACCAGCTCCACGACTACACCTCCCCGTGGAAGATCCGGGAGATCATCAAGCGGTACTCGGACTTCATCACCTGGCCGATCCGCATGGTGCCCGACAAGGCCGGCGAGAGCGACGAGACGCCCGAGCCCGAGACGCTCAACTCCATGAAGGCCCTGTGGGCGCGGCCCCGCGACGAGGTGTCCGACGACGAGTACCACGAGCTGTACAAGCACATCGGCCACGACTGGCGCGACCCGCTGGAGACGATCCGGCTCCAGGCCGAGGGCACCTTCGAGTACCAGGCCCTGCTGTTCCTCCCGGGCCACGCGCCCCACGACCTGTTCACCCGCGACTTCAAGCGGGGCGTGCAGCTGTACGTCAAGCGCGTGTTCATCATGGACGACTGCGAGGCGCTGCTGCCGCCGTACCTCCGCTTCGTCAAGGGCGTCGTGGACGCGGCGGACCTGTCGCTGAACGTGTCCCGCGAGATCCTCCAGCAGGACCGCCACATCGAGATGATGCGGCGCCGGCTGACGAAGAAGGTCCTGTCCACGGTCAAGGAGATGATGACCAAGGACCAGGAGCGCTACGGCACCTTCTGGCGGGAGTTCGGCACGGTCCTGAAGGAGGGACTGGTCACCGACACGGAGAACCGCGACGCCATCCTCGCCGTCGCCTCCTTCGCCAGCACCCACCACGACACCGAGCCGACCACGCTGAAGCAGTACGTGGAGCGGATGAAGGACGGCCAGGAGGACATCTACTACCTGACCGGCGAGTCCCGGCAGAGCATCGAGAACTCCCCGCACATGGAGGCGTTCCGGGAGCGGGGCATCGAGGTGCTGCTGCTCACCGACCCGGTCGACGAGGTGTGGGCCGACGCCGTCGGCGAGTACGAGGGCAAGAAGCTGCGCTCCGTCGCCAAGGGGCAGATCGACCTCGACGCCAAGGACGAGGACGGCGCCGACGAGGACCGGGAGAAGCAGAGCGAGGAGTACGCCGGGCTGCTCGGCTGGATGAAGGAGCGGCTGGACGAGGACATCAAGGACGTACGGCTGTCCTCCCGGCTCACCGTCTCCCCGGCCTGTGTCGTCTCCGACGCGCACGACCTCACCCCGGCGCTGGAGAACATGTACCGCGCGATGGGCCAGGAAGTGCCCCGGGCCAAGCGGATCCTGGAGCTGAACCCGGACCACCAGCTGGTCAAGGGCCTCAACCAGGCGTACAAGGAGCGCGAGGACCGTACGGAACTGGCCGAGACCGCCGAGCTGCTGTACAGCCTGGCGGTGCTCGCCGAGGGCGGCCAGCCCAAGGAGCCGGCCCGTTTCGTCAAGCTGATGGCGGACCGTCTGGAACGCGCGCTGTAATCCCCCCGGCGGGCCCGGGCCGCGCGGCCCGGGCCCGCTCCGGTCTTCGCCGGGCACACCGGCCGCGTCGGCCGAGCCCGGGTGTCGCCCGCCGTCCGGGCCGGTCAACGGGATCCGTGGGTCAGAAGGCCCCGAGGTCGGCGGACACCCAGTGTTCGGGGCGCATGGAGATGATGACGTGCTCGCCGAGCCGGGTCCGGTCGTACTCCACGAACGCGGCCACCTTGTCCTCGGGGAGATACCGCGCGGCCATCTCCCAGGACAGCTCAGGGCTGTCCGGATCCGTCGCGACGACCGGGCCCTCCACCGACACGTAGCGCACGGTCGGCTGGATGCGCTGCACCAGCAGGCTGAAGCGCCCCGCCGAGCGGATCGCCCGCCCCTTGCGGGAGTCGGGCCCGGTACGCACCCACAGGTCGCCGCCCGGCGTGTACTGGTACCAGATGGGAACCGTCAGCGGGGCGCGGTCCGGGTGCTCGACGACCGACAGCGCGCCGATGTGCGGCTCCGCCAGGAACAGTTCGCGTTCTTGCCTCGAGAGTGCCACCGGCCGACCCTAACCCGCTGTTCCGGCCCGGACAACAGGCCGCAGCGGAGCCGGGGGTGTCAGTCGGTGCCGCGCTCCAGGACCCGGCGGGCCGCCTCCGCCTCCGCCGCCGGCGGGGACAGTTCGTCCAGGGTGTCCAGCTCGTCGTCGGCTTCCAGCTCCCGCGTCCAGGCCGCCGCGAGCCGCTCCTGTTCCTCGCGCGGCCGCGCGCCGACGTCCTCCCGGTGACCGGGGTCCAGCGCCGCCAGGAATCGTTCGACCGGGTCCGTCGGCATGCCGTGCTCCTTGTCGCCGCGTGGGGTGCCGCTTCCGGCCAGCATGGCCAACCCGGTGCGCGCCCGCCGCCCGACACGGGCCCGGTCCACCCTGATGGCCCTGCCGCCCGCCCCGGCCGCCCGAGGGCCGCCGTCAGCTCTGCCGGGCGTGCACGGACGCCTGGGCGACCTCGTCCGGACACCTCCGGTGCGGCGTGCGCCGCCGATCGCGCCGCCAGTCGAACACCGCGAGGGCCAGGGAGGCCGCCATGCCGGCCAGCGCGGCACCCAGCGCGACCACGAGAGCGCCCCGGTAGTCGCCGCCGCGGCCGAGCACCAGGTAGAACAGGCCGGGCAGCGCGGCCGTGCCCAGCGCCGCGCCCAGCCGCTGCCCGGTCTGCAGCGCGCCGCCCGCCGCGCCCGCCATGCGCACGGGTACGTCCCGGAGGGTCATGGTGATGTTGGGGGAGACCACGAAGCCGCCGCCGACGCCGCCGAGGAAGAGCACCGGCGCGGCGACCCAGGGCGCGAGCTCCAGCGGCGCGAGGCGGAGCAGCAGTGCCGTGCCGCCCAGGCCGGCGATCACCCCCGCGAGACCGCAGACGGTGAGCAGGCGGCCGTACCGCTCCACCAGCCGGCCGGAGACCACCGCCGCGCACGCCGAGCCGAGGGCGAAGGGGGTGACGGCGAGGCCCGACCGGAGCGGGGAGAAATCCAGCCCCCGCTGGTAGAAGAGGGCGAAGACCAGCCACACACCGCTGAACCCGACGAAGTACAGCGCGCCGATACCGGCGCCGACGGCGTAACCGCGCACGGTGGTGAACAGGCGCGGGTCGAGCAGCGGCTGGGCGTCCCGGGCGACGAGACGGCGCTGCCACCCGGCGAAGACGGCGAGCAGCGCGGCACCGGCCGGGAACAGCCACCACAGGCGCTCGATGCCACCGGACTCCGCCAGCACCAGCGGACACATCAGCGCGAGCACGCCGAGACCGAGGAGCAGGACGCCGGGCAGGTCCACCCGGCCCCGCCCCGAACGCCGGGTGCGCGGCAGCAGGCGCCGGCCGAGCAGGACGGCGAGGATGCCGATGGGAACGTTGACGTAGAAGATCCACCGCCAGCCCTGGGCGCCGGAGGCCAGGGCGAGGATGGCCCCGCCGGTGATCGGGCCGGCGGCCGAGGATATGCCCACGGTGGCACTGAAGAAGCCGAAGGCGCGGCCCCGCTCGGCGCCGCGGAACATCTGCTGGATGAGCGCCGAGTTCTGCGGGGCCATGAAGCCGGCCGCCAGGCCCTGGGCGAGCCGGGCCGCCACCAGCAGCGTGATGTCCGGGGCCGCGCCGCAGGCCGCGCTGAAGACCACGAAGCCGCCGAGGGCCAGCAGGAAGATACGGCGCCGGTCCAGGGCGTCGCCGAGCCGCCCCGCGGTGACCAGGGCGAGGGCGAAGGTCAGGGCGTATCCGGACACCACCCACTGCACCTGCGCCGGAGAGGCGTGCAGGGCGCGCTGGACGGTGGGCAGGGCGACCGCCACGATGGTGACGTCCAGCAGGCTCATGAACCCGGCCACCTGCGTGACCCACAGGGCGCGCCAGCGCTGCGGATCGGGCTCGTACCCGCCCCCGCGGGCGTCCGGCTCCTGACCGCCCGCGGCCGGCGTCGACGCTGTCACCTGGACTCCTCTCCGCCGAGGCCACCGAGGCCACCGAAACCGAAGCCACCGGGGCCACCGGGGCCACCGGGGCCACCGGGGCCACCGGGCGGACCAAGTTCCCCCGCCCCTGCCCGGCACACCTGTCCGGCTCATACCCCCAGCCTGCTCCGGGCACCCGGCCGCCGGTCCCCGACGAGGCACCGGACGGACAGCTCACCTAAACTGACCGCATGAACACGAAGAGTGACGAAATACTTCCGATCCGTGACCGCCCCCCGCTGGCCCGGGGCACCGCCCTGATCTGCGCGGCGGCCGCGGCCGGAGCCCTGCTCACCGGGTGCGGCACCGGCACCGGCGGCGAAGCCGAGGGGAGCGGCGCCGCCGACGCCGCCCGGGCCGCCGCGACCTCGCCCGCGCCGTCGGACACGGGCAACCTCACCGAGGACCAGAGGGAACGCAAGGCGCTCGTCCCCCAGGCCAAGACCGGCTACGAGCAGGCGCTGAGCGCGGCCGTAGGGGCCGTACCGGACTCCGAGCCGGTGTCCGTCGAACTCAAGGGCCCGCCCGGGAGCCCCCGGTGGGAGGCCGAGGTCGCCATGGACGACGGCACCGCCCACACCGTCTCCGTCGACGCGATCGGCGGAAAGGCCGGCCGCGCGCGGGCCAAGGACGAGGACGGCGACGACAAGCGCGAACTGGCGGACCTGCTGAAGAAGGCCACCGTCACCCCGCAGCAGGCCGCGCAGACCGCCACGGGCAGGACCAAGGGCACCGTCACCGCCGTCGAACTCGACGACACCGACGGAGGTGCCCCGAAGTGGTCCGTCGACGTCGTGACGACCGACGACTGGAACAAGACGACCTTCGACATCGACGCGACCAACCGCAAGATCCTCCGCGAGCACGTCGACCGCGACTGACGGACCGGCCGCCAGGGGAGCACGGCTCCGCACCGCCCTCGGGCAGGGTGCGGAGCCGCCTCACCCGCGATCCACGGGGCCCGGATCTCAGGTCTCCCGCAGCGGCGCGTACGCCGTCTCGTCCAGCCCGAACGTCCAGGCGACCCCCTGCCGTGCCGTCCGGGTCGACGGCGCTACCCGCAGCCAGTAGGCGCGGTGCGTGCCGTCGGGCTCCGGAGTGGAGTTGAGCACCTCCACCATCACCACCGGCTCGTCCCGTCGAGGTCGATCCGCCACAGCGTGCCGGTCCCGTCCCGGTGCGGCGGACGGGCCGCCGAGTCCGCCAGACAACGGTCGTAGCCGTAGAACTCCAGCATCACCCGGCGCAGTTCGGCGTTCTCCTCCGCCCGGACGCGCTCCGGGGTGAGCGTGCGCGGCTCCGCCACGAAGGACGCGTCGACCGGCATGCGCCAGCGCGGGACCGTCGCCGCAGTCGAGCCGGCCCGCCTCGTCCCGGTACAGCGCCTCCGGACCTTCGCAGACGACGGCCACCCGCGCGAACGGCCACCACCACCCCGCGCTGCGGCACACCTCGGCCAGCCCCTCCAAGGGTCCCTCCCTGCCGTCGAACGCCGCGAGCCAGGGCGCGTCGTGCTGCCCCAGTACCGCGTCCAGCAGCGCGAGCCGTGTCTCCGGTTCCTCGCCCAGCTCCCCCAGCACACCCGCCCGGACGCGGTCGACGAGCGCCTGGTTCAGACTCCACAGGCGTGCACCGGTGGCCGACCAGCGCGCCGCCCAGCCGGCCGCGCCCAGCCCCTCGTGCAGCAGCCGGCGCCGGTCGGCCCACGGCGCGCCGCGCACCGCCTCGCGCACGCTCGGCCCCTTGTCCGGCAAGGACCGCACCAACGCGACCCCTCGCACGGCGAACTCGCCCACAGCACGCGCTCCGGCTCCGGCAGCCCCGCCAGGCGGTAGGCCGCACGGACCCCCGCCTCGGCCGGTCGGCCGGCCGCGTCGAGACGGCCCACGCGCGCCACTCCCCGGCCATGTCCCGCCTCGCGTCCTCACCTGCCACCGGCGATGCCTCCCACCGCGTCACCCTCCGCTCCCCTCCGCTCAGTCGGCCACGATCCGCACGGAACCGGGCACGTACTCCCGCTGCCGCACCACCCGGCACCACCCCGCGGGCAGCGCTATCGGCGCGTGCTCCTCGTGCACCACCCGTCCGCCCCTGGGCAGCCGCAGCGGCATCGGCCCGGACGGGCCCGGCTCCCGCACCAGTTCACCCGGCCCCACCACCGCGTGCGCGTGCCCCGTGACCTAGCCCAGGGCCAGGACGAGCCGGCCCCGACCGTCCCTGCCCTCCCGCGGCGCGCCCGCCACATGAGCCGGAACCGCCTCCTCGGCGACGGGCACGAGCAGCACGTCTCCCTGCCGGTACATGAACGCCCCCCTCCACAGCGGCGCACACCGCGCCGCCCGCGTGCCACCGGCAGTAGGACCCGCCACTGACAACGCTCCCGCGAACGGGCCCCGCCGCCCGCCGTTGTCAGTGCCGGTTGGTAGAACTGCCGACATCAGCCCGTGTTTCCTTCCAGCTCCAGGAGCAGCAGCATGACCCTTGGCGACCACCCGCACATCTTCCACGGGCTGCCCGTGTACACCTTCCCCGAGCCGGACTGGAAGAAGGACCTGCCCGAACCGGACGGCGTCGCCTGGCGCGTCGGCACCTCCGTCTACGACGCCGGGGAGGAGTGGCAGGAGGTCTTCGCCCGCTTCCTGGACAAGATCGACACCACCCGTGTCCGCGCGCTCGTCGTCGGCGCCTGGAAGGAGGCGTACGACACCGACTCCTCCGCCGTCATCGAGGCGCTGCTCGCCGCCCGGGACCGACTCCCCGCCCTGCGCGCGATCTTCCTGGGCGACATGGAGTCCGAGGAGTGCGAGATCTCCTGGATCAACCAGACGGACGTCACCCCGCTGCTGACCGGCTTCCCCGCCCTGGAGGAGTTCGGCGTGCGCGGCGGATCGGGCCTGGAGTTCCCCGCCGTGCGCCACACGCGGCTGCGCACCCTCACGATGGAGACCGGCGGCCTGCCCGCGGCGGTGGTGCGCGGAGTCGGCGCGAGCGACCTGCCCGCGCTGGAACACCTCGACCTGTGGCTCGGCACGCCCGACTACGGCGGCGACAGCGAGCCCGCCGACTGGGAACCCATCCTGTCCGGGGCGCGCCTGCCGAGCCTGCGCCACCTCGCGCTGCGCGACAGCGAGATACAGGACGCCGTCGCCGCGGCCGTCGCCTCCGCCCCGGTGGTGGCCCGCCTGGAGACGCTGGACCTCTCCCTGGGCATCCTCACCGACGAGGGCGCGTCCGCCCTCCTCGCCGGCCAGCCCCTCACCCACCTGAAGAAGCTCGACCTGCACCACCACTACCTCACCGAGCCCCTGCTGGACCGGCTCCGGCAGACCCTGGAGCCCGCCGGGGTCGAGCTGGACCTCGACCGGGACGACGCCGACGAGGACATCGAGAGCGACGGCACGGTCTGGCGCTACGTGTCCGTGGGCGAGTAAATGGCGGCGCACCACGAGGACTTCCGCGCGCGTGAGGCGGGCGCCGCGCGCTTCGCGGTGGTCGGCAACCCCGAGAACCGCCGCGTCGCGCTCTTCGCCCAGGCGGTGCGCGCGGCCGGCCTGCCCGCCCCGCGCGTCGTCGCCTGGGCGGACGTCCTGCGCGCCGGCGGCGCCGGCTTCGCCGCCGGCGAACTGGTCCGGCTCGACTCCCCGGGCGAGAACACCGAGGTCGACCGGCTGCTGCGCGGCGCCGAGGACCCCACCCGGGTGGAGGGCTCGGCCCACTGGTACGCCACGCTGACCTCCGCGCTGCGCGGACTGCGCGGCGGCGTCCGGCTGGACGACCCGGACGACCTCGCCGTGCTGTTCGACAAACGCCGCTGCCACGCCGTGCTGGCCGGCGCGGGCGTGCCCGTGCCGTACTCACCCACCTCCGGCGCCTGGGCACCCACTGTCGGCGGCTGGGACGACGTACGTGCCCTGATGCGGGAGCACCGGATGCCACGGCTGTTCGTGAAGCTCGCGCACGGCTCGTCCGCGTCCGGCGTACTCGCCGTCGAGACCGCGGGCGGCGGCCGGATCCGTGCCACCACCTCGGTCGAACGCGCTCCGGACGGCCGCCTGTTCAACTCGCTGCGGATCCACCGCTACACCGACGAACGGCAGATCGCGGCCATCGTCGACACCCTGGCCCCCGACGGCCTGCACCTCGAACGCTGGCTGCCCAAGGCCACCCAGCGGGGACGCGCCGCCGACCTGCGGGTCGTCGTGGTCGCCGGAAAGGCCACCCATGCCGTCGTCCGCACCAGCGCCTCCCCGCTGACCAACCTGCACCTCGGCGGCCGGCGCGGCGACCTCGACGCCGCCCGCGCCGCCGCCGAGGCGTCGGGCGCCCGCTGGGCCGACGTCCTCGGCGTGTGCGAACAGGCTGCGGCCTGCTTCCCGCGCACCCTGTGCGTCGGCGTCGACCTGCTGCCGGCGACCGGCTGGCGCCGGGCGGCCGTCGGCGAGGTCAACGCCTTCGGCGACCTGCTGCCCGGGCTCACCGGCCTGCCCGGCAGCGGTGCCGAGGGCCTCGACACCTACGCGGCACAGGTCACCGCCGCCCTCGCCCGGCACGCCCGCGTACCCCATGAGCACGAGAACAGAACGGGAATTCCTCATGCGTTCGCCTGACCCGACGCCGTCGCACCAGCCTCCGGGCCGCGCCGGGCAACCGGACATGAACCGGATCGTCGGCAACCACGACCTGCTGCTGGTCACCCTCGACACCCTGCGCCACGACGTGGCGGCCGAACTGGCGGCGGCCGGCCGCATCCCCCACCTGGCCCGGCACCTGCCCGGCGGCCGATGGGAGGAACGGCACGCCCCGGGCAGCTTCACCTACGCCTCCCACCAGGCCATCTTCGCCGGGTTCCTGCCGACACCGGCGGCCCCCGGCCCGCACCCCCGGCTGTTCGCCGCGCGGTTCGCGGGCAGCGAGACCACCGCCGGCGGCACCTATGTCTACGACACCCCCGACCTGGTCTCCGCCCTCGCCCGGGACGGCTACCACACGGTGTGCATCGGGGGAGTGGGCTTCTTCAACAAGCAGGGACCGCTCGGCTCCGTCCTGCCCGGGCTGTTCCACGAGTCCCACTGGGAACCGGAGTTCGGCGTCACGTCCCCCACCTCCTTCGAGGCCCAGGTGACCCGCGCCGAACAGGTCGTCAGCCGGCTCCCCGCCGACCGGCGGCTGTTCCTGTTCGTCAACGTGTCGGCCCTGCACCAGCCCAACTGGTTCCACCTGCCCGGCGCGACCCGCGAGGCCGGTGACACCCGCGCCACGCACGCCGCCGCGCTGGAGTACGTCGACCGGCACATCGGCCGCCTGTTCGCCGCCGCGAGCAGCCGGCGCCCCTGCTTCGCCATCGTCTGCTCCGACCACGGCACCGCCTACGGCGACGACGGCTACACCGGACACCGCCTCGGCCACCCGTCCGTGTGGACCGTGCCCTACGCCCACTTCGTCCTCGACCCCGCCCACCGCCCCGAACCCCCGCACGCCGAGGCCGCCCGATGACGCTCGCCCCCCAGCCCACCGACGCAAGCCCGTACCAGAGCTACGTCTACGCCTACCCCCACAAGACCGCCTACCGCCCCCTGCCCGACCGCCCCGCGCTCACCACCCTGTGGGCGGCGGAACCCAAGGACGCGCTCTCCCTCTACCTGCACGTGCCGTTCTGCGAGGTCCGCTGCGGCTTCTGCAACCTGTTCACCCGGATCGGCGCCCCCGACGGGCTCACCACCGCCTACCTCGACGCCCTGGAACGCCAGGCGACGACGGTCCGCGCCGCCCTCGGCGACACGGCCGGCGTCCGCTTCGCCACGGCCGCGTTCGGCGGCGGCACCCCCACCTTCCTCACCGCCGCCGAACTCCAGCGGCTGTGCGACCTGGCCGAGCACCGGATGGGCGCCGACCTGCGGGCCGTCCCGTTCTCCGTGGAGGCGTCCCCCGCCACCGCCACCGCCGACCGCCTCGCGGTCCTCGCCGACCGGGGCGCCACCCGGCTCAGCCTCGGCGTGCAGAGCTTCGTCGACACCGAGGCCCGCGCCGCCGTACGCCCCCAGCGCCGCGCGGACGTGGAGGCGGCCCTCGCCCGGATCCGGGACACGGCCATCCCGGTGCTGAACATCGACCTCATCTACGGCATCGACGGCCAGACCGACGCCAGCTGGCTGCACTCCCTGGACGCCGCCCTCGCCTGGCACCCCGAGGAGCTGTACCTCTACCCCCTCTACGTCCGCCCCCTCACCGGCCTCGACCGCCGCCGCCCCGGCCCCGACCCGGCCTGGGACGAGCAACGGCTGCGCCTGTACCGGCTGGGCCGCGACCACCTCCTCGCCCACGGCTACGTACAGCACTCCCTGCGCATGTTCCGCCGCGCCGACGCCCCGCCCCAGGGCCCGGACGACTACGCCTGCCAGACCGACGGCATGATCGGCCTCGGCTGCGGCGCCCGCTCGTACACGTCCGCCCTGCACTACTCGTTCGACTACGCCGTGGACATGCACCAGATCCGGGCCATCATCGACGACTACGTGGCCCGGCCCGCCGCCTCCTTCGCGCACGCCGAGTACGGCCGCCGCATGACCCCGGACGAGGCGCGCCGCCGTCATCTGCTCCAGTCCCTGCTCCAGGCCGAGGGACTGGCGGTCGCCGGCTACCGGGCGCGCTTCGGCACCGATCCCGCCGAGGACTTCGGCCCCGAGCTGCACCGCTTCGCCGACCGGGGCTGGCTGGAACCGGACAGCGCGCACCGGCTGCGCCTGACGGCGGAAGGGCTGGCGCACTCCGACGCGATCGGCCCGGAACTGTTCTCCCCGGCCGTCCGCGCGGCGATGGCCGCCTACGAGAGCAAGTAGGCGGCCCGCATGGACCTGACGATCCTCTACCGCGGCCCGCTCGCCTCCTGCGACTACGACTGCCCTTACTGCCCGTTCGCCAAGCGGCGCGACACCACGGCACAGCTGCGCGCCGACCGGGCCGCCCTGGACCGCTTCACCGCGTGGGCCGCCGCGCAGACCGGCGACCGCCTCTCGGTGCTGTTCACCCCGTGGGGCGAGGGGCTGGTCCGCTCCTGGTACCGGCGGGCCCTGGTCGGCCTCTCCCGGCTGCCGCACGTCCGCCGCGTCGCCATCCAGACCAACCTCAGCTGCCGCACGGACTGGCTGGCCGACGCCGACCCCGACGCCCTGGCCCTGTGGTGCACCTACCACCCCGGGCAGACCCCCTACGACCGCTTCCTGGCCAAGTGCCACGATCTCGCCCGGCGCGGCATCCGGTACAGCGTCGGCATCGTGGGTCTGCCCGAGCACCTGGACCACGCCCGCCGGCTGCGCGCCGGCCTGCCGGACCACGTCTACCTCTGGGTCAACGCCGCCGAGGGCCGCACCTACACCGACGCGGACGCCGCCGTCTGGACGGACCTGGACCCGCTGTTCCCGTACAGCCGCCATCCGCACGCCAGCGCCGGGCTGCCCTGCCGCACCGGCGAGTCGGTCGTCTCGGTCGACGGCGACGGCACCGTCCGCCGCTGCCACTTCGTCCGTACCGAGCTGGGCAACCTCTACGACGGTTCCTACCGGGCGGCGCTCGGCCCGCGCCCCTGCCCGCTGGCCGTGTGCGACTGCCACATCGGTTACGTCCACCTCGAGACGCTCCCGCTGTACGACGTCTTCGCCGGCGGGGTCCTGGAACGGATCCCCGCCGGCCGCTGAGGCCGTCCCCCGTTTTCCCCTCCCGCACGGGGGAACCCGGGCGGGCCGACGAGTGGAGCGGAGGACGCCATGAGCGGACACACCGGCGAGCCCGCCGACCGGTACGGGCGGGCCCGCGACGAGAAGGAGCCCGGAGCGCACTCGGGCAGCGAGAGCCAGGCACACGAGCGCACGGTCCGGGGCACGTCCAGCGCCAAGGAGGGCTACCAGCCCGACAGCGGCACCACGGCCGGCGAGCCGCTGCGCGGCGTCGAGGCCGAGGACCGGCGGCGCGACGACCGGCCGCGGGGCGGCGAGGAGGACCGGTCCGGCGGCTGACGGCCGCCGGACGCTAGGCGTCCTCCTCGGGCGGGCGCCGCACCACCAGGCTGCTCACCTCGAAGGACATCTCGTTCGTCGCCGGGTCGGGCGCGGGGTGGTACCGCCCGGCGCAGACCGAGAGGTTGACGATGAGGAAGGCGTGCCAGCGGCGCCCCACCCCGCGCCGGTCGGCGAAGACCGGTTCGCCGTTCAGCGACCAGACCACCGAGCGCCGCCCGAACTCGGTGCGCAGATCGACCCAGGCGCCCGGCCGGACCGCCTCGTGGTGCACGTACCGCTGCGACCCGCGCACGTGGTTCGTGAACTCCAGCAGGTCCGGGTGGTCCGGGTGGTACTCGAAGACATCGACTTCCTGGCCGCCGTCCCGCCAGGTCCAGATGGCCGGCCACGCGCCGGTCTCCGCGGGCAGCCGGACCCGGGCCTCCAGCACATCCCCCGCGAGGAGCAGGAACTCCTCCTCGCTGTCCTCGGTGGTCAGCAGTCCGGTGTCCCACATGCCGTCCGGCCGTCGGGCGGCCCGGAACACGCCCGAGCGGCTGTGCTCGGCGCCGTCCACCAGATGGTCCAGCTTGTCGTCGTCAGGATTGACCGGCCCGCCTCCCGGGTAGGCCGAGGTCCGGCCCGCGGTCCACTGCGCCGTGGCGGCGAAGTCCGCCGTGAACACGATGTCGGACCGGTCCGGGTCGCGCGGGGACGGCACCGGGGCGCCCGTCGTCGGTTCTGTCATGTCCCATGTCTCACCGGCGCTGACCCGGTCATGCGCCGAGGCCCGTCACCGCCATGGATTTCCTCCGTGTGGGTGAACACAGCGGGCGGGATCGTCAGCGCAGGCTGGCGCCCTGGGCTCGCAGTTCCCGCTGGACCGCGCCCACCGGGACGTCCCGGGGCCGCTGCCCCCGGGTCGCCGCGAGGGCCGCGCAGACGCCCGCCGCCTGCCCGGTGGCCATGGAGATCGGCATCACGCGGTAGGAGGAGTGGGCCACATGGTCCCCGGAGATGCAGCGGCCCGCGACCAGCACCCGATCCAGGCCCCGCGGCACCAGACAGCGCAGCGGGATGTCGTAGGACTCGCCGCGCGGCAGCCGCCTGAGCGTGGTGCCGCGACCGCTGGGATTGTGGATGTCGACGGGGTAGGCGCCGCGCGCGACGGCGTCGTCGAAGGTGCGGGCCGTCAGGACGTCCTCGCCGGTCAGCCGGTACTCGCCGGTGATCCGCCGGGTCTCCCGCACCCCGACCTGGACGCCGCTCTGCACCACGTAGGAGTCGGCGAAGCCCGGTACGCGGCCGCGCAGGAACCGGGAGATCTGCGCCATCTGCCGGTGCGCGGCCAGTTCCGCGCGGGTCAGGTCCCAGACGCTGGTGCCGAGCACCTCGGTGACCCGCGTGGAGTTCACCGCCACCTCACCGGCGTTCGGGGTGGCGAAGAACAGCATGTCCTCGCGCGGCAGGTCCAGCTCACCGGCGTCGGTGGCCGCGCGGACCAGGTCCCACAGCCCGTGCACGCCCTTCCACTGGTCCGGCCGGGCGCGGGTGTAGGCGGCGAACTCCTCGTGGTCGAAGCGGACCATGCGGAACATCAGCGTCATGGGCTGCGTCCAGCCGTCCTCCGGCCGGCCGGTCTCGTACCCGGCCCCCGCCGCCGCGGCGATGTCGCCGTCCCCGGTGCAGTCGACGATCACGTCCGCGTCCAGTACGAGCGGCCCCGACTTGGTCTCGAACACCGCCCGGGCCCGGTCGGGCAGGCCGATCACGCCGGACGCGAAGGCGTGCAGCAGCATGCGGACCTCGTGGTTCTCCAGCAGCTCGTAGGCCGCCAGCTTGAACAGCTCCGCGTCGAACGGCACGGTGTAGCCGGTCTCCAGCGAGGGCCGGATCGCCGCTCCGGTGCGCACCAGCTGGTCGAGCAGCACCCACAGCATCCCGCCGACGACCGGCTCGCCCTCGCCGTGGTCGGGCGGCAGCAGCCGCGTGGTGTCTCCGGGCACGGCCTGCTTGACCTCGTTGTGGAAGCTCATCAGCGGCATGACCAGGGCCGCGGTGGCATTGCCGCCCAGGAAGCCGTAACGCTCCACGAGGATCACCTCGGCGCCCGCGTCGGCCGCCCCGAGGGCCGCGCCGAGCCCGGCGGGCCCGCCGCCGACCACCAGCACCTGGGTGCTTCCCGCGTGCACGGCCCGACGTGGGGGCAGCTCCACCGTGGTGGGGACGCGGGGCGGTATCAGAGAGGACACGTTGACTCCCTCGGGGGACCGGCGGCCGTCGGCGTCAGCGGGCGGTGGTCGCGGGCACGGGCGTGCCGGGGCGAAGGACGCCGGGCGCGGCGGCGTCGAGATAGGCGAGGAGCCGCTCGCCGGTCCCGGCGGCCCGCAGCCGCATCGCGGCCGTGCGCGCCGCCGCGTCCGCCGCGCGGGCGTGCCGCTCGTCCCACAGCCGGTCCACCTCCGCCAGCAGCAGCCCGGCCGTCTCCCGGACGACACCGCGCAGCGCGGGCGCGCCGATCCGCTGGGCGAAGTCGAAGACCTTCCCGGCGTACGGCAGCGGCAGCAGGGGGATCCCGGCGAGCGCGGCGAAGACCAGGAAGTGCAGCCGCATGCCGACGGCCAGGTCGAGCTGCGCGACGATGTCGAGGACCTCCTGGGGCCCGTGGTCCCCGTGCAGCACCGTGCAGTGGTCGGCCGCCGCCATCCGGGACGCCACGGCGTGCGCGTGCCGGATGTCACCGCGCTCCATCGAGACGAAGACGACGTGCGCGTCCAGCCGGTGCACCAGGAAGTCACCCACACCGGCGAGGAGTTGGTGATAGCCCTCCTCGTCCAGGTGCTCGGCGGCGTGCCCGGGCTCCCGCACGCTCATCCCCACCAGGCGCACCCGGCGGGGCACGGCCTCCGCCCGCAGCAGGGCCCGGCCGCGGTCGCCGGGTTCCAGCAGCAGCGCCGGGTCGGCGGTGACGGAGACGGGCCGGGTGACCCCGGCCTCCTCGAGGACGAGCTTGGACTCCTCGTCGCGGACCGTCACCTCGACCGCGTCCGACAGCACCGCGCGCACGCACGCGCAGTCCGTCTCTTCGGTGAGCGGACCGGCCCCGACCGCGTAGGTGAAGACGGGCACGCCGAGGTTCTGCGCGGTGGCGGCCAGCCGCAGATACCGGCGCGCCTCGGTGTCGTAGAGGATCCCGCCCCCGCCGACCACCAGCACGTTCAGCCGGCCGAGCGGCCCGGAGATGCCCTCCCGGCACACCCCCTCCCAGCCCACGACCTCGACGTCCGGATGGACCGAACGGGTGTGCGCGGGATTGCGTGAGAAGACCACGAACCGGGTGTCCGGGCGGCCGGCCCGGACCTGGCCCAGCAGGGCGGTGAGGATCGCCTCGTCGCCGACGTTGCGGCCCCCGTAGGAGCCCAGTACGCCTACGGTCACGCCGTCCGTGCCCTCCATGACCGCTCCCTCATGGTTCGCAGCAGAAGCTGTACCAGCTTGCCGCCTTCCGGTGGGAACGGCGACCGGGGCCGCGCCGGGGCCGGTCGCGTCAGCGGGCGACGCGGTGTTTGCGCCCGCCTCGGCGGAAGCGCACGGCGGCGTAGACCAGGGCGAGGACGAGGACCACGGCGCCGATGATCAGGAGGTAGAACAGTCCTTTGACGACGAATCCGATGATCCCCAGGACGACGGCCGCGAGGATCAGGAACAGGAACAGGCTCATCGGCTCTCCCGGATTTCCCGGCGGGTCCGGCGGATCAGCGGCGTGCCAGACGTCGCTCGCCGCCGGCGCCCGGTGTGTAGGGCAGTTCGTAGTGGGCGAAGACTCCCGGTTCGTCGGCGGCGGTCAGTTCGCCGTCGGTGTCGATGGAGGGGGCCTTCTTGACGTGGCCCTTGCTCTGGGCGACCTTCAGGTAGCCCGGCCCGACCTTCGCACCCGTGAGGGGCACGAACGCCAGCCGGCGACGGGTGGGCACGCCCACGGTCACGGCGGCGAAGAAGGGCTGGTCGGTGGCGGTGTCCACGTAGACCGACTCCAGAACGCCGATCTTGTGACCGCCTTCGTCGACCACGTCGTGGTTGCGCCATTCGCGGATATCGGATGCTTCGAACATCGGTACCTCCTGTGCACGGGGTACCCACTCGCGCCGGATATGTCGCGCCGGTGGCGGCGAAGCCCTCGGAAGGCGTACCGGCCCGGGGCCGGATGCCGGGCCGGGTACGCCGAGCGGTCAGGTCACGGGCACGACGCCAGGAAGTCGATCAGTGCCGCCGTCACCTCGTCCGGCCGTTCCTGCTGGGTCCAGTGGCCGCAGCCCGCCAGCTTCACCGGCTCGCGCCGCAGGCCGGGCATCAGCGAGGGCAGCCGCTCGATGAGTTCCGGGGTGCCGGGGAAGGCGGGGACCACGTCACGGTCGCCGTAGACGTACAGCGACGGCGGGGTGACGACGGCGCCGTGCCAGGGAGCGGTCAGCTCCCAGTTCCGGTCCAGGTTGCGGTACCAGTTCAGGGCCCCGGTGAAGCCCCGGGAGAAGCTCTCCGTGAGGGCGTCGAGATCCTCCTCGGTGAACCACCGGGGCAGCACCTCGGGGTCGGCCATGTCCGCGAGCCAGCCCCGCTCCGGGTCGACCAGCGGCTGCTTCTGTCCGGCGCCGGGGGCGTCCCCCGAACCCCAGTAGACGAACTTCCGCAGCGCGGTGCGGGTGTCCTCGGCGAACTCCGCGTCGGCGACTCCGGGACGGTTGAAGTAGTTCCAGTAGAAACGGCCGCCGAACATCTCGTCCATGGCGGGCAGCGGTGGCCGCGACCCCCGGAACGGCGGCGGCACGCTCAGACCGGCCACCCCGCGCACCAGGTCCGGCCGCAGCAGGGCGGTGTGCCAGGCGACCGGCGCGCCCCAGTCGTGCCCCACGACGTACGCCCGCTCCTCGCCCAGCGCCCGGATCAGCCCGACGACATCGCCGACCAGGTGCAGGATGGTGTACGCCTCGACGTCCTCGGGATGGTCGCTGCGCCCGTATCCGCGCTGGTCGGGGGCCACCACCCGGTAGCCCGCGGCGGCCAGCGGGGCGAACTGCCGGTGCCAGGAGTGCCATGACTCCGGGAAGCCGTGCAGCAGGATGACCAGGGGGCCCTCGCCCTCCTCGGCGATGTGCAGCCGGATGCCGTTCACGTCCACCATGCGATGCTCAACCATGACCCGAAGACTACTCGCGTGATCATCGCGGGCACGGCGACCGGCACGGGTGCGCTGCGCGGGGCCGCCGCCATGGCCCGTCCGCCCAGCGTCACCGGCACGGTGGCCGGCGCCCTCGTCCGCTGTCGCCGGCCGGCGCGCCGGGGCACGCGCCGGGCCCGGGCGCCCCGTCGCCGGCGCCCGGGCCCTCGGTGGTGGCCTCGCGGATCAGCCGCTCACAGCCGCTGCCACAGCGCGGGGGCGTTCGGCGGCTCCCACCCGGTCTGCGCCTGGTGGCCCTGGAGACAGCGGTAGCCCGCGCCGCCGTACGTCACCGTGTCGCCCGCCCGGTAGACGGTGCCGGCCGCCCAGGTGCCGCCCGGCTCGCCCGGGTCACCGGGGTCCTCCGGGTCCTCGGGGCCGGTTCCGGTCGTCGTGAGAGTGAGGCCGTAGGACTGCAGGATCGGATTGACGGGCTGGAAGTACGTCGTACCGCCGCTGGTGCAGTTGCCCGAGCCGCCCGAGGTGACGCCCTGCGCCTGGCTGCCGGAGATGAACGAGCCGCCCGAGTCGCCCGGTTCGGCGCACACCGACGTCCGGGTGACTCCGCTGACGGTGCCCTCCTGGTAGGTCACGCTGGTGTTGAGCTGCTGCACCGTGCCGCAGTGCCAGCCCGTCGTGGAACCGGAGCGGCACACCGAGGAGCCCACCGGGGCCTGCGTGGATCCGGCGACCTGGACGCTGGAGCCGTTCACGTTCGAGGTCGCGGTCCAGTTGGCGTTGGCCGCCACCCAGGCCATGTCGTTGCCCGGGAAGACGGACGCCTGGAAGGTGCCCTGCGCGACCCGGTTGGAGCCGGTGGTGGTGGCGCCCGCCCGGCCGCAGTGCCCGGCCGTGGCGAAGCCCTGCTGGGTGCCCCGGGTCACCGGGAAGCCGATCGAGCAGCGGCTGCCGCTGCCGATGTAGTACGCGTCGCCGCCGCGCAGGTCGTACAGCGGGCGGGGACGCTCGGCCGACTTCACGGTCCGCGCGAGGGAGGCGCCGACGTGCGCGGCGGCCAGCAGGGAGCGGGCGGCACCCGGCCGTGTCGCCTCCACCACCAGGGTGTTGGTGGGCACGTCGACGTACCAGACCGGGGTGTCGGCCGTGGCGCGGCGGGCGGCGGCACGGTCCACCCGGGCCTTGGCGGCGTCCAGCGCGGCCAGGGAGTGGTCCACGACGACCGCGCGGGCCCCGCGCGCCCGGATCGCCGGCACGTCGGCCGGGTCGGTCGTGGCCACGTTCAGCGTGTCCGACTCCGCGCCGCGCACCCAGGCACCGGCGAAGTCCGGGCCGAGCGCGGCCGCGAGCCGGCCGGCGGTGGCGCCCGCCTCGGCCTCGTTGGCCAGCCGGCGCTCCGCCTGCCCGCGGTCCAGCCCCAGGTCCCGCTGGAGGGCGCCGAGGAGCGCGGGCGGCGCCGCGTCGGTGCGCAGCGTCTCGGCCGCCGTCGGCGGGGCGGGGGAGGCGGCCGGCCGGGCGCTCGCCGAGCCGCTGAGCCCGGCCACGAGCAGGGCACCCGTCGCCGCGGCGGCGGCGCACGCGGCTCTGAGGTGTCGTTGGAGCATGGGGAGGTCTCCTCGGATTCGGTGGGTGCCGAAACCGTAGGGAGATCACGCCCGGCCCCGTAAGACATCGGCCGACCCCCTGCCCGCGCGTTATGGATGGCGGGGAGGCGAACCGGGGGTGTTCACCCGCGCGTCGTGGATGACGGGGAGGTGAGAACCAGGGGCGTTCAGGAGGCCAGACCGGTGCGGCGGTGCCGGGCCGCGGTCTCCCGGTCCTCGCGCCGCGCGAGCCAGCGCGCGTAGCTGTCACTGCGGGCCGCCACGCCGGCGTGCGCCGTGCGGGCCTGCGCCAGCACCGTCGCCACCGTGTCCGCCCGCTGCCCGGCCCGGTGCCGGCCCAGCAGATGCCGCCACACCAGCGGGGTCCCGGCGAGCGGGCGGGTGGTGAGCCCGGGCGTCGGCGGGAACGTGGCCCGGCACAGACCCACCGCCCGGCCCACCTGCACCAGATGGACACAGGACGCGGTGTCCGTCTCGTACATGCGGCGGGGCGTGAAACCGGCCCGGGCGCAGGCCGCGGTGAAACAGTCCCCGAAACAGCCGTCGCCCGGGACGCATGCCCACTCCTCGTCGGCGAGCGCGGCGAGGTCGGCCTCCCGGCCGCGGGCGAGCGGATGGCCCTCGGGGAGCATCACGAACACCGGGTCGACGGCGATCTCCTCCCAGACCAGATGCGGGGCGCCGGGCGGGGGAGCGGAGCCGCAGGCGCCGGTCAGCGCGAAGTCCAGGCGCCCCTCGGCCAGCAGCTCCGCCAGCTCCCGCTCCGACCAGGAGGCGCAGGTGGTCACGGTGGTGCCGGGGAGGGCGTCCGCCAGCCGGTCCACCAGCGCGCCCAGCAGCGGACCGTGGGTGCCGCCGAGCCGCAGCCGCTCCCCGTCGCGCCGGGTGCGGGCGAACCGGGCCGCCTCCCGCTGGAGTTCGCTGACCGCGGGCAGCACGATCCGGGTGCGTTCCAGGACCAGTTCACCGAGGGCGGTGGCCCGCACGCCGTACCGGCCGCGCTCGAACAGCGTGCCGCCCAGGGCCCGTTCGATGCGCCTGAGCTGCGCGCTGAGCGCCGGCTGGGCGAGTCCGAGCGCCGTCGCCGCCTTGGTCAGACTGCCTGCTTCCGCGATGGCCCGAATGGTCTTCAGATGCCGCAACTCCAGCTCCATGAGGGGAGCTTGCGGGTCGGGCGGGCCGGGGGCAAGAGGCTGGTACAGACCAGAGGGCGGGTTTCGCTGTTTCCCGGTGCCCCGGCGCGTGGCATGGTCACAAGGACGTGATTGGTCTGTACCTGATCCGCGTCCCCGCGGTGCCCGACAGGTCCTGGAGAAAGGGGAGCATGGCCGATGCGCAGCACCACCGTGTTACCGGGAACCCCCGGCTCGCCGCCCGCGCCCGGGGACGTGCCCCTGCACCGGCTGGAGGTGGCCGGGCCCGGCGCCCCGCCCTTCGCCGCCGGTTCCTTCGAGGCCGTGGGGCCGCTGTCCCGCTGGGACCGGCCGCACCGGCACACGTTCTACGAGATCGTCCACGTCAGCGCCGGATCCGGCACCCACGTCGTCGATCTCGCGCGCTGGCCGCTGCGCCCCCCGCACCTGGCGGTGATCCTGCCCGGCCAGGTGCACCACTGGGAGGGCGGCCGGGGACCGGAGGGAACGCTCGCGCTGTTCACCGACGACTTCCTGGTGGACCATCCGCACGACCGCGAGGTGCTGCGGGAACTCGGCGAGCGGTGCTGGTTCGCGCTCGACCCCGAACAACACCGGTCCGTCGGGCGCCTGATGGCCGAACTCGTCGCGGAACACCGGCAGCGCGCTCCGGGACACGAGAGCGTGCTGCGCTCCCTGCTGCACGTGCTCGTCGTGCGCGCCGCCCGGCTGCCGGGCCCCGCCGGCACCGGCCGGGACCCGCGCGCCCAGGGCCGGCCGGCCGCCGTCGCCGAGGGATTCGCCCGGCTGATCGCCCGCCCGGAGGCGGCGGCCTGGTCCGTGCGGGAGTGCGCCGACCGGCTCGGCGTGACCCCCCACTACCTCACCCAGGCGGTCCGCGCCGCCACCGGCCGGCCGCCCGGGCGGCTGCTCATCGAGGCCCGCGCCTACCAGGCGCAGCGGCTGCTGGCGCACACCCAGCTGTCGGTGCGGCAGGTCGCCGCCCGCACCGGGTTCGCCGACCCCGCCTACTTCAGCCGGTTCTTCCGGCGGGAGACCGGCAGCAGCCCCGGTGACTTCCGAAAACACCACAGCCGCCCTCATCAGTCCCTCGAAGCCCCGCCGGCGCACGCCTAGGTTCGTTGCCGGTCCGGCCCCCTGGGCGTGCGCCCCCGCTCATCGCCGATCCGGCCCCAGGACGTCCGCCGCCCGGGAGGACCGCACAGCCCGCCCCCCGCAGGAGCCCCCACAGGAGGAGACATGGACGGAGCAGGTACGCACGACACCGAGCGCGACGACACCGGCGCGCAGGCGCCGGGAGCACCGGGGTCCCCCCGGCTCGTCGCCCGCAAGACGGTGCTGCGCGCGGCACTCGCGGCCACCGCCGCGATCCCCCTGGCCCTGACCGGCGGCCCCGCCCTCGCCCGCACCCTGGCCGGGAGCGGTACGGAGCCCCAGCTCACCCCGGAGTGCGACGACGGCGACGATCCCACTCCGGAGCAGACCGAGGGCCCGTACTTCAAGCCCAACTCACCGCAGCGCACCAGCCTCCTGGAGCCCGGCCTGCCCGGTACCCGGCTCACCGTGACCGGGTATGTCTTCGGCCGGGCCTGCCGCCCGCTGTCCGGGGTCCTGCTGGACTTCTGGCAGGCCGACAACAACGGTGCCTACGACAACACCGGGTTCCGGTTCCGGGGCCACCAGTACACCGACTCGACCGGCGCCTACTCGCTCACCACGATCGTGCCGGGACTGTACCCGGGGCGCACCCGGCACATCCACGTCAAGGTGCAGGCCCCCAACCAGCGCGTGCTGACCACGCAGCTGTACTTCCCGAACGAGCCGCGCAACAACACCGACACGATCTTCGACCCCCGGCTGCTGATGACCGTGCGCGACGGGAACGGCGGCCGTGAGGCGGCGTTCGACTTCGTGCTCAACGTGGCGCAGGACCCGGGCCCCGGCCCCGGCCCCACACCGCCCGGCGGCACCTGGGCCGTCGGCACCGCGTACCGGACGGGGGACCAGGTCACCTACGGCGGCCGCGGCTACGTCTGCCTCCAGCCGCACACCGCCCAGCCGGGCTGGGAGCCCCCGGCCGTACCGGCACTGTGGCGCGCGCTCTGAGCGGGCACCGTGCGCCGGCCGTGACGCGGCCGGCGCCGGTGGATGCCGGTCCGCCGGAGCACACCGTCCCCTGACCGTCACCGCTGCCTCCCGGCCTCAGCGAAGCGGGGCCCTCGAGGGTCAGGCCGACCGGACCCGCCGCGAGCGTGCCGTCGAGGGGCGCGTCGCTGAGCAGGGCGCGGACGAAGAGGGGGCCGGCGAGGGCCTCGATCACCGGGCCCCGGATCGGTGCCCGCGGCCAGTTCACCGCGTTCGATGCCGCGCCGGACCATGACCTCGGCGCGTTCCAGCCGATCGCTCCGGTAGGGTCCGCGCCGGTCCTCCGGTGTCTCGTCCCGCTCGACGCCCAGCCGCAGCAGCGCCTGCCCCTGCGCGATGGTGGTCAGCCGGCTCAAGGAGGTGAGGAGAACGACCCGATCCGCCTGAACCCGCGCCCGTGGCCGAAGGACCCACTCCGGTGCGCCCGCGAGTCCACGACACCCTGCGCGGGGCGGACGGCGCCGGCGGGCGCACTTCCCCGGCGGTGTGCCGCCGCGCCGGGGACCGGCTCAGGGTGCTGTCGACGTGGTGTCGGCGTCCGCGGTCCGGGCGGACCCGGAACCGGCGGCGGTCGCCTCGCCCGTGGTGCCGCGCGCGGTACGCAGGACGGTCGCGGCCACCACCACGGCGCCCAGCACGAACAGCGCGCCGATCCGGAAGGCGAGGCGGTAGCCGCCGGTCAGGGCCTCGTCGCGGGACGCGCCGTCGTGCAGCAGGGCGCCGGTGTGCGAGGCGGCCAGGGTGCTCAGCACGGCGAGGCCGAGGGAGGCACCCACCTGCTGCACGGTGTTGAACATCCCGGACGCCAGGCCCGAGTCCCGCGGGGTCGCGCCCGACATGGCCAGCCCGGCCAGCGCGGGCATCGCCAGGCCGAAGCCGGTCCCGAGCGGCACGGTCGCGGGGAACACATCGGTGAGGTAGGAGCCGTCCGCCGGTATCCGTCCCAGGAACCCCAGACCGCCGCAGATCAGCACGAGCGCGGCCGGCAGGACGGCCCGGGCCCCGAACCTGCCGATGAGCCGGGGCGCGAGGAACAGCGACATCAGCCCGATCAGCAGCGAGACGGGCACGACACCGGCACCGGTCTCCACCTCGTCGAAACCCAGCACCTTCTGCAGGTACAGCACGACCAGGAACTGGAAGCCGAACATCCCGGAGATCATCAGGGCGTGGGTGCCCAGCGCGCCGGAGACATCCCGGTACCGGAACATCCGGGGCGGCAGCAGCGGGTTCTCGGTCCTGGCCTGCCGGATGACGAACGCGGCGAGCAGTACGAGGGCGGTCAGGCCGCAGCCGAGCGTGCGGGCCGACCCGAACCCGTGGCCGGCCGCCGCGACGACGGCGTAGACGGCCGACATGAGCGCCGCCGTGATCAGTACGGCGCCGGCCGCGTCGGTGCCCTTGTCCCGGCCCGTGCCCCGCTCGCCGGCCGGCAGCCGGCGGGCCAGGACGGCGGTGGCGATCCCGATGGGCACGTTGACGAGGAAGATCCAGTGCCAGCCGGCGGCCCGGGTGAGCACCCCGCCCAGCAGCAGACCGAGGGTGCCGCCCGCGGACTGGACGAAGCTGTAGACGCCGATCGCCCGGGCGCGTTCGCCCGGCTCCGGGAACATGGTGACGATCATGGCGAGGGTGACGGAGGACGTCACCGCGCCGCCCGCGCCCTGGAGGAAGCGGGCGACGAGCAGCATGGCCGCGTTCTGCGCCAGGCCGCACAGCAGGGACGCCGCGGTGAAGAGGACCAGGCCGGTGACGAAGACCCGTCTGCGGCCGAAGAGGTCGCCGAACCGGCCCGAGAGCAGCAACAGGCCGCCGAACGGGATCAGATAGGCGTTGACGACCCAGCCCAGGCCCGAGGCGGAGAAGCCCAGGCTTTCCTGGACGGCCGGCAGCGCCACGTTCACGATGGTGCCGTCGAGGATCACCATCAGCTGGCCGGCGCAGAGGATCGCCAGGGCGAGCGGGCGGGATGCGCGCACCGCCGGCGCGGGCACGGTCCGAGCGGACATGGAAGTGCCTTTCATAGGAGCCGTTTTGTTACGGGCTCCATCCTGGGCATCCGTCTCGGAGCGGGGAAGAAGGCACTTTTGTGTCCCACCGTCACAGCGATGTGACGGTGGGACTCGGCGGCGCCGGCGTCCGGACGCTGCCGAGGCCGCGGGGTTCAGGGGCAGGTGACCACCTGGCCGGCCCAGGACAGGCCCCCGCCGAAGGCGAGCAGCAGCACCGGGGCGCCGCTGGGCAGTTCGCCGCGCTCGGTCAGCTTGGACAGGGCGAGCGGGACGGACGCGGCGGAGGTGTTGCCGGACTCCACGACGTCGTGGGCGATCACCGTGGACCCGGGCAGGCCGAGTTGGCGTACGACGGCGTCGATGATGCGCAGATTGGCCTGGTGGGTGACCACGCCCGCCAGGTCGGCCGGCGTCAGACCGGCCCGGGCGCAGGACTCCCGCACGATGGCGGGCAGTTCGCCGGTGGCCCAGCGGAACACCGTCTGCCCGTCCTGGGCGAAGCGCGGGTGCCAGTCGTCGACGAGCCGGACCGCGTCGCCGCGGGTGGGGTCCGATCCCCAGCACACCGGGCCGATCCCGTCCTCGGCGGAGGCGCTCAGCACGGCGGCGCCCGCCCCGTCGCCGAGCAGCACGCAGGTGCGGCGGTCGGTCCAGTCGGTGACATCGGACATCTTCTCGGCGCCGATGACGAGCGCGTGCCGGGCGGCACCCGCGCGCAGCGAGTGGTCGGCGCAGGCCAGCGCGGTGCAGAAGCCGGCACAGCCGTTGTTCAGGTCGAAGGCCACCGGGGCGGGCAGACCGAGCCGCCCGGCGACCTGGGCGGCGACGGAGGGGCAGCGGTCGACCGCCGAGCAGGTCGCCACGGTGATCAGTCCGATGTCGGCGGGCTCCAGCCCCGAGGCGGCCAGTGCCTTGCTCGCGGCGGCGGCCGCCAGGTCGGTGACCGATTCCTCGGGGGCCGCGATGCGGCGGGTGGCGATGCCGGTGCGGCGCCGGATCCACTCGTCGCTGGTGTCGACCATGGCGGCCAGGTCGTCGTTGGTCAGGACGCGCGTCGGCTGGTAGTGGCCCAGGGCGGCGATACGGCTTCCCGGCACGGCGTGAACTCCTCGGTTCGGCGTCAGGTCCCCGGAATATAGCAACCGATCGGTCGGAAGCTGAAGCGTGCCGTCTCGCCTACGATGGTGGGCATGAGCCCTCGCAACTCCGTGGCCGAAGCCCGCAGGACGCGGCAGCGCATCGTCGAGCGCGGTATCGCCCTCGCCTCGTGCGACGGCCTCGAAGGACTCACCATCGGACGGCTGGCCGCCGACCTGGAGATGAGCAAGGCCGGTGTGCTCGGGCACTTCGGCACCAAGGAGGCCCTTCAGCTGGCCACCCTGGAGGGGGCCGCGGCGGCGTTCTCCCGCCTGGTGTGGGAACCCGCGGCGGGCACGGAGCCGGGCCTGCCCCGGCTGCGGGCCGTCTGTGACGCCTGGATCGCCTACCTCGACCTGGACGCCGGGCGTGCCGTCTTCCCCGGCGGATGCTTCTTCACCACGGCCTCCGTCGAGTTCGACGCCCGCGGCGGGCGCGTCCGCGAGGCCGTGGCCCGGATGTCCCGGGTGTGGCGGCGCCGCCTCGCGGCCGAGGCGCGTACGGCGGTGGCGGCGGGCGACCTGCCCGCGGACACCGATCCGGACCAGGTCGTGTTCGAGTTGACCGGGCTGTTCATGGCCCTGAACCAGGAGATCCAGCTCTTCGCGGCACCGGACGCCGCCGACCGGGCCCGGCGGGCACTGGACCGGCTGTTCGGCCCGCGCCCGCAGCGGCCCGGCGCGTAGCCGGAACGGACGGACCTGCCGGGGAGCGGCCGTCAGTCGGGGTCGGCGTCCTCGTCGAAATCGCCCAGGTGGACCGGCGCCGGAAGGGACTCGCCGGCCGCGAGCACGGCGCTCAGGTGTGCGGCCAGCCTCTTCGGACGGACGGTCTGCCGCGTGGTGGCGAGTTCGTCCAGCGACCACCAGTGGTGCCCGTAGCGTGCCTCCTCCGTGGTGACCGCGATCCCGCGCGCCTCGTCGGCCGTGACGCGGGCGAGGCGGTACTCCTCGTACTGGTCGTAGGTGCGGCCGTCCCAGCCGAACAGCGCCTGCCGGGTCCACACCACCGGGCTCAGCCGGTGGCCGGCGAGGGGCAGCGCCGTCTCCTCCCGGACCTCGCGCACGGCCGCCCGCACATAGTCCTCCCCGTCCTCGACGGCGCCGCCGACGGTGAACCACCAGCGCGCTCCCGGCCGGCGCGGATCGCGGCCGCACAGCAGGAGGAGGCGATCGCGGTCATCCACCAGCAGCACACGGGACGTTCGCCGTCGTATGGGTGTCATGGCAGCCGATGCTATCCACGGCCCTTCGTCCGTGGCCCGGGAGATCCGCGGACCCCGACGGCGCGATGCCGCCGACCGCGGCGGCATGACGCCACGGACCGCGGGCGGGGTGCGCGCCGCGGTCCGTGGCGGGCCGGCTGCGGGGAGGCCGGCCTGGCGTCTCGTCCTGGTCAGCCCGCCTTGGTCACCTGCGCGACGGCCTTGGCGAGACCGTAGGCCCAGAGCTGGTTGACCCGGGAGCGCTCGGTGGCGTTCGGGTAGCGGTTGGTGCAGGAGGGGCCGGGGCCGCCGCCCGACATCAGCTCGCTGCACGGCCCGCTGTAGTGGTCGGGCAGGCCCAGCACATGGCCGGTCTCGTGGGCGGTGACGCGGATGGAGTCGTACTGCTGGTTCTGCGCGTAGTCCAGGAAGATGTAGCCGCGGCCGTGGCCGTCGGTGGAGGCGTAGGACCCGCGTGAGTCGTTGCCCTCGTAGTAGGCGAAGTCGCCGCCGCTCGAGGTCGCCTGGAGCTTGACGTTGGACACGGAGCTGTTCCATATCGAGGCGGCGCTCGATATCTGGGTGCGGAAGCTCGGGGCCTGGGAGGCGTTGTAGTAGACGGTCACCGCCTGCAGGGAAGGCCGCTCGGCCTGCCGCTCGGCGACCGACTTCAGTACGGCGTCGAAGAACGCCTTGGTGCCGGCGTCCTCAGCGCCGGCCACATAGCCGGCGGCAGCGCGGGCGGGTGCCGCGGCGGGGGCCTGGGCGACGGCCGGGCTCGCGGTGCCGAGCGCGGCGGAGGCCAGTCCGAGACCGAGTGCCAGGGCCACGAGTCTCCTGGTGCCCTTCGACCCGGTGCTGCTTCGGAACGACGCCATGGGGGGCTCCTTCTCGTCCTGTGGGGTTGAACGATCGGTTGCCAGTGAGTCTCAGGCAGGCCAACGCGGCGGGGAATGATGGCACTTGGGGATAGCTCCGGCCTATCACCGCCCGGCTCGTCCGCTTTCCGCGTCCTTCCTTGTCACTTGAACATCTGGTGTCGTCCTCCGTGCGGCCCTACGCTCCCTGCATGGAGTTGGAGGTGAGGCATCTGCGTCTGCTCTGCGCCATCGCCGACACCGGCAGCCTGCACAGAGCGGCACGGGAACTGGGCCTGGCGCAGCCCTCGTTGAGCACCCAGCTACGGCGGATCGAGCGCGCGCTCGGCGCCCAGCTCTTTGTGCGCGCCCGCACCGGCTGCCGGCCCACCCCGCTGGGGCTCGCGGTGCTCAGCCGGGCCAGGCCGCTGGTCGCGGAGTTCGCGGCGATCGTCACCGACACCAGGGCGGCGGCGGCCCGGGCCGACGGCGGGTTCCAGCTGCGGATCGGCGCCACGGCGAGCCGGGCCATCCCGGGCTGGCTGCGGCTGCTGCGGGCCCGCCGTCCGGGGATCGAGCCGACCGTGCAGATGAGTGTGTCCGCCAACGCGCTGCTGGGCATGGTCGCGGCCGGCCGGCTCGACATGGCCTTCGTGCACGAGGTCGAGGGCAGTCCGCTGCGCGTGCCGCCCGGGCTGTGCCTGCGGGTGCTGGTCGAGCGGGAACCGCAGTTCGTCACGCTCGCCGCGGACCATCCGGCGGCGTCCCTGTCCCGGGTGCGCCTCGCCGACCTGGCCGGCGACCGCTGGATGGTCGACTCCACGGTGGACGGAGAGTGGGACGCCCTGTGCCGGGTGCTGCGCGCGGCGGGCCTGCGTGCGGAGATGCTGCACGGCGATTACCTCACCGCGTACTCGCTGGCCGCCATAGGCGAGGTGGTCACGGTCAGCCAGCCCACCGCCCCGGTGCGTCCCGATCTCGCGATCCGTCCCCTGGAGGGCGACCCGATCGGGGTACGGCTGCTGCTCGCGGCCCGCACGGAAGGGGAACTGGACGGTGCCTACCCGGAATTGGAGGAGGCCTACTGGGCGGTGGCGCACGAGGCGCCGGCGTACCGCGAATGGCTCGGGCGCGCGCCCGCGGCAGGCGCCGGCCCCCGGGTTCCGGCGGCGCCGGCCCGCCCGGCCGCGCACCACCCCGACGCGAGCGCACCGCCGGCGCCCGGGCCGTGGCCGGTGGCGGCCGATCTGCGCACGGGATAGAGCGGACCTCCGGCGCGGCGGGGGAGCGCCGTGGTCCGGAGTCCGGCTACGCGAGAGGGCGGCCCGCGCGGCTGTGGGGTCGCGCCGGTGCGGGGTTGCGTGCCGTGGCCGCCTCGTGCAGGTACGGGCTGATGTGCCGCGGGTCCTTCGTGCAGGGCAGGACGGCGTGCAGGACCTCCACGGTGCGCTCGATGATGTCCGTCCGGTCGCTGACGATCCAGGACAGCAACTGCGCCCCGAAGAACGCCGAGACGAGGACCCGGGCCAGCGGCTCGGGAGGCGTCGCGTGCTCCAGGTCGCCCACGGCCAGCGCGCCCTTCAGCCAGGTGGCTATCAGCGCGGTGTAGTCCTCGAAGGGCAGGGGGAGTTCGGCGTCGATCAGACCCCGCTCGATCTGCAACCGCGCCCCGGCCTGCATCAGCGGCTCGTCGCGCAGCTCGGCGGCGGTGCGCAGCAGCAGTTCCGCCACGGAGGCCACCGGGGGCAGGGCCAGTTGGTCGACGGCGTCCGAGATGGCGGGCAGCCGCCTGGCGAACTCCTCGCTGACGGCGACGGCCAGACACTCCTTGCTGGTGAAGTGGAAGTAGACGGCGCCTTTCGTCATTCCTGAGAGTTCGGCCACGTCATGCATGGTTACGGCCGGGTAGCCCCGTTCGGCGAACGCACGAGCGGCGGCCAGCAGGATGTTGTGCCGGGACCGGATGGCGCGTTCCTGTTTGAGTTCCTTGGAGCGGGTGGCAGGGGTGGGGCCCGTGGTGGGGTTGCGGGGAAGTTTCACGAAGGCCTCCCTTGTCTGGTAGGTGATCAACAGCGCGTCGTGGCGGAATGCACCCGGAACAGACCTTCTCAGCAGATGGTCCGGGTCGGCGGCGGCCACACGCGTGCAACCGTCTACATACGTGACCGGGAGGGTGTATGAGCGGGATGCAGAGTAGCGCACGTGCGCGGATCCCTGACGCGGAAACGGAATGATGCCGACCGCTGTCCCGGACCGTGCGGCGCGGTGCCGGCACCGGTGCGCGAGGCGAGCGGTTCGCCGTCCGAGGCAAGCGGTGTCGTCGGGCACGCGAGGAGGCCGGGCCTCGTGGCCGGACGGGGGCGCGGGGCGCGTGGGTGAGGAGGTGAGCGGCGGCGTAACAGCCATCTGTGTGAACCATGTACTCCCATGTGGCGGAAATCCGTCACCTGCATACCGGACCGGGCCTCCGGAGTCAGGTCGGCGCCACGAACGGCGTCTTGCTTGTTCAAGTGTGCGGGTGGCGGCGGGCCCGACCCGACTGCATACAGAACGGCGTCGCCGGCCCGGTGCGGTCCGGCCGCCCGGGGAGCGCGCGGCGGATCTCGCCGGCCGGCTCCCGGAGTGCGGTCGCGCGCACGGCCGACGCGCACCGTGCGCGCGGCTCCCGGCGGTCCCCCGTCCCCATCGACCGTGCCGCTAGCTAGCCCTGATGGCAGGGCGCGGGCACGTCCTGCTGCCGGACGGGCCGGGCGGGCTGGTCATTGCCCAGCGCCTGCCACCAGACCGTGCACAGGAGTTCGCTGAAGCGGTCCATCCGGCATTCCGGCGTCGAGTAGTAGACCCCGAACATCAGGGCCAGCAGCAGCTTGCCCAGCCGCTCCGGGTCCTGTGCCCCGGCCGACTGCCCCTGTTGCCGGGCCTCGGCCATGAGGGTCGCGACCGTGCCGCACAGGCCCTGGGCCACCCGCGGCAGCCGGCCGTGGGCGCGGGCGGCCTCGCTGCACAGATGGAACCCGGCACGGAAACGCAGATCCGTCTGCAGCCGCTCGGCCAGTCTGACGGCGAGGACGCGCAGTTTCTCCATCGGCGCGGCGGCGCTCTGTTCGACCTGCGTCAGCAGTTCCTGCCAGGTGTGCTCGAAGGGCTCTGTCAGCGCCTTGGCCAGCAGCCGCTTGGATGCGAAGTGGGCGTACAGGGCGCCCTTCGTCATATGGGCCTCCTGCGCCACGCGCTGCAGATTCGCGCCCATGTACCCATGCCGGACGAACTCTCCCGCCGCCGCGTCGAGCAGTGACTCATGAGTCCTGCGTGCTCTGTCTTGCTTGATCACGGTGCCCCTTCGTGCTCCGGAATGGATCGACAAATCACCCCCAAGAAATCCTTTCTTAACGCTGCGGGGCCCACAAGCGGAGTGAGATGAGCTGTCCGAAACCGACACCGCTTGCTACGGCTCCACAGGAAGGAAGGTGGCCCCGTCGTGCGGGGAAGCGCGGCCGGCTGGCCGGATCACTTCCGTCCCTCGCGGCCCAACGGTCACGCTGTGCGCCACCGGTCCGGAGCGGGGCGTGCGCCCCCGGGCACGGCCGGACGGTGGCGAGCGGGGTCCGGCGGGGGTGCGCCACGGCCCGGCCGCACGCCCTTCTCGCCGGTCCGTGTGCCCGGGGCCGCCCGGTCGTGGGTGTGTTCCCGCAGGTGGCGGGGGGAGGTTGGAAAGTCGTCAACCGCTCCCCAGAAATTGACGTTTGAGAAGGTATTTTGTCTCGGGGTTGATTGCGCATATGCACCGAGCACCGCACCGCACGGCGGTGCGGCCGATGCCAGGGGGAGAGGTTTCAACATGCCGGCAGGCACCTTAGGCGCAACTTCGATCGACACTCATGAGCTCCGGACCTTCGTCGAGGAGGTCTTCGAACCACTCCAGCGCGCCGACCAGCGCCGCTGGGCTCATGCGTATCTCGGCGCCCTGCTGAGTGTGCCAGGCAAGAAGACGCTGCAGCGGCTGGCGAAGGCGGTCTCACCCGCTCCCGCCGCCGCCCACGGGCTGCAGCAGTTCATCAACGCCAGTCCCTGGGACTGGAGTCCGGTCCGGCGCAGCCTGGCGCGGGCCGTGGCCACGCAGGGACTGCCACGAGCCTGGACCGTGGCCGAACTGACCATTCCCAAACGCGGTGTGCACTCCGTGGGCGTGCACCGCCGCTTCGACGCCGATCTGGGCCGGACGGTCAACTGCCAGCTGGCGATGGGGCTTTTCCTGGCCGCCGAGATCGGCTGTGTGCCCGTGAACTGGAGTCTGCTGCTGGAGGAGTCCTGGTGCGCGGACAAGGAGCGCCGATTACGGGCGCGCATCCCGGCGTCCGTCACCGCTCGTCCGGCCTGGAGACACATCCTGGACTTCGCGGCGGACGTGTCGGCCAACCCCTCGCTGTCGGGCATCCCGTGGGCGCTCGACCTGCGCCGCACCGCCGACGCGGGCGCGGTCGTGGAGGGGCTGGCACGGCGCGGGCTGGACTTCGTCTGCGAGGTGAACGCGGCGGAGCCCGTGCTGCCGGCCTACGGCGTGGCCCCGGCAACCGGCCTGGGCGAGCTGATGGCACGCAGCCATCTGCGCCAGCCACAGGTGGTGGTGCGCCAGGCCGTCACCGGCCGCCTCGAACGGCTGGCCGTCCACTGCGGGGAGGTACGGCTGCCGGGACGGGCGGGAGAACCGTCCGGCGGGCCGCGCGTCTACCGCGCCCTGGCCCGTCCGGGAGGCGTCGGCAGGCCCGGCGCACGGTACTGGATCACCAGCCTGGCCGACTGGCGGGCGGAGGAGGTGCTCGCCCTGGCCCGGCACGCCGCCGCGGGTGAGACGGCCGTCCGGGACCTCGGCCACGTCGGCGTACAGGACTTCGAGGGCCGGTCCTTTCCCGGCTGGCACCACCACATGACGATGGCTTCCGCCGCGCACGCCTTCACCCGGCTGACCGCGCGGGGCCGTGCCATGGCCCTCACCGCGCCCGACAGCGTCTGCGCCTGAACCGGCGCGAGAACGGGCCCCGATCCGCCCTGCGACTTCCGCAAGTCGAGGTTGCCCTCGCCGAGGGCCAGCCCCAAGAATCACCGTGAATCCGCGTGATAGGGCCTCGCGTTCGCGGACCGCACCCCAGTTCCCCGAACTCACCGTCCGCCCACTTGCGTACCCATTAGTACGTAAGTTGTAGTACTTACGAATGGAGACTGTCGTGAGCTCAGCCGGCGCCGCAGCCGACATACTCCGCCCGCCGCCTTCCGAGCAGACGCAGGACTGGCTGGCGCGCGTGGAGAAGATCGCGCCCGTCATCGAGGAGAACCGCCAGCGAGCCGAGCAGGACCGGGTCACGCCCCGCCCGGTGTTCGAAGCGCTGCGCGATCTGGGCATCCCGCGCATGTGGGTCTCCAAGGAGTTCGGCGGCGAGCAGCTGCCCATCGAGACCGGCTCGGCCATCATCCAGGCGCTCGCCCGGCTCGACGCCTCCATCGCCTGGCAGATGGGCGTCCAGGGCGCCATCGGACGGCTGTCGGACTACCTGCCGGACAGCACCTCGCGCACCCTCTTCCGGGACAGCGACGGCCTGGTGGTGGGCGGCGTCAACCCCTCCGGCCAGGCCGAGGCGGTGGCCGGGGGCTATCTGCTGACCGGAGAGTGGGCCTTCGCCAGCGGCTCGGCCCACGCGGACTGGCTGGTGTGCGCCGCCCCCGTCACCGACGGCGGCGAGGTCCGCCGCACCTCCGCCGGACCGGCCGTGCGCATGCTGTTCATCCCGCGCTCCGACGCCGACATCCGCGACACCTGGTACACCGTCGGCCTGCGCGGCACCGGCAGCAACCACTACCGCGTGGACAAGGTGTACGTGCCCGAGGAGTTCACCGTCGACGGCACGGCCATGCACCGCCCGCCCGCCGACCGCCCCTCCCGGGCCTACCCGATCAGCTACTACGACTTCGGTCCCTTCACCTCCGCCTCCACCGCCCTCGGTGTGGCGCAGGACGCCCTCGCCGACTTCAAGGCGCTGGCCGCCCGCAAGACCGCCACCGGCGCGTCCAGCAGCCTGGCCGCCAGCCACACGGTCCAGGAGAAGCTGGCCCGCGCCCAGGCGGAGGTGCACATCGCGGAGACCCTGCTCGCGCACGCCGCGGCACAGGTGACCGCGCACGGGACCGACGGCGGCGACGCACTGACCGCTCTGGTGCGGCTCACCGCCGCGACGGTCGCCGAGAAGAGCGTGGCCGCGGTGGACTCGCTGTTCACCCTGGCCGGGGCCACGTCGGTGTACGCCACCAGCCGGCTGGAGCGCTGCTTCCGCGACATCCACTCGGCGACCAAGCACATCACCCTCTCCTCGATGCACTTCGAGACGGTCGGCCAGTTCCTGCTCGGCGGACCGCTCGTGATGCGGCGCTAGCCGCACCCTCCCCGCACCACCCCGCAGCGGCCGGTGCCGGGCGCCCCGGCGCCCGGCCGGCCCCCCAGGGCCCGCACGCCCGACCGACACCACGTCCCACCACATGACGAGGACTGACTCATGCAGACGATGAAGGCCGTGCAACTCCTCGCCCCGCGCAAGACGGTGCTGGCCGACCTGCCCATCCCCGCCACCCCGGCGGACGGACTGCTGATGAAGACGCGCTGCGTGTCGATCTGCTCGACCGACATCTCCTTCTTCGAAGGACACCTCTTCCCCTCCGAGTACCCGGTGATCCTCGGGCACGAGTACCTCGGCGAGATCGTCGACATAGGCCCGGACTTCGACGCCAGCGGCACCGACATCCGGATCGGCGACCGGATCGTGTACTGGGGACAGACGGACTTCGGCGGCTTCGCCGAGTACCGCACCGTCCGGCCGATCTTCTCCGGCCAGGTCAAGGAAGACGTCTTCGCCGCCGACCGCAACTTCAACGACGACCGCCGTGCGGCGGCCGTGAAGATCCCCGAGGACATGAGCGACCTCGAGGCCTCCTTCATCGAGCCGGTGACCGGCGCGCTGCGCTCGGTGCTGTCCAACCCGCCGCGCATCGGCGACCGGGTCCTCGTCATGGGCACCGGACCGATCGGCGTCATCGCGGGCAGCATCATCCGGCGCCTGCTGGCCCCCAACTCCGTGGTCTCGGTGGACAACAACCCGGCTCGCAACGTCTTCGCCGAGGACCAGTTCTCGCAGAAGGCCTACCTGCCCGACGAGCTGATCGAGACCGTCGAGGACGGCACCTTCGACTACGTCTTCGACGCCCTGCCCACCGTCAAGGTCGACGACGAGAACAAGGACCCGCGCCGCGTCGCCATGCGCAAGCTCAAGGCCGGCGGACGCTACATCCTCTACGGCGCCTCCCAGGAGATGCAGAAGTTCGACACCTGGCTGATGCTCGCCAAGGGCATCACCATCCGCTCGGCGCCCTTCGACGTCACCAGCTTCCCGATGCACAAGAGCGCGAACGTCATCGCCTCCGCCATGCAGATGCTGCGGTCGGGTGTCGTCAACGGCAAGGCGCTGCTGTCGACCGTGCACCGGTTCGACGACTACGACGGTCTGGTGGACATCTTCGAGAACTACCGCTCCACCACCGACCTCAAGACCATCGTCGACTTCCGGCGATGAAGCCACGGGCGATGGACACGGCACAGCAGACGCTGGCCCCGCAGGGCACGGCGCCGTCCGCGGCCGGTGCCGGGCTCGTCGTGGTGGCCAACCGGCTGCCCGTGAGTCTGGAGGCGGCCGGCACCGACGGCGGCCCGCGACGCTGGCGGCGCAGCCCCGGGGGCCTGGTGAACGCGCTGGAGCCCTTCCTGCGCACCCACCGGGGCGCCTGGGTGGGCTGGCCCGGCACCGCGGAGTCGGCCGGCGCCCCGGCCCATGCCTGGCAGCACGACGGACTGCTGCTGTACCCGGTCGCGTTGACCGCCGACGAGGTCGACGGCTTCTACGAGGGCTTCTCCAACGCGACCCTGTGGCCGCTGTACCACGACGTGATCATGCCGCCCCGCTACCGCCGCAGCTGGTGGGACGCCTACGTCCACGTCAACCGCAAGTTCGCCCAGGCCGCCGCCGACATCAGCGGACCCGGGGCCACCGTGTGGGTGCAGGACTACCAGTTGCAGCTGGTGCCCGCGATGCTCCGGGAGATGCGCCCCGACCTGAAGATAGGTTTCTTCCTGCACATCCCGTTTCCCCCTGTCGAGCTGTTCATGCAGGTGCCCTGGCGCACCCAGCTCATCGAGGGGCTGCTGGGCGCGGACCTCATCGGCTTCCACCGGCCGGGCGGCGCCCGCAACTTCCAGTGGCTCGCCCGGCGGCTGGCCGGAGTGCGCGAGGAGCGCGCCGTGTCGGACGTCGGGGACGAACCCGGACTCCTCAGCGTCGCGGAGTCCCCGGCCGGCCGGCGGACCGTGAAGGTGGGCGCGTTCCCCATCTCCATCGACGCCGCCGACCTCGACCGGCTGGCCCGGCGCGAGGACGTCCGGCGGCGGGCGGAGCAGATCCGCGCGCAGCTGGGCAACCCCCGCAAGATCGTGCTCGGCGTCGACCGGCTCGACTACACCAAGGGCATCGACATCCGGCTGCGCGCGCTGCACGAGCTGCTGGCCGAGGGCCGGGTCACCGCGGAGACGACCACCATGGTGCAGATCGCCACACCCAGCCGGGAACGCGTCGAGCACTACCTGCGCATGCGGGAGGACATCGAACGCACCGTCGGCCGGATCAACGGCGAGTTCGGCCGGGTCGGCCATCCGGCCGTGCACTACCTGCACACCTCGGTCGGCCGCGAGGAACTCGCCGCCCTGTACCGCGCGGCCGACGTCATGCTCGTCACCCCCTTGCGGGACGGGATGAACCTCGTCGCCAAGGAGTACGTCGCCTGCCGGCACGACCTGCAAGGCGCCCTGGTGCTCAGCGAGTTCGCGGGCGCCGCGGCCGAACTGACCAGCGCCGTCCAGGTCAATCCCTACCACCTGGAGGAGGTGAAGTCGGGCCTGGAGAAGGCCCTGACCATGAGCCGGGCCGAGGCCGGCCGCCGGATGAGCGCGCTGCGCGCCCAGGTGCTCACCCACGACGTGGGGCACTGGGCCCAGTCCTTCCTCAGCACGCTCGAGGACCGGACGCCGGTCGGCGAGCCGGTCCGGCAGACCGCCTGACGGCAGGGCGCCGCCCCGGCGCGGAATCCACCGGGCGTGAATCCAGACGTGTTCCCGCCAGTACTCGTCATGCCTCAACATCCGCGTTGATCCCCCCCACTGTCGAG